>DXAK01000012.1 GCA_019117065.1 Candidatus Mediterraneibacter pullicola | reverse complement strand
CTGGTTTATGAGCATGGGGAACGGAAACAGCCCGCCGGACAGTATTTTGACGGCAACCCCGACCCGCAGCTTGGGAAGTTTGAACGCTTTGAAGCGCAGCCAAACGACCCGGAAGCCCTGCGGGGCGTACTCATGGAGGAACAGCGCAGCCGGGAAAAGCTGCGTCCGGGGGATTTCAAAGCCCATGTAACCATGCTGCACGATAACCGGATAGAACGGGAAGCCCGCCGCGTGGTGGAGGAAATGAAGTCTTTGCAGGAGCCGAACAGCCCGGACAAGACCCGTTTCATGGTGGAGCTGTCCCCGTATTTTGTCCGGCTTGCCACAGAAAAGGACGCTGACCGCCTGTTTTCCATGCTGCCCTATAAGACCCTTGCCTTTTCCAAAAGCAAAGACCGTTTTGGAACCTATGCGCTGATTGACAAAGGCGAGGACAGGAGCAAAGATGTTCGCAAGATACGCCCCTCTGTCCGGGCGCAGCTTGCCGCAGGCAAAGAGAAAACCGCCCCGAAAAAGGCGGCAAAGACCCGACAGAAAGAAATGGAGGTATGAGCATGACACAGTTTACCGTGGAAGAAATGAACCTTTTGAGCATTTACCATGAGGGAAACCGGGAGCAGCTTAGGGAGAACATGAACGCTGCGCTGCCTTACATGGACGCGGATATGCGGGAGCTTGCAAAGCGCACCCTTTCCAAAGTGGACGCGCTGACGGAAACGGAATATGTGGAGCTTGCCGTCTATGCCGCTGATGAAGCATGAGCGCGGTCAAGCGGCTCACGCCGCCGCAAAGCCGGAAAGTCAATGCCCTTGTAAAACGGGAGTGCTGTAACTGCGATAACGGACACTGTATCTTGCTTGACGACGGGGAGGAATGTGTCTGCCCGCAGCTTATTTCTTATTCGTTGCTTTGCAAGTGGTTTCAGATTGCCGTACTTCCCCTTGACAGGCTGCTGTATGCGGAACTTTACAAGACCGAGGATAAAAAGCGTTGTACCGAGTGCGGCGCGCCCTTTGTATCAAAATCAAACAGCGTCAAATACTGCCCGGAGTGCCGGAAACGCATTACCCGCAGACAGGCAGCCGAGCGTATGAGGAAACGCCGCGCCCTTGTTACGCAATAAGGGCGAAAAAAGCCTTGTTTTACGGGCTTCTGACAGCCGTTTCCCCATAGGGTAAGGGCTTTATACCTTTTCCCTCAAAAACAGCGTTCTACTGCGTAACATTTCAAAACTGCACCCGAAAAAGAAAGCCGGGGCGCGGATCGTCTTTACTGACTGTCCGCGCTTCGGCTTTTTCTATGCCTGTTTATCGGTTTGCTCTGTTGTCTGTAATTCCTTTTCAATCCTGCCCCGGTAATGGGCTTTGCGGCGGTGGAAATCCTTTGTTACTTCCTGTTCCGGCAGCCATATCCCCGCAACTTCAATCCGTTCCATGACGGCGGCGACGATTTTCCAATTATTCCGCTTGTGCGGCTCATGCCCTTTTTCAAGCCAAAGGCGGCGGTATTCTTCATACAGCCACAGGCTGACAGCTTCTTTCTGCCGTTGCTTCAAATGCCGGAACTGCTTATCCGTCCGTAACAACTGCCCGCCGACCCTTTTATGATTTTTCGTTCCGATTGCCTGTTTCCTCTCTTTCCATTTCTTCAAGAGGGAATTGCGGGATAGCTTCCAACAGTTTCATTATCAGTGTTTGCCGCATATCTTCGTCAATTTCCTCTTTTACCGTTCCGTCCGGCTGACGCTTCTTTATCGTAGCAAGGCGGTTGATTTCGCCGCCGTAGCAATCAAGCACCTTTTCCAACGCCCATTTTTCGCCCGCAACAGCGGCGCGTATCGTTTCATAGTCCGGCATTTCCTGTTCCATTCTTTGACACTTCCTTTAATTTGATAAACTGGGAATTATTTTTCGCTATTAGATTAAAAATCAGCAGTCATTTAATTTTTGTATTTCTTTACAAAAAAGAGAAAAAATGCTCATGGTAAAACCACAAATTCCCGTACATAAAAACATTACAGCCATGCCACCGCCCGCACCAGTTCCTACAATCTTTTCCAATAAAGTCACAACATCTGAATTTGAACGCATGAAAGGCTCAAATACATAATCAGATAAGTAACCGCCTAAAAGAATACCGAAAGGAATGGTACTGTATTGAACAGCATTTTTTACAGCAAATATCCGCCCTTGAATATTGTCGGGTATTTTTTTGTACAGTATCAAATTTTGTCCCGCCATAATGAATGGAAGTGGTAAACTTGCAGCAAGAGCAGCAAATGACCAAAAAAATACATTCCTGCCAACAGCCATTGTTAAATCTCCTAAAAGAAAAGATAGTGCAGCAGAAACATAAATCATATTTGCTTTTTTCCTGCTTTCTCTTTTCATGGATACAAGCAAACCGCCCACAATTCCGCCAATTCCCATACAGGCATTTACAATTCCCAAGACAAGATTGTTTTCGGAGCTTCTTGCTAAAATCATCGGCGATAATATATTTTCATAAGTCAACCTTGAAAAGAAGTTTATTACGGCCATTGTAAACATGATGTATAAAATTCCCTTTTCTGTTTTCAGAAAATGAAATCCAACCAGGATTTCTGCAAAAGGAGACTTGAATTTTTCCTTTGTAAGCCGTTCCGGTATGCGAATTAAAAATAACAGTACGCAAAAGGCAACCGAAAAGCTAAATAAATCAAATAGCAAAATCAGCGGTAAATCACCGACAGAAAAAAACACAGCCGCCAACATGGGACTAAATACAATGACTAAATTGCCAGAAAAAGAGTTCATACCACTTACATTAGACAGTTTATTCTTTGGCACAATTTTTTCTATCGCAACAGAAGATGCCGGTTGCTGAAATGCCATACTAACTCCCACAATCATATTGACGATGTAAATATGCCATACGGCGAGATTTCCGGCTATTAAAAAGCCCAGAGTAAACAGAGAAGTCATTGCGGGAATACTATCTGCTACAAGCATAACTGATTTTTTTCGATGACTGTCTATAAAAGAGCCAATGAATATGCTCGTCAAAATATACGGCACATAATTACAAAATGATATCAGCGAAACAGAAAGTGTGGAATGTGTTTGTTCATATACCCATAAAACAAGCGCAAACGCCGTCATAGAACTTCCCAGCTGCGATATACTTTGACTTAGCCACAAAACTATATATTTTTTGAAATTTCCCATTGAATTTTCTCCAATCTAATCTTTATTTTTTGCGGATTAAATTGTACAAAATCCAATGTTCGGCGAAAATTACCTCTGTACAAATATCGCCTTATCATCAGATTCTGTACAGAGTTGATTGCTTAAATCAATTATTCTATGACATAACATTGTTCCCGCCTCCTTCTATATATGATTTTATTATGAATAAAGATAAGTTTCAAATTATCGTTTGTCATACAAACCGGAATTGCACTTATGAATGTATCTTGTTTTTTATACGCAGGCTTGCTTCTACGTGCATAATCCAATGTCTTGAAAATGGCATTTGTATTAAACCTCGAATATCTTTTCCGCACCAATAATCAATAAGCCAAATTGCATTTTCGTCATTACTTACAACGTTTAATAATTTTAATTGTTTTTTTCTTTCTTCTGATATTTTCTTTTTCAATTCATCATAGGATAAACTGCTGATTATCTTCTCCGTGCTATCTTTTACCTCAAAAATATATGAATATAATTCTTTCAAATTAAGACGTTTTGAAAAATCCGCAATCTGCTCTTTTACAAGTTCATTTCCTGTTGTAATTATAGGCGAATTGATACGTTCTTGATAATTACCCTCAAAAAACACCTGCTTGTTTTCACCAATCAATGTATGCGCAACGATATCTTCGATACGAAAAATATGCCAAATTGAATATGCAATCGTCTTATTATGATAACCGTCTGCATTTATAAATGGAATTGCATCAAAATCTTCTCTGCTTAATTCTTCATTAAATGATGTTAAGGTTTCCATTAACTGATTTCGTAAATCAAATAATGTGTTAATACCCTCTTTGTAGGTATCTTTCTTTTTGATTTGTGCCTGCATCGTTTTATTTAGTTCAGACCATACCTTATTCATAATCAATCCCTCTCCAACAATTCCAATTTGTTTATATTCTCATAATATCATAATTTGTAAGTATTTTCATCATTCCTCATAAAAATAACGCAGACAATATCTCTACTATCTGCGTCATTCCTCTAATGCTCTTTTGAAATATTTACTCCATTTTCTTTCAACTTTTACTCCAAATTTACTCCATTTTTAAAATCTGTTACGATATTTTGCGGTATTTTATGATACCTTTTCTTTGAAGAAAAATGTCTGTAAACCTTGATTTTAAGTGAACTTTTCAATATTTCCAAGCACCTTATTCAATTATAAAAACTGCTCCTAAATTATTTCATCACGATATTGATGATCTTCTTCGGCACATAGATTTCCTTGACTACATTCCCCGTCAGCTTATCTGCAATCGCTGCTTTTCCCGCCGCAATCGCATCCTCTTTGGACGCTTCCGCAGAAATGCTCACAACCGCTTTTGTCTTTCCGTTGATCTGTACCGGAATCTCGATCTCATCATCCTTCATTGCGTCCTCGTCATAGGTGGGCCATCCTGCCTTAAACACAGTATCCTCATGCCCTAACTGCTCCCACATTTCCTCTGCGAAATGCGGTGCAAACGGGGAGATCAGCACTGCGATTGTCTCCAATGTTTCTCCGTCGATGCCGCCCTCTTTTTTCGCCACATCGATAAACTTGTTGTTGTACTCCATGAAACCGGAGATTACGGTATTGAGGCTGAAGCTCTCCAGACGATTCGTGATATCGTACACCATTCTGTGGCGGAGCTTTATCATCTCTTTGGTCGCCTTGATGTCTTGATCTTTGCTGTCCATAAGCAACGTCCAGAGGCGTTTCAGGAAACGGTTGACGCCGTCGATTCCTCTGTCATCCCACTCTGCATCCAACTCCGGCGGTCCCACAAAAAGCTCATACATTCTCAGGGAATCGCATCCGTAGTCGCGCACAAGGTCATCCGGGGAGACTACGTTTCCTTTGGATTTACTCATCTTAATGCCATTCTTTCCTGTAATCATGCCCTGATTAAACAGCTTGTGGAACGGCTCGTCAAAGTCGATCACGCCGATGTCGCACAGGAACTTTGTATAGAATCTAGAGTACAGAAGATGGAGCACCGCATGCTCCACGCCGCCGATGTACATATCTACCGGAAGCATCTCATCGGCTTTTTCTCTGGACACCAGTTCCTTGTCATTGTGATTGTCCACATAGCGCAGGAAATACCACGAAGAACCAGCCCACTGTGGCATAGTGTTGGTTTCTCTCTTTGCCGGCTTTTGGCATACCGGGCATGTGCAGTTCACCCACTCGTCAATAGCTGCCAACGGGGACTCTCCCGTTCCCGTGGGCTCGTAGGAATCCACATCTGGAAGTGTCAGTGGAAGTTCCTCCTCAGGAACAGGCACGCAGCCGCAGTCCGGACAATGGATGATCGGAATCGGCTCGCCCCAGTAACGCTGACGGGAGAATACCCAGTCACGCAGTTTATAGTTCACTGTAGCACGTCCAAGACCCCTTTTCTCAATGATGTGCGGAGCTTCTTTCTTAAGAACAGCAGACTCCATCCCGTTCCACTCATCGGAATTGATCATCGTACCAGCCGCCTCTGTGTAAGCTTCCGTCATATTCTCGATCTCTTTGCCGTCCTTTGCGATGACCTGAACAATCGGGATATGAAATTTCTTCGCGAACTCAAAGTCTCGGTCGTCATGAGCCGGAACACACATAATGGCTCCCGTACCATAATCAGCCAGTACATAATCAGACAGCCAGATTGGCGTCTTTGCTCCGTTTAATGGATTCACGGCATAACTTCCCGTGAACACACCCGTCTTTTCCTTATCCTGCATACGGTCCACGTTGGACTTCATGGAAGCTTCGTAAATATATTTCTCTACCTCTTCCTTCGTCTCAGGCGTAGCAAGAGATGCCGCCAGTTCATGTTCCGGCGCAAGCACCATAAAGGTCGCTCCGTAAAGGGTATCCGGTCTTGTAGTATAGACTGTGATCTTCTCATCTCTGCCCTCTACCGGAAAATCAACCTCTGCTCCGTAGGATTTTCCAATCCAGTCTGTCTGCATCTTCTTAACCTTCTCCGGCCAATCCAGCTTATCAAGGTCATTTAACAGGCGGTCAGCATATTTTGTGATGCGCAGCATCCACTGGCGCAGGTTCTTCTTCGTCACCTCCGCGCCACAACGCTCGCATTTTCCGTTTACGACTTCCTCATTGGCAAGCCCTGTCTTACAGGAAGGACACCAGTTAATCGGGAACTCCTTCTCGTATGCAAGCCCTGCCTTGAACATTTTCACGAATATCCACTGTGTCCATTTATAAAATGCCGGATCCGTGGTGTTCACTTCCATATCCCAGTCATAGAGCGCCGCGATGTCGTTGATCTGTTTCTTGATATTCGCCACGTTCTCTGCTGTGGATTTCGCCGGATGAACGCCCATCTTGATGGCATAGTTCTCAGCCGGAAGTCCGAACGCGTCCCAGCCCATGGGGTGCACGATATAGTATCCTTGCTGAAGTTTGTACCGGCTCCAGACATCGGAAATTACATATCCTCTCCAGTGCCCTACATGAAGCCCGTTTCCCGACGGATACGGGAACATGTCGAGACAATAGTATTTCTGCTTCTTGTTTCCCTCGTCATCCACACGCGGATTCACCGGGTTCTCTGCCCATTTCTCACGCCATTTTTTCTCAATAGCTTTGTGGTTGTACACAATTTTTGTACCCATTATAATGATTCCTCTCTTTCTTTCATCATTCTTGCGCCGCAAAATCTGCGCACAAAGAAAAGCCTCTCCCTCTCATTAAACCAAGAGACGAAAAGGCTTTATTTCCGTGGTACCACTCTTATTCATCCGTCCTTGAAAAGAGATCTGCGGTCCTAGTCTATGCCGCTGCTTTCCTTTATCCTTAGACAGACGCACTCATTTGATCCTGTAACGGGAATACCCGCCTCCGCTTACTGTTTCAGCCTTTCAGCAGAAGAACTCTAAGGCCAGTTCAGGACTTACGCTACTGCCTCGCACCTTCCGCCAGCTCTCTGAAAACGGTACATCCTTACTCTTCCTCTTCGAAGTCTTTTTCATATACTCATTCATTATAGGTAGTGCATTAAAATAAGTCAAGATATTTTTATCCTGTTCACACGATCTTTGCTTTTTGTAACCTGCCCTTCTCTGCGGTCCCCTTCCACGTTCTTTCACATATAGTATAATAAAGTCTAAATTAAAAGGTATGAATAATGATGAATGATTATGTTACGCTTTCTCTGGAAAGCCATCTGTTTTTTGCAAGAATTATGAAAGAACACTCTCTTTTTCTAGAAGCAGGCTTCCCCTGCTGCGAAAAAGATTTGATTGAAGAAGCGGGAAGATTCCGCCATAAATTTGAGGAACTACTTCAGGATGTAGTCAGGATCTCCAACGGTCATGTCCAGAACTCTGTACCAGATTCCGGCGAACTCATCACCGAATTTACTCTCCCCGCCGAGAGAAAAACAAGCGAGTTGAGCGGCGTTCCTATCAACTCCCAGATCACGGAAGATACGAGAAAGCTGCGCTGCGATCGTATCCAAAACCCGGATCGTCCACTGTTTCAGCAGGTCTTCCGTATTAACGAGCGGGCTTTCCGGCTGATTGGTGAGCTGATCCGCTTCAAGGAGCGTATCCTCCGCAGCGTAAACAACGGGAAACTTTTCACCGCTAACTACCCTCTCCTGATCGAACACATTATCCGGGAGGCAAAACTCTATCGGGAAATTGTGGAGCAGCTTCTGACAAACCGAAACATCTGCTATCAGAATTTCTACGAGACCGAGGAGTTCTGGAATCAGATCATGATGGAACACGCGTGGTTCATCCGCGGTCTTCTAGACCCGTCGGAGGCACAATTGATCGAAACAGCCGATGATTTTTCAAAAGATTACACACGACTGCTTGAAGCGGCGCGCCGTCAGGATAGTATTGCCAATAGTCTGACCCAACGCACATTGGAAGAGACAATCAAGTACCGCGACTTTAAAGCAGCCGGGGCAAAAGGCATCCTAAGTAATCAAATTTCCTCCATCATTCTTCCGCTGCTGGCAGACCATGTTCTTCGAGAAGCAAATCATTATATTCGGATTCTGGAAGACAAAAAGACACGATAACGATAGGAGGAAGAGCAATGGAACTTTGTAATTATACACGGCCTGACCGAACCCGGTATTATGAGATCGAAGCTATTGAGATCCCTATTGTTTACAACAAGTATGGGGATCATGACCCAAGCGGTCTTCTGTATGTGCTAAAAAAAGATGCAGACCGTATCCGCCAAGGAGCGTTGCGCAATTTTTCCAAAGAAATCCCCCAGCCTTATGAAGAAGTAAAACCCCTTGTCATAAGAGCAAACTTGGGGGAAACTGTTGTAATCACTTTCTCCCATTCCCTTGACCGTGCCCTTTCCATTCATGTGCTAGGGATGAATTATGACGTACAGACGTCTGACGGAACCAGCGCAGGATTTAACAAAGATACCACCACCCGCCATAAGATCGTATACACGTGGTATGCCAACCGGGAAGGTGTGTACCTGTTCCACGATATGGGCGATACAAGCAGCAGCAAGGACGGTACAAATATCCACGGACTTTTCGGCGCTATCATTGTGGAAGCGCCTCAGTCTAAATGGCTGGATCCACAGACAGGCGGTCAGCTAGAGAGCGGGCTTTTTGCGGATATCTATTCTCCCGGGAAACCAGCCTTTAGGGAATATGCCGTATTCTTCCATGACGAATTGGAAATCCTGAACAAAGACGGAAATCCCCCTGTGGATCCTCACACTGGGCTCCCCTCCTCTACTACGGGCATCAGCTATCGCTCGGAACCTATGAGAAACCGCCCGCCCCTTACCCATGACCACGCGGACAGCGGGGAGGATATCTCCATGAGTTCATGGGTCTACGGCGATCCGGCGCCGCCCATCCTTCGCGCTTACGTGGGAGACCCGTCAAAAATCCGGCTGATTCACGGAGGCGTCAAGGAGACCCATGTATTCCATCTCCACAATCACCAGTGGCAGTTGGAAGCGGATAATCCGGTTTCCACCATTCTGGACTCCATCACACTCAGCCCGCAGGAATGTTATACTTTGGATATTCTTCACGGGGCGGGCAGCCTGACAGAAACCATCGGGGACGTGATTTTCCACTGTCACCTCTATCCCCATTTCCACGAGGGTATGTGGACTCTGTGGAGAATACACGACCGGCTGGAGGACGGAAGCGCCCACCTTCCTGACGGCGCTAAAATCCCGCCTCTAATGCCTTTAAAAGACCGGGTCGCACCTCCTCGAAAAGATAAAGAACACCCGGGGTATCCCGGTTTTATAAACGGGGTTTTTGGAGAAAGACCGCTACAGCCGCCTCTTGGCATACAAAATCCGGACGGCAGCAATAAAATCGAACCAACTCCTCTGGAACAGGCAAATTTTGTAAAAAACTTTGCCCCCGGAGCTCTCTATTCCGAGACCTGTCCCTGCCACGCAGGCGGCAAACCCTGCTCCTGCCGGTCAGATGAAGGATCAGATTTACAACCTTCCTGCATGCCGGATGGCACCGATGTAAAGGTGTTTGAAATCGCTGTCGTGCAGGCAAAAGTGACTTATAACCGCTACGGCTGGCACGATCCGCAGGGCCGGTTCTTTGTGCTGAAAGAAGACTTGGAATACCACGGCGGCCTGGACTGCTATATAAGAAAAGTAGAGGAACAGAAAATCCGGGTGGAACCCCTTGTCATAAGAGCCAACGCCGGAGATTGTATTGAATTCCGTTTTACTAACCTTCTGCCAGAGCGTTTGGAAGAAAGTCCCTTCCAGATGGAAACGCTGACAGACATTGTCGGACACCATGTACACCTTGTGAAATTCGACACGATTGTCTCCGACGGCGCTGCAAACGGCTGGAACAACATCGCGGGTGCAAGAAAATATGAGACGCTGATCGAGCGTTTGTTTGCAAATACCGAACTGCGCACTGTCTTCTTCCACGATCATCTGTTTGCCAACTCCCACCAGATGCACGGCATGTTCGGAGCTATGA
This sequence comes from Candidatus Mediterraneibacter pullicola, assembly GCA_019117065.1. Classification (GTDB taxonomy): domain Bacteria; phylum Bacillota; class Clostridia; order Lachnospirales; family Lachnospiraceae; genus Mediterraneibacter; species Mediterraneibacter pullicola. The sequence continues at coordinate 211,143 of DXAK01000012.1, read as the reverse complement.
TCATTGAGGAAGCTGGAGCCACCTTCCACAGTGTCCGCAGCGGCAAAAAACTACGTCGGGGCACACAGGCGGTAATCCGGCGCAAGGACGGCACATCCTTCCGTGAATTTGCTCTGTTCGTCCATGATTTCGCCTTTCTTTTTGACAGAGACGGCAATCCGCTGAATCCCCCGGAAGTCCCCGGCTCCCACGATGATCCCGGGGTAATGGGCGTAAACTACCGGTGCGAGCCTATGAGGGAACGCCTGAAATGCCACGAAGATCCGGCTTATATTTTCAGCTCCTTTGTGCATGGAGATCCCGCAACCCCCATCTTAGAAACCTACCCGGGAGACGAGATCATCATCCGTCTGCTGGACGGCGCCCACGAAGAGCAGCATGCCTTCAACCTCACCGGTCTGTCATGGCGGCACGAGATTGCGGATCCCCATTCTCCCCTTGTCGCCTCCCAGACTATCGGCATCTCCGAAGCCTTTAATCTCCGTATCACGAAGAAATATGCTCCCGGAGATTACCTCTACTATTTCGGGGGGATTGACGACGCATGGCTTGGCCTCTGGGGCATTCTCAGGGCACACGAGAAACCTGTAAAGCATCTGAAACCACTATGCAAAGGAAAAGACCGAATCCTGCCGCTGCCACCCTGCCCCGGAAAGGATGCGGTCATACGGAAGTATGAAATCGCCGCCATTCAGCACAATATTCCTTATAACCGCCACGGCGATCATGACCCGGATGGACTTTTATTCGTACCTCTTAAGGATGTCGATCAGGCACTGTGTGGACACTATGAACCAAAGCCCTTGATACTTCGGGCAAATGCCGGGGAGTGGATTGAAGTCACGCTTCACAATCTCTTTGATCCAAGTCATCCTGTGGAGTATTTTGACTACCCGAGGGTTCCCTTAGACTTCCGGCACCAGCCCTCTATGAGGGTTTCCTTAAATCCTCAGTTTCTGAACTATGACCCTGTCTGCGATTCGGGAATCAATGTGGGATACAACAACCGGGAACAGACTGTAGCTCCGGGTGAAAGTAAAAAATATCTGTGGTATGCGGACCAAGAATATGGTCCCTGCATCATCCAATCTTTCGGAGACATGCGCAATCACCGCTATCATGGCTTATTCGGAGCGATTATCATTGAACCGGCAGGAGCTTTGTGGTACCGCAATTTTTCTTTCTCAAAAGCCCTACATGAAGACGAAGCCGTCATTACAGCTCCGGGCACAGAGAGTTTCCGCGAATGTGTGGTGATGATCCAGAACGGAATCCGTATGCTGGATGCTGACGGCAAACTTGTGAAAACAATACGAGAAGATGAAGGCGAGGCTGTGGATGACGAGGACACTGGAGAAAAAGGATACAATTACCGTTCTGAGCGCTTTGCCAACAGACTGAAATCTGACGACCGTATTTCCCTGATCTTCAGCAGCCGTATCCATGGTGATCCGGCGACTCCACTGTTTAAAGCATATACCGGAGAAAGAGTCATTTTCCGCACCATGATGCCGGCAGACAAGCCCCGAAATGTAGGATTTACCATTCATGGACACGAGTGGATGGAACAGCCTGCCGACCCGTTCTCAAGAGTTATTCCCCTCCAAGGCGGCGTCAGCATCGGCAACACTTTCAACATGGAACTAAAAAATGGTGCTTCCTGCCCCGGTGACTATCTCTATCGCTCCGGAAGCGTAAAATGGGATATAGAATCAGGTATGTGGGGTATCTTCCGCGTACTGAAGCAGGGCATCGGATGTAGATACAGAAACGCCTGCGGGAAAATCTGGAAACGCATATGTAAAAGCAGATGAAATCTGTCTTTCGCATATTGATAAAATATCCGTCCCCGGCTACCTGTCATAACGCAAAACCGCTCCGCTCTACCTCGATCGTTGGAATGCTCCCGCTTGGATGCTTTGCTTATATGGCAGGTATCTGGGGACTATGTTTATCCAAACGGAAAGAGATGAAAATTCTTTTCGAATAAGAAGCCGGCACATCTGTATCTCTCAAGGACCGTAGAGCAGCGCTGGTACTTGGATCGCGTCTTTTGTGATCCTATGTGCCGCTGAGCTGCGGCCCGAACGCGAGTGGATCCGCGAGGGATACAGATGTGCCGGCGCACGTTAGTCAAATAAATTGTTCGATATCAAGCTATATAACAAAGACAGATCTCACATCCCCCGCTTTACCTTGGGTTCCCAGAGCACGATCTCCCCTGCCTCCAGACTTTTCTGTACGTCAATCACTCTCTGGTTCGACGACCCGCGAAACACGAGACGGATGTCTTTGAGCGTTTCCACGAATCTCCCGTCCACAAGCACATCCAGCATGGACAGCATCTCATCTGTGTACTCACACCTTGCCCGGCTCTCACTTAACAGTTCCTTGTCAAAGAGATATCCGCTGTAACACCAGATGTTTTTCCGGGGATAGCGCTCTTTCACTTTCCTGAGAAGCTCGACGAGGACCGCCTGATTCTGCGGCTCAAAAGGCTCTCCGCCAAGAAGGGATAGTCCGTTAATGTAATCCGGGGCGAGAGCATTTAAAATTTCCTCTTCTGTCTCCTGCGTATATTCTTTTCCATAATCAAAGTCCCATGTGTCCTGATTAAAACATCCGGGACAATGATGGGTGCAACCCGAAACGAAGAGGGACACCCTGACTCCCTCTCCGTTCGCAATATCACATTTCTTTATCTCTCCATAATACATGGATTCTTCTCCCCTATCCGGATCTTTCTCCACCATAACGGATTATCTTACAAGTGCAGAACTCTCTCCTTAATCTCCTGAGTTCTTCCCTGATTCCAGAACTGTGTCCCGATATAACCGCATGTGCGTCTTGCTACGTTCAGAGTATCCTGATTGCGGTTACCGCAATGCGGGCACTCCCATTCAAGCTTGCCGTCCTCTGTCGTCACGATCTGAATCTCCCCGTCGTAACCGCACTCCTGACAGTAATCGCTCTTTGTGTTCAGCTCCGCATACATGATATTATCGTAGATAAAACGGATCACCTGAAGGACTGCCGGAATATTATCCTGCATGTTCGGCACTTCCACATAGCTGATCGCCCCGCCTGTGGAGAGAGCCTGAAACTGTGACTCAAACTTCAGTTTTTCAAAAGCATCAATCTCCTCGCACACATGTACATGATAGCTGTTGGTGATGTAGCTCTTGTCTGTCACTCCCGGAACGATGCCAAAACGCTTCTGAAGGCATTTTGCGAACTTATATGTAGTACTCTCAATGGGTGAACCGTAGATACTGAATCCGATGTTTGTCTCCTCTTTCCACTGATTGCACGCATCGTTCATATGCTTCATCACATCAAGGGCAAACGGCGTCGCCTCCGAATCAGTGTGAGACTTGCCTGTCATGTATTTCACACACTCATACAGCCCCGCATATCCGAGGGAGATTGTAGAATATCCGCCATAGAGCAACTTGTCGATTGTCTCTCCTTTTTTCAGTCTTGCCAGCGCGCCGTACTGCCAGAGGATCGGCGCCGCGTCAGACAATGTTCCCTTCAGGCGGTTGTGCCTGCACATGAGTGCACGATAGCACAGATTTAGCCTCTCGTCAAAGATCTTCCAGAACTTATCCATATCCCCGCCGGATGACAGCGCCACATCCACAAGGTTAATTGTCACAACGCCCTGATTGAAGCGGCCATAGAACTTATAATTTCCCTTTTCATCCTGCCACGGGCTCAACGCGCTCCTGCATCCCATAACCGGGAAGCAGTTTCCCTCTTTGAGCTCTTTCATCTTCTTCTCGGAAATGTAATCCGGCACAAGACGTTTTGCCGTACACTTTGCAGCCAGCTTCGTCAGGTAGAAATACGGCGTACCTTCCTCGATGTTGTCCTCCTCAAGCACATAGATGAGCTTGGGGAACGCTGGTGTCACCCATACTCCTGCTTCGTTCTTTACTCCCTGATAGCGCTGTTTCAGAGTCTCCTCGATGATCATCGCAAGGTCTTTTTTCTCTTCCTCGCTCTTCGCCTCATTTAGATACATGAATACGGTCAAAAATGGCGCCTGTCCGTTGGTCGTCATAAGCGTGATGACCTGATACTCAATCGTCTGAACACCCTTTGTGATCTCTTTTTTCAAACGTCCTTCCACAATCTCATTAAGTACATTTTCCGGATATTCATATCCGACCAGCCTCATCTCCTCCATCACTTCCGCACGGATCTTATCTCTTGACACCTGCACGAAAGGAGCCAGATGCGCCAGGGAGATACTCTGGCCGCCGTACTGGTTGCTGGCAACCTGCGCAATAATCTGCGTAGCGATGTTGCACGCCGTAGAAAAGCTGTGAGGCTTCTCAATCATCGTACCGCTGATAACTGTGCCGTTCTGGAGCATATCTTCCAGATTGACAAGATCGCAGTTATGCATATGCTGCGCGTAGTAATCAGAATCATGGAAATGAATGATTCCTGCTTTGTCCGCTTCCACGATATCTTCGGGGAGCAGCATCCTCTGTGTCAGATCACGGCTGACCTCTCCGGCCATATAATCTCTTTGCACACTGTTTACCGCAGGATTTTTGTTGGAATTTTCCTGCTTTACATCCTCGTTATTGCACTCGATCAGAGAGAGAATTCTGTTATCCGTTGTATTCGCCTTTCGCACGAGAGAACGTTTAAATCGGTATCTCACATATTTCCTTGCCAGATCGAAAGCTCCTGTTGCCATGATCTGATTCTCCACCATATCTTGGATCTCCTCCACGGAAACCGCACGGTTTAACTTATTGCACTTGAACTCGACAAACTCTGCGATATCTTCAATCTGCGCGTCTGTCAGGCTTCTATTCTCTGCTGATGTATCCGCCTTTGTCACCGCGATCACAATTTTCTTGATATCGAATACTTCTTCTGCTCCGTTTCGCTTAATGATCTTCATCCTGATTCTCCCTCTCTTCTCTTTTCTCACTATTGTGTATCTATATTTGGAACGATGCCCGCCAACAGCACCATCATCCGTCTGAAACCTATTCTAATACAAAATATAGTGTAATGCAATCCCCAAAACACACGATCATGTATTTTTATAATTTCCTCTACTTTCCAAAAGTTTGTCCGTTTCAGAGATTTATTTATATGTTTTGCAAACAAGTCTAGAAAAGAATCAAAAATATTCTGTCATTTCCATATATATAAAAAAACAGTCTGTACTCACTTGTCATGAATACAGACTGTACTTACTGTTTTGCCTATAATAATTACTGTTTTTCTTTTTTAAGCCTCTGGAAATAATCCTTTGACTCCCTCACCACTACTCCGCTCAGCGCAAGCAAAGCAATCAGATTGGGGAACGCCATCAATGCGTTAAAGATATCCGCGATATTCCAAACTGCCGCCACCGTCATATAAGGTCCGATAAATACTGCCAGAATATATAGCCAACGATACCCTTTGACAACAGACTGCTCCCTGTTGAAAAGATATTCGATACACCTTTCGCCATAATAATTCCATCCAAGGATCGTAGTAAACGCAAAGAACACCAGACAAACCATCAGTGAGAACGATGCCGCTTCCGGTGGGAAGGGTAGTCCTTTCTGAAACGCTGCCATAGTGATCTCCACACCTTCCAGATCTGGATCCATCCATGTCCCTGCGATGACGATAGACAATCCTGTCATCGTACAGATGATGATCGTATCAATAAATGTACCTGTCATGGATACGAGACCCTGACGCGCCGGCTCCTTTGTCATGGCCGCTGCCGCTGCGATAGGCGCGCTTCCAAGACCGGATTCATTGGAAAATATTCCCCTTGCGATACCCTGCTGCATCGCCATAACCATCGTTCCCAGCGTTCCTCCTGCCAGTGCGCTTCCAGTAAAAGCAGACTTTACAATAGAGATAAGAGCCGCCGGAACTGCGGTAATATTTGTAAAAATGATTATAAGCGCAAGTACTACATATAGAATCGCCATAAAAGGCACCACAACCTCCGACACTTTCGCAATACGCTTGATCCCACCGATCACCACAAGCCCCACGCACAATGTTAGGACAAGCCCTGTTATGACTGTCGCCAGAGAGTAGTCCCTTCCAAACATAGAGAACGCCACATGCGCAGAATTCGGATCAAAAAAGTTCTTTACTGCCGAGGCAATGCTGTTCACCTGTGTAAATGTACCGATGCCAAACAGACCGACACACGCTCCGAAAAACGCGAAGATCTTTGCCAGCCATCTCCATTTCTTTCCCATGCCGTTCTCAATATAATAGAACGGCCCGCCAAGAACATGGCCGTCAGCGTCAATCATACGGTACTTAATCGCAAGAAGTCCTTCCGCATATTTGGTTGCCATTCCCAAAAATGCCGCAACTACCATCCAGAACAATGCTCCCGGTCCTCCAGCCGCCAGAGCCGTAGCAACACCAGTAATATTTCCGGTTCCGATCGTGGCGGACAACGCCGTGCACAGCGCTCCGAAACTGGTCACTTCCCCGTGGCCTTCTTCTTCATTTTTCACCATGAATTTCAATGCTTTTCCGAGATGCTTTACTTGTAAAAGCCCTAACCGAACTGTGAGAAGAAATCCTGTAAACAGGATCAGAGTGATCAACGGCAGTCCCCACACCTTGTCGTCAATCGTTTTGATGATCGTATCGATCTGCTCAAACATTCCTTTATACCTCCATCCTTTTGCCTGAGAGACTCACGGTACCTGATACAAAGCTGCACAGTACCGCTTACACCTTCGGCGCTCTTCCCTTTTGCTACAACAGTAAGGGAACAGACTCTCCTGAGTTTATTCTTTCGCGCTTTAGCACGACATAGTAAAGAATAGCACGGGGAAGCTGAAATTGCAAGTATCAAAAGCGAAAGGTCAAACTTCCCTTTTCGGAAAACAAGATATCCACAGAACTGTATTGCGTAAGCAGCAAGTAGAGCGCAGTAGCCCCGAAGCCGCGATGCAATTACAGTTCTGTGGATATCGTATGCTTTTAGGAAAAACAAAGTTTCAAAAACTTTTTACTGTTCATCTGTATAAAAAAGATATATTTAGCACAGAGGATATTTCTCTGTCAGTTCTGCCGTCAGTTTTCTGGCCGCTTCTATATTGTCCTCACTTTCAATCACCATCGCGATGATCCCTGCGATCTTATCCATATCGGCTTCGTTCATTCCGCGCGTCGTAACCGCCGGCGTCCCCAGCCTGACACCGCTCGTTACGAACGGGGAACGGGGATCATTTGGAATCGTATTCTTATTACACGTAATATGAGCATCATCAAGACGTTTCTCCAGCTCTTTTCCACTTACGTCCTTCTCTGTTAAGTCAACCAGTATCAGATGGTTGTCCGTACCACCCGATACGATCTTAATACCGCGTTTCTGCAATCCTTCACAGAGCGCCTTGGTATTCTTTATGATCTGCGCCTGATACTCTTTAAACTCTGGCTGCAGCGCCTCCTTGAAGCAGACAGCCTTCGCCGCGATCACATGCATAAGCGGCCCGCCCTGGATTCCCGGAAATACCGCCTTATTAAAATTGAACTTCTCATTCACTTCATTGCTTGAAAGGATCATACCACCTCTCGGTCCCCGCAGCGTTTTATGTGTGGTCGTTGTCGTCACATGCGCATACGGAATCGGACTGGGATGCAGCCCTGCGGCCACCAGCCCTGCAATGTGTGCCATATCTACCATAAGGTATGCGCCAACTTCGTCCGCGATCTCACGGAATCGTTTGAAATCAATGGTTCTTGCATAAGCGCTGGCCCCAGCTATGATAAGCTTTGGTCTGCACTCTTTTGCAATGGAAAGGACATTGTCATAATCGATCACACCTTCATCATTGACTCCGTAAGGAACGATATGGAAATATTTCCCGGACATATTGACCGGTGAACCATGAGTCAGATGGCCGCCGTGATCGAGGTTCATACCCATCACGGTGTCGCCCGGCGTCAACATGGCAAACATAACCGCCATATTCGCCTGAGCGCCGGAATGGGGCTGAACATTTGCGTATTCACAGCCGAAAAGTTCTTTTGCGCGTTCCCTCGCCAGATCTTCCGCCACGTCGACGCACTGGCATCCTCCGTAATACCTCTTACCCGGGTATCCTTCCGCGTATTTGTTGGTGAGGGGACTTCCCATCGCCGCCATCACCGCTTTGCTCACCCAGTTCTCAGATGCGATCAGCTCAATATGGGAATTCTGCCGCTCCATCTCTGCTTTGATCGCATCCGCAATCTGTGGGTCTGTGTTCCTAATTTCCTCAAAATCGTACATTTCCTTATCCTCCGTTCTTATTTTTGCAAAAGAGCCAAGATGAAAATACAGCGCTTCTACCCGCCATGTTCTGCTTTAAAGGACATTATAACACAGAGAATCTGCCGCGTCTATGCCGGATGTTTTCTCCCGCAGAATCCCGCGGTTTCTCCGCAGAAACATTTTAGTCTGCCTATCTGTTTTACAGGTCGAACAGTGACAGCTGATTGCTCTGGGGCAGATCCCCGAACAATCTTAACTCTGCCATCAGGTCAATGACCGTCTTGCTGACCTTAGTTCTCTGGCGGAAATCATCAAGGGATAGGTACGGTCCGTTCTTGGATGCCTCTTCCACCGCCTCTGCGGCTTTGTCTCCCATGCCTTCGATGCTGGCAAGGGAGGGCATGAGTTTTCCGTCGATGATCTGAAACATCTTCGCTTTAGCCCGGTAAATATCAATGGGCATGAATTCAAATCCTCTGGCATACATCTCCTGAACAATCTTCATATCCTTCATCATGTCCTGCTCTTTCTTGCTCAGGGAATCACTGCGCCTTTTATAATCTTTAATATAGTAATCCAGTTTTTCCTTGCCCTGACACATAATCTCATAAGAAAATGCGTCTGCCCGGATACCGAAATAAGCAGCATAGTATGCCAGCGGATAATTGATTTTACAGTAAGCGATGCGGTACGCCATCATGACATAGGCGGCCGCATGGGCCTTTGGAAACATGTAGCTGATTTTCTTACAGGACCAGATATACCAGTCTGGCACCCCCTGTGCTTTCATAGCTTCTTCCCACTCGGGTTTTAGGCCCTTTCCCTTTCGGACACTCTCCATGATGGTAAACGCAAGCGAACTCTCCACTCCCTGATTGATAAGATAAATCATAATATCGTCCCTTGTACAGATTGCCGTGGAGATGGTCGCCTTTCCCGACTTTACAAGCTCCTGCGCATTGCCTAACCATACGTTCGTCCCATGAGACAGGCCCGAGATACGGATCAGATCGGAGAGAGTCTGAGGTTTTGTATCTTCCACCATCTGAAGAACGAAATCTGTCCCAAACTCTGGAATACCAAGGCAGCCTAGCTTGCAGCCGTCGATGTCCTCTGGCTTGATGCCCAGCACATCTGTCCCGTGGAACAGCTCGATCACCTTCTCATCATCCAGCGGGATCTCTGTGGCTATGAAAGGGTGGTCCTCGTTATACTCATTCTCCATGGCGTCCGATGTAATATAGTCCTCAAGCGTGCGGATCATGGTGGGATCATCGTGCCCGAGAATATCCAGTTTGAGTAAATTATGGTCGATGGAGTGATAATCAAAATGGGTCGTGATGATACCGCACTCCATATCGTTTGCCGGATGTTGTACCGGAGTGAACTCATTGATATCATGCCCGTGGGGAAGCACGACAATGCCTCCCGGATGCTGACCGGTACTCCGACGGATCCCCGTACACCCTTCCGTGATCCGCTCAATCTCGCACTTACGTTTTCTCTGCTCGTGATCTTCGTAATAATTCCTCACGAATCCATAAGCAGTCTTATCCGCAAGCGTTCCGATGGTTCCCGCCTTGAAAGTGTGACCTTCCCCAAAGAGAACCTCCGTATACTTGTGTGCCTTTGCCTGATAATCCCCTGAGAAGTTCAGATCGATATCCGGCTCCTTATCCCCCTTAAATCCAAGGAATGTCTCAAAGGGGATATCAAATCCTGCTTTAACAAGAGGCGCCCCGCACACCGGGCAGTTCTTGTCTGGCATGTCAAAACCGCAGCCGCCTGCATAAGCCCGTACCTCATCGGAATCAAAATCACTGTAATGGCATTCCCTGCAATAATAATGAGGGCTTAAAGGATTCACCTCGGTAATTCCCGCCATGGTGGCCGCAAAGGAGGAACCGACAGATCCGCGGGACCCCACCAGATATCCGTCCTCATTGGACTTCCACACCAGCCTCTGGGCAATAATATACATAACAGCATATCCGTTAGAAATAATCGAGTTTAGTTCCTTTTCAAGACGTTCCGACACTTGTTTGGGAAGTTCTTCACCGTACATCTCATGGGCTTTCCGATAACAGATATCTCTCAGCTCTTGATCCGAATTCTCAATAACCGGAGGGCATTTATTCGGATTGACTGGAGCAATCTTCTCGACCATGCCAGCAATCTTTACCGGATTGTCAATTACAATCTCCCGCGCTTTTGCCGATCCCAGATAAGCAAATTCTTCCAGCATTTCCTCCGTTGTCCGCAGGTAGAGCGGCGGCTGTACGTCCGCGTCGTCAAACCCCTTGCCGGCCATAATGATCCGACGGTAAACCTCGTCCTCAGGATCAAGGAAATGTACGTCGCATGTAGCAACTACAGGTTTACCAAACTTCTCTCCCAAATCCACGATCTCCCGATTCAGATTCATTAAATCCTCCTCGGACGTGACATCTGCCACCCGGTCACTCTCAATCATAAACCGATTGTTCCCAATGGGCTGGATCTCATAATAATCATAGAAATCCGCAAGTCGGGCAATCTGCTGTGCAGAGCGCTTTTCAAGCACAGCCTGATACAGTTCTCCCGCCTCACAGGCACTTCCGATAAGAAGCCCTTCCCGGTATTCATTGAGCAGGCTCTTTGGAATCCTTGGACGCCTTGCGTAATACGTCAGATGCGATTCCGTAATCAGACGGTACAAGTTATATCTTCCAATATCATTTTTTGCAAGGATGATAATGTGATGAGTCGGCATTTTCCGAATGGCGTTCACGTTCCGGTCTCCATATCGGTTCACTTCCTTTAAAGTCGCAATATTATCCTTTTTTAACATCTCCACAAACTTTACAAAGATCTCCGCTGTGGCCCCGGCGTCATCCACCGCACGATGATGATTCTCAAGGGAAATATTCAGCGCCTTTGCCACAATATTCAGCTTGTACTTAGACAAAGTCGGGAGGAGCACCCTTGCCAAAGCCACGGTATCCACATACACAAAATGATCGTCTAATCCCAGATTCCGGCAATTCTGCTCGATAAATCCCACATCAAATCCTGCATTGTGGGCAACCAGCACCCCGTCCCCGACAAATTCAAGAAACTGCGGGAGTACCTCTTCAATCGCTGGAGATCCCATGACCATCTCGTCTGTGATCCCCGTCAGGTTTGTAATCTCAAATGGGATCGGGCGTTTGGGATTCACAAATGTGCTGAATTGATCTACAATCTTTCCGTTCACGACCTTTACCGCCCCGATCTCGATGATCCGGTCGCGGATAGAACTAAATCCTGTCGTCTCGATATCAAATACGATGTATGTATCATCGAGGGACTGATCCCCTGCATTGACTGCAATCTCTGTCAGATCGTCTACCACATATCCCTCCACGCCATAGATAATCTTAAAAGGATCGTCTTTGTCCAGAGTCTCGACATAGTGATTCGCATCCGGAAATGCCTGCGCCACACCGTGATCTGTGATGGCAATGGCTGGGTGTCCCCAGTCATGAGCCCGCTTCACAATATCTTTCACCTCAGAGACGCCGTCCATATCACTCATCTTTGTATGACAGTGAAGTTCCACGCGTTTCAAAGGGCTTAGATCTTTTCTCGTCACGGTGAAATCCCCGATCTTCTTAATCCCTGTGACAGAGCCGATGGTCAGCTCCCCATCGAATTTGTCAATAGTAGTCACGCCTTTGATTTTAACAAAAGCTCCCTTTTTCAATTCTCCTAAAATCTCTGGAAGCTGATCATTGCGCGCAAACATCTTGACAGTAATAGTATCCGAAAAATCCGTCACCGCAAACATAATGATCGTTTTTTCATTCCGGATCTCTCTTGTATCAAAGTTTATGATCTTCCCATGGATGGTAATCTCACCCATCTCTGTAATAACCTGATCAAGCATGATAGGTTCATCGTCAAAGTTTCTGCCATAGATCAGGTTTGGATCATCGCCGGTCTTGACCGGACGATGGAAGTCTTTCTTCTGAAATTCATTCTTTTTAAAGCCTTTCTTTCCTCTTCCAGTGCCGGAATTTCCGGAGATGCTGCCCGAAGATGTCCTTTTCCCGGAAATCTTCCCCTCGGAAGTATGTTCCGCGGAACTTGTATCGTTCCCAGCCATTTTCACCCCGGCAGGCCGCTCAAAAATCGCATTGATCTCCTGCTGAATCCTTTGCTCGTCATACTCCCTTGTGCCCTCTCCGTCAGGCTCTCGATAAGTTACCCGGATATCCGCCGTCATATGAAATCTCTGGGTAAAAATTCTATCAAGAAGTTTGAGGATTTCTTCTTTGCGCCCCTCCGACACAATCGTATCTAACAATTCAAGACAGACTATATTCCCCTTCTCATAATGGATCTTAGCCTGTGCAAACATATTTGCGGCAAGCATACTCTTTTCGCGTAGTTCAAGGAGAATACTCTCCCGATATTCCTCCATAAGCATCTCCGGCGTATACTGTCCGGAAAGGACATATTCCTCTATAATCTCCACATTGACCGCTGTTTTCGCGAAAAGCTGTTCCTTAATTCTTTGCTCCATCTGCAAAATCTGTTTCTTCTGGATGAGGTGACGGCTGAAAATGTGTACACGAAGAAAATCACGGTGCGAATTCGTCGTGATCTTTCTGACCTCCACATCTTCAAAGAGGATCTGAATATCATCCTCTACCTTCAGAGTGGGAAATACATGAAAAAAAATCTTGTCACTTCTCGTCTGTCCCAAAACTATACTCTCCTAGTATTGTTGCTGTATGCCACATTGTGCTCCATGCGTAAGCACATCTGAAAGGAGCACCTATTTTCTGCTGTTATTATTCCAATTCAGCAGTTCCTCCCTTAATGTGCCAAGCAGTTCTTCTTCCCTTACTTTCTTTACGATCTCACCTTTTTTGATGAGCAGTCCCTCGCCAATCCCTCCGGCGATTCCAATGTCGGCTTCCCTCGCCTCTCCGGGACCGTTCACCACACATCCCATAACCGCCACTTTGATGTCAAGGGGAATGTCAGCGACCATCTTCTCCACCTCGTTGGCAAGCCCGATAAGGTCGATCTTCGTCCTTCCACATGTAGGGCACGACACTACCTCTATACCGCCCCTTCTCAACCCCAATGTCCTTAAGATCAGCTTTGCTGTGCGGATCTCTTCCGCCGGATCTCCGGTCAAAGACACGCGGATGGTATTTCCGATACCTTCGTACAGAATAATCCCAAGACCTACCGAAGATTTTACGTTTCCGGAATAGACAGTGCCAGATTCTGTAATGCCCACATGGAGCGGGTAAGGACACTGTTTTGCGATAAGTTTATGAGCCTTCACACACATCAGCACATCCGAGGACTTGATGCTTACCACAAGATTGTCATATCCCATATCCTCGATCATGCGCACCTTATCGAGCGCGCTCTCTACGATTCCCTCTGCGGTCACACCTTTATATTTCTCAAGAATATGTTTCTCAAGAGAACCACTATTCACGCCCACACGAATAGGTACCCCGTATTCTTTTGCCTTGTCAACGACTGCTCTGACCCTTTCTTCTGAACCAATATTCCCCGGATTGATGCGAATCTTATCTGCGCCGTTTTCAATGGCGGCGATGGCAAGGCGGTAGTCAAAATGAATATCTGCCACCAGTGGGATATGGATCTGCTTTTTGATCTCTCTAAGAGCCGCCGCCGCTTCCATCGTAGGAACCGCACAGCGAATGATCTCGCATCCCGCCGCCTCCAGTTTCAATATCTGTTCTATTGTTGCTTCTGCATCTTCTGTTTTTGTATTTGTCATAGACTGAATCGCCACCGGATTGTCTCCGCCGATCTTCACGCTGCCGATGGCGATTTCCTTTGTCTGGTTTCTGTACATAAATCCTGCTCCTTTCATGTATGGCCGTCCATGCCGTACGGTTCCCATTACAGTAGGGGAGTCCCGCTGAACGGAACTCCCCTTTTCCATCTACTTTCTCATAAACACGATCTGATCTCCGTATTCCCTTTCTGTCAGTGTCAGTGTGTCACCTTCAAGATTGTAATCATAGGATCCGGACAGAACCCCTTCGGCATAGGCAGAATCTGTTTGCACTGTAAAGATTTTTGTCTTTGTATCCACATTGTAGGTCATGGAAATGCTGTCTTCACTTTTCTCATCCGCAACTTCTGTCAGAACCGCTTTGCCGCTGTCTCTTATCTCGAGTACTGATCCGCTGTCCTCATTCACCCATGTCCCTTCAAGGGGATTTCCCGTAAAAAGCTTCACAATAAAAAATGCAATGATAATTATGATAATCACTGAGGAAACGGTCAATACCGTCCGCCATAAAGTGCTTCTCTTTTCTTCATTATTTTCATAAATCATAAGCAGTTTCCTTCCTTTTTTCTGTCTTTCATTATACGGATTTCCCCCAGTGCTGTCAACGCTTGCGAACGCAGCTTCAAAAGCACAGCGTCAGACTCCCACTTGCCAAAACCGATAAAAAATAGTATAAATACTATGTTCTGCAAAATAAGTATAAGAATAAAAGAAAGGATCTCGAACATATGAATAAGAATCAAAACGGTAAGGCCACACCTCTCCAGTTTCTGTTTCGAATCATACAGGGAGCGCTTATCGGGCTCGGCGCTGTGCTCCCAGGAATATCAGGAGGTGTTCTGGGTGTTATCTTTGGCATTTATAAACCAATCATGGAGCTTTTATCCAATCCTTTTAAAAATTTCAAGACTCATGTACCGAAACTGATCCCTGTTTTTATCGGCGGAGTTATCGGCTTTCTCGGGGTCGCAAATATTCTTGCCTTTTTCCTGAATAAATATCCAGATCCGTCTGTCTGCCTCTTTATCGGACTGATCAGCGGCATGCTGCCCTCTCTGTTCCGGGAAGCGGGGGAACAGGGCCGCACGAAAGGCTCATGGATTTCTCTTGTGGTGTGCATGGTCTTTATTTTCGCCCTTCTGATCGGACTGAAGATGACGTCCATTGAAGTGGCCCCGAATTTCTTGTGGTATCTGTTCTGCGGATTCTGCCTTGCCTTAAGCGTCATTGCTCCGGGTATGAGCTTTTCCACTTTGCTGATGCCCCTTGGACTTTACACTCCTTTTGTGGACGGTATCGGGCACTTTGACATGAGCGTCCTAATCCCCGGCGGCGTCGGAGCGCTGGTCACTGTCATTTTATTTGCAAAAGCGATCAACGCCCTGTTTGACAACTATTATTCCATAGCCTTTCACGGCATCCTTGGCATCGTTATTGCTGCCACTGTTATGATCATTCCTATGGAAAGCTTTCTGTCAGCAGGCTCCGCCATTGTCAATATAATCTGCATTGTAGTCGGTGTCATCTGTGCGCTAGCGCTGGATAAATTCAACAGCCGCGTCAAAGTAGAATAAAAAGAAAACAAAGCGAAAGTGCCGCAAAATCATGGGAAACAAATGATTTTGCGGCACTCTCTGCCTTTTGCATATATTCTTTCTTGCATATTTTTTTCTTGTAAATATTTTTTCATCAGGACAGCTGTTTCCGCAAGAAACCGAGCAGCGCGTCCATCTCATCATCCGTACCGATGGTTATCCGCAGATATTGGCTGATTTTTTCATCCTTCCAGTGGCGCACATAGATATGCGCTTTTTTCAGCTCTTCAAAAAGCCTCCCCGCGTCATACTCTGGATGGCGGGCGAACAGGAAATTCGCCTTTGAATCCGTAAATTCAAACCCGAGTTCTGCCAGCTCCTTTTTTGTCCGTTCCCTGGTCTCTTTTATTTTGCGGACCGTCTCTTCCAGATAGTCTCTGTCTTTTACCGCTGCCGCTCCGCAGACCATGGCTGCCCGGCTCATTGTATAGGAGTTAAAAGAATATTTCACATCATTTAGACAGCGGACAAGCTCCGGATTGGAGACAGCGTAACCGATTCTCATACCTGCCATGCTCCTTGCCTTGGAAAAGGTCTGGGTGACGATCAGGTTGTCGTATTTCCCGATCAGCTCCATAGCCGACCTTCCTGCAAAGTCCACATACGCCTCATCTATGATCACGATAGAATCCCTGTTATGTTCCAGAATATCCTCAATAAAATCCAGCTCCTCATAGATCGCTGTGGGCGCGTTCGGATTCGGAAATATGACGCCGCCGTTCTCCCGGTAATAGTCTTCTTTCACGATACGGAAGTCCTTGTCAAGCTCCGGGCACTCGTATGGAATCCGGTACAGCTCTGCCCATACCTTGTAGAAGGAATATGTAATATCCGGGAACAGCAGCGGCTTCTCCGAATTAAAAAATGTCAGGAAACAGAGGGCGAGCACATCGTCTGATCCCACTCCCACAAAGACCTGGTCCTCACTCACTTTGTAATTCTCCGCCAGCGCCTTCACCAGTACGCCAGAAGATGGGTCCGGGTACAGTCGGAAATCCGCCGGGTCAAGGGAATCCAACGCTTCCTGCACTCCCGGCGCAGGGGGATAGGGATTCTCGTTTGTATTCAGCTTAATTACCTTCTCTTGAGGCTGCTCTCCGGGCACATAAGGCTCCACAGCGCGGATGTTCTTTAATAGTTCTGCCCTGACCGCCATCTATCTGTACTCCTCCGCCAGTTCTTTAAATTTAGGCAGGGAATTGACAATCGTCTCATAGGAGACGCAGTACGCAATTCTCACATATCCCGGGCATGCGAAAGAACTTCCCGGCACGAGAAGGATATTATATTTCTTTGCCGCCGCACAGAATTCCTTCTCATCCGCTACCGGAGACTTTACAAACAGATAGAACGCGCCTTCCGGCTTAATGCACTCAAATCCCAGTTCCTTCAGGCCCTTATAGAGTGTCTCACGGTTTCTATCATAGAAAGAGATGTCTGTCTTCTCATGTAAGCATGCCTTGACAACTTTTTGCTGAAGCGTCGGCGCGTTCACAAACCCAAGGATCCTTGTAGCCACATTTGCCGCCGAGATAATATTTTCACTGTCAGCCGCCTCATCCGGGATTACAAGATAGCCGATCCTCTCTCCCGGAAGAGAGAGTGATTTGCTGTAGGAGTATCCCACAATCGTATTTGCATAATATTTCGTCAAATAAGGCACTTCTGCCCCGTCATAGGCGAGCTCCCTGTACGGTTCGTCAGAGATAAGGTAAATATCTGTCCCGAACTCCTTCTGTTTCTTTTCCATGACTGCCGCCATCTTTTTGATAGTCTCTTCTGAGTACACAACGCCCGTCGGATTGTTCGGTGTATTTACAATGACCGCCCTTGTCCTCGGAGTAATCTTCTCCTCAAACTCATCAAGTTTTGGCTGGAAGGTCTCTGTGTCTGGCGAAACTTCCACAAGAACACCGTCATAATTATTTGTATAGCTTCTGTATTCTCCAAAATAAGGCGCAAACACAATCACCTCATCCCCCGGGTTAAGGAGGGATTTTAAGATCACATTGAGCCCTCCTGCGGCGCCCACTGTCATCGTAATGTTGTGCGCTGCAAACTTGGTTCCAAACCGCTCGTTCAAGGACTCTGCCACAGCCTGACGCACGTCCTCATACCCCGCGTTGCTGTTCGTGTATCCATGGAGAACGACTGGATCCTCCTCGTCAAGCAGATCAATGATCGCCTTCTTCACTGCCTCCGGTGCCGGCACATTCGGATTCCCAAGGCTGAAATCAAATACATTCTCTGCTCCGTAGAGCTTTGCCAGACGGTTACCTTCCTCGAACATCGCGCGGATTGCTGAACTGTTAGCCACCATGTTTTCCATTTTTTTTGATATCATAGCTGTCACTCCGTTTCTCTTACGATTCCTTTTTCCTCCAGAAATGCCGGACGGTAGGAAAGCTTTGCCTTTCTTAAGCCCTCTGCCCCGGTATCTTCCTCCCTATTCACATACGTATATCCCGCACACTCATGCTGTACGAACTGCTGGTTGATCATGGGGTAAGCTCCCTCCACATCTGCAAATGCTTTCTCAATATGGACCACAAAAGTGTCATCGCACAGCCTCTCTCCCACGGTGAACGCGACGATCTTGCCGTCCGCCTTCAGAACTCCGCCTGTCAGTCCCAGTTCCTTATAAAGACGCAGGGAGTTGAGCGTCACGCACATTTCCGCGTTCTTCCCGGGATCTTCCTCGCACCCGTTCTGATTCCGCCATTTTAGAGCCATCTGAAAACAGTCTTCCACGTTTTCATCACTTAACTCCTCATAGGACCAGTCCGGATACAGACTTTTAAACTTGTTGATATGGTTGCGCTTCCCGTGGAGTTTCTTTCCAGCGAGCGTAGAGAGCTTTTCCGATTCATATATATAGTCCGCGATATCACGGTCATATTCCACCGTAAACTTGTTCGGATACCATCCCTCAAGCTGGGCGAACATCTCCGGCGTCACGTTGTATAGAATAAACGGATTACCGGTCTCTTTACAAGATCCCATGAGAAATTCAAGCGCTTTTTTAACGTTTTCCGGTTTCCCCGCAGGATAGGCAAAGGCAGTGCCTCGATCCTCGCTTTTGAACACAAGCGCATCCTCAATCACAGCATACTGCACCTTATAGTGTCTGGACCAAAGATACACGTTCACGAATGTACGCTCACAGCTCCGGCTGGGAGCCTTTTCAAAATAAGAAGTGATCAACTCTTTATCCTCTAGCTCAGGACGTTTAAATTGTATGTCTGTCATATATCATTAGTCCTCCATCTTTGCCAGTTTTGCTGTCTGATCTGCAGCAATCAGACTGTCAATGATCTCATCTAAATCTCCGTTTAAAACTGCGTCTAGCTTATGAAGCGTCAACTTAATTCTGTGGTCCGTCACACGCCCTTGTGGGAAATTGTAAGTACGGATCTTCTCAGAGCGGTCCCCGGTACCGATCTGACTTCTTCTTGCCTCCGCCTCAGACGCCTGCTGCTTCTCCAGTTCCAGATCATACAGCTTAGACCTGAGCAGGCGAAACGCCTTCTCCTTGTTCTGGAGCTGTGATTTCTCCGTCTGGCTGTAGATCACGATTCCCGTCGGGAAATGAGTCAGACGGACCGCTGAATCTGTCGTATTGACACACTGTCCGCCATTTCCAGACGCGCGCATCACGTCGATGCGGATATCCTTCTCATCAATGACCACGTCTACCTCTTCTGCCTCGGGCATGATCGCCACGGTCACGGTAGAGGTATGGATCCTACCCCCGCTCTCCGTCTCGGGAACTCTCTGTACGCGGTGCACGCCGCTTTCATATTTCAATCTGGAATACGCGCCCTGACCCGTGATCATGAACACGCACTCCTTAAATCCGCCGATACCGTTCTCATTGAGAGAGATCATCTCTGTTCTCCATCCCCGGCTGTCCGCATAGTGGACATACATGCGGTAGATTTCTGCTGCAAAGAGAGCCGCCTCGTCTCCGCCCGCGCCTCCGCGAATCTCCACAATAACATTCTTATCATCGTTGGGGTCCTTGGGGAGAAGGAGAATCTTAAGTTGCTGCTCCAGCTCATCGACGCGCTTCTTCGATTCATTCAATTCTTCCTTCGCCAGCTCACGCATCTCCTCATCTGTCTCATCCTCCAGCATGGCAAGGCTGTCGTCAATATTCTGTTTACATTTCTTATACTCACTGTACGCTTCCACGATGGGCGCTAAATCGCTCTGTTCCTTCATGAGCTTGCGGAAACGCTGCTGGTCGTCAGCCACGCCCGGCTCTTGAAGTTCTCCCATCACTTCTTCATATCTGATCAAAAGATCTTCTAATCTGTCAAACATTTCGCTTTCGTCCTTTTCTTTAAAATAACACCCAGTCTGGTGCACGCTCCGGAGAGCGTCTCCAGTAACCGCGCCTCTTATTTAATATATCGTCCACACACGATGCGGTCAAGTCCCGCCAGATCCTTTTTCACCGTTATGTCTGTATATCTGGACTCTGACATGAGATTTCTTACAGCCTCAGCCTGATCATATCCGATCTCAAAGACCAGATACCCGCCCGGCAGGAGATAATCCTTGGCCTCCTTTATAATCCGGCGGTAAAAATACAGTCCGTCCTCTTTTCCGTCAAGCGCTTCCCTCGGGTCGTGGAGCCTGACTTCTTCCTGAAGCAGACCGATCTCCTCTGTTCTGATATAGGGCGGATTAGACAGGATCAGGGCAAACCTGCCGCTGACATTTTCAAACAGATCTCCCTGTACAAATTCTGCCTTTATCCCAAGGTCATCCGCATTTCTTCTGGCAGTGAGAAGAGCCTTCTCAGAGATATCCGCTCCGATCCCCTCGGCTGCGATGGGGTCCAATGCCGTCTCGCCTGCCTTGCCGGCAGGGGACTCGCCTTGAGTTAACGATCTTCCGTTTGCTGGTTTCCCAATATAATAAAGCATGCTCAGAAGAATACAACCCGATCCCGTACACATATCGAGGATCCGCATTTTCCCGTTTTCACAGGGAATCATGTCTTTGTCAGCCAGCTTCAGAGCTTCCTCCACAAGGATCTCTGTATCCTGTCTTGGGATGAGCACATGCTTGTTTACAGAAAACAACAACCCCATAAATTCCTGCTCCCCTGTAATATGCTGCAGAGGAATATGTTTTTTCCGTTTCTCCAGACATGCCCGGTATTTCTCCCTATCCTTTTTTGCAAGTTCCCGATCCGGATTCGCATAGTAAGCCGCGCGGCCGATACCCGTTGCATACTCCATCAGATACCACGCATCCAATCCCGCATCTGGAATTCCTGCCAGTTTTAACTCTTCTCTTCCTTCCTTGTATGCGTCCCTGATCGTCATGCATTCTCCTTCTGCCATGCACGCCAATCAAACACTTCCTCAACGGCGCGGATCGCGACCTCGATCATATCATCCTCCGGCTCCTTTGTAGTCATGTTCTGCACCCACATTCCCGGCTGACTTAACAGATTGATAACCGGGTTATCACTGTTTCCCGCCAGACGGATAATCTCATAAGAAACTCCCGCAATGACAGGGAGCAGCGCAATCCTCATGATAATGCGCAGCACCTGTGAATCCGTGGTGATGAAAAAACAGAAAATGATACTGACGATCATGACAAAGAACAGGAAGCTCGTCCCGCAGCGCTTATGCTGCTTTGAGCTTTTCCTCACATTATCTACATTTAATTCCAGACCGTGTTCAATACAGTTAATGCACTTATGCTCCGCGCCGTGATACATGAATGTCCGTCTGATATCCTTTGTCCTTGAGATCAGAAAAATATATCCGAGAAAGATCGCCACGCGGATCACACCTTCAAACACTGTCATAATGACTCTGGAGGAGGTGCGTTGTTCCACAAACCGGCTCAAAAAATACGGCAGTACCATAAAGAGAGCAACTGCCATGACGACCGACAGGACGAGGACAAGGCTCATTAAGATCTTATCTGTTTTCTCCGCCTTCTCCGCTTCTGCTTCCGTCATCTCCACTTCCTCTTCTTCCTCATAAAAACTAGCTGAGTATGTCAGAGTCTTCATACCTACTACAAGAGAATCCACAAAATTAAATATACCGCGGACAAACGGAATCTTAAGCGGCGTCTCCCACGGAATAAAGCTTTTATACTCCTGTACATCCACGGCAATCTCCCCGTCAGGCTTGCGCACAGCGACGGAGTATTTTCCACCGTTTCTCATCATAATGCCCTCTAATACTGCCTGTCCTCCTATGTTTGATGACTTCATAATACCTCCTGTTATAATCTGACTGTCTGCAGAGCATTTTTGTAAAAGACGTCTGCCGGCAGATATATGTCTGAACTATAAAGCAGGCTGAGATGCTTCCACCTCAGCCTGCTTTGTTCGTTCCTTATTTGATACCGTATTTCTTGTTGAACTTATCAACACGGCCGCGTGCCTGCGCTGCCTTCTGCTGTCCTGTGTAGAACGGGTGGCATTTTGAGCAGATCTCGACGTGGATGTTCTCCTTTGTGGAACCTGTTACAAATGTATTTCCGCAGTTGCATGTCACAGTTGCCTGATGATATTCCGGATGGATTCCTTCGCGCATGATTTTCACCTCTCTATTTTAAATTACTTATTATAATCTCTAAACAGCTTTCTAATTGTAGCATAAGATAATTTCTTTTGCAACTCTTTTTTATATGAACTTTTGCCTGATTACCTGATGCACCAGCTCGGCATTGGATTTTGTCCTTGCAAACATGTTTAACAGATTGTCTACTGCTTCCTCCGCCTTCATACCGTTCATTCCTCTTCGGATAATATAAATCGCTTCCTGCTCTTCTTTATTTAAAAGAAGATCTTCTCTTCTCGTACCGGACTTTGGAATGTCGATCGCCGGGAATACCCTTTTCTCCTGAAGCTTGCGATCTAGCATCAATTCCATGTTGCCGGTTCCTTTGAATTCCTCGTACACAACGTCATCCATCTTGCTTCCCGTATCCACGAGCGCCGTAGCGAGGATAGTGAGGCTTCCGCCCTCTCTCATATTTCTCGCTGCTCCAAAGAAACGCTTGGGGCTATAGAGAGCCGCAGGGTCAAGTCCGCCGGACAGCGTCCTTCCGGACGGAGGAACGATCAGATTGTAAGCTCTTGACAATCTGGTAATACTGTCTAAAAGGATCATGACATCCTTCCCGAGCTCTACAAGGCGCTTTGCCCTTGCGATCACCATCTCTGACACTCTTTTGTGATGCTCCGGAAGCTCGTCAAATGTAGAATAGATCACTTCCACGTTCGGGCCTTCGATGGCTTCCTTGATATCTGTGACTTCCTCCGGCCGCTCATCAATCAGAAGAATGAGCAGATGCATGTTCGGCTCCGTCTTTTGAACAGAGAGCGCAACTTCTTTCAGCAGCGTAGTCTTGCCCGCTTTTGGCGGGGACACGATCATTCCCCTCTGCCCCTTTCCGATAGGAGAGACCAGATCCATAATCCTCATGGCAGTGCTGCTGCCCGGCGTTTCCAGCCGGATCCTCCGGTTAGGAAAGATGGGAGTAAGATCCTCAAAATTCTTACGCCTCATAGCCTCAGCCGGACGGAGTCCATTAACTGTGGACACATACAAAAGAGCACTGAACTTCTCACCCTGCGTCTTTACCCTTGTATTTCCCGTAAGGATATCGCCCGTCTTCAGCCCGAATCTGCGAATCTGAGCAGGAGACACATACACATCGTTCTCTCCCGGAAGGTAATTATCGCTGCGGATAAATCCAAATCCGTCCTGCATAACCTCGAGAATACCGTGCGCAGAACACCCACTGTCAAGCTGCTCGATGTCCGTCTCCGCCTTTTTCTCCTTCATCTCTTCCTTTACTTCCTCTTTTGCTTCGGTGGCGGCTTCTCTCTCTGCCTCCTCTTCGTCGAGTGCAAGCATGGCATCAATAAGATCGCTCTTCTTCAGAGCTGATATTCCTTTCATCTTCCTTGCCTTCGCAAGATCTTTCAGTGTTGCCAGCGGAAGTGACTCATACTTTTCTCTTGTCATAATCCTTTCCTTTCCTGCTTAGTCATAAATAAACATTATGACGATACTACACATTATTAAGTTTCTTACGTTTTGCAGTTATTAAATGCTTCGGGAATTTTCGTCGGAATTGACATAAAATCGATAATTTGCATTAAATATGGATTCATTATACAGTTCGTACACAGACTTGTCAAGACAGGCCATGAGGTGATATGATAAACACAGTTCACACGTCTGCAAAAGACAGGCTGCTTTATGCTTGCATAAGGGACAGGCTGCTTTATGCTTGCATAAGGGACAGGCCGGCTTGAAGCAGACGGCGGGAGTTCCGCATGAATATTCAATGACAAAAAACAGTGAGGTAATCAATATGGCAGACAGTGAAAAAGCTCTCCGAATACACGAACAATGGAATGGAAAATTAGAAACAACGGCAAAGGCACACGTCAATTCCCGCGAGGATCTGTCCATCGCTTACACACCGGGAGTGGCAGAACCCTGCAAAGTGATCGCCAAAGATCCCGAAGCCGCATATAAATACACAATGAAAGCGAACACCGTAGCTGTTGTATCCGACGGAAGCGCGGTCTTAGGCCTTGGAAATATCGGCGCCCTAGCCGCCATGCCTGTCATGGAAGGGAAAGCTGTTCTTTTTAAAGAATTCGGCGGAGTAAACGCTGTCCCTATCTGTCTTGACACACAGGACACCGAGGAAATCATCCGTACAGTCGTCAACATAGCTCCGGCTTTCGGCGGCATCAACCTTGAAGACATCGCGGCTCCCCGCTGTTTTGAGATCGAGACACGTTTAAAAGAGCTTCTTTCCATCCCAGTATTCCACGACGACCAGCATGGAACAGCTATTGTCGTCCTTGCGGGGATTATCAACGCCCTGAAAGTCACCGGAAAAGAAAAGGAAAACTGCCGCATCGTGGTAAATGGAGCCGGAAGCGCAGGCATCGCCATCACAAAGCTGCTCCTTACTTATGGATTCCCTCACATTACAATGTGCGATATCAATGGGATTATATCAAAAGCTTCCGAAGGGCTTAACTGGATGCAGAAAGAAATGGCGGAAGTAACCAACCTTGAAGGAAATACTGGAACCCTTGCCGAAGCCTTAAAAGGCGCGGATATCTTTGTCGGCGTCTCCGCTCCGGGAATTGTCTCGCAGGAGATGGTTGCCTCCATGAACAAGGACGCCATTCTCTTTGCCATGGCAAACCCGGTTCCGGAAATTATGCCAGATCTGGCAAGGGCAGCCGGAGCGCGCGTCGTCGGCACAGGCCGCTCTGATTTTCCCAATCAGGTCAACAACGTGGTGGCATTCCCTGGCATCTTTAAAGGCGCACTTGAAGGCCGCGCCTCACAGATCACGGAAGAAATGAAACTTGCCGCGGCAGAGGCGATTGCGGGCCTCGTACCGGAAAATGAATTGAGTGAGGACAACATCCTCCCACAAGCATTTGATCCCCGTGTGGCAGACACGGTAAGCCGCGCCATCAAGGAACATATACGATGAAACTCTGGAACGGCAGGCCTTACCATTCACTGGACTCTTATTTAAAAGAAACTTTCGGGGAAAAGGTATATAAAATCACTTTGAACGGCGGAATGACCTGTCCCAACCGGGACGGGCACGTCGGGACAGGCGGCTGCATTTTTTGCAGTGCGAAAGGCTCCGGCGACTTTGCCGGAAGCGCCGCCCTCTCCGTCACAGAGCAGCTCGCTGCAGGAAAGGCACAGCTTCTGAAGAAACGCCCCGTCCGCTCCTATATCGCGTACTTTCAAGCATTTACAAACACTTACGCCCCTGTTCAATATCTGGAAAAAATCTTCACAGAGGCTATTCAGGACCCAGAGGTAAAGGTGCTCTCCATCGCCACAAGACCAGATTGTCTCGGGAACGATGTTCTCGATCTTCTGCGGCGCCTAAACCATATCAAACCCGTATGGGTGGAACTAGGGCTTCAGACCATCCATCCCCAGAGTGCACAGTTTATCCGCAGAGGCTATGAACTGGAAGTATTTGACCGTGCGGTCAGACAGCTCCGGGAATCGGGAATCACGGTCATCGTCCACGTCATCTTATTCCTCCCGGGGGAGACCGAGGAGATGATGCTGGAGACCATCGGGTATTTAAACCACTGCGATATACAGGGCGTCAAACTCCAGCTTCTTCATGTGTTGGAGGGAACGGATCTTGCGGATATTTACCGGAAAGAACCTTTCCATATCCCAGATATGGAAGAATATATCTGCCTCCTCGGAAAATGTATCTTGAGATTAAAGCCGGATATCGTCATACATAGACTGACCGGCGACGGACCGAAAGAACTCCTTGCCGCTCCTTTGTGGACAGGAGCCAAACGCACGGTGTTAAACCGTCTGCATCAGTATCTGAAAGAGAACCATATCTGGCAGGGAAAGGAGTATCATGGCTGAAACATTCACATTATACAAACTGATCATACTGTACATGCTGAAAAAGGTAGATTTTCCCCTTACTACCTCGCAGATCTCAGAGTTCGTGCTGGATAAGGGGTATACGTCCTATTTTAAACTTCAGGAAGCTTTGTCCGAACTGGCGCAATCCGGCCTGATCCGCACGGAGACCACACACAACCGGACGCTTTACCATCTCACAGAAAACGGCGCGGAGACGATCCGGTTCTTCAGCAAAAAGATTTCCTCAGCCATCCGCAAGGATATCGACGATTTTCTCAAAGAAAAGCAATATGACCTGAAAGAAGAGGCAGCAGTCAAATCAGATTATTACCTGAATATGGATAAGGAATATGAAGTGCGCTGCCAGATTGTAGAAAATGGCTCCAGCCTCATCGATCTGAAATTAACCGTTCCAACCGAGAAAGAGGCGGAAGCCATTGTAAATCATTGGAATCAGAAAAGTCAGGAACTCTATGCCATAATCCTCGCCCATCTTCTCTAAGGCTACAGATTGTTCCCACCACGAATTTTTCTAAGATACTCCTTAATATCCTTTTCATAGCCAAGATCGCCAGGTTCATAGAATCTGGCGTCTTTTATTTCATCCGGAAGATATTGCTGTTCCACATAATGCCCCGGATAATCGTGAGCATACTTGTATCCAATCCCATGCCCTAACTTCTGAGATCCCTTGTAATGAGCATCCCTCAGATGAGACGGAACTGTTGTTTGACACTGCTGTACCGCCCTTCCCGCCTCTGTGATAGCGTTTACTGCAGAATTACTCTTAGGTGCGCACGCCACATAAGTCACTGCCTGAGATAAGATAATCTGTGATTCGGGCATACCCACACGTTCTACTGCCTGCGCTGCGGCAACCGCCACGGTCAGCGCCATGGGATCTGCGTTTCCCACATCCTCGGAAGCACAGATCATGATACGGCGGGCAATAAACTTTACATCTTCTCCCGCGTAAAGCATCTTTGCCAGATAATACACTGCCGCGTCCGGATCCGATCCTCTCATGCTCTTAATAAAAGCTGAGATAATGTCGTAGTGGTTATCTCCCTTTTTGTCGTAATTAACGACCCGCTTTTGAATGCACTCCGACGCCACCTCTACTGTAATATGGATGATCCCGTCATCCCCTCTCTGCGTGGTAAGTACTCCAAGCTCAATGGCATTCAACGCATTTCTGGCGTCCCCACCCGCCATATCGGAAAGAAACTCCAGCGCGTCGTCGTCGATCTGCGCATGAAAGCTTCCCATACCTTTTTCCGTATCATTGAGCGCCCTCGTAAGAAGTGTTTTAATATCTTCCTTTTCCAGCGGTTTCAGTTCAAAGATGCTGGAACGGGAAATGAGAGCGCCGTTCACCTCAAAATACGGATTCTCTGTGGTTGCCCCAATCAATATGACCGTGCCGTCCTCGACAAACGGCAGGAGATAGTCCTGCTGTCCTTTGTTGAATCTATGGATCTCATCAATAAAAAGAATGGTTTTCTTCCCATACATACCCTGCGTATCCTTCGCCTGACGGATGACCTCTTCCATATCTTTTTTCCCCGCCACAGTCGCGTTAATCTGCTTAAATTCCGCGCTGGTCGTATTAGCGATCACTTTCGCCAAAGTGGTCTTGCCCGTTCCCGGAGGTCCGTAAAAAATGACAGAGCTCAGTTTATCCGCCTTGATGGCTCGGTATAGGAGCTTGTCCTTCCCGATAATATGCTTCTGCCCCACGATCTCGTCCAGCGTAGCCGGACGCATTCTCGACGCAAGAGGCGATTCTTTCTCCTTCTCTTTCTCTCTCATATAATCAAACAGATCCATTCCTGCTTCCTCCTTCGCTGTGTTCTGCCGTTCACAGTTCCATAAGATCACGCACAGTCTCACCGGCAATCAAAAGCCCTGCCACCGGTGGAACAAACGAGATACTTCCCGGGACA
The DNA here is from genome assembly GCA_019117065.1 of Candidatus Mediterraneibacter pullicola. Taxonomy (GTDB): domain Bacteria; phylum Bacillota; class Clostridia; order Lachnospirales; family Lachnospiraceae; genus Mediterraneibacter; species Mediterraneibacter pullicola. The sequence goes on along the minus strand of DXAK01000012.1, from coordinate 183,085 downwards.
GCCCTTCTCTTCCCCATGTCCTCTCCCGTGGAGCGCCCGCCCGTGTCCACAGGCTTTTCCTTTGAATAGAGCACCTTCAGATGTGTGATCCCCCGGTTTTTTAATTCCTTTCTCATGACCCTGCAAAGCGGGCACACACTCGTCTCTGATATGTCCGCAATCTCAAACAATTCCCCGTGCAGCTTGTTTCCCGTTCCCATGCTGCTGATGATAGGGATGTCCTTCTCCTGCGCAATCTTCACAATAGCCAGCTTGGCGCTGACCGTATCGATAGCATCGATGATATAGTCTGGTCTTCCCGTACTTTCAAAAAGCTCTCCTATATTTTCAGGGAGGATGAACATTTCATAGGTCTCTACGGTAATATCCGGGCAGATATCCCGGACCCGATCCCGCATCACTTCTGTCTTATAACGCCCCATTGTACTATGGTACGCGATGGACTGCCGGTTAATATTTGTCACCGAAACTGTGTCTTTGTCGATCAGGGCCAGCTTCCCTACACCGCTTCTCGCCAGAGCCTCAATACAGTGGGAGCCCACCCCTCCCACACCAAACACCATGACAAAAGCTGATTTCAGCCTCTTTAGCTTTTCTTCTCCAATTAGAAGTTCTGTCCTTGAAAACTCATCTATCATAAAATCGTTTACCTCTTCTTTCTCTCTAAGCTACTCTATCAACAGTTCATCCACTGTCACAAACTCATAGCCTCTTTCTTGCAGGATATCCACAATCTGCAGCGCCGCCTCTACTGAGGTTCCATAGCAGTCGTGCATGAGAATGATATCATTTTCCTCTGTATCCGTCACTACTTTTCTCACCGCTGCCTCCGTATTTTGTAAAACCCAGTCCTCGGAATCCACCGTCCACTTCACGTACAACTTCCCCTCTTCCTCTGCTTCTTTGGGGAAAGCGCCGAACGGCGGACGCACGAGGAACGGCTCTTCCCCTGTGATCTCCTCTATCAGCTGGTCTGTCATCATAATCTCTTCCTGTGCCTGCAGCACATCCATCTTCGAGAGATCAACGTGGTGATAGGTATGATTCCCTATGACATGTCCTTCTGCCTTCATCCTTCGGATCAAGGCGGCGTTGTCATCCTTTTCGATATTGGCTCCGATCACAAAAAATGTGGCCCTTACATCCCGCTCTTTTAAACCGTCCAGCAACACAGGCGTATACTTGGTGCTTGGTCCGTCATCAAAAGTAAGGGCGATCCGCGGCTTCTCTTCCTCCGGCACATCTTCTCCCGGCTGCACTGCCTCTCCCCCACTGGCCGTCTCCTCCAGTTCCTCTATTTCTTCCCAAGTCCACAGCGCTGAAACCGGATAGAACAGAAACACGGCGGTTAGAACCAGCACCTGCATCCATATCTTTAACCTTCTTTCCGCCTTGATCTTCGCCACCCCACAATCCTCTTGCATGCACTCACCCCGCGCTCCTTGCGCGAAAGTGTTATTTTATAGAGTATGTGCGGAGCTTTGTCCACATTCACAAATGAAAGCGGCGGTAATCTGATGGGCTTAATCCCTTCTGCTTCTTAAACGCTTTTGAAAAATAAAGATTGTTCTCAAAACCTACGGAATAAGCGATGGCCGATACCGAAAGATCTGTCTCCTTAAGCAGACGGCACGCCTGTTTGATCCGGTATTCTGTCAGGTATTCTTTGGGCGATTTTCCCATATGATCCTGAAATGACCGAAAGAGATGACTACGGCTGATCCCCACGTAAGCCGCCACATCCTCCACGGTAACAGGATAGGAGTAGTTTGTGACGATATAACTCTCTGCCTTTTCCACGTAGGTGAGACGAATATCCTTCTCTGCTTCCCGGCGCTGCGCATAGTGCATGAACACGGAAAGCAGGCTGTACAGTGCTCCCGTCATGGCCACAGATGCTTCATATGTGTTTCCTTTTACCAGATAAATCCTCTCTAGCCCATCTTGTATTCGATTTCCCGGTATTTTCCCTTTTAAAATGTACGGCTTATCTTTCGTAAAATCCGTATTGCGGATGATGGAAGCGGCATCCGATCCCATAAACCCCGCCCACGCGTACTCCCATGGCTCCTCACTGTCCGCCTGATACTGAAGTTCCACCCCGGGGTAGAGGATGAAAGTGTCCCCCGCGCTAAGACGACAGGCGGATGCTCCTGTGGAATAATACCCGCTCCCAGACAAAATATGATGGATACAATAGTGATCGCGCACCCCCGGCCCCCACTGATATTCAGGCTCACATTTCTGATAACCTACATTATAGACTGTCAGTGAGTTTAAAAAATTCTCTCCTGTCTTGTATGAATGTTTATATGAATCCGGCATACACTTCCCTCTCTTTTCTTCCACCTTGGTTTCCATGCGAACGCTATCTTTCTTATTATAGTCTTTTAAATGTATCTGTTGCAACATTTTTACATAAATCTGCACATATTTTTTATAGACGGGAAAGGCTTTCCGGACTATACTAAAATTAGATTACTTCGTCAATCACATTTTCATTTTCAAACTTAGGAGGATCAGTAAAATGAAACAGAAACTTTTTGACAAATTTGCAGAGCTTTTCGGAGATTCAGAAGGTGCGCGCTTCTATTTCGCGCCGGGCCGTGTCAATCTGATCGGCGAACACACAGACTATAATGGGGGACATGTATTCCCGTGCGCGCTTACCATGGGTACATACGGAGCCGCGCGCAAAAGAGACGACAGGAGAATGAATTTCTATTCCATGAATCTGGATACCTTCGGCGTCATCGAGACATCACTGGATGATTTGACAAACAAAAAGGAATACAACTGGGCGAATTATCCCCTCGGCGTTGTGTGGGCTCTCTCTGAAAAAGGATGCAAGCTGGAAACTGGTTTTGATATGGTCATCTGGGGAAATATCCCGAACGGTTCCGGGCTTTCCTCTTCCGCCGCCCTTGAGGTACTTACAGGAGTGATCGTGACAGATCTGTTCGGCATTACAGATTTCTCCATGACAGACCTCGCCCTGATCGGTCAATACTGCGAGAACAAGTTCATCGGATGCAACTGCGGTATCATGGACCAGTTCGCAAGTGCAAACGGAAAGAAAGACAATGCCATTTTCCTTGACACAAACACTCTAAAGTATGAGTATGCCCCGATCAAACTGGAGGACGCGAAGATCATCATTACAAACAGCAAGGTAAAACACAGCCTTGTGGACTCCGCCTACAATGACAGGCGTCAGGAGTGCACAGACGCCCTTGCGGCGCTGAAAACCAAACTAGATATCGAAACACTTGGCGACCTGTCTCCCGAGGAGTTCGAGGCGAACAAAGACCTCATCACAGACCCGATTCAGCAGAAACGCGCAAAACATGCGGTATATGAAAACCAGCGCACACTGGATGCAGTCGCTGCGTTAAAGGACGGGGACATCGTAAAATTTGGACAGCTCATGAATCAGTCCCACATCTCTCTTAGGGATGATTATGAAGTATCTTGCGAAGAGATCGACATCCTTGTAGATCTTGCGTGGGCGCTCCCCGGCGTCATCGGCTCCCGTATCACAGGAGGCGGCTTCGGAGGATGTACGGTCAGCATCGTGAAAAATGATTCTGTGGATACATTTATTGAGAGCATCGGCAAGACCTATAAAGAGAAAGTGGGGCACGAGGCTGAATTCTACACTGTAGACATTGGCGACGGCGCTTCCCGCCTAGACTGATCCGCGATTTTGCCGCACTATTATAAAACGCTCCGCCGTGACTGCATTACCGTACGGTCACGGCGTAACAATATCTTGGAGGAAAATACTATGCTTTATGAATCTATCAAAAAACTGGTGCAATACGGGATTGACACAGGACTGACCCCCGAATCCGAGAAAATCTATACGATCAATCTTCTTCTCGATCTTTTCCATGAAGACGACTATGAAGATATCTGCCGCGATACGGATAATATCGTTCTTGAAGATGTGTTAAAGGATCTTCTTGACGAAGCTGTAAGGCGGGGAATCATCGAGGATGGCATCACCTACCGTGATCTCTTTGACACGAAGATCATGAACTGCCTGATGCCCCGTCCGGCTCAGATCCACGAGCAGTTTTGGAAGAAATACGATGTCTCTCCCGAGACAGCCACGGACTACTATTACAAATTGAGTCAGGACAGCGACTATATCCGGCGCTACCGCATCAAAAAGGACAGAAAATGGACAGTTGACACCGAATACGGCACGCTTGACATCACCATCAACCTCTCCAAGCCGGAAAAGGATCCCAAGGCGATCGCGGCGGCAGGGCAGACAAAATCTTCCTCATATCCAAAGTGCCAGCTCTGCATGGAAAACGAAGGCTACGCAGGACGCGTTAATCATCCTGCAAGGGAAAACCACAGGATCATCCCGATCACAATCCAAGGGAACAAATGGGGATTTCAGTATTCCCCTTACGTTTATTACAATGAGCACTGTATTGTATTCAACGGCGAACATATCCCCATGAAGATCGACCGCAGCGCATTTGCGAAGCTGTTTGACTTTATCAAACTCTTCCCCCATTACTTCCTTGGCTCTAACGCAGACCTTCCGATTGTAGGAGGCTCTATCTTAAGCCATGATCATTTTCAGGGAGGAAATTACACTTTCGCCATGGCAAAGGCTCCAATCATCGAAGAGTTTACCGTAAAGGGATTTGAAGACATATCGGCAGGCATCGTCAAATGGCCTCTCTCCGTCATCCGCCTGCGCGGAGAGGACACAGAGCGCATCATTGAACTGGCTGACCACATCCTGAAAACATGGCGTTCTTACACTGACGAAGAAGCGTTCATCTTCGCTAAGACAGACGGAACACCCCACAATACAATCACGCCCATCGCCCGCAAAAAGGATGGACTCTACGAACTGGATCTTGCCCTGCGCAATAATATCACCACAGAGGAACACCCGCTCGGTGTATACCACCCCCACGCGAAACTCCATCACATCAAAAAGGAGAATATCGGGCTGATCGAGGTCATGGGTCTGGCGGTCCTTCCAGCCCGCTTAAAAGGGGAAATGGAACTTTTAAAAGAGTACATCCTTGAGAAGAAAGATATCCGGAGCAATGAGCAGATTGCCAAGCACGCAGACTGGGTAGATGAATTTCTCCCCTCTTACGCAAACATCAATGGAGAAAATGTGGAACACATCTTAGAGCAGGAAGTCGGAAAAGTATTCTGTCAGGTACTAGAAGACGGCGGAGTTTACAAGTGCACAGAAGAGGGTCTAAAAGCATTTAAGCGATTTATAGAGACTCTGTAAACAACAGAATAACATACAAAATCCGCGGAACAATACCGCGCAAGGAGCATTGGGATGCTTTTCTTCCCCTGACCCTTGTGCGGTATCGTTCTGCGGATAATTTTTCCATAATCATCACACCTGTATTTACAGAAGTCCAACCAGATCAAGACTGGGTTTCAGCGTCTCTGCCCCGGGCTGCCATTTTGCCGGGCAAACTTCATCCCCGTGCTCCGCAACAAACTGGGACGCCCGCACCCTGCGCAGAAGTTCGTCCGCATTTCTTCCCACATTTCCCGCAATCACTTCATAGGCCACAATCTTCCCCTCCGGATTCACGATAAAGCTGGCGCGCTCCGCCACTCCATCAGCCTCAATCATCACGTCAAAACCTCTCGCCAGAACTCCCGTAGGGTCGGCAAGCATAGGATAACGGATCTTTTTGATTGTATCCGACGCATCGTGCCACGCCTTATGCACGTAATGTGTGTCGCACGACACCGAATAGATCTCGCACCCCGCTTCCTTAAACTCATCATATTTCTCCGCCAGATCATTGAGCTCCGTCGGGCACACGAACGTAAAATCAGCCGGATAGAAGAAGAATACGGACCATTTCCCGAGAATATCCTCCTTCGTCACCTCTTTGAACCCATTTTCCTGATAACACTGTACTTTGAAATCCACAACATCTTTTCCGATAAATGACATATTGATCTCCTCTTTTATCTACTGTCACGGCAGATATATTTGTTTCCTCCGGCATAAAACGCCTTCTCATTCGTCCCTCTGATTACATGGATAATATATCATGCAGAATTGTTTATGTCAATAATCAGTAATAATTATTATTATCTTTTCCCCAAAACAAAAAATAGGATAAAAAAGACTTCAGTCCTTTCTATCTTCCGCAAAATCATGTAAGCTATATGCAATATAGGACGGCTGTTCTCCGTCTCCGGAGACATTCTCCGGCGTCCGTGTAAAGCCTGTCTGAAAAGGAGGAAATCATATGAATGCTTTCTATGAAAAATTGATGAAATGTTCAGAGGCGGTAAGTCAAAAGGTCAGTTTTCGCCCTGAAATCGGTCTGACACTCGGCTCAGGGCTTGGGGATTATGCAGAGAACATACAGATCGAAGAAGTCCTTGAATACTCCGATATTGAGGGATTCCCGGTATCTACCGTAGCTGGACACAAAGGGCGTTTTCTCTTCGGATATGTGAAGGGTGTGCCTGTTGTAGCAATGCAAGGGCGCGTGCATTACTATGAAGGATACCCCATGCAGGATGTTGTGCTTCCCGTCCGCCTGATGGGAAAAATGGGTGTAAAAAAAGTCATCCTTACCAACGCGGCGGGAGGCGTGAATTTTGATTTCCGCCCGGGCGACCTTATGGTAATCACGGATCATATCACCTCTCTCGTACCCAGTCCTCTGATCGGGCCTAACGAGGAATCTCTGGGAACCCGTTTCCCGGATATGTCCGAAGTTTACAGTAAACGTCTCCGGTATGTCATCAAAAAAGCCGGTGAAAATACAGGCGTTTCACTCAGAGAGGGAGTATATGTACAGTTCTCTGGGCCGTCTTATGAAACTCCGGCGGAGATCCGCATGTGCCGGGCCCTCGGAGGAGATGCCGCAGGAATGAGCACAGCATGCGAGGCAATGGCCGCCCGTCATATGGGACTTGAAGTATGCGGCGTCTCCTGCATCACTAATCTGGCGGCAGGAATGTCAGACCAGCCGCTGAATCATAAAGAAGTACAGGAAACGGCAGATAGAGTCGCCTCTGACTTTAAACGCCTGATCACTGAGAGCATTGGCCTAATGGGGCGGATGGCATAACTTCTATTTTGATAAAAAATATCCGCAGAACTATATTGCATGAACAGTAGAGCTCAGCGGCTCGAAGCCGCACTGCAATCATAATTCTGCGGATATCGTACGTTATAAGGGATAAAGTTTAAAATATAAAGACTTATTTTACAGCACCTTCAATCCAAAAAAACCTTTGATGAAATCATTTGTTTCAATCCTTCATACTGAGTCTGGTCGATCATAATCTGATTCCCTTCTTTTGTAATCAGTCCATCTTCCAGAAATTTCTTGATTCCCCTGCTGATCGTTTTAATGCACAGCCCAGTCTCATCCGCCAGATTCTGACGGCTCCTTTTAATACTTAAAATCCCCTTTTTTCCGTATTGTTCGTACCGTTTTACAAAAAGGAGCGCCAGCCGGTCCGGTCCCTGTACAAAAAGGAAAAGCCGGTTATCTCTTGATTCGTTGAGAAGGTCCTGCCCCATCCTCATCGTCTCATACCTCAGCGCATTTATATCCGAAAACAGCCATTTTTCATACTTTGGCCTTGGAAGCATAGCAATGCTACAATCTGATGCCACACGTAAAGTCGTCATATACTTGTCCGCATTGATTAGAATCTCCAGAGCCCCGAAAGCATATACTCGGTTAAATCTCCGGTAATCATAAGGCATTCCATACATCCGGTAGTCAGTCGCGGCAATTGTTCCGCCCGCAATGAAAAAAACCGTGTCCGCAGGCTCCCCCTCACGGGTAAACGCTGTTCCTTTCTTCACCTTTTCTACCCGAAAAGAATCAATAAGCCAGAGAGGCGCAGTCTTAAAGTATTCCGCAAACTGTTCCTGCTCCTCTTTGTCCAGACCATTCAGAAAAGGCAGCGCCTCGTATAAAAATCCATGCTCCATTTTCTCCTCCTCTGCCAGCTTATCCTATATCAGCCTGTCCAGTATCGAAGTTCCGATGGTTCCCTCCGGCATCTTTACATTGAAATTATCCGCCACAGTAGCTCCAATCACAGCAAAAGTGTTCTCCTCTCCTAAGCCTCCACCCTGCTTCATTCCTTTTGAGTATGCGAGAAGAGGCACATATTCTCTCGTATGGTCTGTCCCCGTGTAAGTCGGATCGTTCCCGTGATCCGCCGTGATGATCAGCAGGTCATCTTCTCTTAATTCTTCCAGCAGCACCCCAAGGTTCCTGTCGAATTTCTCGATCTCTCCCGCATAGCCTTCCACGTCCCTGCGGTGTCCCCACAGAGCATCAAAGTCTACAAGATTGACAAAACACAGCCCTTGGAAATCTTCCCTGCTAATCTCAATAGTCTGTTCCATCCCGTGAACAGAACTGTCGGAATGATAGGTTTTCGTGATGCCTTCCCCGCAGAAAATATCATTGATCTTTCCCACGCTGATCACATCCAGCCCGGCATCCTTCAATACATTGAGCGCGGTCGGCCCCGTAGGCTTCAGAGCATAGTCGTGCCGGTTGCTTGTACGTCTAAATTCTCCCTTTTTCTTTCCTACATAAGGCCTTGCAATGACACGGCCAACACGCCATTCATCTTTCATCGTGATTTCCCGGGCGATCTCGCAGCAGCGATACAGATTGGCCAAATCAAAAGTTTCCTCATTCCCACAGATCTGCAGTACAGAATCAGCAGATGTATAGACGATCATCGCTCCCGTCTCGATCTCTTCTTCTCCCAATTCTTCTATGATCTCCGTCCCGCTGGCGCTCTTATTCCCTATCACACGTTTCCCACATCTCTTCTCAAGCTCTTGGATCAGCTCCGGCGGAAATCCTGTGTCCGTAAATGTGAGAAACGGCTTGTCCGTACGTATTCCCATCATCTCCCAGTGTCCAGTCATAGTATCTTTCCCACTGCTCGCCTCCGCAAGCCGCATATGATATCCCAGCGGCTTTTCCATCCCCGCCATCCTGCCTGCCGGATGGAGATTGAGCATCCCCAGTTTTTGCAGGTTCGGGATATCCAGCTTACCCATTTTCTCAACAATATGTCCGAATGTATCGACATCTGTGTCTCCGAATTTTTCTGAATCCGGCATTGCCCCAATTCCAAGAGAGTCGAGTACAATCACAAAAACTCTTTTATATCTGTCCATTCTTATTCCTCCTGCAAACTAAGTCAATCCAGATTCGCCGGGCCGAACCCTAGGGGCAGAAGTTCTTTCAGCGTAAACACGTCGTAATGATCTTTTCCTGTCGCGAGGATAACCTGAAATGTTTCCGGATCACAGAACTCCATCATCACTTGACGGCACACGCCGCAGGGCGCCGCATAGTCTGTCAGTACCCCGTCCTTTCCCCCCACGATACAGATTGCTCTAAATTCACGCACGCCCTCGCTGACCGCTTTGAAAAATGCGGTCCGCTCCGCACAGTTGGTTGGACCGTATGCCGCGTTCTCGATATTGCATCCTCCATAGATCTTTCCCTGTTTGGTCATAAGCGCTGCTCCCACTTTAAATCCGGAATACGGAGTGTAGGAAAAATCAAGCTGCCGAACCGCAATATCAATCATCTCTTCAATCTGCTGTCTATCCATATAGCACACTCCTTCTATCTGATACCTGAACTCCCATCCGCCCTGAATCGAGCGCAAAACTTTCTTTAATACCCAGTTGCTTTTTCATTTTTCACAAGTTTAATAATACGGCTTGTCCCAAGACGGTCCGCTCCCAGTTCAAGGAATTTCTTAGCATCGTCCATAGATGAGATTCCCCCTGCGGCTTTCATCTTTACATTTGGCCCAATGTGTTCGGAAAACAGGCGTATATCGTCAAACGTAGCTCCTGCTGTTGAAAATCCGGTGGAAGTCTTGATATAATCCGCTCCTGCTTTTGTCACAATCTCACACATCTTAATCTTTTCTTCATCGGTCAAAAGACATGTCTCGATAATAACTTTTAATATTTTCTCACCACAGGCCTTTTTCAATGTGCGGATCTCTTCTTCGATCAAGTTGTATTTACCGTCCTTCAGCCAGCCGATATTGATGACCATGTCGATCTCAGACGCCCCGTTTGAGAGAGCATCTCTCGTCTCAAACTCCTTTGCCGCGGTGGTCATGTAACCATTGGGAAACCCAATAACCGTACAAACCGCCATCTTTCCGTCCAAATACTCGCTCGCCTGCTTCACATAGCTTGGCGGGATGCAGACTGAAGCTGTCTGATATGCTACAGCGTCGTCACAGATCTGACGGATCTCATCCCACGTCGCTCCCTGAAGCAGCAGAGTATGATCTACATGCTTTAAAATTTCTTTCTGATCCATCTCTTCTCTCCTATTCTTTTGTGCTGCCTAAGTCCGCTTTTATCAGCTCCCGAATCGCATCTACCGCCACCCGGATCGCTATGTCCGTGTCATGAGCTACCGGGTTTTCCAACCCCAGTTTCTCCCGCTCCTGATTTGCCACCACAAGGAAACAGGACCCCGTTCTCACCCGCAGATGGCTTGCCACGATAAAAAGCGCTGCTGATTCCATCTCCGAAGCCAGACAGCCAAGACGCTTCCATGCCTCCCATTTATTCAGAAGTTCATAACTTACCGGCTTTACTTCCGGCTCGTGCTGCCCGTAGAAAGAATCTTTACACTGTACTACCCCGGTATGGAAATCCACGTTTTGTTTCTTCGCCGCGTTCACAAGCGCATTTGTCACATCTAGATCCGGGACAGCCGGGTACTCAATGGGCGCATACTCCCGGCTCGTTCCTTCCATTCGGACCGCGCCTGTGGCGATCACCACATCTGCGCTTTTCACTTCCGTCTGGATTCCTCCGCAGGTGCCGATACGGATAAATGTATCCGCCCCGCAGCGATATAGTTCTTCCATGGCAATGGAGGCTGACGGCCCCCCGATCCCCGTGGAGGTGACGCTGACCTTTACCCCATCCAGCGTCCCTGTATATGTTACATATTCTCTATTGTCTGCGATGAGCAGCGGATCGTCAAAATACTCGGCAATCTTCGCGCATCTCTTCGGATCGCCGGGCATGATCACATAGCGGCCGACCTCGCCTTTGGCGACCTGAATATGATACTGCCTGCCCGGATCTTCTGAATAATTCTTCATGTCAGTCCCTCTCCTTCTATGCCGCCTGAACAACCCGCCGTAAAACGACGCCCGTTCCTGCATCTCCACGTGTTGTCCCTGCTCTTTTATCTCTGTCCTTTATCATAAGGAATACCTTCCGCTTTCGGTGCCCTCGACTTCTTGGATACAAAGGCAAGGACTAGAAGGGAAATAATATACGGTAGCATATTATACACTGTACTAGGAAGTTTCAGATCTACCAGAACATCAAATCCCGTGTACACATTGGAAAGTGCACGGAACAGACCAAAGAGCAGCGCCGCCAGACCGATGCTGACTGGCCTCCACTGTCCGAAAATCATAACTGCCAGAGCAAGAAATCCAAAGCCTGCCACTCCGTTCTCGAACTTCCACTCGCTGACGCCTGCTGTGATATACACTAATCCGCCAAGTCCTCCTAATGCTCCGGAAATCAGTACACCCGCATAACGCATCTTATACACATTTATACCGACAGAATCTGCCGCCTGCGGATGCTCACCACACGCGCATAGCCTCAGGCCGAATCTCGTCTTGTACAACACGATGTAAGACGCGATCAGCACAAGGAAGGCAATCAGCATGAACCAGTTAAATTCAAAACCTCCGATATCCACGAGAAAAGCTTTTTTTGCCGCCCCATATGACACGGTGGAAGATACATTGTCCACACTCTCCGCAGTGTTAATTGCCCTTACCAGAACAACTGCAGCCGCCGGTCCAAGGAGGTTAAGCGCCGTCCCCACCAGCGTCTGGTCAGCATTAAACCGGATCGCAGCCACCGCAAGGAGGAGAGAAAAGATCATTCCTGAGATTACACTGGCAAGAATAACCAGTATAATCACAAGAGGCGCCGCTATCCCTGCCGCCACATATTTCATCATAAGAGCTCCGCCGAGCGCACCGATAACCATGATGCCCTCCAGACCGATATTGATGACACCGCTGTGTTCCGAAAAACATCCTCCCAGCGCTACAAGCACCAGAACAGACGCAAATATCAGTGTATACTGGATCAATAACAACATTACGCCTCGCCCCCTTTCTGTTCTTGCGCAAGCCGTCTCTCATCTCTTCTGTCCAACAGCCTGTTCAGCCACACTTTAAAGAAAAGAACAAATCCGCACAGATAGATGATGAATGCAGAAATCAGATCTGAGATCTGTGTGCAGTACATCGTCGTGTCCACATAAGTACCACCGCTTGTGATGTGCTGGATAAAATAGGACGAGAAGATTGCTCCAATGGGACTTGACCCCCCAAGGAATGCTGCCGCGATACCGTTAAATCCCATGGTCGGGACGCTGGTCTGCTGTACCATCCACTGCTCGATCCCTGTCAGGTAAAATACTCCGGCGCCAAGACCAGCTAGACCACCTGCGATCATCATCGTCAAGATGATATTTCGTTTCTCATTCATACCGCAATACTTTGCAGCGCTCTTGTTTAATCCTGTCGCTTTCAGCTCATAGCCGAACTTTGTCTTTCCCATAATGATCCACACAAGAATCGCAGCGACAACTGCTAGGATAAGACCCAAGGTAACGAATTTATTATTTGCAAACAGTTTATCCAATCCAAGAGTCGGAAGAAGGGCACTTTTGTTTGTGCTCTCCAGAGACCTTGTGTAAGGAGTAGACTGTTCTTTCACCTGTGTCAGCAGCATATTGATACAATAAAGCCCAATCCAGTTCAGCATAATACAGGAGATAACTTCATTTACATTAAGATACGCTTTAAGCGCGCCTGAAATCCCGCCTACAATAGCAGCCGCGATCACCGCCGCCACCAGACAAACATACCATGGAAGTCCCAGCTTCAGCGCAAAATAAAGACTTGCTCCCGCGCCTATTACATACTGTCCAGCGGCTCCGATGTTAAAAAGCCCCACCTTCCACGCGAATAGTACGGACAGAGAACACATCAGAAGCGCGGACGCCTTGACCAGTGTAGAGCCGAAATATTTCATGGCAGCCACAGGGCTGGGATAGTAAAGGAAGTTCTTCAGGATCGCCACGATCGCCTTCCCCGCACCGCCGGGATTGATAACCAGCAACACGATATAGCCGATCAAAAGACCGATCAAAATACAGAGGAGCGACCCGATGACTGTCTGGACGCCGCTGTTTCTTAATAGTCCCGTCTTTTTTCTTGTATTTCCTCTCATCTGTCCCCTGCCTCCTTTCCTGTATCCTCGGCGTCTTTTGCGAAACCGCCGGATACTCCCGGAGTGTTTCTCTTAGAGCCTGCCATATAAAGGCCGAGCTCCTCTATCGTAACTTTCTTTGGATCAAACTCGCCTACTATCTCACCCTCGTACATCACCAAGATCCTGTCAGAGACATTCATTACCTCATCTAGTTCCAGGCTCACGAGCAGGACGCCTTTCCCCGCATCTCTCTGAGCGACAAGCTGTTTATGAATATACTCAATAGCCCCCACATCCAGTCCACGTGTAGGCTGCACGGCCACAAGCAATTCCGGATTCTTGTCTATCTCGCGGGCGACGATCGCCTTCTGCTGATTTCCTCCGGACATGGAACGCGCTACCGTAACCGGTCCCTGTCCTGAACGGACATCATACTGTTCAATAAGACGGTTGGCATACTCGCGGATCGGCCGTCGTTTCATAAAACCAAACTTGTTCGTAAATTCCGGTTCAAAATACCTCTGGAGAATAATGTTATTTTCCAGTGTATAATCCAGCACCAGACCATGCTTATGCCTGTCCTCCGGGATGTGGCTCATCCCCGATGTCAGACGTTTGCGGATCGGCATATGGGTAATATCCTTACCGTTCATAGTAATTGTCCCTCCGGAAACCGGTTCCAAACCAGTTAGTCCGTAGACAAACTCTGTCTGACCATTTCCGTCAATTCCCGCAATACAAACGATCTCTCCTCTGTGCACCTGAAGAGATACATTGTTCACCGCATTATTCTTATGGTGCTTTGACGCCACCGTCATATCCTTAATGTCGAGAACAGCTTCTCCCGGCTGAGCGGGCTCCTTATCCACCACGAAACTGACATTTCTCCCTACCATCATAGTGGATAATTTCTCAGGCGTTGTTTCTTTCGTCTCCACGGTACCGATATATTTTCCTTTTCTAAGCACGGTACAACGATCCGACACCTGCATAATCTCTGCCAATTTGTGGGTAATGAAAAGAATGCTTTTACCCTCAGCCGCCAGATTTTTCATAATTGTCATGAGCTCTTGAATCTCCTGCGGAGTAAGAACAGCCGTAGGTTCGTCAAAGATAAGGATATCATTGTCCCGGTAGAGCATCTTCAATATCTCAGTCCTCTGCTGCATTCCCACCGTAATATCCTCAATCAGTGCGTCAGGATCAACCGCAAGACCGTATTTCTGGGACAATTCCATCACCTTCGCCCTTGCTTCCTTCTTCTTCAGGAAACCACCCTTTGTAGTCTCCACACCTAAAATGATGTTGTCTAAAACACTGAAACATTCCACCAGCTTAAAGTGCTGATGCACCATTCCTATCCCCAGCCTGTTCGCATCATTTGGGTCTTTAATCTCTACCTTTTTCCCGTCTTTGCGGATTTCGCCTTCCTCCGGCTGATACAACCCGAAGAGTACGCTCATCAGCGTAGATTTCCCTGCGCCGTTTTCACCCAACAGAGCGTGTATCTCCCCTTTTTTCAACTGAAGCGTAATATTGTCATTCGCTATAATACCGGGGAATCTCTTCGTGATATTCAGCATTTCTACCGCATACTCTGCCATTCTCTCCTTCCTCCTCCCGTAACTTACTTATAAAAAGAGGGACAGGCCCTCAGCCTGACCCTCTTGCACAAATTCTCCGATTTACTTGATGCTGCCGTAATCTGTAACCGTGATATCTGTTGCAGGCATTTCTGTCGTATCGTTGGAAACTGTGATGTCTCCATTGTACAGAGCAGACACAAGCTCGCGGTAGTCATCTTCCGTAAATCCGTCGTTCCACTGTGTAGATTCAATCGGAAGCTGTACGAAGTTATCCTCAGCTGTCTCTGATACAAGACCAAGCGAATCCATCTTACCTACATAATCGCTCCAGTTGCCAGCTTTAATTTCAGTAAGGACTGTATCAATTGTAACCGCAAGACCCTTCATTGCCGATGTCACTGTAAGTCCTTCCTGATATGCGTCAATAATAGGCGCCTGATCTGAGTCAACTCCAATCACCTTGCCGCCTGCCTTAGCCGCTGCCTCTGCCGCAGATGTGTAGATACCACCGCCACACGCAAACACAACTTCTACTCCATTGGAGTTGTACCATGTATCCATATATGCTGTGATATCGGCATCACCATAGAACTGGCCTCCACATACATATTCAACGCTCACTTCATTTGTAATCCCCAGTTCTTTTGCCGCCTCATCAGCGCCCTGAACATAGCCATATCCGAAACGCATAACAGCCGGTACCGCCATTCCGCCGAGGAAGCCGAGATGTTTGTAACCCATTTTCACTGCTGCATAGCCTGCCATATATCCGGAAATCTCCTCCTGATAAGTACAGCAGTATACATTATCCGTGTTGTAATATTCTGACACGTCCCAGTTGTCAGGATTGTAATCGTAACCTTCGCCAACACCTTTCTCAAGGATATCTCCTGCTCCTACGTCAAGAGCTACAAACTTCACATCCGGATAAAGTTCCGGCTGCTCAACAACTGACGCCGCAAACATATAGCCCGGAAGAACAATCACATTAGCGCCGTTTGCGATCGCCTGATCAATGCTGGCATTACGAGCCTCGTCAGAATCACTCTCTGGCTTGTAATAATTGAACTCTACGCCATTCTCCTCAGCCCATGCCTTGGATGCCTCATAAGTTGTCTGGTTGAAACTCTGATCCGTAATATCTCCGGAATCTGTCACCATCGCGATGTTCATCTCTTCTCCGGAATCACTGTCTCCGCCGCCTGACCCTTCATCATTCCCGCCAGAGCCGCAAGCTGCTAGTGAAAAGACCATTGCCCCTGAAAGTAGCATTGCCAAAATTCTTTTTTTCATGAATACGTTCCTCCTTTTGTTCCTCGCTTGTTATTAAACTCAGCTTACAAAGTGATTATATCATAAGAACATAGTCAAAGTAGGACTAGAGTCCCCATTTTTAAAAATTATCTGCATTTTGTTGTATTTCTACAGTTTTTATCCCTATTTTTTATGCACATTTCCCCATTTATTCTTTCTTAATTATTGATTGAATGATGTACTTCAAAAGAATCTACTGTCAATCCCATGAAAATATATCCCTTATCCCTGTAATTTTCTATGATCTTGGGCAGCTCCCTCCACTATTCATCCCCCTGATGTTCCAATATGTCTCCCGGCTGGCAGTGAAGCTCTCTGCAGATCCCCTCTAAAGCGGAAAACCGAATCGCCTTTACCCTTCCCGTCTTTAAGTTGGAAAGATTCACATTGAAAATCTCCATTTTCTCCGTCAGTTCCTTTAAAGACATCTTACGGTCTGCCATGACCCGGTCCAATCGTAATATAATCGCCATTCAGCGCCTCCCTACAATGTCTCGTCTAACTCCTGCTGAAGAGCCATACCGTAATCAAAGATAAGCCCCATACAAAAGGACGGAAGCGCAATTCCCCGGATTCCCCTACTGCTAGATTTCACAACCGGAGTCTCATATACTTCCACATTGTGGAAAAGCCTCATCTTCCATGTCATCCGGCCCGGAAAAGCGGCCCGTGGCAATGGTTCCATCAGGAAGTTCCGTTACAATTACAGAAAAATCCGTTTCCGGGCAAGTCAACATACTGGCGACAGGCAGAAGATATACTGCGAAACATATTATCATCACCCAGAAAGCCACCGTGAAAAAGCCGTACGTTGCTGCTCCATTTTTTCATCTTACTTCTCGCTGTTTTTATTGTATCCACTCGAATCCCTCCTTTGCATAAAACAATGTCTATTCCTATGTTCAAAATATCATTTGAATTTATCTATGCTAATATATTTTTAATGTTTATCGCTAATTTTTTAATTATTTTCATGTTATTTTAGTCATAAAAGAGGGCGGAAAATGATGGATATCACTTTCCGCCCTCTTTTCTTCTACAATTACTCTCTTTTTTATTCCGCCCTCATTCTTAACCATTAAATCCGTTAGGATTCTGGCTCTGCCATCTCCAAGAATCCTCACACATCTCATCCAGACCTCTCTGGGCTGTCCAGTTAAGCTCTTCCTTTGCCTTCGTCGCATCGCAGTAGCATTTTGCAATATCACCCGCGCGGCGTGGCTTGATCTCGTAGGGAATCTCTTTCCCACATGCCTTTCCAAAGGCCTTCACCATGTCAAGCACGGAATATCCTTTTCCTGTTCCAAGATTGTAGACAGATACTCCTGCTTTTTCTTTCAGCTTCTCTACTGCGCGCACATGCCCCACCGCAAGGTCTACCACATGGATATAATCGCGTACGCCAGTTCCGTCATGTGTATCATAATCATTTCCAAATACTCCCAGCTTCTCAAGTTTACCGATCGCCACCTGCGTGATGTAAGGCATCAGATTGTTCGGGATACCCTTCGGATCCTCCCCTATCAGACCGCTCTTGTGTGCTCCCACCGGGTTAAAGTAGCGCAGAAGCACGACGTTCCACTCCGGGTCCGCGGTATGCAAATCTGTCAGAATCTGCTCCAACATCCATTTCGTCCATCCGTATGGATTTGTGCATGTTCCCTTCGGGCACTCTTCCGTAATCGGGATAAATGCCGGATCTCCATATACTGTCGCGGAAGAACTGAAGATAATATTCTTCACCTCATGATTTCTCATAACATCACAAAGAGTGATCGTACCTCCGATATTGTTCTCATAGTATTCAAGAGGTTTCTGTACGGACTCTCCCACTGCCTTAAGCCCCGCAAAGTGGATGACAGCCTCTACATTCTCTTTGTCAAACACTTTATTAAGCCCTTCCCTGTCACGGATATCTACCTTGTAAAATCCAACTTCTTTTCCTGTGATCTCTTTCACTCTTTCCAGAGCCTTTTCCGAGGCATTGTAGAGATTATCTACTACCGCTACGTCATAACCTGAATTTAATAGTTCTACACATGTGTGGCTGCCGATAAATCCGGCGCCTCCTGTCACTAAAATGGACATGTTCGCTTCCTCCTTAACTGATACTGTTCCTCTGTTTTCTGCGCATATTATAGCACGATGTCTCGTGCATTGCTTTATATTTTTAGTTCATCTTATGGTAAAAATGTTGCACGAACTGTTTTTACACAGGGCGTGCAACATTTTCTTTTGCAGCAATATTTTATTCTTCCCATAGCCTCTGGGGATACAGTCCTTTGTCTTTCAGCTCCTGCACCGCCGCAACGACCACCGGCTTATCCTCTTTATAGGTAACTCCATACCATTTGTCTTCGGATTCTAGAACCTTTACTGTAGCGCGCCCCTCCTCGAGAAGCGTGCTCACCACTGCCGGAAGGAAATACTCACATTTTAGAGGATTCTCCTTCAACCCACTCTCAAGAAATGCCGGAAAACCGTCCCTGATCTCTTCCAAAATACTGTGTGTAAAGCCCCACATGTTCATAGATACAAGCGTATCGCCGTCGATTTTTGTCCACGTCTTCCCATCGTTCTCTGAATATTCAATGCCTCCGTTTCTTTTCTCAATACGGGTGCGCTCTGTCACATTGACCAGCTCCTTGTCGGCATTAAGCCCACAGACGCCGCGCGCCACATGCCCGTTGTCCGTCACTGTATTCTTCAGTCGGTAACCCACCATCGTATAGCGGTATTTTTCATCATCCTCATGGGTCGTAAGATAATCATAGATCGCCTGAAAGGCGTGACGGCCATAGTAATCATCTGCATTGATTACCGCGAAAGGTCCATCGATCTCATCGATGGCGCTCAAGACCGCATGTGCCGTCCCCCATGGTTTTATCCTGCCTTGGGGAATCTCAAATCCGTCGGGAATGTTGGAAAGTTCCTGAAAAACATACGCCACTTCCATCACTTTTTCAATCCTTCTGCCGACTGCCTCTTTAAAATCATCTTCATTTTCCCTTTTAATAATAAAAACGACCTTCTCAAACCCGGCGCGCTTTGCGTCATAAATAGAAAAATCCATGATAATATGCCCTTCCTCATCCACTGGATCAATCTGCTTAAGACCTCCGTATCTGCTTCCCATTCCTGCCGCCATAATGACTAAAACCGGTTTTTTCATAAACTGTTCTCTCCTTTATATTTCATTTCTCATATTTATCTCATTTCTTGATTATTCTCACATTACCAGCATCGCCGGTACCACGGACTGCCGTACACCGAAGAGATCTTCACCACATCGCCGGGCTCAGGAGCATGGATCATCTTCCCGCCTCCTATGTATATTCCCACATGCCCGACATAGCATACAATATCACCCGGCTGGGGGGTGCTGACTGCCACACCGGAGGCTCCCTGAGCGCCCGATGTCCTCGGAAGTGAGATCCCCGCCATTTTGTGTGCATACTGAACCAGTCCAGAACAGTCTAGCCCGACTCCCGGCGTTGTTCCGCCATAGACATATTTCACGCCAAGCTGGCTGTACGCTGCATTTACAATTGCCTGTGCTTTTGCTGTATTTCCACTGGACGTTCCCGAATCAGAAGAACCGCCAGAATTATTACCTGACGAATTTCCTCCGCCTGTTGGCGTATTGCCGCCTGTTGCGCTTCCGTCGTCCGGAGTGCTTCCACCGGTTGAACTCCCACCCCCTGTAGTGGTGTTGCCGCTGGTTGTGTTGCCTCCTCCTGTGATGTTCCCGCCGGAACCTGTCCCTTCTGCCGGAGATCCGCTATCCATATTACCCGTATCTCCCGCCTCGTCCTGCCCGCTGCCGACCTGAGAAGACTCCGCCGCAACCGCTTCGGCCGCAGTCTGAAGCAATACGTCAAAGTTCGCTACTTCTAAGCGTTTTGCCTCCAACTGGGCATTTACACTTGCTTCCTCCCTCTCATATACGTCTTGGGCTTCCGACAGTTCCTTCTGTTCCGTCTCAAGAGATGCTTTCAGTGATTTGATCTCTTCCTGCGTCTCCTGAAGTTCCTGAAGTTTCTGTCGGTCATATGTATGGATCATGCTGGCATACTCAGCCTTGTTCAGAAAGTCTGAAAAATTTTCCGCAGAGAGAAGCATGGACAGAGTATCTGTCTGTCCGCCCTCGTACATATATTTAATGCGGGTTTTCATGTCTGCGTATTGTTTTGCTTCCTTTTCTTCCGCCGCACTCAAGTCATTTTCGGTCTGAATGAGTCTCTCCCCGTTTTCGATGAGCTGTCCCTCCAGCTCATTGATCTGTGTAAGAAGTGCCGTCAGTTCTTCCTCAAGAGCCGCAGCTTCACTCTCTGCCTGTGCCTTATTTCCTTCCAGCTCATCCATGGATGGGGCCGCCGATACAGACCCGGATATCAAGCACGGAGCCAGTGTTGCCGCTAGAAATGTGTTCCTTATTCTTTTTTTCATACTCGTCCCTCTTTTATTATGTATACTCTAGCGTAAATTTTCCCCTTAATATCACCTTAACAATCACGCCGGGATTTGTCAATATTCTTCTGTCTTTTATATTTTCGATATTCTCTTGCCTGTCCTGAGCCGAGTAATTTTTGTATCATGGAATTCACACTATTACGAAATCTTCCCACAATGAAAAAACTGCCCCGGCATCCACAGGGGACTGCCGGGACAGTTTTCAGCTTTCTATAGATTTGTCTCCTTTTCCAGGGTATCCCCTTTCTGAACAATTTCTGTTTGCAGCTCAGCTTCGGTATCTGTTTCTGTTTCAGTCCCCTCAGCCTGCTCCGATTCAGTTGAAGGTATCTGAATCAAAGGCGCCTCTGCGGAAGACGTCCCCGGCACTACCGCCTCCTCAGTCTGATCTTCCGGCTGAACCGTCAGATTCTCATCCTGAGCATTACTTTCGTCCTCCTCCGGCTCCTGAATCGAATATACCGCAATATTATCATCAGACGGCGTGATCAAAGCGCCCTGTAGCCTTGGCGTACCTCCGATTGACACGGCATCCAAATTCCACACCGTTTTTCTCCACAGCAAGTTTGTTGTATAATACTGAGGCATTTTCAGCATAGCGTCATCCACCAGCTTAACCACTTTACTGTCAGCCTTTACATTTGTCACGCTGTTAGAATCTGCATACTCATACACGTTACTGCTTCCGCCCAGAGTATCGAATCCTGCAATACGATACGCCTTCTCACCGGTACTCATGCTAAGTGAATTGGTAATCTTCACCGTACCATATCGCTGTCCGCCCACAAGTCCTCCGTTTCCTACTATGTTCGGAGCTTTGATGTCTGCTTTTGCATAGCACTTATCAAGACTGGAGGAACCGTCAAGCCATCCCACAAGTCCTCCGACTCTTGCGCCGGAAGTTTTATTAGTACTTGTTCCTTCAATGGTTCCGGTGACGAGGCAGTTCTCTACTGTTGAACTGTTTACCTGTCCACCCAGTCCTCCTATCGTATCTTTTCCCTTAATACGGATATTTTCAAGTGAGACTTCCTTGATGATGCTTTCGGTTATGATTCCAGCAAGACCGCCTACCTGTCCCGCATTGTTCTGAATGCTGAAGTTCCCCAAATAAACCTTCTCTATTGTTGAGCGGTCAATTGTATTTGCCAGTTTTCCTCTCTGCGCGTCACCAGTAATATCGCCTCCGTCAATACCAAGGTTGGTCACCGTTGCCCCTGACAATTCTCTGAAAATCACACCACTTAGATTGACGATCTTATGTCCAGCGCCATCTAATTCACCTGTGAAAGTTCTGTCAACTGCGACATTAGATATTTCTTCACCACTAAAGTCAAGGTCTGCTGCCAAAACATAACTTCCCGCCAGGCTCTCTGCATCTGTTCCGATTGCAAGGAACTGCTGCACAGTGTTGATCTTTGTCCTTCCAATCTGGATGTCAATGGTTCCGTACTCTCGATACGTTCCCTTTTTGGTCGTTACCAAAGGCAGTTCTTTTCCTGTCTCCAGCGCCGTAATATTTCTTACGGAGAAGTTTCTGGCTGTTCCTACCAGCATGGAAGTCACGGAATCACCAAAATTCGGGTTTTCTATAGTAAGATCACTGATCTGGGCATAGGCAGACTCTTTAAAGAGCGTGCTGTTCATTCCGGTTATTTTATGTCCGTTTCCATCAAGGATTCCGATAAAACGTTTCTCAATATAGTATCCATCCTTTGCCTGGATTTCACTGAAATCAATATCCTCATCCAAACGGTAGTTTCCAAACTCATTCGCTTCTGCCAGATCAACCAGCTGCTGGGCTGATGTAATAGATGTCTGCTGAGGCGCTTCATAAATCGTACCGTTAGTAAAGTCATTTGTCGCCCTCTTGACCGTACCGTAGAGAAGCCTTTTCACTCCATTTGTCTGATTTCTGTTTCCGTTCTTTGCATCCTGAGCCAGGGCTTCCTTAAATTGCTCGATCACTTCGTCAGAATCAAAATATGGAATTTTTTCCATGTTTTCCGCAACCTCCTGATAGCGCTTCATTTTATAGTCTTTCCATGTGATCGATGGGTCATTGGTAATTTTCCGCAGGGCGTCAAGGTCATTTTCGCTCTTGCCTGACATGAAAGTCACATATCCGTCCATATATCCGGCTACGCCAAGCATCTCCTGCCCCAGTCTGCGGAAACTCTTGGCCGTTCCGCTTCCCTCGTCGTTATGTATCTGATACCAGTTAGAATCATAGAAGGACTCCCAGCCATATGCACCGCCTTTCGCCGATGCCTGTGCCCCTGTCTCTTTGATTGCAATCTGATTGTCCCACAGATCTTCCATATCCTGCAGATTCATTTTCTCAAAGTCTGCTGCTGTCAGTCTCTTGTTATTTGCCTTAAGAGAAGTTCCATCTTTGCCTGTATAAGTCACCTGAACCGCCACCTTTGCCTGCTGCTCCGGCGTCAGTTCGAGGAAGGCCTGTCCTGCCATGTATTCAAGGACATACATGGTGTCAAACATATCTTTATAGTAATCCTGAATTTTCTCCGGTGTGTCGATCCTTGTATAACTAAAGTTATTCGTTACATCAGAGTTCATATCTTTTTCAGTACTCATATTGAAGACTGTGCTTCCATCCACAATGTCCTGCGCGATATTTCCATCCGCATGGGCCTCCCCGCCGGTTCCGGCTCTTCTTCCCGCCCCCGCGTAGAAATATCTTCCATCCTGATTGTGAGCTGTCTCATGAGTGGTTGTACTCAAATCATTTTTCAATGCCGCATATACAGCCCACCACACATTTGTCCCATTGGCATAAGCGCCGCTTCCATTTCCCGCAGGCCATGAGTTGACCGCTTCATAAACCCATTTCATTACAGGATCATTGGTCTTACCCGGTTCCTGCGTTCCTGCAGTAATACCGTCGGATTTTGGAAATGAAAATCTTGTGTCATACTGGATATTGACAAATCCGTTCAAAATATCAGATGAGTCTGGCACAAGGTTTCCTGACACCCCATAAAAATGACCCATCCGAGCCGCATAAGCGTCAATGATCTCCTCCATCTTCTGCCGTCCGTTGGCCTGGTGATACTCAGGATATCTGTTCAAGCTTCCGATCATAAGCTGTGACGGCATGGATATCATATACATATCTTCCTGCGGCGCCGTCAGTATGGGCAGAATATGGTTCATCCTGCCGCTTAAGCCCTCCATAATATCCCATATCCGGTACCGTGTTGTTCCGTCCGACTGATCCCGATCTTGTTCTTTTAAAATACCATCAAAATTATCCTTCATCCAATCATTGGCATCCACATACCTTGCTACCCGCTCTGCCATCCATGTCAGGAAATCCATCATCCCTTTCCCCGTCTCACTCTGCAGTACATTACTGTAAAAGTCCTGAGTACGGTTTGTTGCACGCAGTCCTTGCCCGACACTTAACACCTTTTCTGTAAGGTAATCGGCTGTAAGGTCTTCAGAGAACACAGTACCATTGAAATAGAGCACGTCACTTAAGACCACTCCGCCAAATTCAATATGGTACCATTTATCAATATAATTGTAGCCGTACAGAAAACGCTTTAAATTGTCTTCATTAAGCAGGGTGGCTTTCACCTGTTCTTTCACGCCCTCCTGCGTACAGTATGTAGGGAACTCATCTCCGGCCCCGATCCATTTCAGAAGAACTTTCTCAAGATTCGGTTTCACAGTGTCGTTATAATAGTCTGTATAGAGCCTGCTCTCCTCCTCGTCAGTCAACAGCGAGATCTGCTTCGCATAATCGAGACTTTCCGCCTTTTCCACGACCTCATCCAGCATTTCCGCATCAATCCTAGTGATATACTTCTCGAACTGGTAGCTCACGCCTCTGTTGGCCGCTTTATACTGTGCAACTACACCGCCCACTTCTTTTTCAAACTGTACTGCGATATCTTCCGTCTGGTCATTGTCATATATGACCCGAAGTTTCTTTATAACGCCTTCCTCTGACTCAGTCACCGAAGAAACAAGGCTGTTCCCATCCCCCAGCGGCAGAATCATTTTTATTTTGCGAAAGGCAAGAGCGTCATAACTGTCTATCTTGTTTCCACTCTCCACCCAATAAGCAGTATCCGCAAAAGGCATCAGTTTCGCCATGTTCGCATATGCGATTTCTTTATTCGCCTGATATGCGCTGTTTTTTCGCACTTCCTTATAGTTTGGAATTTCGTTCTCATTATCATGGATCTCATATTCATCTATCTTCTTTGGAACCGGATCATCCTTTAAGCTTGGAAGGATCTCGTTGCCTAACAGGTCAAAGTTCCATATATCCTCTGAAAATCCCAGCGTTTCTATGTAAAAGTCTTTGTTATAGATATTCGAAGTCTCTTTGACAGTGTTGTTATCATTTATATTGGTAGCACTGTCTGACTCTGTATACTCATACACAGACTGCGCTTTATTTAGAGTGTCGAATCCCGCGATCCGATACGCAGTTCCGGTACTCAGGCTTAAACTGTTCTCTATCGTCACTTGACCGCTGCCCGGTCCGCCGATAATTCCGCCGTTTCCCTTTTTTGCCGGAGCTGTGATGCTGACTTTTGTCAAGCAGTGGTCAATGGCTTTCCCGGAATGCCATCCGGTGATGCCTCCCACTCTTGTCCCAAGATTATGGGACAGAGTGCCTTCAAGGGTACCTGTCACATAGCAGTTTTCTATCTTTGTTGTGCCGTTGGTCTGCCCTGCAATCCCTCCGATAGTATTAGAGCCCTTAATAGTGATATTTATAGCTGCACTGTTGCTTACCGTGGAATTCGTGATAACCCCTGCAAATCCCCCGATCTGGTTCTGATTGTTTATCAAACTCGAATCAACAATATATGTAGATGTAATCTGTGACTGATTCAGAATCTGTCCTGCTAGGATGCCCTTGGAATTCTTTGTAATAGTAGCATTCCCAATGACCAGATTCTTGATCTTGGCGCCCTTCAATACTTCAAACAGCGGCCGGTCCAGATTTTTAATCCTGTGTCCCTTGCCATCTAATGTTCCGGTAAAAGTCCCTTTTACCGCCGCTGCCGCGTCAGCAAGTCCAGATGCGTCAAGGTCCTCTGTCAGTTCGTATGTTCCATCCAGATCTTTAGACATCTTGTCAAAAAACTTTGAGGCCGCACTTTCCTGCTGATTGGTCGTAGTCGGTACAGTGAAGGAAAATCCGCTCTTTCTCCCGGTTCCCTTCTCTCCATACTGGACGACAGCCTCCTGATCAATCATAACCGTGACCTCTTCTGAATCCTCTGAAACCTCAAATCCCTTTATTCCAGCATAATAATCCGGAAGAGATTTCATCTTGATCACCGCATAGTAGTCATCCACATTTTCAGGGACACCCTTGCTAATGTCGAGCTTCTCGACTTTTTCTGCTTTTCCCTCTCCTGTACTGCGGTAAAGAATCGTGTCCGTAACCTCTTTAAACTCCATTACTGTATCGCTTACCGCCGGAGGATTCTGTGAGCCGGCCGCCATAGCGGTCACAGGCTCATGTCCCACACCCACTGCAAAGAATATTGCAGCTAGGGCTGCCAGTATTTTAACCTTTTTCATCCTTTTCTCTTTCCCCCTTTTTTAGTTTATATATTTGAGGCGCTTAATTATACCAAATTTATCCACTTTTTTTCAACCTGCATTGTTTTCTTAATGTGATACACTTTTCAGCGCCCGACAGAAGATACAGTGCCGGGCGCTCCACTGTTATCTCTTTATCTGAAACGCCTCAAATCCCGGATAAACTGCAGCAATCCCCAGTTCTTCCTCGATCCGCAAAAGCTGGTTGTACTTTGCCACACGCTCGCTCCGGCTGGGTGCTCCTGTTTTAATCTGGCAGGTATTAAGCGCCACCGCCAGATCCGCAATGGTCGTATCCTCCGTCTCGCCAGACCGGTGGGATGTCACTGCGGTGTATCCCGCTTTATGAGCCATCTTGATAGCTTCCATTGTCTCGGATACTGATCCAATCTGATTCAGTTTGATCAAGATGGAATTTCCACAACCCATGTTGATCCCTTTCTGAAGCCGCCCCGTGTTCGTCACAAATAAGTCGTCTCCCACGAGCTGGATCTTTTCTCCAAGTTCTCTTGTCATCATCTGCCATCCTTCCCAGTCCTCCTCGTCGAGTCCGTCCTCAATAGAATAGACCGGGTATTTTCCGCACAGGGATATCCAGTGCGCTACCAGTTCTTCAGAAGTGAATCTCTTTCCACTTTTGGGCAGGAAGTACTCCCCCTCTACGTTGCTCTTCCACTCGCTGGAGGCAGCGTCCATAGCAAGCACAAAGTCCCTGCCCGGCTCATACCCGGCCTTCTGTACTGCTTCAAGAATGTATTCAATTGCTTCCTCATCATTACCTAGATCCGGCGCAAATCCTCCCTCGTCACCCACAGAAGTCGCAAGTCCTTTAGATTTCAGCAGATCTGCCAGAGCGTGAAATACTTCCGTGCACCATCTTAAACCTTCCCGGAAACTTTTTGCGCCTGCAGGCATAATCATAAATTCCTGGACATCTACTGTATTTGCCGCATGAGCTCCCCCGTTTAATATATTCATCATGGGCACGGGCAATCGGTTGCCGTTCACGCCTCCGAGAAAACGGTACAGCGGAACATCAAGGGAGGCTGCCGCCGCCCTAGCGCACGCAATGGATACCGCAAGGATTGCATTGGCACCAAGTTTTGATTTATCTCTCGTACCGTCTGCTTCAATCATTGCTTGATCCACTGCATAAATATTCCCTGCGCTCATCCCGTGGAGCACACTTCCAATCACTGTATTGATATTGCCTACAGCCTTGGAAACGCCTTTTCCCCCGAATCTGCCCTTGTCCTTGTCTCTTAACTCCAGTGCCTCAAACTCTCCTGTGGAGGCACCGCTAGGAGCCGCTCCTCTTCCCACTGTTCCATCGGCAAGATATACTTCAGCCTCCACGGTCGGGTTACCCCTTGAATCAATAATCTCCCGTCCGACGACTCTTTCAATCTCTAAATAATCCATCATACTCTTAGTCCTTTCCCACGGTTCCTTTGCTCTATTTTTAATATTCCATGCAAAAGGCCTTCCGCGATTTTGATTGTTTTATTCTTCTATTCTTTTCCAGAAGCAGACGCCTTATACATTCCCTCTTAATTGAAAATTGGCTGTACTTTTATAAAAGCACAGCCAATTTATATACATCTTCCATCCGTGTCGCCCAGCTTGTCGCAAACCGGACAACCGTATGGCATCCATCCTTTTTCTCCCAGAAGCTCATTTTGACTTCTTTCTCCAGTTCCTTTAACTTTTTATTTTCCAACACCACAAAAATCTGATTTGTAGGTGATTCCAGATAAAGCTCATACCCTTTTTCCCGGAAAACTTTTTTCAGCATCTTTGCCGTTCTGAGCGCATTTCTGCTGATCTCAAAGTATAGATCGTCTGTGAATAAGGCATCAAACTGAACCCCTAAAAGCCGCCCCTTTGCCAGAAGCGCGCCTCTCTGTTTGACCATAGTCATAAAATGGAGTGGCATATTCCCCCTTGGAAATACAACCGCCTCTCCACATAAAGCACCCGCTTTCGTACCTCCTATATAGAACACATCGCAGCATTCCGCTACGTCCGGAAGCGTCACGTCCGTCCCTTCTGCCGCTAGTCCATACCCAAGCCTGGCCCCGTCCATATACAGCGGAATGTGATACTCCGAGCACACCGCCGACAATTCTTTCAATTCTCCTTTTGTATACAATGTCCCATATTCTGTGGGATGAGAAATGTACACCATCCCCGGAAATACCCTATGTTCACAATTTTCATCTTCATAAAATGTACGCAGATAAGATTTCAGTGTTTCCGCGCTCAGCTTGCCTTCCTTATGAGCAAGTTCAAGCACTTTGTGACCGGATATCTCGATAGCCCCCGCCTCATGAATACTGATATGCCCTGTCTCTGCCGCGATCACACCTTCATAAGGTTTTAACATTGCGCTGATAACAATCTGATTTGTCTGAGTTCCTCCCACAAGGAAGAAAATATCCGCCTCAGGGCAGCCACAAGCCCGGCGTATCTTCTCCTTCGCAGACTGGCAGTAATGATCTTCTCCATATCCGGGAAGCTGTTCCATATTTGTTTTGACAAGATGCTCTAACACCTTCTTGTGAGCGCCTTCTGAATAATCATTGTCAAAAAATAACATTATCTGCCCGCCTTTCCTGTCTTTGCGCCAGATCTTTTCCCCAGACTTCCAGAGCCACCTTTACTTCTTCCAATGGCCCGTACAGACTTCTTCCTCACACTGTATCCGAATGTCCCCAGTTTTTCCCCCAGCCCTAGGTATTCCCCGTGGGAATATACCAGAAGCCCGGTTTTATTGAGTTCAAATTTCCCAGTTTCATCCATGTACTTCTCATCCACCTGCACCGCAGTCACCTCTGCAAGAAACATGTGATGACTTCCCAGTTCCTGCACACTTTTTACTTTACATTCAATATTTACCGGCGACTCTGCGATAATCGGAGCATACTGGAGGGATGACGCTCTTCCTCGTGTAAATCCACATTCTTTCCATTTATCTATGTCCTTCCCCGAGCGCACGCCGCAGATGTCCGTAGCACGGACCTGTTCCCCCGTTGTCAGATTGATAACGAATTCGCCGCTCTCTTGTATCATATGATAAGAATAACGCTCCGGACGCACGGAAATGTAGACCATTGCCGGATTCGTGCACACGGTGCCTGTCCACGCAACTGTCAGGATATTTGCGCTCCCGTTTTTATCCGCCGTACTCACCATAACGGCAGGAAGCGGATACAGCATATTCCCCGGTTTCCAAATCTGTTTTCCCATCTTTTTATCCCCTGTCTAGTCCAATGAGTTCTCACTGCTGTAAACTTCCCACAAGCGTAGGAACAAGCTGTTTCTTTCTCGACACAACACCTTTTAACATAATCCGCTCCGTATCTTCCGGCAGATCGTAAGCACTCAGTATTTTCTCCCGTGCCTCCGGTCCGAAGCAGAGTAATTCTGACGATTCCGTAATAATATTGGTCAGCATAAAGAAAATCATGTTCAGCCCATGACTGCGGCATGCTTTCTCAAGATACGGCTTCACAATATCACGGATTTCCTTTAATTCACTCTCGTTCATCGAATTTACCTGACCGACACCGAACACGGTATCATTGACTGTAAACTGTTTAAAATCAAGAAAGCATATCTCCTCAGCAGTCTTTCCCTTTAAATTGCTTCCTGCGTTGAACATCTCCTGTGCCAGCATCTCGATGTCCACACCAGCGATTTTTGCCAGAGCTCTTGCCGCCTGCTCATCCAGCGGTGTGCAAGTAGGTGATCGGAACATCAGTGTATCGGAAATAATTGCCGCGCAGAGAAGCGCCGCATGTCTTTTCTCAACCAGAACACACTCCTCCTGATAGATCTGATACACAATAGTCGCAGTACACCCTACGGGCTGATTACGGAAAAATACTGGTCCCATCGTCTCTATACTCTGCCCCAGCCTGTGGTGATCGATAATTTCCAGAACATCTGCTTCCTCTATACCGTCCACTGCCTGATTCTTCTCATTATGATCCACAAGAACGACCTGCTTCTTCTTTACATTTAGAAGACGTCGCCGGGAAATCAGACCAATGAACTTCCCTTTCCCATCCACAATTGGGAAATCACGGAACCGTTTCTTAGCCATCACTTCCTTCACATCGTCCACATAATCCTTTTTCTGAAACGTAACTAAATTTGTCTTTGTCATAAAATATTTGACCGGGATACTCTGATTGATATGCTGTGCCGCGGTAAACGTATCGTGCGGTGTACGGATAATCACAATCTGCTTCTCCTCTGCCTGACGGATAATATCATCTGAGACAGGCGCGTTCTGACACACCACCATACAGCTCGCATTCATATCCACAGCACATTGCTGCGCATCTTTACGGTCACCCATGATGACAAGATCATCTTGATTGATAAAATCCGTCATCAAGATCTTACTGGACGCAGCAATGGCAACTTTTCCTTTTAACAGATAGCTGTGCCCATTTCCCGTTAAGATCTCTCCCTCCACAGCCCGGGCAATATTCCGATACTGGGTTCTTGCTTTGGACAGAATTGTACTGTCGTAAACATCCATATATGTCTTAGCAATATCCCCAATGGTGATCACGCCTTCCAGCCTGCCTTCTCTTGTCACCGGAAGGGTGTGGATATTGGATTCCTTCATCCTTTCCCACGCGGTACGGATGGACAGGTTACTCTTAATGCCCTCTACCTCCTTGAGTTCTACATCTTTGATCTGTTCTCTCAGGTCTGACAAAAGCTTAGGCACTTTCACCCCAAAACGCTCCAGCACATACTGCGTCTCCTCGTTAAGCTGTCCTGCGCGGCGCGGCTCATACGTCTGTCCGGTCAGTTTCGTCTTAAGTTCCGCATAAGCGATCGAGGAACAGATGGAGTCCGTGTCTGGATTTTTATGTCCTACGACATATACCTTTCTTTCTTTCTCTTTGTTCATATATTTTTCTCCTTCTGCTTAAAAGAGTGCCATTTTTTTCTCCGTTCGTCAACCAAAATATTCCTAAAATAGCTTCCACCGGCAAAAAACCTTTCATCCATATTCTAAGCAGAATTTTCTTTGGAGCAAATTCCAAACTCTTCACAGAGGCGGTTGTTTTTTCCTATACACATATGATATACTATGAACATTGAAAATACTAAGTAAGTAGAGGTGCTGTACAATGAGCGAAGAAATGAAAGACGCAATTGAGACAAATGAGACTGCCAAGGCAGAGGCATCTGTTAAGACTACAGAAGCTGAACAGGCAGAGACAATGGCTGACTATGAAGACCATTTCGACGACGCAAACCCATGGAACAGGGTAACAGAATATATGAAAAAAAAGACCGTTCTCCCCGTCAAAGTAGAGGGTGTTGTCAACGGCGGTGTCATTGTCATGGTTGAGGGCTTAAGAGGATTCGTTCCTGCATCCAAACTTTCCCTCTCCTATATTGAAGATCTCGAGACATATCTTCTCAAAGACATCGAAGTTCAGGTCATCGATGTGGATCAGGCTAATAACCGCCTTGTTCTCTCCGCACGCGAGATCCTGAAGGAAAAGGAGAGAAAAGCGCGCGAAGATCAGATTGCAAACTTAAAGATCGGTACAATTCTTGAAGGAACTGTCGAGACACTTCAAAATTACGGCGCGTTCGTCAAACTAGAAAACGGCCTGTCCGGTCTGGTTCATGTATCACAGATCTCCCAGAAACGTGTGAAAGTGCCATCTGACGTCTTAAACACAGGCGACAAAGTAACCGTAAAGGTCATCGGCATTAAAGACGGGAAGGTCAGCCTGAGCATGAAAGCGCTGGAAGAGGCAAAGGAAGAGCACGCCGAGAAGGTCGTTATCCCAAAGAGTGAGAATATCGGAACAAACCTCAGTGATCTTTTTAAAAACATTAAATTATAAACGCGTGTTTGACGCAGTCACAATAACAGCCGAAAGAGATAAATGCTTGTCTCTTCCGGCTGTTTTCCATTTTTCCGCATCCTGCTCTGCCAGACACCCCTATGCGCAGGCATTTCCCAAAATTTCTTCCAAAGCATTTTTACTGCTCGTATGGCACCTTACCACATCGGCATTGCATCTTCCTGCTTCTTCCACTGCGCACCGCACCATCTTATGAGATACTGTATTTGTAAACAGCACGATCAGATCCGGGCTGCCGATCTGTTTGCCAAGACCCGCAGACATCTGGGTGAATACTTTTGCCTTGCAATTGAACTTCTTACAGATCTGTTTATACTGACATACCATTCTGTCATGACCGCCTATGATAACAACACTCATATTAAAACCTCCTGCAAACTAAAAACTAAAAATAGCGTCAGTGTACAATAAGCACCCTGTACATCACCGCCGGTATCCTTCATTTGGTTAGTTTCATCTAACTTATATTGGTATTATACACAGCCTACATAAAAATGGCAAGTATATTTTGAAATTTATTCTCAAATTTAACACACAATAAGGGAGATGCACAAACACTGCATCTCCCTTTACGTCTTCAGGGATACATCATAATTCCCATTTCACCAAAAGCGCAATTGCGTTTTAGCGCTAAATCTCTTTTTTTCACGGCAAATCCTATTCTGGTAGTAAAGCGGTACATTTTTCTAATCCCTGCCTAACAGGATGAAACAAGACAAGGCAGAGGAGAAAATTACTTCCCCCGTGTATCAGGTCAAACGGAATCCCGCTGATCCACCATGACACCATCATGACCGGACCTCCGATAAACAGGTATGGAATAGCGCACAGTGCCCCGAATCCCAGACCAAATGCTCCCGCAAGCACTGCATACGCAAGTGCTGAACGGCATCCCTTACGTTTCATAACCAGCGTAATTAGTGTGAGTAGCGGCCAGACATACAGATAATTGACTACCCACAGATTTACCCCCCATATAAGACACTCCACTCCCACAAAAGCGAACGCCGCCGCAAATGTTTTTTCTCCCAACACAAGTGCATAGATGATAAGGAGAAACGTCACCAGTTCAACATTCGGTAAAAAGGCAAGAGCTGTTTTCGCCACCTCCAGAGCAGCTGTCATCATTCCGGCCACAACGATATCACTTGCCCTCCACCGGGGTTTACTCCCCACCTGAGGCCTCGTAGGATAAACGGTATGTATCTCCGTCAGCTACAGGCTGAAGATCCACACTATTCTGCCCATACTCACCATTTACATAAACCGCCCAGTACGCGCCGTCCGCGTCATAGTCCGCAGTCAGTCCGTTTACTGTCTCAATATAGAGCCCGTAATCTCCCTCTTCTCCCTCATAAGAAAAATCCGTCTTTTCCGCTGCTTCATCCATGAGTTCTCTCAAATACTCCACATCCGTGGAAAGCTCATAAGCGGTGACCTCTCCTTTGTCGTCTGAAACTTCCAACGTACAGCTCTTGCTACCCTGCTGCGGCTTCGGGCCCGCCAGTTTATAGACTACCCCAAAGATTACCGCCACTGCCGCAAGGACAGCCAGAGCAATCCATATTTTTCTTGTGCTTTTTTTCATGTTCTCTTCTCCTTTTTTCATTCTTCTGCTTCCAGCCTGCCTCTTGCCGGCTTGTGCGGGTACAGCCGCCTTCGCGCTTTCAGCATGTCTGAACTGTTGAATACAAAAACCCGTTTCCAGACGGAAACGGGCATCATAAACACAGGTGCTGCAAAAATGTGATAAGATGTACGGCCAGTTACTCGTGGCTTGGATAAATTCCTGTACAACAACAGGCAGGTCTCCTGACTCACAGTTCCACACGCAACTCTGCCTTCCCAATCTCTCAGTGGCCTTCCTATGGGCTGCGCTCCCTGTTCACAGTGACGAGTTCGCACAGGATTCTCACCTGTTTCCCTTTTCACCGTTTCTAAAAAACCGGATACCCAGTCTTCCTAAAACGACACCTATTGTTTCTGTATTCAGTTCTATTCTGTTATAGCATAACTTGTTTTAAAAAACAATCCCCTCTTTTCTCTCTCGTTTCCCCCGCTCTTCCATGCCGCACCTCCCTGTCTTTCTCTTTTTTCTGTAGGCACTTTATACAGACACTTTGTGAGGACATTTTTTATTTTTATTGTCTTTTTTATATTTTTTGGTCATTCAACTTGCTTTTCTAACTTCATTGTATTATGGTTGATACAGAAACATTTTCCCTGTATCTCTACTGTTGTATCAGACAACGGAAGGAACGGGGAAATCACACATTGTCATATGGACAGACAAGGAGCAGAGATTATGAAACAACCGAATATCGTTTTGATCATGACAGATCAGTTAAGAGGCGACTGCATGGGATTCTCCGGGCACCCTGATGTAAAGACCCCTTACCTTGACACACTGGCTTCCAGAGGCGTCGTCTTTGACCATGCGTACAGCGCATGCCCAAGCTGCATTGCCGCAAGGGCCGCTCTGCACACTGGCATGGAACAGAGCCATCATGGCAGAGTCGGGTATGAGGATAATATTCCGTGGAACTATGAACACACGATGGCAGGCGAACTGTCCGCCGCCGGATACTATACCCAGTGCGTAGGTAAGATGCATGTTCATCCTCTGAGAAGTTATCTTGGATTCCACAATGTAGACCTGCACGACGGCTATCTCCATGCGGCTCGTTACGCCAGCGTGCCTTACAGTCAATCCCAATTTGTCGCAGATGATTATTTCTACTGGTTAAAGCAGGAACTCGGAGGATCCGCCGATGTAACAGACACTGGAATCGACTGCAACAGTTATCTCGCCCGCCCATGGATGCACGAGGAAAAATACCACCCCACCAACTGGGTAACAGATCGGAGTCTGGATTTTCTCCGCAGACGGGATCCGCGCAAGCCATTCTTTCTAATGGCATCTTATCTGCGCCCGCACCCGCCGTTTGACGCCCCGCAGCACTACTTCGACCTATATAGCAGCAAGGAACTGCGAGCGCCGTTTGTCGGCACATGGGAGACGGACGAGTATCTGAAACGGGACGGAAGAATCTTTGATTCCAAGACAGGTCCTGTCGATCCCGAACTGGCGCGGCAGGCACAGATCGGATATTACGCGTGCATCACTCACTTGGATCATCAGATCGGACGGCTGATCATGGCCTTGATCGAACAAGAACTCTACGACGACACAGTAATCCTCTTCACCTCCGATCACGGCGAGGAACTGTGCGATCACCACATGTTCCGCAAGTCCCGCCCCTACGAGGGAAGCTGCAATATCCCGATGATCATTTCGGCTGGGAAAAATGTGCTTCCCGGCTTAAAGCCCGGAAGCGTATGCCACAGTATTGCCGAACTACGTGACGTGATGCCCACTCTGCTTGACATCGCAGGATCGGATATCCCTGATTCCGTAGACGGGGAAAGCCTGCTTCCACTGACCGGACAGCCAGAGATAATCAGCCGTTCATGGCTTCACGGGGAGCATTCCTACGGAGAGTTTTCCAACCACTGGATCGTCACTCCAACGGATAAATATATCTGGCTTTGCGAGAGCGGGGAAGAACAGTATTTTAATCTTGCCGATGATCCTCATGAACTGGAAAATCTCATTGACGCTCCACAGGCACAGGAGCGGATACAGAAACTTAGACAGCGTTTGATCGAAGTTCTGTCAGGACGTCCCGAAGGTTTCACCGACGGGAATATTCTGATACCGGGACGCCCTTACGAACCTGTGCTACCGTCCGCTTTGGGCAGATAACGAAAACTGACATTCATTTTGCACCGCGGTACTGATCAAACCAGCCGCGCATTTTAAAGAAAGGCGGGAGAATATGAGCCATAGCCAGCACTCTGTTAAAACAAATGACATCCCTAAGATGAATGCACATCTTTTGTCCATCTCCTTATCCAAAGATGATCAGGACTGGCAGAGCGTATTCCATACCCATCATTTTACAGAGATCTTTTTTGTACTGGAAGGGAAGGGAAACTTTCTCTTCCGCGAAGGAACTCGTTCTATAAGAACCGGCGACCTTATTATCATTCCCCCCTATATCGAGCATACGGAGCAGTCCATACCTGAAACTGCCTTGAAATACTATGTTCTTGGCATTGACGGAGTCACTTTCCAAACCAAGTACGACGCCACAACAGCACAGATCTACTGTAACTTTGACAACCACTCCTTGCTTGCAAACCTGTTTGACCAGATTTACTACGAAATAAAGGGAGATCAATATGGCTCTGACCAGATCTGTCAGCATCTGCTCGAGGTTCTTCTCCTGCGCATCATCCGAACAAAACAACTTATTCCAATTTCCACAAATTCGGTGAAAATGTCAAAAGAATGCGCCCAGATAAAAGAATTTCTTGATACCAATTACGCTTCCCATATTACTCTGGACACGCTGACAGATCTGACGCATATGAACAAATATTACATGGCCCATTCTTTTACAAAATTTACTGGCCTTCCCCCCATCCAATATTTAAACCAGAAGCGGATTGAAGCGGCATGTCATCTTCTCACACATACAGATTACTCCATCTCCGACATCGCTGCCCTCACTGGATTTTCCTCACAGTCTTATTTTACACAGACCTTTCGGAAATTCCATCACATGACCCCCAACCAATACCGGCAGACGCATACCAAAAACTAATTATTAGAAAACCGCCACAGACAAACCGGGACTGCCGTACCACAGAACAATTCCGTGAACGGCACCCCCGGCTATTTTACCTACTAAAAAGACAACTCATCCCTGCCTTCTTCTTTTTATCTAGAAACTTTTTAGATCTCGTACCAAACAATCTCATTAGCCTCAAGATCAAGATCAAAACTAGCTCCGTCTCCCTTATAGACTGTCGTACTCTGAGGCTCATATGTGTTATTCACAACGCAGAATTTTCCGTTCTTCACATACGCGTGAACTTCCACATTAAAGTTTGTGCTGAACCACTTGTGAATGTTCCCTTCATCGTGTGAAGCCCAGATAATCGACCGGTAAAGGATACGGCTGTTTTCAAAGCTGTACGGAAGCCCGCTGATATATACGCAGCGGCCCCGTCCGAATTCATTTACGGCCATCTGTACTTCTTTATTACGCTGCACAAGAATCATTGTCCCGTCAAACGCATAGATATTCTTTTTGCCTTCTCCGAAATCAATTTCTTTCGTGCAGTCTTCCTTAATAAAATGATCATGCTCATCCCAATTATATTTATCAACATTCAGCGTGAATCCGTTCTCTCTCTCAACTCCCATGACTGTGGCAAGCTGGAAGAAATGCCCTTCATGCTGATGTGCGGCCGGCTCCCCAACTCCTATGAATCCGCCGCCGTTATAAATAAATTTCTTAATAGCTGTTACGACCGCCTCATCCGTCCAATTCTCTCCCCCTGTGTACGCAGTATCCGCATCTCCCACGTTCAAAATCACATCGATATCGTTCAGAATGTCCGGATTGTTCCTAATATCGTCAAAACTGATGAATTCCACGTCAAACGGTGCTCCACTCAGAGCTTCGATAATCCCGGCATAAGAATAATTCTGCTTGTAATAAATTGCGTGATGAACCATGTGGTTGCCCCACGCGCGCATCTTGCCCCAGCAGTTTAATACCGCCACCTTTTTAATACAATATGGCGTAGTTCCTTTAATATTCTCATAAAGCTCACGGAACTCATTACATACGCTCTCCACATAATCTACAAATTCCGGGAACTGCAACGCAAGTTTCAAATATCCTCCATAGCCGATACGGTCAATGGGTTTTCTCAGTATCGCGCGTCTGGCTGTCACCCAGTTTACTTTCGCCTCTTTCACAGGGTCTTTTCCCTCGCGGAATACATCTGGAAAAAAATAAGGAAGGAGACGTCCCTCGCGATAGTTTACTCCTTCTATATTACTGATCAGACGGAGAGTGGAGCCATTCCCCACACTTCCAACAACAGCATCAAGCCCTATTGACTTAAACTCATCCATGAAAGGCTCCATGCCAATCCAGTGGTCTCCGAGGAACATCATTGCCTCTTTTCCGCCTTCATGTGTAATGTCTACCATCTCTTTTGCAAGTTTGGCAACCTCTCTTCTCTGGAAGGCTTGAAAATCTCTGAACTCCTTGGACGGAATACGGTAAGGGTTATTCATATATCCCTGATCAATAATAAATTCTGGGCGAAACTTATACCCCACCTCTTTCTCAAACTGATCTAAGATATAAGGACTGACGGAAGCGGAATATCCGTACCAATCCACATACTTTTCTCTTGCCAGCTCGTCAAAAATCAAAGTGAACTGATGAAAGAATGTGGTATATCGGATCACGTTCACATGCGGATTGTCCGCCATAAATTTTCTCAGTCGCTCCATAGAAAATTTGTGTGTTTTCGGCTGACGGACGTCAAAAGTAATCTGCTTCTCAAAATCTTTCCAACCGTTTGTCACCGCATTATACATATGAACTGGATCCCACATAATATACGCCAAAAAGCTGACTGTATAATCATGAAATTTTTTAACCTTGTGAATCGTAATGTCTCCCGTTTCACTGTTATAACTCCAATCAGAAACCGGTACAACCTCTCCCGTCGTGCGGTCGATCACTTCCCACCATCTTTCAATATCGTCACGGTCGTTGACTTTCAGCATGTCTGGATAAAGATGAGTCATCAAGTGAATAGACAAATTATCCTCAACTGCCGTATAAAAAGGGGTCATGATATACATCTGCTGGATCTCATCCGGATTTGCCTCTGCCCATGCGTTGTCCTTTCTTGTTGTATAATAAGTAGAGTAAACTTTTGCACCCACATCTATCAGCTCTTCCGGATAATCTGTCCCGTCACAGTCGCGGATCGCGTCCGCTCCCCACTTTTTTAAAATTTCCAGAGTCTCCGGCACTACGTCTACATCCGTTGGTATGGTCACTCTTCCGACTGAATTATTTTTCACTTTTTATCTCCTTTCCTTTTAAAATAATGTCATATTACTATGGAATAATAATAGACCTCTGCGGTATCTTTCATACTTACGGGCCGGTACAGTATACTGCGCCAGCCCGTATCCTGATGTTTTTATTCTTATTTTTAGCCTTTGACACCGCCACCTGTAACACCTGCG
Source organism: Candidatus Mediterraneibacter pullicola (assembly GCA_019117065.1). Lineage (GTDB taxonomy): Bacteria > Bacillota > Clostridia > Lachnospirales > Lachnospiraceae > Mediterraneibacter > Mediterraneibacter pullicola. Next base: position 143,758 of record DXAK01000012.1, on the reverse strand, counting down.
ATAATCTTCTCCGACAGGAAGATATAAAGCAGGAAGGTCGGCAGGAAGACAATAATAACCGATGCAAAAAGTCCGCCGTAATTTCCGGTGTATTTCATCGCATTTACGATCTGCAGAAGCCCAACTCCAACCGGAGTAGTCTCTGTAGACGTCGCGAAAATAAGGGCCATAAAGAACTCGTTCCACACACTCATGAAATTAAAAATTGTTACCGTTACGATCGCCGGCTGCACAAGAGGCAACATGATCCGCCAGAACGTCTTCGACGGAGTACATCCGTCAATCGCAGCAGCCTCCTCATAACTTCTCGACAAGCTGGCAAAAAAGTTCAGCAGATATGTCGTTGTGAACGGCACACGAAGAAGAATATACAGTATAATCAAAAGAATCCTTCCTCTGATGTGATACTCTGCCGTAAGCGAGTAGATCGGCATGATTATCATAACTTCTGGAATACTCATAGCAAGAACCAGACTTATCTTGATACCCTTATTCCCCAAAAAGGTGTATCTGGAAAGCACATATGCCGCCGGAGCCGAGATTAGAATCACCACAGCACTCGCAACCGTCGCGTAAAGCAGGGAATTCATAAAATACACAGACACATTGCCGGCAGTCCATGCGTTAACATAATTTTCGAAATGGAATCCTGACGCAAACTTAAACACCGCCCCAGAAAAAATCTCTCTGGATGTGGACAAACTTGCAGCCAGAATCCAGAGTAAAAACGCCGCTGTAAACAGGATCCAGACAAACACGATCAAGTATCCCGGCAGTAGTGCCGCTTCCTTTTTCCATTTAATTTTTTCTTTATATACTACCTTGTTCTCTTTACTCATTTTTTCACCTCACTCTGCAGACTAGAATTCCAGATCGTCATCTTTGAGCAACTTATTCATTATAAAATAAATAGCTCCTACAATCACTGCCAAAACGACTCCAATCGCAGCTCCGGCTCCAGCATCACGCTGGACGTTTCCAACTGTTCCAAATACCGTGTCATACAGATAAACCACCGGTACAACCGTTGAAGCTTCTGTGCTCACCGGTGAGAACATCTTTGACCAGAGGAAAAATGTAAGACAGTTTACACTCCAAAAGGTAATATTTGTCTTAAAGATTCCACGGAGCAGGGGTAGCGTAATGCTGAAAAACTGCTGTACCTTATTCGCTCCGTCTATCGTCGCCGCCTCTCCCAAGTCCGCAGGGATCCGCTCAATACCGTTGATAAATATCAGCATGTAATACCCTACCGCGCCAAACGTAAATGCAAAAAGCATGGCCCAGAATTTCATATCCGTGCCCAGCCAGTTCTTACCTTCAAGCCCCAGCACCCCTAGGATTTGATTTATAAGCCCGTAATCCTGATTGTAGATATACTGGATCCACATCGTTGCAAGGGCAACTGCACTGATGATATTAGGCATATAAATCGCCGCACGGAAGAACTTTTTAAACCGAATTCCACTTGTTAGAATAACTGCAAAAAGCAGCGCAAATGAGAGAATGATCACCCCTCCGACAATCCATATCAGGAGAACATTCCTCATTGCCCGCTGGAATGTAGGACTGGTAAATATCCTGATATAATTGTCTACTCCATTGAACGACCACTCAGATACGCTGGAAGTAACGCTTTCAATGCCGAAAAAACTCATGATGACCGTGCGGACAACAGGATACAGATACATAATCAGCAGAGCAAGCAGGCAGGGAAGGATAAATCCCGTTATAAAAATCCTATTTTTCTTCATCTTCCTACACTTCACCTTTCCGATAAAATGAGGTGGCGCAAATCAGCACCACCTCAAGGTTTTTAGCTAATTTTAGTACAAAGCATCCATGGCGGCTGCAAAATCTGCTCCCGTAGCATAGCTGCCTTCATACAGTTTCACTACTGTCTCCTGAATTACAGACATAAGATCCGCATTCTCGTTCAGGCCCATGTTCCATGTAAGCGGTGCACTTGTAGCCTGAAGCACTTCCGTAGTACCTGCCTGAGCAGCCGGAGCTGTATTATTCGGATCAGCCGGGATCTGGTTTGCCAGTTCCGCTTTACTCTGGTCCTGCTCACCTGTTACGACATACATTGCAAAATCAAATGCAGCCTGCTGGTTCTCGCTGTATTTTGTAATTGCAATAGAGTTAGCACCTGCGAATGTACTTGTCGAATCAGCACCGTTCTCAACTGTCGGATATGCAAACAGTCCCCAGTTAAGCTCTGTACCAGAGTTCTGGTTAACCTCAGCGGTTACATAGTTCGCGCAAACAACCATTGCTACGTCCTGATCGATACCCATCTTGTTCTGGCTTGCCGGATACTCATCCGGAGCTCCCTCTGCAAGATATCCTGCGTTTACGAACTCAATGATGTCATCTGCCGCCTGTGCAACACCCGGGTTCTGGCTCCATCCACCGTTTAGCGCAAGCTCAGCTGTCGCGTCCTCCCCAATTGTTCTTGCAAGATGATAACCGAACCAGAACGGAGCATATGTGCTGTCCAAAGCCATCGGCTGATAACCTTTATCCTTCATGATCTGGCAAGCTTCCATGAACTCGTCCCATGTCGTCGGAACCTCTGTAATGCCGCAATCCTCAAAAATGTCCGCATTGTAGAATATACCACCCACTGACGGCTGCTCTGTCAGGCAGGGAAGGAATCCTGCCGCTTCAGTAGCCACATCGTTGAATACCGCATAGCTCTTGTCAGCATATCCAGCCGCGTCGGCCATCTCTGTGAGATCAGCCACATAATCAACATAGTTGCCTGTAATTCTTGTGTAGTCGTCCTCAAACATATCGAATGCTTCCTCACTCTCAAGAGCTGATGAAAGGATGTTCTTAATGTCACGACCTTTCCACTCGAAGTTCACATGGGCGCCAGTCTCTTCCTCAAACGCGTCCGCAGCCTCCTGTAAAGCCTGTCCCTGCGGCTCTGCGCTTGTCCACATTGACCAGTATGTAAGTTCTACACCATCATACTTCTTGTCGCTGCTTCCGGAGCTTCCTCCGCTACTGCTTGAACCGCAACCTGCAACAAGTGCTGTTACCATAGCTGTTGCGAGCAATACACTGATCACTTTCTTTTTCATTTTATCTCCTCCTTTACAAATGTTACTTAAATTATATTTCTCTACAACTTTTATTTCAATCATAATATTGCTTGATTTTTTATATTTATTGTCATACTTGTTTAAAATTGACAATATTATTCAATTTATACCGTTATTTTATACAATTTTGCATCAAAATTTCTTTGTTTTTTTACATTTTTCATAATTTTGTGAAATCCTGCTTCTTTTTATATCTATCCTGTCATTTTCTCTTCTATTCCTTGATTTTGATTTCCGGGCGCACTATGATAGGGGCATATATAAATCTTCTCCCATAACATCACTGCCGGGGAGGTAAAAGATAAAGAAAGGAGCAGACTTTTCATGAAACAGCCGAATATCATTTTAATTATGACAGACCAGCTTCGGGGGGATTGTCTCGGATACGCAGGACATCCTGACGTAAAAACGCCTTATCTGGACACGCTTGCCTCCACGGGAGTCGTATTTTCCAGAGCCTACAGCGCCTGTCCGAGTTGTATCGCGGCACGGGCCGCTCTCCATACCGGAATGGAACAAACCCATCACGGTCGCGTGGGATACAAGGACCGAATCTCATGGAATTACGAGCATACAATGGCCGGTGAACTAGCGCAAGCTGGATATTACACGCAATGTGTCGGAAAGATGCATGTGCATCCTTTAAGAAATTATCTCGGATTCCATAACGTCGAGCTCCACGACGGGAATCTCGGTGCGGCCAGAAGGCACTCTTTGTCCTACAGCGAGTCTCAGCTTAGTGCTGACGACTATTTCTACTGGCTCAAACAGGAACTTGGGATCACGGCTGACGTAAATGAGACCGGTATTGAATGTAATAGTTTTATCGCCCGCCCGTGGATACACGAAGAAAAATATCATCCCACCAACTGGGTCACACAGCGCAGCATTGATTTTCTAAGGCGCCGTGATCCGAGAAAACCGTTCTTCCTGATGGCTTCCTATCTCCGCCCCCACCCCCCTTTCGACGCGCCTTATTATTATTTTGATCTGTATAACAATAAGGAACTTACTCCTCCTTACGTGGGAACATGGGAAACGGACAAATACTTAAAACGCGACGGCCGCCTTTATGATTCCAGAACAGGTCCGTCTGATCCGGAACTGATCCGCCAGGCACAAGTCGGATATTATGCGTGCATCACTCATCTGGATCACCAAATCGGGCGTCTGATCCTCGCACTAAAAGAATATGAAGTGTTTGATAATTCCATCATTCTTTTTACTTCCGACCACGGGGAGGAACTCTGCGATCATCATATGTGGAGAAAAGCCCGCCCGTACGAGGGCAGCTGCCATATCCCCATGATCATCACTGCCGGAAAAAATGTCCTGCCTGGAATTGTTCCATCCTCTGTGTGCAGAGACATTGTGGAACTTAGAGACGTGATGCCCACACTCCTTGACATCGCTGGAGCTGAGATTCCTGACACGGTAGACGGACATAGCCTCCTGCCGTTGGTGCGGGATCCCGGACAGTCACTGCGGAGCTGGCTGCATGGTGAGCATGCCTTTAGTGAGTTCTCAAATCATTGGATCGTGACAAAATGTGACAAATACATCTGGTATTCATCGTCAGGAGAGGAACAATATTTCAACCTGGAAGGCGATCCTCACGAGCTTAACAATCTCATCAACAATCCGTCCTATCAAGAGCGAATCAGTGAACTTAGAGAACATCTTATCGATTCACTATCCGGTCGCCCGGAAGGATATACAGACGGGAAGAAACTTATCCCCGGGCGCACTGCCGTGGATGTACTTTACGGATTCTGTGGCGAATAAACTGCTGTGATTTTTATTTCATATAACTAAAATAGACAGGAGATAAAAAAGTGAAAAAGCAAGTAATTTTAATAATGACTGATACAACTCGTAAAGATATGCTTGGGTGTTATGGAAATGATAAAATGATTACTCCCAATCTTGACAGACTGGCCATGGAAGGTATTCGCTATGAAAACGCATATACATGCCAGCCCGTGTGCGGTCCGGCCAGATCCGCCATCTTCACAGGAACATTTCCTCACACAAACGGCGTTATCACCAACTGTATGCCAATGGGCGAGAATGTAAAAACAATCGGCCAGCGCCTCACAGATAACGGCTTCCACTGCGGTTATATAGGCAAATGGCATTTAGACGGGTATGACTATTTCGGAAACGGCATCTGCCCGGAGGGCTGGGATGAAAAATACTGGTATGATATGCGCAGATATCTAGATGAATTAAGCGAAGCGGACCGCATGCGTTCCCGCCGATCGGACACTTCGTTCGACAATGATTTGACGGAAGAATTCACCTATGCGCACCGCTGTTCTTTGCGCGCCGTAAACTTTATTGAGGAATACAAGAATGAAGATTTTTTCCTAACAGTCTCCTACGACGAACCACATGGCCCTTATATCTGTCCCCCGCCGTATAATACAATGTACGAAGATTTCTGCTTTGACGATAATCCAAACTATGAGGATGATCTGAGCCAGAAGCCGCTGATGCAGAGACTCTGGGCGGGCGACGCCATAAACAAAACAAAAGAAGAGATCAACCGTCCTTCAAAAAAACTTTCTCTGTTTCTTGGATGCAACAGCTTTGTTGATTATGAGATCGGAAAGGTTCTTGACAAAATTCGCAATTCCGTTCCAAACGCTATGGTCATATACACTTCCGATCACGGCGATATGCTGGGCAACCACCGGATTTATAACAAGGACGCCACCTGTTATAAAGAAGCGGCAAATATTCCTTTTATCATCAAAGGCGGCGAAGCCGGGAAAGTCGTCACAGCTCCTGCTTCACATATTGACCTTGCACCTACAATTCTTGATTACATGGGGCTTCCCATACCGAAATTACTGGAGGGGAAGAGCATGCTCCCGCAGATTTATGATACATCTATCCGCATAAACGATGTTGTGTTCACAGAATTTACCCGCTATGAAGTGGATCATGACGGATTCGGCGGCCTTCAGATGATGCGGGCTGCCATTACAGACCGGTACAAACTGGCCGTCCATCTTCTGGATACGGATGAGTTCTACGATACAAAGGAAGATCCGGACGAAGTCCACAATCTGATCAATGATGAGCGTTACGCCGAAATACGAAATCATCTCCACGATCTCATCCTTGAGCATATGAATGCAACCCGGGATCTGTACCGGGGCTACCAGTGGGCATGCAGGAGCTGGCGGCCGGACAAAATTCCATCATGGGCTAACGATGGGTATACCAGACAACGTGAGAACGAAGAATATGAGCCCAGACAGCTTGACTACGACACTGGCCTTCCCATGAAAGAAGCCGTCCGAAAAAAGATTGCCAAAAACATAAAAAAATAGTACGGAAAACACCCTCTCCCACCTTGCAGCCACGACTCTACAGTTTCAAAAATCCCTTCCGGAAACAGGCTTAATGTTAAACGCCTGTTCCCGGAGGGGATTTTTTATGTCGTTATTTATCCATTTTAAGTGTCCGCTTTTAACTTCTCTTTTGTCTTTATTACGAGGCATAGTCCCACACACCAAGAGAAAGCACTGCCATCATTCCTTGAATCATAATCCGAGAGCTGTTCCCAATTAAGGCCGCCTTATCCCCGCTGTTCTGCTGTCCACCACTTCCTGTTACCAGATCAGATTCAGGCAGAGCTGCCAGATCACTGGGATTTTTCAACTCCGAAAGCCAAGACATCTTTTTCCTTTAATTCTATCACCGGGGAGGAGTTTTCTGCATCAATGTCCAAATACTCAATATTCGGAGTAATATGTACGGAACGTTTCTCTGCATTTTTGCCTTCCAATATCACCCGGACATAATCTCCAGCCGTCACTTCGAATTCAGGAATGTTTCTCCACCCATCAGCTGTCACAAAAGATTCAGATAACTCTGACTGTATGATCTGCTTATCATTCACATAGAGACCCAATATAACAGGTCCTCCGGTGTTATTAGCCTGTCGGATATATGGTTCGCCACTATCCCCATCCCCCGTATCTTTTACTGTAAATTTCACTGTCCCGGTCTTGGGCGCTCGAAATGACATCGCCGTAATCACAGCCATGCCGCCGCTTCCTTTCGGAGCTGCTAGCAATCCATGGACATCATCCGTCACAGGTTCTGACTGTCTCTTATCCAAGCCTACTCCATGCCACTGATCAGCCTTCCACGTTGAATATGTTGTATCAAAAGTAGAGATGTTTTTCCAGTTTGTCCCTGCTCCGATTCCAATTCCCTGCTGGGCAAACCACACATTCCCCTGCTGTCGGTCTACAAAGTCCTCCGCCCAGTCATAGGCATTCTTCTGGCAGATCTCATACTCTGTTGTCGTTCCACTCTGAGCCTTAACGCAAAGAATCATACCCCCCGCTATATTTTCTGTATCAGAGGCTTGTGTTTTATCTGCTTTTAATACTTGATAAGAAGCTGTATTTGCAACCAATACATTACTCTTAAATTCACCTACCGTGGTCGGATTATTGTCTGAGTAAGGAACATAAATCTTCCCTTCTTTTACGATATACGCAGCGTCATGCAAGGAACTGTCCGCGGAGACAGTCGAATATTCCACAGCGCCGATATCTGGGCTGTCTATGATCAGGTTCCCGAAGAAATCATGCTCTACTGCCTTTCCATTCTGATCTGTAATGACTTTACCCGCATTGACCGCCGGCGAGTTCTCCGATGACGGTTTGTAACCGTCAAATGCCGTTGTTGTTCCTTCTGCCACATCTTCATGATCTCTCACTTTATGATCTGCCGCCACGTCTTCCGGTCCTGTTCCCGGGCCAGTCAGCAGCTCTTCTCCGGCGCTAACCTGAATCGGATTTGTATCCACCGTAGGAGTATTGGCATAATTATAGTAAATATTATTTGTATACAATCTGACATTGGATCCTGTGCTGCTTCCCCGATACGTTTCTTGTTTTGGAATATCGCCTGTATAGTAGAAAATATTATTTTCTATTGTTGCCGATGCTGCTGAATATCCTATGCGTGTTCCGATAATGGAAGTGCCCTCTGAAATGTAGAAAGTGTTGTTATAAATATGTGCGTCTGGATTCTTCGCGAGAGATAGGAGACCGATATTGGATCCCGACCCGTCATTCTGGCTGATATTATAACGGAACGTACTATTTACAGCTTGCTGCAGACAAAACATAACTGCTCCTCCGGTATTTCCGTGGCTGTAATTATACTGGTATAAGGTCCCGTCGCCCGTATCCGCATCCCACGCCTGCCCGTCTCCATTTCCGCTGGCCGCGTTTAATGTATCAAAGCTCTCGTTATACTGGAATACCGCATCCTTGCATGTCCATGGCCAGATTGCAGCCGCCACCCGTCCTTGTTCTCTCTTATAGTCCGTTGTATTCATCTGTTTGCCAGCCTCTTTTGCCACATTGTACTGTACGACCGGTCTGTAACAGTACTGCGGAGTGATGGCGTCGCCGCCGGCTCCTTCCACATAGTTGTTCTGAATAACCACGTTTGTAGAACCATATTTTTGCATCAGATCGTCAGGGATCTCTTTGAGGCTCCCGAAATTGTCGGAACCATACACCGTAAACGCGCATCCGATCCCCTTTCGGTTCACGTCCTTCAGATAGCAGTTCTGGATCAGGACGTCATTATAACGCGCGATCCCCGTCTCACGCTCGTCATCCGGTAGACATGCGATAAAATAAATCCCACCATTTACCGTTTGCTTGTTGTAGACATTCCCCTGAACATCATGGATATAGAGGTTATCCAATACAATGTGATCCAACGTGCCGTTATTTTTCGCTACCGAGGCAACACCTGTACGGTCAAGCGCGTTTTCATCGTTATACGTAAGGCCATCGTCATATTCATTGTCTACCCTCCGGTTCGTAATCTCCAAGTTACTGACTTCAATATATTCCATGTCTGTGAGCAAAAGAGCTGTTGATACCGTTTTACCTCCCGCGGGCACATCGCCTGTCGCCTTTCCGTAATCTTGGAGCCACTGCCCGGCCCCATCCGCATTGATCTGCGGCATGGAATCACTATCATCCCCATAATCGGATACTACAATGTAGGCATCTTCGCTTCCACTCCCTTTCAGATGCAGATATTGCTCATTAAAAACAGATCCTCGCTCCAAAAGCACCTGATCACCGGGTTTGAGTATCAACTCATTGATCTTGTCAAGGCTCTGGAATGCCGTATTTTCAGATGTTCCATTGTTAGCATCATTACCATTTTGGGAACTTACATAGTAAGTAGTTCCCGTTCCCTGCCCAGTCACGTCTGCATCACCTTCCGCACCCTGAGCCGATGCAGTAGGGCAAGCTGCCGCTAACATCATCGCCGCCATCGCCGCTGCTAAAACTTTGATTCCTCCCATTTTTCTTTTTTTCATACTTTGTCCTCCTGATAGATTAGACTTTTTTGTTATATAAATTGTAGCGTTCCGTAATTGTGGCTTTCAATCTCTATATTGTTTAGTTTTTTATTGATTTTGGCATTTTTGTATATAATTTACTATAATACGCCTTATTTGTAGTATATATTATCTCTTTTCACAATGTTGGCCTCTATGTTTTCCTTTTGATTCGTGATATTGCCAAAACGCAGGGATACTGAATTTCTCCAGCAATCCCTGCGTCAATCCGATTATATTCTGGTACCTCCATCCGATATTTTCTACTCTTTCAGTCTGTTTCTCACAAACCGGTACATACGCTCCATATCCCCTGTCACTTCCAACTCTGCAGCCCTTTTCTCAACCATCTCTTCGTATTTCTTATCTCTAAGTTCTGCCTCGACAGCCGTCTTTACAGAGTCCAGATCTGCCATCTCAGCTTCATGACCCACGACCCATTCCTTACTGTCATAATATTCTTGGATCTCTTCATTAGTCAGATCCATTCCCTCATTTGTCTCGTCCGCACAATACATGTCTTTTAAGCTACTCATCTCATAATTCATATACAGTTCCGGAGTATACTCCGCCAGTCCATAGATCACTCCTCCACTTTCAATCGTTTCTCTGCGTCTCTCATTCTCTTCTTCCATACGACTTATTAAACTTTCATATCTGGCATCCTCAACATTCCCACATTCTACTGCAATTTCGTACACCGCGTGAATATATCTGAGTTCCTCCACCGTGTCATCCGCCAATTCCTTATAGAAGACTTTCCCGTCTATCTCTTTGAGCCAGAAGCTTCCATTTGAGGAATCCACACCGTATTCCTGCTGCAGCCGGATCGCCGTATGATATTTCTGTCCATTCATGCACTGTATATATTCTTCTTTGGTGATTTCCCTGCCAGCTATCGCAATGTCCGGCCCCTTTTCAAAACAGAAAAGAAGGCGGAAGACTATCACTGCACCAGCTGCAACGACAACGGCCGCAGCTCCCAAAATCAGAATTTTTATTTTTTTTCCCAATTTTTTCTCCTATCCTTTTGCCAGCGTCTTCGCCGGTCATCCGAACTCAAGTCTCCATTTATCATCCTACCTATAGTTGATTGATCTCCATGACTGACAGGACCACTTGTCCTTGCTTTTCGGGACGATCATACCGTTTATGGCACTCATTGCGATAAATGCGGATTTTCCTCTTATCTCCACCTTTTTCCAAATTACCAGTACGGCTGCCATTTCGGATCGCACACTCTGCAGAGAGCTTCCATATAAAAATAATCTCCCCAGATATCCGGTTCATCTACGCCCTTCCCTTCACCGTAAGCATAGACTCCATGGAGGAGCAGTCCCTCTGGATCCTTCTCATATTCTGTAGACGCCTGCTCTTTTAGCGTAAGAAGCATCTCAAGAGCACGTTTAGTATCACCGATCTCCAGCATGCCGCACGCAGCAATGGCAAGCGCAGAACTGTCCCTTGGCTGATCAGATCCTTCCCCAAAAACAAGATCCCAGTAAGGCATTCCATCCGATGGCAAATGCTCCTCAAAATACCTCACCACTTTACCGTACCGTTCTTTTTCTGCCTCTGACATACTTCTGCCCGAAACTCTCATGTTGAGTGGCATGCCAAGAATCGCCCATGCCTGGCCTCTCGCCCAGCAGGACGCATCGGAAAATCCTTGATGGGTCGCGCCATGATCTGGTCTGCCCGTCTTAGGATCAAAATAAAATGTATGATATGTAGAATAATCGTCTCTGATAATATTAGCTACTACGTTTTTGTAATGATTGTCCGCATACTCTCTATAAGAGTTGTTCCCCGAGAGCTCTGAGGCCCTGTACAAGATCGGGAGATTCATCAGAGAATCTATAATAAGCCGGTACTCTCCCGAAGTTCCAACCTCTCCCCATGCCTGAAGAAAACCACCTTTTTCCTGATAGCGCGCCTTCAGCACATCCGCAGCTCTTAAAAACACTTTTTTCCAGTGATCATCACCCATGATACGGCAGCCGGCTCCCACTGAAAGGCTGTAAAGGAATCCTATATCATGATGCTCCAGTACAATATGGTCGTCCAGTCTCCTTTCAAAACTTTTCAAATTCTCACACGCAAGATTTTTAAATTTCTCCTCCCGCGTATACTCATAAGCCATCCAGAGCATGCCCGTCCAGAATCCATTAGTCCAGTCATCATTTTCTGTCACTCCATAAACTCCGTTTTCCGCACACGCAGATGGGAATTTGTTCCCAAAGCGTTCCATGTTACGCTCAATAACCTCACAAGCCCTGTGCAGCTCATCAGACACCCATTTGGGCGCCTGTCCATGTTCTATCAATTGTCCCATGATATCTCTCCTTTTTATTATATCACGCAGCACCATGCCATTTTGCAGAGCATCTGCCCGTCTTAATTAGAGTATATCATTCATCTTATCCCATGTCCCGTGCTTTTTTGATATGAATATGGAAAATTCCGAACACAGTATGGCCCTGTCTCGACTTCCGCCGCTCAATACATGCAGCGCTGTTTATTACAAAAACATATTTACAGTACACGGATAGAATCTACAGTAAATCCAGCTTTTTCCACCGCGTTCTTTAAGATCGTATCATCAATCTCCCGGTCATAGAAAACGACCGCGTTTCCTTTCGACATGCTCACTTCCGCACGCACTCCGTCTATAAGATTTAGTCTCTCCTCCACACTCGCCGCACAATGGCCGCACGTCATTCCGGAGATCTGTATCGTCTTCCTTCCAATCACCGAACCGGCCAACTTCTTCTTTTTCATCTTCTGACTGCCCGGGCAGCTTCCCCCTGCCGGGCATCCGACACACTTCACTCCGTTTTTCTTCGCCCGGATCAAATAGGCGGACGCACCTCCTACAACCAACACCAGAATAATCAGAACGATTGCATCTGCCATCATATATCAACTCCTTTTTTAACGCCAATCGGTGGGCAAAGTATAGCACTTTGCCCACCGTTGAAGATCTTTGTAAACACCTATGAATGCAAACTATACGCTGCCGCAAATTCCTGATCCGACTTGCGAATTCTCCACAGTATGATCAGTGCAAACACAAGCACTGCGATCAATCCGGGAACAAAAGCGGTTCCGACAGATCCCGTGGTGATCAGCGTACCGATCTGGTACACGAGAAATGCTACTGTATAGCCCGTTGCAAGCTGAAGACAGATGCCGCCAAACAGCCATTTCCTGCTCTTCATCTCCGAATTCATCGCTCCCAGAGCTGCAAAGCACGGCGGGGTATAAAGATTAAACATCAGATAAGCAAGCGCCGCCACTTTGGTAAGCCCCATAACCATGGCCACTTCATTTCCGCTTCCCACAAGCGCGAACTCATCCGTATCAATCAGATTCGTCACACCGTAGACAACAGCCAAGGTACCTACTACGTTCTCTTTCGCAATAAATCCGGTAATCGCTGCCGCCGCAAGCTGCCATACGCCGAATCCAAGCGGGATGAACAAGATCGCAAACGGATGAGCGATAGAGGCGAGGATAGAAGTGCCTTCCATCCCTTCTTCCACCAACTGGAACTGCCAGTTAAAGCTCTGCATGATCTGTACAACTGTGTTGCACACCAAAATGATCGTTCCTGCTTTGATAATATATGCTTTTCCGCGCTCCAGCATGGATACACACGCCCGTTTTAAGCTCGGCAGCTTATATTCCGGCAGTTCAATAATAAAGAATGATTTCCTGTACTTCTGCCCTGTGATCTTCTTGACAAGCAGAGCGCCCAAAAGCACGAGCACAATACCTGTCAGATACATTGTAGCCGATACCCACCACGCATCAGCGAAAAATGCTCCGGCAAACAGCGCAATCACAGGGATCTTCGCTCCACACGGCATAAAAGGCGTAAGCATGGCCGTTGTCCTGCGTTCCCTCTCATTTCGGATCGTCCGGCATGCCATAACCCCGGGAATCGCGCACCCTGTTCCGATAACCATGGGGATCACCGACTTGCCGGAAAGGCCTACCCTCTTAAAGATGGGATCAAGAACAACTGTCGCGCGCGCCATGTAACCGCAATCTTCCAAAAGGGCGATAAGAAAATACATCACCATAACCAGAGGGAGGAACCCGATAACCGCCCCGACACCTCCTATGATACCATCAACAAGGAGAGCATATAATAGTGGGTTGCTATTCTCCATCAATCCGCCGACCCAACCTTGGAACGTCTCAATCCAGCCCACCAGCCAGTCTGCAATCCATGTCCCAAGCGTAGTCTGCGATATGTAGAATACAAGGAAAATGACTGCCGCAAAAATCGGGATACCGACAATCTTATGGGTGAGCACGCTGTCGATCTTATCCTGCATATTCCTGTCTTTTGTAAACACTTTTCTCTTCTCCGCCTGTTTGACAATACCATTGACAAACTCAAAACGTTTTCTGTCGGCAGCCTCTACAGCGTTTTTGTCCTTCAGGTCAATCTCCGCCTGAACATAGGGCGCTTTCTGCTCCTTTCCACACAAAGCCACCGCCGCGTTTACAGCTTCTTTCAGCCCTTCATGTCCCGAAGATGTAGAAACAGTCTTAACAACTGGGCATCCCAGCTTCTCTGACAAAAGTTCCTCATTGATCTCTGTCTTTTTCTTGTCTGTGATATCACTCTTATTTAAGGCTACCACAACCGGAACCCCTAATTCCAGAAGCTGCGTAGTGAAGAACAGGCTTCTGCTTAAATTCGTGGCGTCAACAATGTTGATGATCACATCTGGAGCCTCATTTTTTACGTAGCTACTTGTTATACTCTCCTCAGAGGTAAAGGGAGACATAGAATAGGCTCCCGGAAGGTCTACAGCCACCAATTCCTCTTCCCCGTCATAGTACGCCTTTTTTATTCGGCTTTCCTTTCTTTCGACCGTAACTCCGGCCCAGTTCCCCACACGCTCGTTTCTTCCCGTCAGCGCATTGTACATGGTCGTCTTCCCGCTGTTCGGATTTCCTGCAAAAGCAATCCTCATAGTCTCAAACTCCTCCTTCATTACATTGATTAGCTCAACCTACTTTACATTAGCTTTAACTAACTATTGCACTTAAAAAAACAGTGAAATACATCACCATTTTATTATATTGAAATAGCTTTCGCTAAATCAGTATCGATATTATACCTGCCGTCCTTGATAGAGACTACGCATCCTCCTTTTAGACGGGATATAACCGTGATCGGTTCGCCGCTGTAACAGCCCAAAGAAAACAAAAACGCTTTCATTTCTTCATCATCGGTTCTGATATTCTGTATGATATGCTCTTCGCCTTCTTTTACGTCAAGTAAATTCATATTCTCCGCCTCCTGACCGTTCAAATACTACTTCTTCTCTGGTTTATATGCCGTGAATCAAAATGAGCATTATTATTACTTAATACTATAGTTAGTATATGCTAACTTTTGAGCTCTGTCAAGAAGTATTTATTTCTTTTTTCATAGAGAGAATAAAAATGCGTTTCATACAGGAAAATAAAAATGAGATTTGATGTTGCTATTTGATTATGGTACAATATCAAGAAATATGATTTCTCAGAAATGGGAAATGCTGTACAAATTGATGACCGAGGTGTGAAATATGTATGTAAATGAATCTGCTGAAAACTATCTGGAAACAATCCTTGTCCTTAGCCGGAAACTTCCTGTTGTGCGCTCTGTAGATATCGCAACAGAACTTGATTTTAAAAAACCCAGCGTCAGCGTGGCAATGAAAAAACTCAGGGAAAACGGCCACATCACCGTCTCCCCTGAAGGATACATCACCCTTACAGCATCGGGAAAAGAGATTGCAGAGCGCATCTACGAGCGGCACACTCTCCTTTCCTCATGGTTGGAACGTCTGGGCGTTGACCCGGAAACTGCCGCCGAAGACGCCTGCCGGATCGAGCATGTAATCAGTGCTGAGAGCTTTGAAGCAATTAAAAAGCATATTAGATAAAACGGGCAAAACCCACGTTCTTGTTTTTTAAAAATCAATCTCTCCCAACACTTCCCTGAGTTCATCCGCTGATCTTCCCAGCCTCTCCTTTTCCTCTTCGCTGAGGCTGATTTCCAGCACCTGTTCTGCCCCGCCCCGTCCGATCACAGAAGGGATACTCAGGCACAGCCCCGACAGTCCATACTCACCTTCTAACGAAACAGAGACTGGAGCGACTGTATGGCTGTCTCGGACAATGGCCTCCGCAATTTTTGCCGCAGCCATACCAATTCCATAGTAAGTTGCCCCCTTCCGGTCAATAATCTCATAGGCGCTGTCTCTCACCGCAAAATATATCTTCTCCTTTTCTTCCTCAAAATCACTGTACCCTTTCATTTTTGCAAATTCTTCCAGCCCAATGCCATAAATATTTGCGCAGCTCCACACTGCCAGTTCACTGTCTCCGTGTTCGCCCGCAATGAACGCGTGAACATTTCTGCTATCCACACTTAATTTCTCACTGATAAGATATTTCAATCTTGCCGTATCCAGAACTGTACCGGAGCCGATGACACGCTCTTTGGGGAACCCAGATTCCCTGAGAGCCACATGCGTCAGAATATCCACAGGGTTGGACACAATCATCAATATACCTTCACACCCTACCCTTTTGATCTCTGAGATGACTGCCTTCATGATCCGCGCGTTCTTCTGTACCAAATCCAGCCGAGTCTCCCCTTGTTTCTGATTCGCTCCCGCCGTAATAATAATGACAGATGCATCTGCGATATCCTCATATGTTCCGGCGTAAATATCCATTGCATGCGAAAAAGGCAGCCCATGGCTGATATCCATCGCCTCCCCCTCCGCCTTCGGATGATTAGCATCGAGAAGCACCATCTCTGAGAATACACCTTTCTGCATCAATGTATACGCAATGGTTGATCCCACGAACCCACATCCAATCACTGCCACTTTTTGTATATTTACCATAGATATCTCCTCCTTTATATTATAATTTTCCAGCATAATTCCTAGTAATTCACTAGGAATTATGCATGCCTTTATTATATAATTATTTCCTGAAAATACAACACCATATAAGGTATTTTTTCCCATACAATTTTACTTTTATTGTTTTTTCTCAGATCATGAGTGTTATGTGACAGTGCTGATCAATCATATCTACAGGACGGCTTATGAGAAGAAAGGCTTTCGCACAATGCAGTTCCTTGTCCAATTTGTCAAAAAAGAAGATATCCGAAGAACTATATTGCGCAAGCGGCAAGTAGAACCCTGCGGTCCCAAAGCCACAATACAATCATAGTTCTGCGGATATCATATGTTATGGAAAGTAGAATTTCAGATATTCTTAACTGTTTATCTATATAAGAAAGATATATTTTCTTTCACGAGCCCCTACTCTTGAAGGGAATGTTTCTTCGTGATCGTTACTTTCTCTTCATAGCATGTAAATATCTGGTTCACCGTCTCTTTCTTGAGCCGCGGCGTGATTAGACTGACTACCGGGACGACGATAAGCCCTGCAATCATTGCTACCGCACCTGCGTTGATCGGAGATTCAATATATCCAATCACCATATTCGACACAGTGATTCCCACTCCTGAGATAAATCCTGCCCATACTCCTGCCCGGGTCACACCCTTCCAGTACAGCCCGTAGAGAAACGGCGCAAGGAACGCCCCGGCCAGCGCCCCCCATGAGATGCCCATGAGCTGCGCGATAAATGTCGGCGGATCCAAAGCGATCACTACAGAGACAACAATAAAGAATACGATCAATACCTGCATCGTGATAATCTGCTTTTTCTCACTCATATTCTTCACTACATTATCTTTTATAAGATCCAGCGTCAGGGTCGAACTGGAAGTAAGCACCAATGAAGAGAGGGTGGACATAGATGCCGAAAGCACAAGCACAACTACAATACCGATCAATATATCCGGCAAGGCAGAGAGCATATGTGGGATGATACTATCATACACTACCGCCCCCGTCTCGTCATAAATCACCGGGCTGTCAAAAAGGCGCCCGAACCCTCCGAGAAAATAGCATCCGCCAGACACAACGACCGCAAACAACGTAGAGATCACTGTTCCGGTATTGATGGATTTTTCATCTTTGATTGCATAGAACTTTCCAATCATCTGCGGAAGCCCCCATGTCCCCAGAGAAGTGAGAAGCACAACTCCGAGAAGGTTCAGCGGGTCCGGTCCAAAAAAGGATGTGAACGCCCCTGGCTGCCCCTGCGTTACAGCTGTATCGCTGGGTATCTTCGCCATCTCGGCAATCGCATTCATAAATCCTCCCTGTCCGCTCAACACAGCAGCAATCACAGCCACAATCCCTACTAGCATAATAATTCCCTGAATAAAATCATTGATCGCGGTCGCCATGTATCCGCCCAATATCACGTACAAAGCTGTAAATACCGCCATCACGATCACGCACCAAGCATACGGGATATGAAACGCCATCTCAAACAGACGGGAGAGCCCATTATAAACAGACGCTGTATATGGGATAAGGAATACAAACACAATGATAGAAGAAATAACTTTAAGCGCCTTGCTGTCATATCTTTCTCCGAAAAAATCCGGCATTGTCCTTGAACTGAGATGCTGAGTCATAACTTTTGTACGTCTGCCAAGCACTACCCATGCAAGGAGACTTCCAAGAACCGCGTTTCCTATGCCGATCCAAGTGCTGGCGATCCCGTATTTCCAACCGAACTGTCCTGCGTATCCCACAAACACCACCGCGGAAAAATAGGACGTCCCATACGCAAACGCTGTGAGCCAAGGTCCCACTGTTCTTCCCCCAAGCACGAATCCGTCCACGCTGGTGACATGTTTTCTGGAATAAATCCCCACTCCGACCATTATCGCGAAGAAAATCACAAGCAATACAAGTTTAATCCCCATTTTTATTCTCATCCTTCCTTTTCTTGTTTCTTATTCCCGTGGTCTTCCATTTACGGTTTTTTCCATTTTTTGTCAGTCCGGATCCCCCCCTTTTTTGCTAATTCACTTTAAAGCGTTGCGCTTTAAAGCACTAAAGCAATTAACCATAGAATAACACGAGCGCTAAGCCCGTGTCAATCTTTTTCTTATTTTATTTCTCCTACGCAGCCTTTTTCGCTCTATGCAAGCTGCTCCATACTCTCAAATCTC
Organism: Candidatus Mediterraneibacter pullicola; assembly: GCA_019117065.1. Lineage (GTDB taxonomy): Bacteria > Bacillota > Clostridia > Lachnospirales > Lachnospiraceae > Mediterraneibacter > Mediterraneibacter pullicola. Next base: position 125,117 of record DXAK01000012.1, on the reverse strand, counting down.
AAAGATGCCAGCAGTCCCATCCCGACTGTAATCACAATACTATAGACCAAAAGTAGCGGGTATATAAAGCTTACATTAACAAATATGCCGATCAAAACCGCCAGTCCCGCCCCGAACCCTAGTAGGAACATCTGGATCAGCATCCTCAGTATATCCTGCCCGGTCTTACCGAACACCTCTCCTACGAGACATTGGGCAAGTACCTTTGTATACAAACGATCTGCCTGAAGTACTGTATAAATAAGAATACAGTATATAATATAGACGGTATTCACTTTCCAGAATATTCCGATTGGGATGCAGATGATGCATGCGTCAGCCAGTGCTTTTATATGCTCCATTACCGTGGCATACCAAAGCTTCTTAAGGGGAGTGTCCGGAATGAGATACAGATACGGGTTTTTTAATTCCGTTTCCCACTTTCCAATGTAACCGCTCATCACAAGTGACATATATGCCACGATTCCCAGAAGAAACAGTCCACTCATGTCTCCTTCGGTGGCCGCATCCCGCATTGAAAACGAGAAGATAAACGCAATCGCAGCCGCAATGAGTGTCACTTTCGAAAAGATAAAGAACTTCTCTTTTTTATATTCTAGAAGCTGGCGGTAAAAGATCGCTTTTGCCCCATGCCCGGTAATGCGGTCCTTGACATGGCGGAACTTTCTCTTCTTTCCACCGAGATTCATATCCAGATCCCCGCTCTTCTTTTTTTGCCTGATCTCGGCATAATCATCTGCGAATTTCGCGGCTTCTTCATAGTATCCGCCTTCGCACCTCATGCGCAGCGACGCTGTCGCAGCCACAACTACAAAGATGACATAGAGCGCCGCGCAAATGACATTGAGCGTATCCGGTCCAAGCAGGATCAGACGGTACGCCGCAATCTGCCATCCAATCACCGGGATGATCTGAAGAACCTTCCAGTCAATAAACGCAAAAACCGATTCCACAGACATTCCGTTTCTTCTGAAATACAGCACGATCAGAAGAGTAAACGCCGCCAAAAAGATCTTGATAAACCAGCGGATCCCGCTCATCAGTTTCTGCGGCAGATGATCGTTCGTATAAAGGAACACCATGATGGATACCTCAAGGGCGATTTCCAGCACCAGCCCCGCCAAAAGAAGAAAGAACATCCTCCACAGTTCCACTTGGAATACAGTCACTCCTCCCACAGCAATCACGATCCATATGGCAACGTACATAATGTAGTTCATCCATCCGCCGTTAACCAGCACTAGTTTCGGGTCAATCGGTGCGGTAAACACAAAATGCGCATGGGCAGGACGGAACAGAATCCCTTTCCTCGAAGAATACGCCATAAAATTTCCAAGAGTCAGATAAATGCTGATCGCTGTCAGGATAATCATAAGACCCCTCACAGAATCAATCCGTACGCTCATCACCAAAGTAGCCAATGAAAAAAGAATAAAAATAGCGTATACCACGCCGAATATCAAAGCGATCAAAGTAGTGGGCTTTTTCACAGCCTTCTTTATATTATTGATAAAGCTTCGTTTCGTAAGATAGATTAGCGCTTTCATTGCTTATCACCGCCCGTCATCGCGAAGAAGAGCTCATCCAGATCCTTGCCCTCTGCGTCAGATTTCGTGTAGGAGCCGACAATATGTCCCTTCTCCATCACAAACATGATTTCCCAAAGTTCCTCTACCATCTCCAGCATATGTGTGCTGATGAGAACGGTGACGCCCTGATCTCTCAGCTTCAGAACCACTTCTTTGAGCATCTTGATGGCGGCGGGGTCGAGACCCACCATCGGCTCGTCTAGAAGAATCACCTTCGGTTTCACCGCCAACGCACAACAAATACTCACTTTCTGCATCATTCCCTTGGATAGTTCATTTCCCAGTTTATCCTGCTTATCCTCCATCTCGAACGCCTTTAGGATTTCCTCAATTTCCTCGTCCGTGATGTCGCTACTGTACGCCATCCTTACATATTCGATATGTTCCCTCACAGTCAGCGCATCAAACATTGCCGGTATCTCCGGCACATAAGCGAACACCTTTTTCGCTTCCATCTGTCTTGCCGGAATCCCCTGTATACGGATAACGCCTTTATATCTGAGTAGACCTGCAATACTTTTGATAATTGTGGATTTTCCTGCGCCGTTTGGTCCTAGAAGGATCCCGATCTGTCCGTCTGGCACGGTAAAGCTCACATTGTCCACCGCAAGATTTTTTCCGTATGACTTACTAAGCCCCTGTATCTCTAACATACGATTGCCTCCTGTCTGCGGGCAAAGAAAAGCCCGTATTATTGTATCACTAATTTAATACAATAATACGGCATAATCTTTTTATTGTCAATACCTGATATTACAAGAAATACAGCGGAAAAACTGCTGACTTCCCGATCCGGGGCGAATTCAGTCCATCCAGTTGCTCTTCCCCGCTGTACCTACCTGTGAGCCTCATCATAAAACTTAATGAGCGCCTGTGTTCCCAGATCGCCCCCGCCTTCTGCTTCCAGCTCTTCATAATTCGCCAGCACCTGACTAAGTACTCCCAAGTCAAGGCCGCTTTTGTTCGCCTCAATAAGCGCCAGCTTCATGTCTTTGATAAAATGCTTAATAAAGAAGCCCGGAGCATAATCCCCGCTGATGATCTTCGGACCGTAGAGATCCAGCTGCTTGCTTCCCGCGGCTCCTGTGGAGACGGAGCACATAAAAGTTTCCATGTCAAGCCCCTTCTCTTTTGCGTAAGTGACTGCCTCACAAACACCAGAGAGCGTTCCCGCGATCATGATCTGATTTGCCAATTTACAGTGCTGCCCGCATCCTGCTTTTCCCTCATAATTGATATTTGAGCCCATCGCCTCAAACAGAGGACGGCATGCCTCGTAATCTTCTCTGTCCCCTCCCACAAGGATAGAAAGAGTTCCTGACTTCGCCCCTGTATCTCCGCCAGTCACCGGAGCGTCCAGCACGTGCAGGCCCCGCTTTGTTCCTTCTTCGTACAGCTTCTCTGACAGCATGGGACTGGTTGTTGTCATATCAATCAGATAAGTGCCCTCATCCACACTATCCAAGATATTCCCGCTGTCAAAATATACTTCCTCCACATCCTGCGGAAATCCCACGATGGTGATCACTGCGTCTCTTCCCTTCACGCAGGCCGATATGGTTTCATGGAAAACAGCGCCCTCACTGACTACATCCTCCACTTTTCCCTTTGTCCGCGCATAGATGTGAAGTTCATATCCTGCTTTCATAAGGTTGCGGACCATGGATTTCCCCATAATCCCTACCCCGATAAAGCCAATCTGTTTCATATTAGTTCTCCCTCTTTGTGACGACTTCGTCCTGTTTTTTATAGATGCTGTTGCCCGGCACGAATCCACGCACGGAAGAAAGGGGATAGATATTACTGTGGCTTCCCACAACAGTTCCCGGATTGAGGACGCTGCCGCAGCCCACTTCCACTTCATCGCCTAACATGGCGCCAAACTTTTTCATTCCAGTCTCAATATTTCCCTCGGGAGTCTTTACAACTACCAGTTTTTTGTCCGATTTTACATTGGAAGTGATGGATCCCGCTCCCATGTGGGACTTGTATCCGAGAATAGAATCTCCCACATAGTTATAATGGGGAACCTGTACTTTGTTAAACAGGATCACATTTTTCAGCTCTGTGGAGTTTCCCACAACCGCGCCTTCCCCTACAATGGCATTGCCGCGGATAAACGCGCAGTGACGCACCTCCGCCTCTTTTCCGATGATTGCGGGACCGTTGATAAATGCCGTAGGAGCCACCTTTGCGGATTTTGCGACCCAGACATTCTCCCCACGTTTCTCATACTCATCACTGCTTAAACTGTTTCCCAAGTCCACAATAAATGAACTGATCTTCGGCAACACTTCCCACGGGTAGGTCACCCCGTCAAAAATGTCCTTTGCAATCGTCTCCTCCAGCGTGTAGAGTTCTTTTACTGTCAATGCTTCCATTTATTTGTCTCCTTTTCTGCCTCTTCCGGCTTTTTTATAAAAACCCGCCGCCTTATCGTAGCAGGCTCTTAACTGATATTCATTGTTGAGTCCTTTCACACCTACTGTCCTTCTGGTAATAAAATCGTCCAGTTTCTTCATATATTCATCGGTTGTGATTGTCCCTTCAGCCACATAGGTAAGCCCTTTTTCCCAGCTCGCGGTAAGCTCTGGGTTTAACAGTGACTTGATGGAATTGTCCACTACATCGTACACCATCTCTCCCTGAAGGGTGGGCGTGATGATCTGTGTCTTTTTATTCAGAGCAAGATATTTAATGTGGATGAGCTTCTTTAAGATCTCTGCTCTTGTGGCGCTGGTTCCGATACCGCTTCCTTTGATTTGCGCCCTTAACTCCTCATCCTCGATCAGTTGTCCGGCGTTCTCCATGGCAAGGATGATAGATCCGGAATTATACCTTTTCGGAGGGGAAGTCTCCCCTTCCTTGATCTCCAGTGATCTAACCGGAAGAACCGTCCCCCTTTTCAGGGTGTTGATGACTTCAAACAGAGCAGTATCCAAAGCCTGTTCCACGCCGCTCTCTGTATCCGGCGCATCGCCCTCGGATCCGTCTCCTTCCGCGTCTGCTGTCTCTTTGATGGTCTGCGAAGGACGCTTCCCCTGAGGGATTCCTGCTACCTTCAAGTACCCCTCTTCCACCAACACCTTGAAGCTGGAAAAGAAGCTTTCCCCTCGCATCTTAGATATGACCGCTACTTTCTGGTATACAGCAGGCGGATAGAAAATACTTAAGAAGCGCCGGACAATCAGATCATATACTTTATGGGATGTGCCAGACAGGGAACTTAGCGCACCCAAGCCCTGCCCCGTAGGAATGATAGCGTAATGATCCGTGATCTGTTTGTCATTGACATATCTTGTCTTTTCCAGTCCCTTATGGCTTCCGAATGAAAGGATATCCTGAAGATAAGGCGCTGACATGGAATATTTTGACAGGCCGTTTAAATTCCTGCTGATCTCCTTCGCCACCGCGGTGGACAGCACTCTCGCATCTGTTCTCGGATAAGTCACCAGCTTCTTCTCATAAAGTTCCTGCACAATGCGCAGGGTCTCGTCGGGACTAATCTTAAACCTTTTGGAACAGTCGTTCTGAAGTTCCGCCAGATTATAGAGAAGAGGGGGATTTTTCTTTTCCTTTTTCTTTTCCACAGACTCCACCGTACACTGAAGCGGTTGTTCTTCTGAGAGATAGGATACCAGTTCTTCCGCCTTTTTTCTCTCCTTGAATCCGTTCTCTTTGTAAAGTTCAAAAGCTTCAAAATGTCTGGATCCCTTCACAGCGCGCCATTCTCCTTCGAATGTGTGTCCCGACGCGTCAATCATACTAACCACCCGATAGAACGGTGTTTTTACAAACTCCCGTATCTCACGCTCTCTGCGCACCACCATACCCAGCACACAGGTCATAACGCGGCCCACGGAGATCACCGCATACTTTGTGTTGAGATAACCAGAGATACTGTTTCCGTATTTCAAGGTGAGAAGACGAGAGAAATTGATTCCCATCAGATAGTCCTCCTTGGCCCTGAGGTAAGCAGAAGCACTTAAGTTGTCATACTCGGACAGGTCTTTTGCCTCGCGGATTCCTCTTAAGATCTCCTCCTCCGTCTGAGAGTCGATCCACACTCTCCGCCGTTTCTTTCCGGTCACATGAGCCTCCTGCTCCACAAGACGGTAGATATACTCTCCTTCACGCCCTGAATCGGTGCACACATAGATGGTGTCCACATCCTCCCTGTTCAGAATGAAGCTTACAGTCTGAAACTGTTTTGCTACATTTGGGATTACCTCATACTTAAATTCCTCCGGTATGAACGGAAGCGTCTGAAGACTCCATTTCTTCAGCGCCGGGTCATACTCTTCCGGATAGCTCATGGTCACAAGATGACCCACGCACCATGTAATAATGGCTTCATCGGACTCCAGATATCCGTCTTTCCTTCTTGTGTTCAGTTTTAATGCCTTTGCGAATTCCTGAGCCACGCTGGGCTTCTCCGCGATATACACTGATTTTCCCATATGTTATTTTAGCCGTACCCCTTTGTAAAACGGCGGGGCAGATCGCCTTTGTCCGCCCCTTCCTGATTTTCCCGTACTATCCGCGCGTCAGAAAACGGTAAGCTGTGCGGGTATCATATTTTTCCCCTTTTCTGCACAGCGGCTGCGGAAAATTCTCATGATGGACAGCATCTGGGAAATACTGTGTCTCAAGGCACACAGCGCTCCTCTTTATGTAAGACGCCCCGTCCTTCCCCGGCTCGCCGTCTACAAAGTTCGCTGTGTAGATCTGAACGCCCGGGAGATCAGTATATACTTCCATGACAATCCCGCTCTCTTCTGATGCCACTTCCGCTACTTTATCAAATCTTCCTTCATTTTTCAACACCCAGTTGTGATCGTAACCTGACCCAAAACGAAGGGGTTCATAATCTGTATCAATATCATCCCCCAGCACTCTTCCAGAACGGAAATCCATAGGAGTTCCCTCCACGCTCCTGATCTCACCTGTCGGAATGGAATAAGCGTCCGCGGGAGTAAATGAATCTGCGTTCACCGTCACTTTATGTCCGAGCACGGTTCCGCTTGCATGACCGTTTAGGTTAAAATAGCTGTGGTTCGTCATATTGATGACAGTGTCCTGATCTGGAACGGCCACATAGTGGATTGTCAGCTCATTGCTGTCATCTAACGTGTATGTCACGTGCATGTCGAAAGCTCCCGGATATCCCTGATCCCCGTCCGGACTGTGGAGGACAAAGGCGACATGATCGTCCGCCTGTTCTACTACATCCCACAGCCGCTTATTGTAATAATGAGTTCCGCTGTGGAGATTATTGTCGTTATCATTTTTCTCCAGCTTGTATACTTTGCCCGCGATTTCTACATGGGCGCCGCCAACGCGATTGGCGTTGCGTCCCACGGTAGCGCCAAAGAAAACGTCCCCCTGCTCATAGCCTGCTGTGTCGTCATAACCCAGCACCACATCCCGCAGCTCATTATTCTTATCCGGCACAAGAAGCCGCACGAGAGCCGCGCCGTAATCTGTGAGGTATGCCTTCACTCCATTTTTGTTCTCCAGCAGATACAGGTGTGCCTCTTCCCCTTTTTTTGTCCTGCCGAATCCTGTGACTTTGTTTTCTTCCATTCCGGTTTCCTCCTTGTATTGATTTAATATTTTTAATGATCCACCCTTTTGCGGAAGATCTTTCTCACTTTGGCAAATATTGATGTTTTCTCTGACTTTGCCGCCATGACAGATGGCCTTCTAGCATTGAGAGCATCTCTCATAAATATCTCCTGCGCGTTAACCAGCTCCCCATCCTGCTTCTTTTTTCGGTAAGTACCGTCGCTGCCCATCCGTCTTGCCTTGACATTATCAGAAAGCATCACTTGCAGATCTCGGATCAGCCTCCTTCTGATCCCGCTGTCATAGATCGGGCAGGCGACTTCCACACGGTTCTCAGTATTTCTTGTCATCATATCTGCAGAGCCAATATATACTTTAGCATCCGCTCCCGCCCCAAATACAAAGACTCTTGGGTGCTCCAGATACCGGCCCACAATACTAGTGACATGAAGGTTCTCTGTCCTGCCCGGTATGCCCGGAAGAATACAGCAGATTCCCCGTACAATCAGATCCACTTTCACTCCTGCCTGAGATGCCTCAGCAGTTTTGCGGATAAAATCCATATCCGTCACAGAGTTCATCTTCATGATGATGCGCCCGTTCTCTCCTTTCGCAATCTCCTCGTCCATCAGGGCGAGCACTTTTTGTTTCAGGCTCGTGGGGGATACAATCAGATGATTATACACCCCGTCCAGATTGCTGATAGACATGTTCTTAAAAAATACCGCCGCGTCCTCTCCGATCTCCTGATTGGAAGTCATCAGCGAATAATCTGTGTACATCTTCGCTGTCTTTTCATTGTAATTTCCTGTTCCGACTTGAGTGATATAACGGATCTCATTTTTATTTCTGTATGTGATCAGACAGATCTTAGAGTGCACCTTGTATCCCTCAAACCCATAAATTACCCTGCATCCGGCCTCTTCCATCCGCTCAGACCAGTCGATATTATTCTGCTCGTCAAAACGCGCCCTCAGTTCAATAAGAGCGGTTACCTCCTTGCCGTTCTCCGCTGCGGCGCACAGGTATTCCACAAGCCTCGCCTTCTTGGCCAGACGGTAGATTGTGATCTTAATCGTCATAACATCCGGGTCTGACGCCGCCTCCTTAATAAGCTGCAGGAACGGATCCATACTTTCATATGGATAGGACAGCAGCACGTCCTTTCTCTTCACCTGTTCCATGACGCTTCCCTCTGCGAGAGATGCCGAGGGCTGTGGTGCAAAGGGCTTGTTGATCAAAGAGCGCTTCATCGTTTCTGGAAGCTTATCTGCAATGGCAAAGATGAAGCCCAGCTTCATGGGCATCTTTGTGCGGAAAATGCACTCAGAGGTAATCTTGAACTTTTCGCAGAAATACTTTTCCATCTCCTTGCTTAAGGGAGAGGCTGTCTCAAGTCGTACAACCGCCATTCTGCGCCTTTTATGCAGCGTCTCCTGCATGATACGGCGGAAATCGCCATTATCCGCATATAGTTCATCATCCGGTGAAATGTCCGCATTTCTTGTCACACAAATATAATTTTTCTCCGACACCTCATACTGCTCGAATACAAGTTCCAGATACTCCATAATCACTTTTTCCATGCGGATGTAACGCACGTCATTTCCCGGAAGATAAAGCACATCAGTTATATATTGCGGCACGGGCACAATGCCCAGCATGGATTTCCCATCCTGCTTCAACTGGGCCACAACATAGATCTCCTTATTTAGAAGATGCGGAAATGGATGGTTCGCGTCCACAATCTGAGGAGACAGCACCGGAAGAATCTGTTCTTTAAAGTATTTCTTCACATACTTCTTCTCCTGCTGCTCAAGTTCCTTAAACCCAAGCCCGCACACTCCATAAGGCGTGAGCTGCTTTTTGATCTCGGCATAAGTCTTATCTCTCTCCTTGTAAAGCGGAGCTATAGCCCGGTAAATCGCCTCTAGCTGCTGTCTGGGCGTCATGCCGGAACGGCTGTCGGTCTTTTTCCCATCCAGAGCCGCCATATCATAAAGGCTTCCTACGCGAATCATGAAAAACTCGTCCAGATTGCTGGTAAAAATCGCGACGAATTTCATCCTCTCCATCAAGGGAGTCTTCTCGTCTCTCGCTTCCTCCAGCACCCTCTCGTTGAACCGAAGCCATGATAATTCCCTGTTCTGCGTATAGTCGAGAACTTCTGATTTCCCCATAGTGTTTCCTCCTCATTACTTCTCCAGATATCTTATCATATCGTCCATTTTTCTTTCCATATAGTGGTATCCATGCTCATAGAAAGCCTGAAGCGTCTCTGTATTTCTCTCAAGCCTTGACACCGGACTCACCTGAGGGCGCAGCACAAAGATCTCGCCGCTCTTCTCAAGCTGATCCAAATAATTCATCGTCTTGTTGTACTCAAAACTCCTTCTAAATATGGTACGGATCAGTTTAGGATAAGATTTGTACGCTCTCTTATATAGCCTCTGCATAGCAGGCGACACGACTTTTTTCCGATAACCCTTGTTCTTTGTCAGAACGACTATGATCTTTTCGTTCCCAAGTTTCCTCGCTCTGTCAATGGGCACAGAATCCGCAAGCCCGCCGTCCAGATACGGCGTTCCATCAATATTCACGATAGGAGTCAGAAGGGGCATGCTGCTGGAAGCTCTGCATATCTTCATGAGCCGGTTCCGATCTCTTCTCTCCGTCATGTACTCCGCTTGCCCAGTCAGACAGTTGGTAGTGACAAGCTCACACTCTATCTCTGAATTAAAATACGTCTCAAAATCAAAGGGAAATATTTCATTTGGAAACTTATCAAAGATCAGATCCATGTTCATAAAACTTTTCTGCCTCACAAAGTCACGCACCCCGTAATAATAGTTTCCACTCTTATCTGTCGGTATCATACAGTCCCTTGTTCTGCCCGGCTGCCTCGATACATAATCCACTGCATTGCACGCGCCCGCGGACACTCCGATCACATGGGACAGGTACAATTCTTTCTCCATCATGAAGTCCAGTACGCCCGATGTAAATACTCCTCTGGTGGCGCCTCCCTCCAAGACAAGAGTCGCTTTTTTTATATCCATAATAGACGACCTCTTTTCCTACAAATAGTTTCATCTCAATGCCAGATACCGGAGAGTATCCGCATATATTGGCATTACCTTATCATTATATAACTTTTTTCTCTTTTGGGGAACCGAAACTTCTCTTTTTTACTTTCCTTTAACCTTGCGTTTTTTTGTTATCCCTGTTAATATAAGCGTTGGTTCATAAGTTTCACAATATATAAGGAGATAGGATAATGATCAGTGCAAACAATGTAACGCTGCGCGTAGGAAAAAAAGCGCTCTTTGAAGACGTCAACATTAAATTTACAGAGGGCAACTGCTATGGCCTGATCGGTGCCAACGGCGCGGGAAAATCCACGTTCTTAAAGATTCTCTCTGGCCAGCTTGAGCCGACGAAGGGTGATATTGCCATCACTCCGGGGGAACGTCTTTCTTTCCTTCAGCAGGATCACTTTAAATATGACGAATACCCAGTGCTGGATACTGTCATCATAGGAAACGCAAGGCTGTATGAGATCATGAAGGAAAAAGAAGTGATCTACGCCAAGGAAGATTTTACCGATGAGGACGGCATCCGTGCCAGTGAGCTTGAGGCGGAATTCGCTACAATGAACGGATGGGAAGCAGAGTCTGACGCCGCCTCCCTCTTAAACGGACTCGGGATCGCGACTGATCTCCACTACAAATATATGAAGGACCTGACAGGCCCGGAGAAAGTAAAAGTACTGCTTGCACAGGCGCTGTTCGGCAACCCGGACATCTTGCTCCTTGACGAGCCCACCAACCATCTTGACTTGGATGCCATCGCATGGCTTGAGGAGTTCCTCATCAACTTTGACAATACCGTCATCGTTGTATCCCATGACCGTTACTTTTTAAACAAAGTGTGTACGCAGATTGCGGATATTGACTACGGCAAGATCCAGCTTTATGCCGGAAACTATGATTTCTGGTATGAATCCAGCCAGCTTCTTATCCGCCAGATGAAGGAAGCTAACAAAAAGAAAGAAGAGAAGATCAAGGAACTTCAAGAGTTTATCTCAAGATTCAGCGCCAATGCCTCCAAATCCAAGCAGGCGACCTCCAGAAAGCGCGCCCTCGAGAAAATTCAGCTCGACGAGATCAAACCATCCAGCAGGAAGTATCCTTATATCGACTTCCGCCCGAACCGCGAAATCGGAAATGAAGTGCTCACCGTGGAGGGTCTTTCCAAGACGATCGACGGCGAGAAGATATTGGATAATATTAGTTTTACTCTCGGTCACGACGATAAGGTTGCTTTCGTTGGCGGAAACGAGCTTGCTAAGACGGTTCTTTTTAAGATCCTGATCGGGGAGATGGAGCCGGACGAAGGAACATACAAATGGGGCGTCACAACCTCTCAGGCATATTTCCCGAAAGACTTTGGCGGGGAATTTGACAGCGACTACAATATTACAGAGTGGCTGACCCAGTATTCCGAGGAAAAGGATGTAACCTATGTCCGCGGATTCTTGGGGCGCATGCTCTTCTCCGGCGAGGACGGCGTCAAGAAGCTCAAAGTGCTCTCCGGCGGGGAAAAAGTACGCTGCCTGCTCTCTAAGATGATGATATCCGGCGCGAATGTGCTCCTTCTTGACGAGCCCACCAACCATCTTGATATGGAGGCAATCACTGCCCTTAACAACGGGTTGATTAAATTCCCGGGCGTACTGCTCTTCACATCCAGAGACCACCAGATCGTGCAGACGACTGCTAACCGTATCATGGAGATCGTTCCGGGCGGACAGCTTATCGACAAAATCACCACATACGACGAGTATCTGGAAAGCGATGAGATGGCAAGAAAGAGACAGACCTACTCCGTACAGACGGAAGAGGATGATTAGAATATAAAATGTCCGCAGGACTATATTGCATCGCGGCTTCGCTCTACGAACCGCTCACGCAATATAACCTTGCGGATATTTTTTTCAAAATAGAAATTCCCATCCCTATGGGGTTGCCCAATTGGGAATGCAAACCATTTCCTAAATTTTTTACAATCCTTCTGCTTTAAAGGCCGTATATCCCTCGTAATAGTAACTGTGGTCGATACCTTTCATAACAGGCGCAGAACGGAAATTACTCTTTGCGATGTTCACTGTTCTGATTTCACCTGCAAAGTCGTAAATCTCATCAAATAAATATTTATGAATCGCTTGGAGGGAGGAAAACTTTCCGGGCTCTAGCGAAAACGTTGTCACGGCTGTCGCTGAGATATTCTCAGATTTCTTTCATTGAATACTAGCATTCAATATTCAAGTTCATTTATATCCCCCGTTTTTGTATAGACGCAAATATATGTTATAATTGTACCTCAAACCACAAAAAATCAATGTTTACTGAGGATTCATGTGGAATAGAATAAATTAGAAAAGCCCTCAAGCAGCAATCCGCTTGAGGACCGGATTTTTGAGCGGAGACGGAGGGATTCGAACCCTCGTGCCCCGGAGGGCAAACGCATTTCGAGTGCGCCCCGTTATGACCACTTCGATACGTCTCCATTCAGCGTGGCATCCCTCGCTAAGAGGCATCCACGGTTTTTAATTATATCAGAAGAAATAGAAAAAGAAAACCCTAAAATTTCAAACAGCCTTTGCAGCACTTTACAAATAGAATCATAACTATATTTTTCGACTTCAAAGGTCGAAAAATATCGAACGATTTTTGTTGTATGTCAATTTTCGTCAATTTACGATATTATAGGTGTGCTGAAGAACAGGTTGCTCAAATTGGAGAGGGGCATACGAATGAATTATGAAAAAATAATAGTCAATATTCTGGATTCTTTTGGAGTAAACCGTTCATACACAGGACACAGCTATGTCGTATATGGTCTTCTTCTCATAACGGAAGATCCCGGACGGTTGGAATATATCACCAAGTCCTTATACCTGGATATTGCCGAACATTATCACACAAACTGGAGCTGTGTAGAGAAAAATATAAGAACCATTGTAAATGCTGTCTGGGACTCACATAACACGGAACTGCTTGAAGTTATCTTCAACAAGACTAAACGGCATAAGAAACCAACAAATAAAGAATTCCTAAAATACATGTATGACTATATTGTATATTCTCCCGAGGATATGATTTCCACTGACAGGCTCCTCTCTTTCATATGTCCGATCTCGAACCGGCACTGTGAAGCTCTGAGCACATTTTATGTCCGTCTTTCCCAGATAATGGAATCGAACCCGGTATCCAAAGAGAACGCCTGATTTTTAATGCACCGGCGCTTTCCTATGAAACAGGGAGAATACAGCCCACATGCCATGTATCCTCCCTGTTTTCTGTCCGTCCTCCCCTGACAGCGGACTAATATTCACACAATACGATCACTCGCTGAGGCGTCGTCTGAGCCGGGATACTGAACGTTGCTGTCGTGTAATAAACGAGTAGCTCCATGTTTTCCGGACTGCATGTATACTGTTGCCCATTCAACGTCACAATGTTTGTCGTGGGGCCGATATTCAGCCTCAGTGAATTGTCAGATGAAGTCAGGCTGTCGTCAAAATAATCCAGCTTCACCTGTTGGTTTCTCCTGAGAGTCGTCACCAGCTCTGCCCGGTACTGGGGCGGAAACACTGCCGGGGTCGGAAGATTCGCATCATAAAACGCAGCAATTCTCATCCCCGGGCGCAGACGGACGTTGTCGACTACGACCGTCTCCCCCGTGACGACTACATTTACAATATTAGAATTGCTAATCAAGGACACCACCATGGAACAACAGGAATCGCCTCTGTTGATCCCGCTTATAATTCCCTCCACACTTTGAAATGTCTCAAATGCCATAACAGAAAGAACTCCTTATTTCTTTCTATTATTCTATGCAGGCTTAATGCCTCTGGCTCATATCGCTGTACACTTCGCAAAATCTTGCCGCAAATGATATCGGTTCTCCACTCATAGTAAGATGAGATACATCCCCGATCTTCAGCCCCCTGAAACATGCGTATCCCTGCTGTCTCTCCTCTGTCACGATCTCTGTCACCGAAGTGGGAGCCAGAGCAAGATTCTGCCACATGGCGAAAGGCGACTGCCCCCACAGATGTGCCAAAAGGGCACATGTAATCCCGAAATGACAGAAAAACGTGAAAGTCTGCGTGCTTTCTTTCTCTACACGGTAACCGATCCCCTCCCGCCTATAGCCTCTCTGGGCAAGAAAATCGTCAAAAGCTTTCACAACACTGTCATAAACTTCCACAGCATCCGAATTATGGCAGATATCACAGTCTCGCCATTTCACACTGTCCATACAATCTTCGTGTGTCATCCAGTAAGAAGGCGCCACATCCCAGACAATCCGCGGTACATAGATACCCTTCTCCTTCTCCGCGGATGGATATGCTTCCTGAAGATGAGCCGCCCGGTTTAGGTCGATTCTCGCAGGGAACTCCTCTAGCCAATCCAACGTCTTAGCGCTGCACCCCAGTTTCTTTAAACTGTACGCCGCCGTATCCCGCGCCCTGCCAAGAGGCGAGACAAAACAAGTTCCCATATTCAGCGCCTCTGCTCTAAGCGAAAGTGCCTCTGCCTCCCTGCGTCCTTTCTCTGTAAGAGTATCATTCACATAATCCGGGTCTCCGTGCCGGATAAACAATATTCTCATCCTTTTCTCCTCCGCAAATTATCTGTGGCATATCCTGTCTATAACGTACTCAGATCCAGAGTCCGCGCAAGCCACCGTTTTGCAAGTTCCCGCCAGTTTGTAACCTCATACATATCGTTCCGAATCTGCTCTTTCTCCGCAGCGCTCCATTTCTCTTTTTTCGACCCATCCAACTCGTGCTCTCTTAAGATCTCTTCTGCCGCCTCCGACGGAAGAGACGTTTTCCCCGCACGCACTGCCTCTGCCAGAAGGCGGATCTGTTCCAGTGTATACGGCTGTCCAAAGTCACGTTCAAGCCATTCTTCCGTGGCCACGGACATCCCATGCCTTCCCCTTGAAAATACATGGTGTGCATAGGGAACGCCTGCCTCCTTGCACGCGCCCGCAAAGAGATAACTATTCTCTACGGGAACAGAAGCATCTGTCACAGTCTGCCAGATAAAACAAGGCGGCACATCTCCGTTCACATGCTTTTCCAATGACATGTATTCCAGCTCCTCCGGGTCCGGATTTTCTCCTAGCAACGCCCGAAAGGACTCCTGATTCGCATATTCCCCAGATGTAATCACTGGATAACAGAGCAACGCCGCATTCGGGCGGACCGCTACCTCGTCATATGCCGCGTCCGGGTCATGGATATCTTTATGGTGGACGCACAGTGAGGCGCACAGATGCCCTCCCGCTGAAAAACCGCACATAGCAAGCTTTTGGGGATCAATATGGTACTTTTTGCAGTTCTTTCTCACGATCCTGACTGCCCTCGCAATATCATGCAAAGGCTGAAGCTTCAGCGGCTTGTTCAGATAGTTGACCGTGTATGCCAGTACGAATACATTGTAGCCCCCACGGTAGAACTGCATCGCCGGAAGGTGCGCTTCTGAAGGAGAGGCATATCGATATGCGCCACCCGGCGCTATCAGCATGCCCGGCCGTATCTCATCATCGTCATGAATATAGCTTACCATAAAAGGAACAAAACCATATGCTCCGGGGTAACTGTACTCTCCAACCTCCCATATCCTGATCTTCTCACCGGTCACTGTTCTCTCCTCCTAATCTGTCCGAAAACACCTCATAATTCCATATCTTCCAGATATGGGTTTTGTGCTTCGTAAAATTTCTCTTCTTCCACAATCTGGGCTAGTTTTGCGTCGATGGGCATTTTCCCAAGCACAGGCACTCCCATCCCCTCCGCCACTTCGTCAATATGGCTCTCGCCAAATATCTTGATTTCTTTTCCGCAGTCCGGACATTTCACATAACTATAATTCTCCACAATACCCAGCACTGGAATATTCATTTGCTCCGCCATGTTTGCCGCCTTCTTCACAATCATCTGCACCAGATCCTGCGGAGACGTCACGATGACTACTCCGTCCACCGGGAGCGACTGGAACACTGTCAGCGGCACATCGCCTGTTCCCGGAGGCATATCCACAAACAGATAGTCGATATCTCCCCACATAACATCTGTCCAAAACTGCTTCACCACGCCGGCGATAATCGGTCCCCTCCAGATAACTGGAGCATCCTCGTCCTCCAAAAGGAGATTGACAGACATAATCCGTGTTTCATCTTTAGCAATACAGGGTAATATGCTGTCCTCTGTCCCTCTTGCTTTCTCATGAATGCCGTACATCTTTGGGATGGACGGGCCTGTGATATCCGCATCAAGGATCCCTACCGTGTATCCCCTCTCTCTCATCTTTCTGGCAAGAGACGCTGTTACGAGAGACTTTCCGACACCGCCTTTGCCACTTACTACACCGATCACCCGCTTAATGGCAGAATACTGATTCGCAGGCTCACGGAAATCTGCCTTTTTGCTCGCACAGGAGTCTGCATGAGCACAGCCCGCGCAGGATTCCTCCGTGCATCCGTTTGTGTTCTGTTCTTCTGACATAATGAATCCCTTCTTTCCGATTATTTTTTTCTGATTTTTCTGTCCTTTCCCCTTATTTTACTGTTTACTCCCCCATCGGTTTCCCTGCGTGCCCCGGTGTTATTCCTTACCGTTAAAGCAATACGTGCACACCTTGCAGGGCTCCAGCCCGATGGATGCAATAAGATCGTCCAGCCTGTGGAACCTCAGCGTGGTGAAATTCTGTATTCTTCGGATCTCTTCCACCATCTCAGCGTACTTGCAAGAATCTGGGTTCGCATATTCTTCCAATACTTCTTTCGAACAATTTTCTCCTTCCTTCTCCTGTATAATACGTCTCGTAATCAGATCAAGCTCCGACTTTGACCGAGAGAAATTCAAAAATTTACAACCATACACAAGCGGCGGGCACGCCGGGCGGACATGAACCTCCTTAGCCCCACTCTTGTAAAGGAAATCTGTTGTTTCGCGAAGCTGAGTCCCCCTCACGATAGAATCATCGATCAAGAGCAGCTTCTTATTCTCAATCAACGCCTGCACTGGGATCAGCTTCATGCGTGCAATTAAGTCTCTCTGACTCTGATTTGTAGGCATAAAAGACCTAGGCCATGTCGGTGTATATTTGATGAATGGCCTTGCATAGGGAATGCCGGACTCGTTGGCATACCCGATGGCATGAGCTACTCCTGAATCCGGTACTCCTGCCACAATGTCCGGATGCACACTTCCCCCGTCCCGCTTCGCCAGCATACTTCCACATTTATAACGCATCTCTTCTACGTTTATTCCTTCATAGGAAGAGGTGGGATACCCGTAGTACACCCACAGGAAAGAACAAATCTTCATCTCCTTACCCGGCTCTACCAGCGTCTCCACGCCCTCTGGGGTAATAAATGCCACCTCGCCCGGTCCTAACTCCTTATAATCCTTATATCCCAGATTGATATACGCAAAATTCTCAAAAGAAACACAATAGGCATCCTCCTTACGCCCGATCACAAGCGGAGTCCTGCCATACCTGTCGCGCGCTGCGTAAAGTCCATCCTTTGTCATAAGAAGTAGCGTAAGGGAACCATCCACGATCTGCTGGGCATATTGGATTCCCTCCACAAGACTGCCTTTCTTACAGATCAAAGATGCAATCAGTTCCGTAGCGTTGATTTTCCCCCCACTCATCTCTTGGAAATGGGAATGACCTTCATTAAACGCCCTGCGCAGCAGTTCTTCCTCATTATTGATCTTTCCCACCGTGACAATGGCAAAGCTGCCATGATGAGACTGGATCAGTAAGGGCTGGGGCTCATAATCTGAAATACAGCCGATGCCTAAATTGCCTTTCATCTCCTCCACATCCCGCTCAAACTTTGTCCGAAACGGAGAGTTTTCTATATTGTGAATCGCACGGCAAAACTCTCCTCCACCGTATGCTGCCATACCGCCTCTTCGCGTTCCCAGATGTGAATGGTAATCCACTCCGTAAAAAAGTTCCAGTATACAATCCTTCTTTGATGCAACCCCGAAAAATCCACCCATAGTGTGTATCTGCCTCCTTCTATCCGACGTCTGTCTGTTTACATAAAATAAATATAAGTAATAGAGAATATCTCCAGTATACTCTGAACTATTATACAGAATAAAGGAAGTTCAGGGGGGAAGTCAATACCCCTCTGTTGTTTATTTTCCTTATAAATATAAATAAGCAGAAGTGTTTAATCATCCTTTTCTGCCTGCTGTCTCGTGTATTTTCTTTGCCCTTTTCTCTCTTTTGGATTATACTGTATTTATCATATAAGGAGGCTTCTTATGTCAATGCATCTGCAAGATCTTGTGCTCGTTCCTGCTCAGCAGTTAGAGCCTATCGACAATATAGACGGATTTCAGGTCCGACCCGGATTTTTCCGCCAGTTTGGCGCCACTATTATTCCGGGAGGCGTGAATTTTACCATCCAGTCCCACGGGGCGACATCCTGTGAGCTTCTTCTCTTCCACAGGGAAGCAGAAGAACCTTTCGCAGCCTTAAAATTCCCTGACAATTACCGGATTGGATTCTGCTACTCTATGATCGTGTTCGGTCTGGATATAGAGGAGTTTGAGTACGCTTACCGGGTGGACGGCCCATACGATGAGAAACGAGGGCTGCGCTTTGACAAGACAAAGATTCTCTTGGACCCTTATGCCCGGGCTGTAACAGGGCAGAGCCAATGGGGACACAAGAACAACACGCGGCACGGATATCGTGCCCGTGTCGTGCGCTCAAATTTCGACTGGGGTACCCAGCGGCAGACACCAGTTCCCATAGAAGATCTGGTGATCTATGAGCTTCATGTCCGGGGATTTACAAACGACAGCTCTTCCAAAGTAAAACATCCCGGAACTTTTGACGGACTAAAAGAAAAGATTCCCTATCTGAAGGAACTCGGTATCAACGCGGTAGAACTGATGCCCATCTTTGAGTTCGATGAAATGCGCGACGCCCGCCTCATTGATGACAACGAGCTTCTTGATTATTGGGGATACAATCCGGTCAGCTTCTTTGCCCCAAACACAAGCTACTGCTCCTCTCTGGAATATAACCGGGAGGGACTGGAGCTAAAAAGTCTGATCAAAAGCCTTCACGAAAACGAGATCGAAGTAATCTTAGACGTGGTCTTTAACCATACCGCTGAAGGAAATGAACTGGGGCCGTGCTTTTCTTTCAAAGGCTTTGACAATAATATTTACTATATGCTCACCCCGGATGGAAGCTACTATAACTTCAGCGGCTGTGGTAATACCCTGAATTGTAATCATCCTGTCGTACAGGAAATGATATTAGATTGCCTGCGCTACTGGGTTATCGAATACCGCGTAGACGGTTTTCGTTTTGACCTTGCTTCCATCCTCGGGCGTAACGAGGACGGTACGCCTATGAACCAGCCACCTCTCCTTCGAAGCCTTGCATTTGACTCCATTCTCGGCAATGTCAAGCTCATCGCAGAGGCGTGGGACGCAGGAGGCCTCTATCAGGTCGGATCTTTCCCTTCGTGGAAGCGCTGGGCGGAATGGAACGGGCGCTACCGCGATGATATGCGTTGTTTCCTGAAAGGAGACCCGGGTATGGCAAAGATCGCGGCTCAGCGCATGACAGGATCGCCTGATCTGTATGACCCGGTATACCGGGGAGGCAATGCCTCTGTCAACTTTCTGACCTGTCACGACGGTTTCACTCTGTACGACTTGTACAGTTACAATCAAAAGCACAACGAGGCAAACGGATGGAATAATAAAGACGGTTATAATGACAATAACAGCTGGAACTGCGGCGAGGAAGGAGACACAGACAACACCCAGGTGCTTTCGCTCCGCATGAAAATGATGCAAAATGCGTGCGCTGTTCTCATGTGCAGCCGAGGAACGCCGATGTTCCTCTCCGGCGACGAATTTGCGGACACCCGGTATGGAAACAATAATCCATATTGTCAAGACAATGAAATCTCATGGCTGAATTGGACGCTGCTTAAAAAGAACCAAAAACTTTTCAGCTTCTTCAAATATATGATCACCTTCCGCAGAGAACATCCCGCTATCCGTAAAGATCTAGAGCCCAGCTATATCGGATTTCCCTCCATGAGTCTTCACGGACTCACTCCTTGGGAGCCGGACACACCCGGCAGCCGATACATTGCGTGCATCCTTTTTGCTGGATACGACGATACGGCGGGAAAAGAAGATCTGGTATATGTGGCAGTCAATTCCCACTGGCATCCCGCAGAAATGACGCTGCCGGACTTACCGGAAGAATATGTATGGAAGATCTCTGTTAACACCGGTGATCCCAAATGCCAGACTTTTGAAAAAAGCCGGATGCCGGCAGCGGGAAAGAGTCTGCTTCTGGGAGAACGGTCCGTGATCATTTTCGTGGGAGAAAAAGAATAACATCAGCGCCGGCATGCAAAAGACAACACGGTCATTGTACGCCGGCTCCATCTTAAGCAAAGGAGTTTTTACTATGATATTAGGTTCACATGTAGGTATGAGCGGCAAGGAGATGCTGCTCGGTTCTGCAAAGGAGGCTGTATCTTACGGCGCGGACACATTTATGTTTTACACAGGAGCTCCTCAGAACACCCGCCGCAAAGATATCAGCGAGTTAAATATCGGCCCGGCATGGGATTTCATGAAAGAGCATAACATCCATGACATCATCGTTCATGCCCCCTACATCATCAATCTTGGAAATGCGGTCAACCCCGAGACCTTCTCCCTCGCGGTAGAGTTTCTCGCAAAGGAGATAGAGCGTACAATAAGCTGTAGAAGCCATACGCTCATTCTCCATCCCGGAGCACATGTCGGAGAGGGAGTCCAAACCGGAACGGCCCAGATTATCAAAGGTATCAATGAGGTGCTCCGCTCGGACACTGACTGCTTCATCGCTCTTGAGACAATGGCGGGAAAGGGTTCTGAAATTGGCCGCTGTTTCGAGGAACTGGCGCGGATCTACGACGGCGTCATCCATAATGATAAGCTAAGAGTATGCTTTGACACCTGCCACACAAGTGACAGCGGTTATGATATCATCCACAATTTCGACAAGGTGGTAGACGATTTCGACCGTATCATCGGAAAAGATCAAATCGCGGTTTTTCATATCAACGACAGCAAAAACATTCCCGGGGCAGCCAAAGACCGACACGAAAATATTGGTTTCGGACAGATTGGTTTCGACGCCTTGAACTACATCGTCCATCACCCCGGGTTTGAGAATATTCCAAAAATATTGGAAACCCCTTACATTCCTTCGCCATCTAACTCGAAGAAATCTTACGCCCCGTACAAATACGAGATTGCGATGCTGAGAAAGAGCATGTTCGAGCCGGATTTAAAAAAGCGCATCATCGCCGAAAATGAACCAGATGCCGGCAGCCAGCAATGATAAAACACTCGAAAAAATCAGCAGGTTCTCTTGACATTTTTCTTTAGACAATATATTATTGTATTATATATATAATACAGTTACAGGGCGGGGGGATATCCCCCCGCCCTGTAAGGACCGTTTGAGACGGTCCTTACAAAAAAACAGAAAGTGAGATGATTAAATGCCATGGAATCTGGATAATGAACGTCCCATCTATTTACAGCTGATGGAACGAATCCAACACGACATCATCTCCGGCGTCTATCAACCGGGTGACCGCCTTCCTTCTGTCCGCGATCTTGCACTGGACGCGGCAGTCAATCCGAACACAATGCAGAAAGCGCTCTCTGAGCTTGAGCGCAGCGGCCTTGTATATTCCCACAGAACAAGCGGGCGTTTCATCACAGATGATCATCACCTCATCCAAAAGATGCGAAACGATATCGCGGAAGAGTATATCCGGCAATTTCTTTCGCAAATGCGAGAGCTTGGCTTTGAGGGCAGCGAGACGGTGGAGATGTTGGAGAAACCTTTAAAAGGGGGAAAACAATGAGACCAATACTAGAATGCCAGAGACTCACAAAAAAATACGGCAGTTTTTTTGCCCTTTCTGATCTGAATCTGTCCCTTGGGCGCGGACAGATTGTCGGCCTTCTCGGCCCAAATGGAAGCGGGAAGACCACACTGATCAAATTGATCAACGGACTGCTTGTTCCAACAGAAGGGCATATCATGATAAACGGGCTTGCGCCATGCCCTGACACGAAAAAAATTATATCTTACCTTCCGGACCAAGACTGCCTTGACAGTCATATGCGGGTTAGTGAGGTTCTCTCCTACTATCATGATTTTTATGACAATTTTAACGCCAAGCGCGCTTCCGCCATGCTGGATGCTCTGGGAATTGACAGACGTTCCCGCCTTCAGACCCTTTCAAAGGGCACAAAAGAAAAAGTTCAGCTTATTCTCGTCATGAGCAGAGATGCGGATCTCTACATACTGGACGAACCGATCGGCGGGGTAGACCCGGCGGCAAGGGAGTATATCCTTCAGACCATATTAGCCAATTATAACGAAAATGCCACGCTCCTCATTTCCACTCATCTGATCTCAGACATAGAAAATATCCTTGACCATGTCCTTTTTCTAAAAAACGGACAGTTGGCGCTGAATGCGTCCGTGGACGAAGTAAGAGCAGAATACGGCAAATCGGTGGACGCTATATTCCGGGAGGTATTCAAATGTTAAGAAAATTGATCATCTACGACTTGAAAGCATCAGCAAAAATTTTCTTTTTGTTTCATCTGGTCTTCCTTATTGCCTGCGGACTCGGACGATTCTGCTTTATGGATCGGATCGACTTTGTTCATTCATCCCCAGAAACACTTCTGGCTCCGGTCACCATCATCATATGCCTCGCCATCATCCTCGTTGTGGCAGTTAATCTCTTTTCTTGGCTGATGACCGCATTCCGGTTCTACCGGAACCTTTTTGGGAAGGAGGGATATTTAAGCTGGACGCTTCCTGTCTCAGGAATCCGCCATCTGTGGGCAAAAATTATATCCGGCTGTGTCCTTATGTGGATTGATACGATCGTTATCTGGCTTGGAATTTTTTTCCTTGTATCCGGAAGAAATGTCACAGAAGCATATGCTATGATCTCTGCCGATGTAACAGAGATGCTTGGTCTGCCGCTTAGCATGTTTTCACTTTATATGTTTCTATTTACAGCGCTCTCATGTATCATTTCTGTGATCATGACATATTTCTGCATTGCTGTAGGCCAGCTCTTTCCAAGTCATCGGATATTATGCGCCATCGCAACATATTTTATCCTCACTTTTGTGTTGCAGATCGCCGTATTCCTTATCATGATATTATCCGGTTATTTTAATGACTATATAAATTCCTCGGGTATTTTTAGCAAAGAATTATCGCTTATACTTGTTCCGTCTTTTTTGTTCTCATTTATTATAGCTATTGCAGAGTATATGATCACACACTATATCTTAAGCAAAAAGATCAATCTGATCTGAAAGAAAACATACAGCTGCCCCGCCATAGTTGATTGATCATCTATGGCGGGGCAACTGCACGTTTCCGTAAATGGTTCGAAGCGTCTGAACGGAGTCGAACCGTCGCACATGCCTCCGGAGGGCATTGCTCTATCCACTGAGCTACAGACGCATTCCGGCTGCGTTCAAGGAAATTTTAATATTTCCTTGAACAGCCTTAATTATCCTAGCACAGTTCCGGACAAAAGTAAAGCCCCTTGTCACCGGGATTAAAGATGCTTCTGAAGTTTTCTCCTGCGCATCCTTCTGTAACCTGCCACAGCACACACTGCAGATACCGTCATTGCCACAATTGCCGCGGCAGCCGCTGCAATTGTTCGCCTGCCGTCCCCTGTAGCCACTGATACACGGGGCCGCTGCAAAACATATACGGTCTGTCCCTGATCTTCCAAATCCTCATGGGATGCGATCAGGAGATCCCCCTCATAAAGATATTCGAGGACAACAATCTTCTTCCCTGGAAAACTGGCGGAATCTACGGGAAATTCCATCTCAATGCTCGCCGAAGGCTCATCTGCCGTCCACGTTTTTTCCACTGTAAGTTCCTTTCCATCTTGAATCAGCGCTTCTCCTGAAGCAGCGTCCGCCAGCATTCCCCTGAGAGTATATTCCTTTCCCTCTTCCATATTTTCCAGAATTATGGTGTCTGTGACTGTGTTTTCTTCGCCTGCATAGATCTCCTTTGTGCCTGTGTCTTTCCATAGAGCAGACGTATCCTTAATCGTTGTCCTGTCATTTGTGATTGTAAATTCCATGCACGCCTCCCCATTTATTTTCCCGTTTTCATCCACTGTAAATTCCACAGAGGTATCATTCCTTCGATAACCCGGAGCACTCTCTGTCTCCTGGATGCAATAATCCCCCGGACGAAGATATCGGAAGACAATCCGTCCCTCTTCATCTGTCACATACTCTGTCCCTGTCCCGGCAGCTTCCCCGGTACGGTCCGCGCCCTCTGGAAGCTTCTCCGATATGCTAAAATGGACTCCCTCGATTTTTTCATCGGTCTCGTAATCAGTTTTTGTGATAATAACCGTAGTCGGCTGATTCTCCCACGCCATATCTTCGGTCACGATCTCGGTATTTTGATCCTTATATTTTAGTTCCACCTCATAAGCTTTTTCATCCAGAACATAACCTGCCGCCGGCTCGATCTCTCTCACCTCGTATTCTCCCAGATGCAAATCTCCTGTAACGGCTTTTCCCTCCTCATCGGTCACCAGCTCTGCTACAATGGTTCCCGCTTTTACCAGAACTGTTCCAAGCGGCGTCAGGATATCCTCCTTGGCGCAAACTTCAAAGTGCACACCAGCAACAGGTTCTGTTGTCTCCCCGTCCGTTTTTGTAATACTGATCCGCCCCATTGCGGGAGCGTCTTCAAACTCTACAGTAAAAGGCTCCGTCCAGTCATGAGATTTTGTGATTTCAAATTCCAGCAGACTGTCATTGAGCACATACCCTTGGGGCGCACGCACTTCCTGAAAATAATACTTCCCCACAGGCAATTTCTCCGGCAGGGTAAAACTTCCATTCTCATCTGTCTGAAATGTCTCATGCACTGTCTCCTGCGGATAATACGTGGTCATTGTAACAGATTTTTTTTCATGATCAAGAATGCGGAATTCCGCTCCGGCTATAGGGATAACCTCACCGTTATGAGAATCCTTCTTTACTAGCCTGACCGGAGAAAATATTTTCTTATTTTCAAGAATGTAATACAGTGTCCGCCCTTCCTCTAATATCGTAATCTCGAAATCTCCTACAGGCTTTAATCCAGAAGGCGTATCTTTCTCACTGACCACATAAGTATCATACACAAGACCGCCTCTGCCTTCCTCATTCTTAGGAATAGACGCATACCCGTTTTCATCAGTGATGATCTCTGTCTTTTCCCCTGTTGTTTTAGACGTTATGGTAAAGCATATTCCCTCCAGAGAAGTCTTCTGTTCTTCCTTCTCATTGTCAGATTCCCGGAACTTTACAATCTGAAGCCCGCCTCTTATTACCTTCTCCGGCACTTCCGGCACATGCCATACTGTATCCGTCTCTCCCTGCCCGGCAGATGTGATCTTCTCTGTAAAAACAGTTTCATTTATCAAATATCCTTCCGGTGCTTTTATCTCTCTGATCGTAACTGTTCCCAGCGGAAACACAGGCTGTCCTTCACTGTTTTTATAAAACTCATCCCCGCTCACCTTATATTCATCCGTAAGCCGGATCTCTCCAGCCTCATTTGTCCGCAGCACCCATGTGCGCCTGGGGACCGTTCCGTTTTCCGCCGGATCACCGGCATAATATCCGGCATAGTATCTTACCTCAAACTCTGCTCCGGCCAGCTTAGCGGCTCCCTGCGGCTGATTCTTCCCTGTGCCAGCGTCTGTTTTCTTTAGAATGAATTCCGGAAGATGATACTGGGCTGTGTTCACACATTCATACTGGAAAACAGTATTTTCCTCTATAGTAATCTTGTGTCGTTTCTCTCCCGCGGCGAATCCCCGGGGGCTTTCTACCTCTCCGATCTCATAACTTCCAATGGGAATATCCTCTAATTTCCCGTACCCGTCCACATCAGTTGTCACTGTCCACAATGGCGCACTTCCACCATGCTCATAGATACCAAACTCCGCGCCTTCCAGAGAGTAGCAGGAATTATCCTCTGACCACTCAGGATGATCCGAACTCTTCTGTATTTCAATACTGCCTGTCTTGTCCATTCCTACACCGCCCATGGTCTGGCCTTTTCCACCTATATTGAACAAAAACGCAGAAAAGTACTGGGGAGGATCAGGCAAGGTCTTAAGCTTCTCTACCTTCTGTTTCAGAGATGCTATCGTTCCGGTATTGAGCCCTGTAAATGAACTCTCATTCCCAGAATACAAATAGGACAGGATGCAATGACTCATACAGTATTCCTCATCCTTGTCATAACCAGATTCCCCTGTAAGTGCACCAAATGTGTTTCGAAAGGTATCATAACCCGGTCCTCCGTACATATAATAGAGTCCTTTACGCACATTTCCATCTCCAAGAGGCTGCGTAGCATAAGTCCCGGATTCCGGCGTATCTTCAAGAGGCTCCAGACAATATGCCATCCTGCCATCCACTGTAAAATAATTCGTGCTGTATGTCCCATAATAGATCTCTCTTCCCACTGTCAGTTCCACACTCTGCCCGTTCTGCGCAAATACAGGCCGGAGATATAAAAAAGCAGACACCCATATGACTGTAACCGCACAGGGCAGGAGAAATGCCTTCCACTTTTTTAAATATCTCATCCTATATTCCCTCCTGCCTGTTTTATATTTCTGCCGAGAAATCTCCCGGTACTTCTCTCATACAAGTACACATGGTTGCTCAGCACCTCTTCTTCCGCCACCTGTGTCTCATTGATATCTCTTACCATATTGTCCATCTCCCCTCTGCTGATCTCCTTGGAGTATGGGACAATCACCACCTCGTGAACACTGCTCGGCAGGATATAATAGTCTTCCTGAAGAATCTCTCCGATTGTCTCCATGATATGTGGATAGGCAATACACGCAGCCCCGTAATTTCTTAGATTATTGGACAATACATACATCCTGTCCCTGCTGCTTCCCCCTCCGGCAAGCAGATTTTCTGTCTCTGCATTTTCTTTGCAGTCATCGCTCTTTTTCACCATGTCTTTTAAGGCACTTTTCATGGTCATCAGTTCCGCCGGAAGCAGCTTACCTGCATTTTTCACAGCGTCTTCCCAAAGCTCCTCCGTCCCCACATTCCACTGTTTCGCGTGTCTGTTCGACACGGTCATCACCGCCGTCCCTTCCTCCGTCCCCTCAAAGAGCACATAAAATACGATCGACAGATCTAGAAACATCCGGTGTGGGACTGAATCCAGAAATTTTCTATTCTTTGCTGTGTTGATCAGCTTAAACACAATCCGGTCCTTCACTCCGTTATAGGTCAGAATTTGATTACAGTCCCATGATTCTCCTTTTCTGATACTCTCATAGAACTCTGTGAGTTCCCCGACAATATATTCCAGTGGCTTTCCCTCCAGATAGCTCTCATAATACTCCTCCAGATAGATCGTCGGAGAAATATTAACTCCGGGAGTCTCAATCAATACTCCCGTACGCTCTTTTCCATTGTTTTTAACCACTGTATAAAGGCTTGCCTTAACACCTCCCTTCATCTTCTGCTTTATCTGCTTTTCAACCGCGCATGCAAATTCTTTGTAATCCATCTTTCTCCTTTCTCAACGCGGTCCATCACAAATTAAATGAGAAAACCGGTACGATCCGTACCAATGAATAAGATAAAAAATAGGAACAATATTATGTGTCATTGATTATAGATGAGCATCTGAAGAAAAACAATCTGGAATGTTACACAAAATACTACGCATAGTTTTCTTACAGTTTTACCTGACTTTTGATATAACTAAATGAAAAAAAGGATGTACCGCACAAAACGATACATCCTTTGACCTTATATTTTTGGTAAATATTTTTCAGTCAAAGCCCGCGGGAATAAACTGACCTTACACTCTCGACAGGTACTCGCCTGTACGTGTATCGATCTTAAGTACATCACCTGTCTCACAGAACAGCGGAACCATAACGGTAGCCCCCGTCTCAACTGTTGCCGGCTTTGTCGCTCCCTGAGCTGTGTCTCCCTTGAATCCCGGCTCTGTCTCTGTGATCGCCAGCTCAACAAACAGGGGCGGCTCAACGGAAAAGACATTTCCCTTGTGAGAGCAAATCTTTACTGTCTCGTTCTCTTTTACGAATTTCAGGGCGTCTCCCACCACATCGGAATTAAGAGCGATCTGATCATAAGTTTCCAAATCCATAAAATTGTACAGATCCCCATCCTGATACAGATACTGCATGTCCTTCCTGTCGATGTGTGCGTTCTCAAACTTTTCCGTCGGGCGGAATGTTTTCTCAACAACGCCTCCGCTGATGATATTCTTTAACTTTGTTCTTACAAAAGCTGCTCCCTTTCCCGGTTTTACATGCTGAAATTCCAAAATCTGATAGATATTCCCGTCAATCTCCACGGTAATTCCGTTCTTAAAATCTCCTGCTGCGACCATTTATATTCCTCCTTCAATCGCGCGCCTTACCCGGGCGCTCTATCTTCTGATTTTATACTAATTTCCCCCATTTTTCAATCTTTTTTTATAGAAATGGAGGACAATATTCTCCAGCCCCCGTTTCAGAACAATCTGAATCTCCTCTTTGGGATGTATGGGTTTGACAAGGATACTTCGGATTCCCGTCCTTTTCGCTCCCCACACATCTGTAAAAAGCTGATCACCCACAAAAACTGTGTTTGACCTGTCTGTCCCCATAAGTTCCATTGCCCGGATATAATTCTTTGTGGAAGGCTTGTTCGCATTGTTAATATAGTGCGTTCCAATCTCCCGATTGAACATTTTGACGCGTTTTTCCCAGTTGTTCGAGAGAAGACACGAAGCAAATCCAATATCCTCAAGCCTTCTAAAAAGCTTCTTTGCCCGGTCGTCTGCAGGCGCGCCGTGAGGCACGAGCGTGTTGTCAATATCGAATATCACGCCCCGGTATCCTTCCTCATACAGTTTTTCAAAAGGGATGACGTAGGTGGAAGCCACATACTCATCCGGGAAAAATCTCTCCAGCATCATTTTTCATCCAACTCCGTCAGCTTGGTAATCAGTTCCTCAGATATCTGAAGGATAGACTTCCCATCCGTCTGAATGACCACGTCTGCCGCAGCTTCGTATTTTTCTTTGCGCTTCTCCATCAGATCCGCGATGAACTCCACATTATTATTATCCCTAAGAAGAGGCCTGTCATTGCTATCCTTAACTCTATCATAGATGGTCTCGGGGCTTGCCGTAAGGAGGACAACCCTTCCGTTCTTCTTCATCTCAACTACATTCTCTTCCCTGAGTGCCACGCCTCCGCCGCAGGATATGATACAGTTCTTTCCTGTCTGCAGCTCTTTTAAGAGGTTTGTCTCAAGATTTCGGAAATATTCTTCTCCGTATGTAGCAAAAATATCCGGGATACTCATCTCCTCCCGCTCGGCAATCTCCTGATCCATCTCCACCAGCCTCATATCGAACATCATACTTAGATAATCTGAGATCGTCGTCTTTCCGGCGCCCATGAATCCAATCAGCACAATATTGTAAGAGAACAGCTTTCTTGCCTGTATCCTCTTACTGTTTCTTAAAATGCGCTTGAATACATCCTGTATTTCTTCCCGGTACTTATTGTTTTTTAATTTCTCATCCAGACGCCTTTGCTGCTTTTCCTCCTGTGCAGGCTGCAGGATCGGCATTCCATATGTCTCTTTATATGCCATGATCTTTTCAATAATGGCATTTCTCTCCACGAGAGCATCAATAATCTTGTCATCACAGAATGCAAGCTGCTCGCGGTACATCTCCAGATCGTTCATCTTCATCCTCCATTTGCTGTATAATAACTACTATAGTATACCAACTTCCTCTCATGATATCAAGAACGAAGATACCCTCCCTTAACAAGAGAGGGCATCTCCGCTTTACGAAGTCTTTTCAATAGCTCTTTTTACATTTTCTTTGAACGCTTCCCACGCCTCTTCGTCATCCACAAAATATTTTGGACAAATCTTTCCCGTCACATCATAGTGCCGGATCACATCATCTTCTGTCAAGCCGAACTTCACGCACAGCCATGCTGTAAGCTGTACAAGGGAACGATAGGAACTCTCCGTAAATTTCCCGCTCTCATCGGGATGGCACACCTCAATGGATACAGTATCACTGTTTCTCTCATTGGATGCGTACGCGATTTCCCATGTAGGAACGCACTGGATGATCTCTCCTTCCAGTCCCACAATAAAATTACTGCTCGCCTGTGTTTCCTGAGAATACTGAAGACCGTTAAAATAATCCCGGTTCTCCTTGGCAGAACTGCCCGGATTGGCAGTGTAATGAATTACTACTCCACTGATGCCATCGCTCTGAATTCCCGGTCTGGAATAAGGGTTCACATCCAGAAGCTGAACGTCCAGTTTCGGTTCAGAGGCGTCCACATCTACGCGGTATGGCCTGTCGGCCATGCAAGACCGCACACTGAGAACAATGGTCAATATCAGCAGGACCGCCACGCCAGACACGGTATACTTGTTTCTTAATACAGCTTTCCATCCCCGGTTTTTCCAGCTTCCTGCTTTTGCTCTTCCTGTTTTCTGCCTGTTTGTATTTCTTCTTTTGTCCCCTCTGTATGAACTCATCTGTACGCCTCACTGTCATTATCCTGCTTTCAGACCCTTCCACAAACCCGCCACAGGAAAATGTCTGAAATATGAAAGTACCTGAACTGTATATTCACTAATTTAAAATTATAGCATGTAATTATTTCTCTGAGGTGAAGAAAATCTTATGATTTTATAAATCGCGCCATTCTCAGCCCAGCATCAGCCAGTTTGCCCGAAACGGCCGCATCAAATTCCAATACCTTCCCCCTGACAGGTTATATTCTCTGATCAGATTCCATTTTGCCTCTATGCTCCTTATATCTTCAAACCACACTACATGGTCCATCCCGTTTTTCCGATAAGTAAACCACGGACTTTGTGCTACTGTGGCATATTCGATGACAGCACCGTTCTCCGCCGCGATATCCACTGCCTCCACATTTCCCACCGTACTCGCCCTTGTGGTGCCTCTCTCATAGGGGAGTTGCCAGTCGTACCCGTAATTAGGAATTCCCATGATCAGCCTCTCTGCAGGAATCCTCGTCAAAGCATACTCCACCACCTGACGGACTTTATCTAGAGGCGCCACTGCCATAGGCGGACCATAAGTATATCCCCACTCGTAAGTCATCAGAAAGACCGCGTCCGCGTTTTCACCCAACAGGGCATAGTCCACCCCCTCTACAAGAAGTCCTTTCTGGTCGTCCGATACCTTGGGCGGCACCGCCACGGACACACGGTATCCGTTCTCATTCATCCTGCTGCGCACTTTTCCTACAAAATCTGCATACTGTACCCTGTTCTCTGGGAGCACATACTCAAAGTCGATATCCACGCCCGCGTATCCTTTGTCCTGCACTGTCTCCAGCATCTGCCCGATCAGTTTTTCCTGCACAGCTTCATTTTCTACCAGCACTTTCACAAGCTGATTATTAAACGCTCCCTCAGAAAACGGCGTCAGTACCATCAGAGGCTGAACCCCGCGGTTCCACGCCGCCTCGATCATCCACAGTTCATTATGGAGAGGCGGAACCAAATCTCCCTCAAATGTAAAACCATACGAAAACACAAGAAGCTCCTTAAGCGCTGGCAATGCCTGCCCAAGCAGTTCTGGTTCGACAAACGGGTATGCGTAACCGCCCGGCATCCTTCCCCTTGCCAGATCCATCTCTTCTCCGGGTTTAAGAATAAGAAGAGCCTGCCCCGGGACAACACGATTTCTATCCGATATCTGATTATCATAAACAATCTTCCATACAGGAACTTGTGTCTGACGGGAAATCTCTTCCAGTGTGTCTCCTCTTTTCACTACATAGATCAAAAAAGTCACCCCCGTGGAGAAGCATATGCTTCCCCGCGGGGGATTATAACCTGCATATTTTCGTTTGATTTCCTATATAATCAGCATGGCGTCTCCGAAGGAAAAGAACCGGTATCTCTCTCTTACCGCTTCCTCATATGCCGAGAGTACATGCTCTCTCCCCGCCAGCGCGGACACAAGCATAACAAGGGTGGATTCTGGCAGATGAAAATTCGTAATCAAAGCGTCTAGTATCTTAAAACGGTATCCCGGATAAATAAAAATCTCCGTCCATCCGCTGCACGCTCCCAAGCGTCCGTTCTCATCCGACGCAGACTCAATGGTACGGCAGCTTGTGGTCCCCACACAGATAACCCGTCCGCCGTTTTCTTTGGCACGGTTAATTTTCTCTGCCGCCTCCTCACTGATCATATAGAACTCTGAGTGCATGTGATGGTTTTCCACATCGTCCACTTTCACAGGACGGAACGTCCCAAGCCCCACATGGAGAGTCACCCGGGCAATGTCAACACCTTTCGCCTGAATCTCATTCAGCAGCTTTGGCGTAAAGTGAAGCCCCGCCGTAGGAGCCGCCGCAGAGCCGGAATTCTCCGCATACACGGTATTATAGCGGTCTTTGTCCTTCAGCTGATGGGTAATGTATGGGGGCAGCGGCATCTGTCCTAGCTGATCTAGAATCTCTTCAAAGATCCCTTCATACTCAAAGCGGATCAGCCGGTTTCCTTCATCCACGATATCTACGACCTCCCCGGTCAAAAGCCCATCGCCAAAACAGATCCGTGTGCCCGGCTTCGCTTTCCGTCCCGGCTTTACCAACGTCTCCCATACGTCGCCTTCTCCTCTCTTTAAGAGAAGCACCTCAATTTTTGCCCCGGTCTCCTCCTTCGCGCCGATCAGACGGGCAGGGATCACTTTTGTATCATTGATAACCAGACAGTCTCCGGGATTCAGATAACCGATGACATCCCGGAATACATGATGCTCTGTCTTCCCGGTCACCTTGTCGAGAACAAGGAGCCGTGAGGAAGAGCGGTCCTCAAGAGGGTCTTGAGCGATCAACTCTTCCGGGAGATTATAATAAAAATCACTTGTCTTCAATAGTATATCCCCTTTACTGTCTCAGCTCGATCCCGAGCTCCTCAAGGCCTTTTAGTATTTTCTTCATTGCCTCGGTCACATCCGCCTCCTCAAGAGTACGGTCTTTTGCGCGGAATACAATCGAGTACGCTACTGATTTAAATCCTTCTTTAATCTGGGCTCCCTCATATAAGTCGAACAGACGGAAGCTCTCCAGATGCGCGCCTGCCTTTTTCTCGATGACGTCCTCGATCTGGCCTACAAGGATATTCTTTGGAACAACCATACTGATATCTCTTGTAACAGACGGGTATTTTGCGATACCTGTGTACTTTCTGTCAAATGTCGCGTAGGGCAGAATCTCTGGCATATCGATGACCGCGATGTACGCTCGCTCTCCGATCCCGTATGTGTCAGCCACCTCCGGGTGCACCTCTCCTAAGTATCCCACGACTTTTCCGTCGTAGATGATATTTGCCTGTCTTCCTGGATGAAGAAATGTCTTCCCAGCGTTGGGATCATATTTTTCCCTGTCCTTCATGCCTATCTTCTCAAAGAACTCTTCCACTACGCCCTTTAGTGTAAAGAAGTCTCCTTCCCCATACATTCCCAGTGTAAACTGCATGCGTTCCTCTGGAAGTTCTGTAAGCGGTAGCGCTTTCGGAAGGTAGATATTACCCTGCTCGTAAAGGCGCACATTTTTATTCCTCCGGTTATAGTTCGTTGCAAGTGATGTGAGCATTCCGTTCAAGGAGGTCGTTCTCATGATACTATAGTCCTCACCCAGCGGGTTCATGATCTCTATCGCATTCCGGAGAGGAGAATCCCCATGGATAAGCAGCTTATCAAATACTTTCGGGCTCTCAAAGGAGTAAGTCATACCCTGGCTGAAACCACAGAACTCCGCAATATCTCTCGCCACCTGCTCCACACGCAGCTTAAAGGACAGCTTTCCCGTTGTCGCCTCGCCTGTGGGAAGTGTCGTCGGGATATTGTCGTATCCGTAGAATCTCGCCACTTCCTCCGCGATATCTGCAAGGCGGAACAGGTCGTGGCGGAACGTAGGCGCAATAATCTCTTTTGCCGCTGCGTCATACTCAAAGCCGATCATCCGGAAGTACCCAAGCATCTCCTCCTCTGAGATATCCGTTCCCAGCATGGCATTGATCTTATCCGCGTCAAAGGGAACTCTCACCGGTTCTTTCTTCTTGCTATATACATCTACCATTCCGCCTACGACCTCGCCCGCGCCCATTTCTTCCACGAGCTGGCACGCACGGTCGATCGCTGCCTGCGCGTTATTCGGGTCAAGTCCTTTTTCGAACTTGGCGGAAGCGTCTGTCCTTAATCCTATGCGCTTGCTGGACTTACGGATATTCACTCCGTCAAAACATGCCGCCTCAAACAGCATTGTCTTCACATTGTCAGTAATCATAGAATTCTCACCGCCCATGATTCCCGCAATTCCGATCGATTTCTGCCCGTCGCAGATCATAAGCACGTTCTCATCCATCGTGCGCTCCTGCCCGTCCAGCGCCACAAACTTCTCGCCATTTTCCGCATTTTTAACAATGATATGACGATCCGCAATGGTATCCAGATCATAGGCGTGCATCGGCTGCCCGTACTCTTCCATCACATAATTGGTGATATCGACCAGATTGTTGATCGGACGGATCCCCACAGATGCCAGTCTCCTCTGCATCCATTCCGGAGACGGTCCGATCTTGATATTCTTCACGACTCTTGCACAATATCTCGGGCAAAGCTCTGTGTTCTCCACAGTTACTTTTACATAGTCATTGACATCCTCATCGTTTCCCGTGGGCGTCACAACCGGAGGCTTGAACTCTTTGCGGAATGTGGCCGCCGCCTCCCTTGCGATACCGATCACGCTAAAACAGTCCACGCGGTTGGACGTCACTTCATACTCGAAAACAGCGTCATCTAACCCCAGCGCTTCAATGGCGCTTTTCCCCACCTCCGCATCCTCTGGGAAGATATAGATCCCATACTCCGGCGCTTCCGGATACATTTCTCTGGTGGAACCTAGCTCTTCGATGGAACACATCATACCGCAGCTCTCCACGCCGCGTAGCTTTCCCTTTTTGATCTTAATGCCGCCCTCAACCTTCTGGCCCGGCTCATGACCTCCTGCCACGCGTCCGCCGTCCAGAACCACCGGTACCTTGTCTCCTTCTTTTACATTCGGGGCTCCTGTCACGATCTGGACAGTTTCTCCCCCGATATTCACCTGGCAAACAATGAGTTTATCTGCATCCGGATGCTTCTCAATCTTATCGATCTGCCCGATCACGATCTTGTCCAAATCAGCGTCCATTCTCTCATAACCTTCCACCTTTGTGCCGGACAATGTCATCGCGTCTGTGTACTCCTGCGGAGTCACGTCAAGATCCGGAACATATGCTTTTATCCATGATAATGAAGTATTCATTTTCCTGCTTTCCTTTCCAATTTTGATACCATCTTCCAAGCAGCATCTTCTTAATTCTCTGCGCGAATCAAGAAGACCGCTTCCTCCACACCTTGTGCGGAGGAGACTAGAACTGTTTTAAAAATCTGTCGTCGTTCTCATACAACAGCCTCATGTCATCGATCTCATATTTCAGAAGCGTAATACGCTCCAATCCCACTCCGAACGCAAAACCGTTGTACTCTTCCGAATCGATACCGCACATCTCAAGCACATGGGGATGCACCATACCGCATCCCAAGATCTCGATCCAGCCGGACCCCTTACAGAAACGACATCCTTTTCCGCCGCACTTAAAGCAGCTTACATCCACCTCGGCGCTTGGCTCTGTGAAGGGGAAATGATGAGGACGGAATTTCGTCTTTGTCTCCGGCCCGAACAACTCTTTTGCAAATACTTCCAAAGTTCCTTTCAGATCGGCGAAAGAAATATTTTTGTCGATCACCAGACCCTCGATCTGATGAAAGGAGGGGGAGTGTGTCGCGTCCACCTCGTCCGAGCGGAACACTCTTCCCGGGGCAATCATACGGATCGGCAGCTTGCCCTGCTCCATCACGCGCGCCTGAACCGGCGACGTCTGGGTACGCAGCACAATATCTTTGTTGATATAGAACGTATCCTGCTCATCCTTCGCCGGATGATCCTCCGGGATATTCAACTTCGCGAAATTGTACTCATCATACTCTACCTCCGGGCCTTCCACAACCTCGTAGCCCATTCCCACAAAGATGCGCTCCACCTCTTCCAGTACAATACTATTTGGATGCCTGTGCCCCATAATATTTTTCTTAGACGGCAGGGTGACGTCAATCACCTCTTCCTTCATTTTCTGCTCACGGATGGCTTTCTCCATCTTTGTCTTGTACTCATCGATCAGCTCTTCAATAGCCGCTCTCGCGTCGTTGACCAGCTGACCCACCTTCGGCCGGTCCTCCGGCGCAACATCTTTCATTCCTTTTAGAACAGCAGTCAGCTCGCCCTTCTTTCCAAGAAAACGGACGCGCACGTCATTCAACTTTTCCGGGACGTCCGCCGCCTGAATAAGCGCGGTTGCTTCCGATTTGATCTGTTCCAGTTTTTCCTTCATTCTTCCTAACTCCTTCCTTTACTCTGTGTGTAAAGCTTTTCACGCACTCAGGTTCTATGCCGCCGCAATACCGTAAAGCGGTAAAATAACCTTATTGCAGCATGCACATCCTGCCCGGAGACTTTTATTTTGCGAGACATTCCTTTGAACTTTCCCGCAGAATAAAAAAGCCCCGTCCCAAAAGGGACGAGGTCATAAACTCCGTGGTACCACCCTGATTCCCGCAGTTCTCCCGCAGGCACTCTCATCTGTGTAACGTACAGTATACGGCGCTTCCTACTGTCATCTTCAAAAGCGCGGCTCACATGCGAAATTCGATTGCCATCTGAACTAAAGAAGACTTACAGCCGGCGATCTTCTCTCTCTGTTAGAAAATGGTTCTCTACTTTACACGGTCATAGCTTTTTCCAAAATTACTTTTTCATTTTATCATATGTTTTCTTTTTGTCAAGTGCGCCCAAACTGCTTTGCAGGAAACCTTTTCAGAAAGTATGTGGGACGGCAAA
The DNA here is from genome assembly GCA_019117065.1 of Candidatus Mediterraneibacter pullicola. Taxonomy (GTDB): domain Bacteria; phylum Bacillota; class Clostridia; order Lachnospirales; family Lachnospiraceae; genus Mediterraneibacter; species Mediterraneibacter pullicola. Next base: position 87,726 of record DXAK01000012.1, on the reverse strand, counting down.
GATGGCGAAATATATCATAAAACCATCTTTTTGCACGATATCTGTCACTTTTTTATCAAAGGTTCAATGCCAAAATGCAAATATTAAAGAAAAGGAATCGCTATCTTCCGTCTTATTTATCTATTCCAGACGCACTGTGAGCGTAAACCCCGCATTTTTGCTCATATTTGTTAAAAATTACACAATATCACTTTGTTAAACAATAGATTTTTGTTGACTTTTTACATATTAGGTGGATATGATGTTGTCAAAGGAAATAAGCAAAGTATAGAAAGGAGTGTTCGATCATGAAAATAGAACTTCAAGACAAATATCAGTTATACATTGGCGGACAGTGGAAGGACGCCTCTGACAAAGCCACTTTCAAGACATTCTCTCCCGCAGATGGAAGTCTCCTTGCCGAATGTGCCGAGGCGACACGCGAGGATGTGGATGAAGCCGTACAGGCTGCATGGAAAGCATTTGCATCGTGGAAGAATACCACAGTCAGCGAACGCGCCGCGATCTTGAATAAAATAGCAGACATTATCGACGAAAATACCGAGTTTCTTGCAACTGTGGAATCCATGGATAACGGAAAACCAATCCGCGAGACAATGGCCGTGGACATCCCCCTCTCAGCGCAGCATTTCCGCTATTTCGCAGGATGTATCATGGCGGAGGAAGGCAGCGCTAGCATGCTTGGAAAGGATACGCTCAGTCTGATCCTCAGAGAGCCTATTGGCGTAGTCGGTCAGATCGTGCCATGGAATTTCCCATTTCTCATGGCAGCGTGGAAACTGGCGCCTGTTCTGGCAAGCGGATGCTGTACTGTATTTAAAACATCCAGTACGACACCTTTAAGCGTTCTTGAGTTTGCAAAGCTCATCCAAGATGTGATCCCCGCCGGTGTTTTCAACGTTATCACTGGCGCAGGTTCCAAATCCGGACAGTATATGCTGGAGCACAAGGGCTTGCGCAAGCTGGCGTTCACCGGTTCAACGGAAGTCGGCCGCAGCGTCGCCATTGCCGCCGCTGAAAAGCTGATTCCATCCACCCTTGAACTTGGCGGAAAATCAGCAAATATTTTCTTTAGCGACTGTGACTGGGAGATGGCTATGGACGGCCTGCAGATGGGCATCCTCTTTAATCAGGGACAGGTATGTTGCGCAGGTTCCCGCGTATTCGTCCACGAAGATATCTACGACAAATTTGTAGAAGATGCGGTACGGCGCTTTGAGCAGGTAAAGGTAGGGCTTCCCCTTGACCCAGAGACACAGATGGGCGCGCAGATCAGTAAAGGACAGATGCAGAAGATCCTCAAATATGTAGAAATCGGAAAAGAGGAAGGTGCAAAAGTGCTCTGCGGCGGATACCAGATCACAAAGGGCGGTCTTGAAAACGGATGCTTTATCCGCCCCACCCTTTTGGGCGATGTGACAAATGATATGCGGGTCGCTCAGGAGGAAATCTTCGGGCCGGTGGCATGTATCCTGAAATTTAAGACAGAGGAAGAAGTCATAACCATGGCCAATGACAGCGAATACGGTCTGGGCGGCGCGGTATGGACAAGAGATATCAACCGGGCGCTGCGGGTTTCCATGGCAATCGAAACCGGACGTATGTGGGTAAATACATACAACTCGATCCCCGAGGGAGCTCCATTCGGAGGCTACAAGACTTCCGGCATCGGACGGGAAACGCACAAGGTTATCCTTGAACACTACACACAGATGAAGAATATCATGATCAATCTTGGAGAGGTTCCCACCGGATTCTATCCTGTAAAATAAGCCCTCTGACAAAATTAAAAACATCCCCATCCAAACGCCTGGCAAAAGATCAACCCCGGCACTTGGATGGGGAATTTTTTCTGCATATATCTTTTCGGACCCGGCCCGCCTGAAGCTCAGTCGTTATCCGCCGGCACCTTACTGGGCCGACCCGTTCGTCAGATACCCTTCTAGAAGCGCATTCAGCTCCCCTCCCAGCAGAATGATATACATACTTAGATACAGCCAAAGCATGATGAGGATGATCGTCGTCATACTGCCGTACATGCTGGTAAATCCGGTGAAAATATCTAGATAGATAGAAAATATAAACGAGATAAACAGCCAACCACACGCAGTAAACAATGCTCCCGGAAGCTGCCCCCTGAACGTGGCTTTCGCCATGTTTCCCCTGTTTGGGAGAAACTTATAAACGAGATCCCAGAACGCGGTGAGCACGATCAATGTCACAAAAGTCCGTATCCGGATAATAAAATCAACGACTTTGCTCAGAAACGGGACATGTTCATACACCATAGCGCTGATACTGTTCCCGAATACCGAGAGCACTAGCGAAAGGATAATCGCCGCCAGAAAGATCACTGTGTAAATGGTAGCCCGCAGACGCAGATAAATATAATTTCTCGTCTCTGTGTTGGCATAGATTGCATTCAGCCCCGAGGTCACAGATAAGACCCCCTTGCCTGCGGACCAGAGCGCTACGATAACCATCACGGGAATGACGGTTCCAGACTGAGAGTAAATCTGAATGACGATGCTGCGGATAAAGTACTGCACTGAATCCGGAAATACGGCCACCACCGCTTTTAAAACATCCTCTATCGTCAGAGGAGTAAACTGTACCATTGTCAGAAGAAGGAAAAAAATAGGGATCAGTGAGAGCACAAAAAAATAAGCCGCCTGAGCCGCATACGCGCCTGTGTGGTGGGAATTTATCGTCTCTATAATCTTAAGTATACGATGCCTAACCTTTTTCCTATCCCTCATAGCTTAATCTCTCTATCCTCTGACGCAGACTGCAACAGAAAATATCCCATATCCTCTCTTCATGTAACCTTTGGGAAAACAAAATTTTTTCTTGGAAAAAGCGGCCGTACCAGACGACCGCCTTTATCTTTCGTAGTCACCCAAAATGCCGGCCCTGTATTTTGAGTCCTAGCCACAGCTAGGTGGGCAACCGCATCTGCTTTTCTGTCGTCCACTGCATAACGGAGGCCTGACATATTACAGAAATATAGGAATCCCGTTTAAACAAATGTAGGTTCAAAATTACAGGGTTGTCGCACATCTCAGGTTAACTTCCTATTAACTCTACAAGTATTATACTCTAATCATATGTTTTTTACAACTGATTCTTTTTTCCATCTGCTGCCCTCCGCCGTCTCCACGAAATCAGTGTTCTTCTGCGGCGAGCCTCGTCAGATTGTCCCGAATAGCCTTCTCCCACTGCCGCGCTTCTCCGTCTGTTTTACTGTTTATATATGCCGGGCCGTCCTCCGTGCCTATCATCAATATGGGCTCATACCCCACATAGAGATACATGCGGCACTTTCCCGTCTCTTTTCCTCTGAACTTTCCAACCAGCATCCTGCCGTCGTCCCCGCCGTTTACTCTCCTGTAATCATCCTTTGGGAGACTGTCAAGAAGTTCCACGTCCGTGATCTCGTCATAGGTAAGGAAAAGGTCCGAATACCCTGATGTGACCGCAACCTCATCCGTACTGATCCGCACTTCGATGGGAGTAAATTCCATTTTAAATATCATCACGACCGCCACGACCAGACATCCGACTCCAATCAGAAGCCCTGCCGCAAGGGAAATCTTACCCGCAGGGCGCGCCATGTTGGTCGCATAGTTCCACGTGCAGACCCAGTCCTGCACGATCAGCCGTTTATCATTGGGGTTACTGTACCATCCGTTCTTCCAATATACGTCGTCGTCAATATACAGCGGCTTCTGATTCTGTGCCAGAAGCGTGTCTTTGCGCTTAGCCATATAGAAAAATCCTCCTAAAAGGAGCACGATGGGGAAGCTTTCCAGTATGATATACGCGACATAAACACCGCTTCCAAGCCAGCCCTTCCCGTCCATGAACTGCGCCGCTGTCAGATATGCCGCCGCATTACATATCCCGCACCCGAGCAGCATCCACGACCATGTCTGTTTCCGCATCCCGTTCACCCGGTCGTTCAGCGCGGCGTCCTCACTGTACACTTTGTCCTGCATCCTCAGCATAATGACATGGAGCACGGCAAATAGAGTCTCCACTGATACCGACACAATCAGGAGCACCCATCCGTCATCCGAATTTTTCAGATAATCCCGGACGTAAGGCAAAAGGCAGGGCAGAAGAATCAATACGGTCAAAACAGTGTGCCACCACGGAGATATTCCCATCTTCCCAGTCTGTGTACTCGTTTTTGTACCCGCCGCCAGAATATGACTGCCCCCACTTCCTACCCATCCTCTTTCTACCTTAAGGTCATATAATTTCCTATGGGTGCGGTACAGTAACAAAATCCCACCCACACACAGTTCCACCAGCCACAGTGACCACATGAGCGTAAAGACCGACATATACCAGAAATTCAGCGCACTTATCAAGGCTCCTGCAACCGTATTCCAGAAATAGAACCTGTGCGATCTCTTTGTATACTTTGCAATAAAGGCGGTTACTTCCTCACTTTCCGCGGCGCTTTGGGGCATGTGCACGCCCATGAGCATCCCTTCAGAATACTGCTGTTTTCTTCCATACACGGCATAAAATATCCCCACTGTGACAAGATCAATCATGAGGAAAATCCAAAACATCATCATAAGCCATTCCCCCAAAGCACAAGTTGTTTCATACAAGCCGATAAATTCTTTCCCCTACTGCCTGTTATCATACTCGCATGATTCTTACTTTGTATTATACCTTCCCACAGAAATAACACAATGCTTTTATTGTCAGCCACTATAAAAATAAATATCCCGGACAGAATCACTTCCATCCGGGATATTTATTACTCACCTGATTTTGTGCATCGTCAATCAGCTCTGAAACGCTACTGTCCGATGCTCGTAAAAATATTTGTAGTGATTAGATTCATATGACATAGAAGCGCTTAGAGAAATATTGACGGATTCTCCGATTCCCAAATCCAGCCCGCCTCCGCCGCTGACTGTTGTCGTTCCATTATTATAAAAATCTCCGTTGATAGTATATTCAATCTGATATGCACTTCTCAGCCATACACTGATATTTCCTGTAAACTGTTTTGAAATTCCGGAGTATGATCTCACCAGTTGTACCGAATAAATTGACAGAATTCCCCAGTACGATCCGGACTCACTTGTACGGCAGTAAAACTCAATACGCGGGCGATATGTGCTGGTTACTGTCAATGACACCGACAGGGTTCAGTATGTCGCGCTCGCTCTTGTCTCTTTCTGAAGCCGCACCGGAAATGCTTTTAACGCTTCATCATAGGACACGCCATTTACTTCCATATAATGGTTGACCATCTCAGAAAAACTCATAGGGGCGCTGACTTGTATATCTGAATCCTCATTGTTGATTTCGTTTACATCAATAATCTCTGTATCGGCTGTATTTTCATCTGCATAAGCCGGAATATATAAGAGTGAAAACACTAAAACAAAAGAACTAACCAAACTGATAATTCTTTTCATATCTTTATCCTCCTATTTCTTGTAGAGCAATGCAATGCCCCACAGTGAAAAAATAATTCCACACGTACGAATTGACGGGATGACGTCTGCCCACCTTATGCTTTCAAAATGATAATCATATAAGCGGATGACATCAAAGACTACGGTTGGGAAATATGGAGCTCCCAGAGTAAACACAATCCCTAAAGCAAATAATGTAATAATGATTTTCTTTCTTTTTTCCATAAATCTGTTCCCCAATCCCATATTTTTACTTGGTTTTTAATAGGTTACTGATGTCGATACCGTTGACTTTGTCTCCGAATCAGCCCTTACATACGCCTTTGTGCGGTAAGTTCCTCTTGACACTTTATATGTTTTACTGATTGACAGCATACTCCCTGTCCCACTGGCTGTCCATGATTTGACATCAATCCAGCTTCCACCGCTTTTTTTCTGCAAGGTAAGCTGCATGTATGTAATTTGAATGTTTGGTCTACAATTTAAATAGCCGCTGGCATCTGCCATTCCATTTTGATTTATAGTCAATTTCGCACTACATGTAATAATATTACTCAACCGCGGTTGAATTTGTCCGACATCAGTGGTCTGTGCCATTACCGGCAAAACAAAAATGAATGTAAACAGAGTGCATAAAGCAAGTATTCTTGCCTCCTTTATGAAGCGCATTTTTTCACCTCCTCATCAAATAATGTATTTCGATACCCTCCCTTCTGTACTATTTTTACGCTCGTTTAACTATATAACGCTGTCAGCGGACCTGTTTGTTACACAATATAAAAATTAAATTATTTTTTATTCCTGCTCGACCCAGCCGGAATAAATCTTTTCTATCTCTTCTTTTGTCAATGAATCCGCCGTAATCTGGAAGACACAATCTTCAAACTCACAATAGGAAAAACTGAAACCATCTTCATACCAATGAACTTCGATTTCAATACCATCAACATAGAGAATTTCCTCTCGGAGATACTCGGAATCAAAAATAGCGTTATCATTATCTGTAACTAGTATTTGATTCAAACCATATGTCTCCCCATCTCCGTTTTCGTACATGATCGTATGCAGATTCCCGTTCCCTTCATCGTATGTCATCTCATACCCATCGGGCACATACTGCGGTCTGCTCGGATGGAACTGCGTATCCTCTCCGTCCACAGAATAAGTAAGCGTGTAATAGTCGGAAAACATTTCTTTGATGGTGTCAAAGAATTTTATCCTGAGCGCCTCCACGCTCACTGTCAGGACGCCTGCAACAGCCAGCAGCACAATGAGGAATACTGCCGCTCTTTTTGCGATTGGCGCCGCGTGCTTCCTGAAGGAAAGATACCTTTCTTTTCGTATGAGCCGCCTCATCCTGCGCTCAAATCTGTCGGAAAACCTGTGCTCATTGTCAACGGCCTGCTCTATGCCCCGGATAAGAGCCTCATCGACAACAGGCATGTATTTATACAACCATTCATCCGCAATCTCAATATTTCTCATCAGGATATCACCTCCAGTCCTTCCAGAGCTTTTTGTATCATCTCTTTCCCTCTGGCAATACGCTGTCGTATCGTCCCCTCCGGGATCCTGAGGATATCGGATATCTCTTTGTTGTCCAGACAGCTTGAGTATTTGAGCAGGAATATATCTCTGTATATATCTGGAAGATTTTTCAATATATCCAGCACCTCGTTATCCACATCCGTGTCCATATAAGCTGCCCCATCGCATATATTAAAATTATCGGCAGATATCTCCCTACCGAAAATTCTTTTCCTCTTTCGGTAAATATCTATCGCCGTATTTTTCACGATTGCTTCCAAATATCTCTTCGTCTTTAAAGACTCTGTCTGCCCTATCTTGTCCATGTTTGCCGCCACTTTTATAAACGCCTCGTGTACCGCATCTTCCGCCATATAGTCATCACGCAGGATATCGCTCGCGATCTTCATCATGAAGCATCGGTATGTCTCATAGATCACAACAAATTTTCTTTTGTCCCCGGCGGAATCTATCATCATCAGATATATCACGGACCACTCTCCCCTTCCTCTTGTATAATAACGATATGAATACAGACATTTGTTACATCCTCACTGATAGATTCAGTATCTTTTATTTTCAGACAACAAGATATCCGCAGGACTATGTTGCCTGAGCGGCAAACAGAACACAGCGGCTCCGAAACCACGATGCAATCATAGACTGCGGATATCTCATGTTATAAAAAATAAAGTTTAAAATATACTTATCTGTTTAGTTGACCGTTCTCTTTACATAGGTTGTATGCAGGATGTGATGTGCCTTCTCACTTCCCGGCGCCCCGAGATACTCGCCGTATACCTTCTTGATAGACGGGTTCTCGTGGGATTTTCTGATCTTTTTCGCCGCATCGTTGTCATACAGCGCCTTCGCGCGGATCGCCCTTACATCCTCAAAGTTGCGCACTTCTGCGTGTACCTGAGGCTGTCCGCCTCCGCCTACGCATCCGCCCGGGCAGCACATGATCTCAATAAAATGATAATCTGCCTCTCCCGCGCGTACCTTATCCATGATCACCTTCGCGTTGGAAAGTCCGGAAACTACTGCAACCTTCACATCCATACCTGCTACATTGTAGGTTGCCTCCTTAATGCCTGCTGTTCCCCGCACTTCCGTGAAATCCAGCTTCTCAAGCGCCTCTCCGCTCAATTCTTCCACAGCTGTCCTAAGCGCGGCTTCCATAACTCCTCCGGTTGCTCCGAAGATAACTCCTGCTCCCGTGGACTCGCCCAGTGGATCATCAAAGCCTTCCTCCGGCAGGCTTCTGAAGTTGATTCCTACTTTACGGATGAGCCTTGCCAGCTCTCTCGTTGTAATGGAAATATCCACATCAGGCACTCCTGCCGCATATTGATCATCCCTCTGAAGTTCAAACTTCTTCGCTGTACACGGCATCACGCTGACGCACACGATATCTTCCGGCGAGATCCCCATTTTCTCTGCGTAATAAGTTTTTGTGATTGCTCCGAACATCTGCTGGGGTGATTTACAGCTCGACAAGTGCGCGAGCTGGTCTGGATAATAATGCTCACAGTATTTGATCCATCCCGGCGAACAAGAGGTCATCATCGGCAGCACGCCGCCGCTTTTCACACGGTCAAGGAACTCGTGCGCCTCCTCCATGATCGTTAAGTCCGCGCTGAAATTCGTATCAAATACTTTATCGAATCCGATTCTCCTTAAGGCAGCCGCCATCTTGCCTTCCACATCAGTTCCCATGGGATAGCCAAACTCCTCGCCCAATGCCGCGCGCACAGCCGGGGCAGTCTGTACGACCACATGCTTCGTTTCGTCCGCGATCGCCACCAGCACATCGTCAATGTTACTCTTCTCATAAAGCGCTCCCGTAGGACATGCCGCGATACACTGGCCGCATCCCACACAACTTGTGTCTCCCAGCCCCATCTCAAACGGAGATCCGATAAATGTAGCGAATCCTCTGTTGTTCGGTCCTATCACGCCCACACTCTGCACCTTCTCACACACAGCGGAGCAGCGGCGGCAGAGGATACATTTATTATTGTCTCGCACCATATGAACCGCGCTTTCATCTAACTCATACTCCGGACTTTCGCCCTCGAAATAATTCTCATCCGTAACACCCAGCTCCTGACAGAGTTCCTGAAGCTCACAGTGCCCGCTGCGGACGCATGAGAGACATTTCTTATCATGATTGGACAGAAGAAGCTCCAATGTCCTTCTTCTGGAATCTAAAAGCTTTTTCGTGTTTGTCTGCACTTCCATTCCCTCGGAGATGGGATGCACACACGCCGCCACTAGGTTTCTGGCTCCCTTTACTTCCACCACGCACATACGGCAGGCGCCGATCTCATTTACCTCTTTTAACCAGCACAGCGTCGGGATACGGATGCCCGCCGCCTGCGCCGCTTCGAGAACTGTAGAACCTGCGGGCGCAGTTACATTCAAGCCATTGATTTTTAAATTCACCATTTCCATATTCACTGCCCTCCCTTATTCCTTATAGATCGCGCCAAACCGGCATTTTTCCATGCAGGCGCCGCACTTCAAGCATTTCTCTGGGTTAATCATATGCACTTCTTTTACCTTGCCGATGATTGCATCCGCCGGACATGTTCTCGCACAGAGGGTACATCCCTTACATTTATCCGGATCGATCTTGTACTGCAGGAGGTCTTTACAGACTCCTGCCGGACATTTTTTATCCACGATATGGGCGATATACTCATCTCTGAAATATCTCAGCGTGGAGAGCACCGGATTGGGCGCTGTCTGTCCAAGAGCGCACAGGGAATTGGACTGTAAATGATAGCACAGCTCCTCCAGTTTATCCAGATCATCCATCGTCGCCTGCCCTTTGGTGATCTTTTCAAGGATCTCCAGCATGCGTCTGGTTCCAATGCGGCACGGCGTGCACTTCCCGCAGGACTCATCTACCGTAAATTCAAGGAAGAACTTGGCGATATCCACCATACAAGTGTCCTCATCCATAACGATTAGTCCGCCGGATCCCATCATAGAACCGATAGCGATCAGGTTGTCATAATCAATCGGCACGTCCAAGTGCTCTGCCGGGATACATCCGCCGGACGGGCCGCCGGTCTGAGCCGCCTTGAACTTCTTTCCATTAGGTACGCCGCCTCCGATCTCCTCTACAATCTCGCGCAGCGTCGTCCCCATTGGGATCTCCACAAGACCTGTATTGTTGATCTTTCCGCCAAGGGCAAACACTTTCGTTCCTTTTGATTTTTCTGTACCCATAGATGCGAACCACTCCGGGCCGTTGACGATGATCTGAGGAATGTTGGCGTAAGTCTCTACATTATTTAAGATCGTCGGTTTCTGGAACAGGCCCTTAAGCGCCGGGAACGGCGGACGCGGGCGGGGTTCTCCTCTGTTCCCCTCTATGGAAGTCATAAGAGCCGTCTCCTCGCCACAGACAAAAGCTCCTGCTCCAAGCCTTAACTCAATGTCAAAATCAAATCCGCTGTCAAAGATATTCTTTCCGAGCAATCCGTACTCTCTTGCCTGATTGATGGCAATCTCAAGACGTTTTACTGCGATCGGATACTCCGCACGCACGTAAATATATCCCTGAGAAGCACCAATGGCATATCCGGCGATCGCCATAGCCTCCAGTACCGCGTGGGGATCGCCCTCTAAGATGGAACGGTCCATGAACGCACCCGGGTCTCCCTCGTCCGCGTTACAGCATACATATTTCTGATCCGCTTCATTAGCAGCCGCAAATTTCCATTTCATTCCCGTAGGGAATCCGGCTCCGCCTCGTCCCCGCAAGCCACTGTCCAAAAGAACCTTGATAACATCCTCTGGCTTCATTTCTGTGAGGACTTTTCCCAATGCCTCATACCCGCCTGTGCCTATGTATTCATCGATATTTTCCGGATTGATTACACCGCAGTTTCTAAGCGCCACCCTGTGCTGTTTCTTATAAAAATTTGTCTCGTTGAGGGGGATGATCTTATCCGTCTTTGTTGTCTCGTCATAGAGCAGCCGGGTTACAACCCTCCCTTTCAGAAGATGTTCGGATACAATCTCCGGGATGTCGTCCTCCTGGACCATAGAATAAAAAGTTCCTTCCGGGTATACGATCATAATCGGCCCCAGCGCACAGAGACCAAAGCATCCGGTCTTGACAACACCTACCTCCTCGGAGAGTCCGTTTGCCGCAATCTCTTCCTCCAGTCTCTCCCTGATCCTCTGGCTCCCGGAGGAGGTGCATCCGGTTCCGCCGCAGACAAGTACATGTGAACGATACATATTTTTATGCCTCCTTTTCGTTATGCGTTATTATTCTGCGCAGCGCTCAGCGTATATTTCGTCACGACCTGACCGCCCAAAAGGTGAAGACGCAGCACTTCAAGCGCTTTCTCGGGGTTCATCTTCACGTAAGTCACTTTTTCTTTTCCCGGCTCCATCACTTCCACGATGGGCTCATACTGGCACAGCCCGATACACCCGGTCTGTGTCACGCTGATCTTCTCTGTCAGGTTCTGTTCCTGAACCGCGTCGGAAAGAGCTGTCAGCACTGGTCTTGCCCCGCTTGCAATACCGCAGGTAGCCATGCCCACAACCACACGGATCTGGTTTTCATTCTCTGCGCGGACACCGACTTTTCCCTGCATCTTCTCCCTGATCGCACGTAATTCTTCAAGAGATTTCATAGTAGTCCTAATCCTCCTTTTCTATATATCTGCTCCTTTGTCCGTTTCCTTTTTGTTTGTCTCCAGATACTCTTTTATGAACATGGAAATTTCCGCTTCCTTAAATGAAATATCTTCTCCGAGCATCTCTCGCATTTCTCGTGTATCCAGCACGAAACTCTCCTGCCCGTACTCATATGTATATCGGAAGTCAATATGCTCGTTGAACACAATCAGCGTCTGGATCGTGGAGCTGATATCTCCCAGCGGCATCCTGTCAATGTGTGACAGTCCGAACACCGCTTTTACTGTTGTTCCCTTTCCTTTTTCTGAATCAATCTGAAAACTGCCGCCCGTACTCTCCGCCGCCTGTTTGAAAAACGGAACGCCAAACCCTACCTTTCTCGTAGTTCTTGTAGTAAAGAACGGATCCTGAACTCTTGACACCTGTTCCGGCGTCATTCCACAGCCGTCGTCCCCAATGATGATCGTCAGGGTATCCTCCTTTGGCTGTACGGATACTGTAATCCTGATCAGAGAAGCATTGGCCCGCACGGAATTTTCCGCAATATCCAGAATATTCAAAGATATCTCCGGCATCATACGTTTACTCGTACTTTGCCAAAATATCGTCCAGATCGTCTACTGTCAGACGTCCGTAGACTTCGTCATTGATCATCATTACAGGAGCAAGCCCGCAGGCGCCTACACAACGGCATGCGTCCAATGAAAACTTACCATCGGGCGTACACTCTCCGCCTACAATACCCAGCTTTTCCATCAGGGCATTGTAGATATCTCCGGAGCCTTTCACATAACAAGCTGTACCAAGACAGACAGAAATCCTGTATCTGCCCTTAGGATTCAGCGTGAATTGCGAGTAAAACGTCGCCACTCCATAGATCTTCTCCATAGGAATCCCTGTCTCATCCGAGATCATCTTCTGAACTTCAATTGGAAGATAACCATATATATCCTGCGCCTTCTGCAGGATCGGCATAAGGGCACCTTTTTCATCCTTGAGCTCACGGATTACTTGCATGAGTGCCTCTTCCTGTTCTTTTGTCCCGGAAAATGGAACTGTTCCTTTCTTTGCTGCCATTCTTCAACCTCCATTTCTCTCTTATCCAACCACACATGATTCAGGTCTTCAGCAGTCAGTAAGATATATTTTGTGCTCATTAGGTTTATGATATCACAAGATATTACAAAATACCACTTGTTTGTTATGAATTTTTTGTATGTTTTACACTAGTTTTATTCATCAACTCAAGATTATTATTATATAAAAATTCCTAAGCAATTTTTGAATACCCGCCTTCATATAACATTATTCATAAAATCAATTCATTGCTTTTTGAATACTCAAATGTTATACTGACGTTACATAATGTACAGCTGGAACGCTTCCAAAAACAGGGGTCCCGGCGTATTGTCCGTAATTATTTTTCAGGAGGGGCTTATGACAATCAAAGAAATGCAGAGAGTTCTGAACGCAAAATTTCTCTATGGAGAAGAGCTTGCGGATCTGGACGCACAGTTCGTTTTTTCCGCCGATATGATGAGTGACGTCCTCGCTTACGGCGGCAAGTGTTCCATTCTCATCACCGGATTGTGTAACCCACAGGTCGTGCGCACCGCGGAGATGCTGGACATTGTCTGCATCATCTTTGTGCGTGGAAAAATGCCGGATGAGCATATGCTTGCGCTTGCCCGGGGCAAGAACATCGCCATTCTCGCAACAGACCACTACATGTTCACCACATGTGGTATCCTGTATGAAAATGGACTACAGGGAGGTGCTTAAATGAGCGATCAGCTTACATTCACTTATGAGATTGATGGAGAGGACTTTACCCGAGCAGGAGAAGCAAGCAGCACTGTAAAAAATAAGCTCAAAATGCTTGGCGTGGACAGTGATGCCATCCGCAAAGTTGCCATCGCCATGTACGAAGGCGAGATTAACATGGTTATCCACGCGGACGGCGGGACGATCACAGTAACCGTGTCCGACAACGATATCACCATGGTACTGGCAGACAGAGGTCCGGGTATCCCTGACATTGACAAAGCCATGCAAGAAGGCTATTCCACCGCCAGAGAGGAAGTGCGTTCCCTTGGGTTTGGTGCAGGAATGGGACTGCCCAATATGAAGCGCTTTACAGATGAGATGAGGATCGACACAGCAATCGGTCAGGGAACTACCATCACTATGAGGGTGCTCCTATAAGGTAAGCGCCCGCATATAACTTCACGATTTAGGAAAGGAAACATAAGCCGTGGAAAAAAATAAATTTATGCGCTCTGTGCGTCTCAGAGAAGCTGACTGTCAGGGCTGTATCAACTGTATCAAATACTGTCCCACACAGGCAATCCGGGTGCACAATGGCAAAGCTCATATCATAGACAAATTCTGTATTGACTGCGGCAGATGCATCCGTTACTGTCCGCACCATGCCAAGATTGCGGTCTACGACCCGCTTTCTGTCATCAACGATTTCAAGTACACCGTGGCTCTGCCCGCCCCCTCGCTCTATGCGCAGTACAACAATCTAACCAATGTAGACATCGTTCTGAACGCACTTTTAAAACTGGGCTTCGACGACGTGTATGAAGTAAGCGCTGCGGCGGAACTGGTGTCTGAAGCCTCCCGCAAATACATAGAGGAACATGCGGACGAAGTTCCTTTTATCAGTTCTGCCTGTCCCTCCGTGATCCGGCTGATCCGGGTGAAATTTCCCTCCCTCATCTCCCGCCTGCTGCCCATCAAGGCACCGGTGGAGGTGGCAGCTGAGATTGCACGGGCACGGGCAATAAAAAAGACCGGATTAAAACCGGAAGAGATCGGCATCATCTTTATCTCTCCCTGCCCTTCCAAGGTATCCTATGCCAAGTCCCCTCTGGGAATTGAAAAGAGCAGCATCGACAATGTTGTCGCCATCAAAGATGTGTATCCGCTTCTTCTTCCGCATATGAAGCAAGACGAAAGCCAGCTGAAACCGCTCTCCCACTCCGGCAGGATCGGCATTGGCTGGAGTAACGCAGGCGGGGAAGTTGCCGGGCTGCTGGCAGAGAATTACCTTGCCGCCGACGGTATCGTCAATATCCTCCGCGTGCTGGAAGAACTGGAAGATGAAAAGCTCCACGGGCTTACCTTTGTGGAACTCAACGCCTGCAACGGCGGGTGCGTAGGAGGCACTCTTACTGTGGAAAATGCGTACATTGCCACAACAAAGACAAAACGGCTGATCCGATATCAGCCCGTATCCAAAAATCATTTGGCGGAAAATCCCGATGTAAAAAATCTTTTCTGGGCTGATGACATTGAGTATGAACCTGTCTTCCGTCTGGGAAATACATTTAAAGAAAGTCTGAAAATGATGAGTGATGTGGAAAAACTGACCGCCAGATTCCCTGGTTTGGACTGCGGCTCCTGCGGGGCGCCTACCTGTCAGACTCTTGCCGAGGACATTGTGCGCGGAGATGCGACACCTAACGACTGTATCTATGTCCTGCGCGCCAATATCGCAGATTTGTCAGATAAGATCGCAGCACTGACCCGGAACAAAGACACAGATCAAGGTTTCAGTTCCCGGGACTCAGAGCTTCTCGACTCCTATATACGCACACTGACCGCTGAACTTGCATCCTTCGGCGTACCGGAGCACCCGGAAAACAGATAAGACGCCGGATAACTACGCAAAGTCCCGGTCTTTTAGGAAAGGATGACATGTATGAAATTAGAAAAAATATTAGAGCTGCCCGAATGCCGCACTCTGTCGGAGGGTGATCCAAATCGGGAGATATCCCGTGTATTCTGCTGTGATCTTTTGAGCATTGCTATGGGTAAAGCCCCCGCTGACGGAGTATGGGTGACTGTTATGGGGAACAAGAACACCCTGGCTGTGGCATCTCTTACGGATACGGCGTGTATCGTACTGGCAGAAGGCGTTTCCCTTGACGAGGGAACACTGGCCAAAGCTAGAGAGGAAAGGATCGCCATACTTGCGACAAAGCTTCCTGTATTCGATATCGCGCTTGAGATCTATCAAGCGGGCATAGAATGATCCCGCTCTACTATGATCTCCATATTCATTCCTGCCTTTCCCCATGCGGGGATGATGACATGACTCCGGCAAATCTGGTCGGTATGGCTGCTGTAAAAGGGCTGGACGTAATTGCCCTGACGGACCACAATTCCTGTGCCAACTGCCCTGCTGCCGTCTATCACGGGGAGAACTACGGCGTCACCGTGATTCCCGGCATGGAACTGACCACAGAGGAGGAAGTCCATGTAATCTGCCTGTTCCCCTCCTTAGAGAGCGCCCTCGCTTTTGACTCTCTCGTATATAACAGGCTTATGCCTGTTCCCAACCGGGAGGACATTTTCGGAAAACAGCAAATTATAGACGAAGAAGACCGGGTAATAGGCACAAAGGAAAACCTTCTCATTAACGCAGCTTTCATCTCCTTTGATGATGTCTTTCCTCTTGTGGAGTCCTACGGGGGCATCGCCTATCCAGCTCATGTGGATAAATCATCCACAAGCCTCCTATCCAATCTAGGATTCGTACCGCCAGAAAGCACATTTACTTGCGCGGAATTTCATGACTTTAAGAACCTGCACAGAATCAGGAAGGATCATCCGTACTTTAAAAAATGTAATGTCATCTGCTGTTCGGACGCTCATTACCTTGGGGACATCCACGAACCCACGCACCAGATACTTGCAAAGTCCCGAAGCATAGAACACATTTTCAAAGCACTCACAGTAATCTCACGCTCAACAGATTGATAAAAGCCGGAGTCATCCCCTCCCCGCAAGACGGATAAACTCTTCCATCTCAGGAGTTTTCCACTTATTTGTATGATAAAAGATCTGCCGGTATAAACTCTTTTGGAATTCCGGTACATCCAGTATGGAAAGGCGTCCTTCATCTACGCTCTCCTTAACAGCAAACCTCGGAAGATAAGAGATTCCTCTGTCTCTTTCTATCATCTTTATGATAAATTCCGTGTTACTGATCTCCAGAAAGGGCGTGATTTCCATACCCTTTGACTCCAGAAAATGATCCAGTTCCCTTCGGTAATTTTCATTTCGCTCCGTCAGAAAAAATGGTCTGTCCTGCAATTCTCCCATGGTAATTTTTCTGTGTTTTGCCAAATCGGATCTTGCTGAAGCTACAAAAACTATGGGTTCTTCTATTTCCAGCACTTTATTCCAACTGCTGCTGTGGCGAGATCTGTCAAGAATATAGATCAGATCCAGACGGTTATTTTCCATCATTTCTATCAATTCTTTGGGCGTGGCTGTCGTAATCTGGACTGGCACCCTCGGATGATTCTCACGAAAGTAAAATAAGATTTGCGGAAGCTTCGAAAAGCAAAGGGATTCTAATGTTCCAATGTGGAGAGGCGCATATAGTTCTCTCTCCAGTCTCATGAAATGCTTTGCTCTGTTCATTTCCATTACAATCTTATTCGCATAATCCAAGAACTGCCTGCCCTGAGCGGTAAGCCCAATCCCCTTCCCCATTCTGTCAAACAGTTTTGTATTGAGTTCGCTTTCCAAAAGCCTGATCTGAACAGTTACAGCGGACTGGGAGTATCCGAGATATTCCGCCGCTTTCGTAAAACTTTTTGTCTGTGTGACTGCCACAAATGTCTGAATCTGTCGTAATTCCATTGTTCTCCTGATTTCTACAGCATAAGACGGATAAAATGTCGAATCCTCCCATGCTATGAATAAATTTCATACCATCCATATATTTCATGAATTGGATTCATGTTTATTGTCATGATATACTACATAAAAGAGAACGTCAAGCTTTAAAATAAGCAACATGCACAAAAGCAAAGGAGGACACTATGGAAAAAACTAAAAAATTCAAACTGGGACTTGTTCCCAAACTCATCATCGCGATCATCGTTGGTATACTGATCGGGCAATTTACCCCTGAGCCGTTCTGCCGGCTTGTCATCACCGCTTCCGGCATATTCAGCACTTTTCTTAAATTTGTCATACCATTGATGATCGTTGCCTACGTTACAATGGGAATCGCAGATCTCTCACAGGGCGCAGGAAAACTCTTGCTCATTACCGTAGCTATTGCCTACGCGTCGACACTGCTAGCAGGTTCCGCGTCTTATACTGTCGCATACAATCTGTTCCCAAATTTTATGACCGAAAGCGCTCTTGATCAGATCGCTGCCACGGCTGACAATTCTCTCGAGGCTTATTTCAGTCTGACATTAGAGCCCCTTCTCGACACGCTTTCCGCTGTTGTACTCGCATTTATACTCGGTCTCTGCCTGTCCACAATGCGCGGCAAATCAATTGGCAGTGCCTTATATAACGGCATGAGCGATTTTTCAGGAATTATTGATAAGGTCTTGCATTCTGTCATCATCCCGCTCCTTCCTCTCTACATATGCGGGACGTTTGTAAACATGACATATTCTGGACAGACCTTTGTGATCCTTAGCATCCTTTGGAAGGTATTTCTTGTAGTGATTGCAATGCATCTGATCTGTATCCTTATTCAGTTCATCATAGCAGGTGCAGTCAGCCGGAAGAATCCATTTCGCTTGATCAAAAACCAGATTCCCGGATATACTACTGCATTAGGAACCCAGTCGTCAGCAGCTACTATTCCTGTAAATCTGGAATGCGCCAAGGCAGATGGAGTCTGTGAACAAATCCGGAACTTTGTCGTTCCGCTGTGTGCAAATATCCACATGGCAGGTTCTATGATTACAATCACAGCATGTGCTACGGCAGTCTGCCTTATGAACCAGCTTCCTATCAGTCTTGCAACTGTCATTCCCTTTATCATGACCCTCGGCGTTGCCATGGTAGCATCTCCCGGAGCTCCAGGCGGTTCCATCATGACCGCTCTTCCTTTCCTCTATATGATATTCGGGACAACTGCGGGAGATCCTGACGGACCGATCTGCGCCATCATGGTAGCCCTGTATATCACACAGGACTCTTTCGGCACTGCATGCAACGTATCTGGTGACAATGCCATAGGCGTTATTGTAGATACAATCTACAAAAAATTTATACTAAAGGAACCTGTGACTAGTACATCCGCAGATGCTGCCGACATTTAATTTGTCAGGAGGAAAAACAATGTCTTTTATCAGTGTGTTTGACGTTCTTGGCCCCAATATGATTGGGCCGTCCAGTTCACATACAGCAGGGGCCGCAGCCATTGCGCTCCTTGCCCGTAAAATGTTCCATTATGAATTAAAAACTGTTCGATTCACCCTTTATGGCTCTTTCGCACAGACTTATAAAGGGCACGGCACAGACCGTGCCCTCTTGGGCGGAATTATGGGATTCTCCACCGATGACCGTAGAATCCCCGATTCTTTTACCATTGCAAGCCAAGCCGGGATTTCTTACAGCTTTTCTACAAACCTTACGGACACAGAAGTTCACCCCAACACAGTGGACATTCTCATGTCCGACGATAAAGGGCACACGCTCTTAGTCCGCGGAGAGTCTACCGGAGGTGGAAAAGTCCGCATCACCCGGATCAATCAGGTGAAGGTTGATTTCACAGGAGAGTATAGCACCCTTATCATAATCCAGCAGGATAAGCCCGGAGTGATCGCTCACATCACCCGGTGCTTAAGCGAAAAAAATGTAAATATCGCCTATATGAAACTGTACCGGGAAGAAAAAGGGAGCACTGCATACAGCATCGTCGAGTCAGACGGCGTACTGCCTGCAGAAGCGGCAGATCAGATCCGAACGAATTCATATGTTCAAGATGTCATGCTCATCCAGCCGCATGAAAAAAATGAACCGGATCTTTTACAAAAAGGTGCAGCGTCCCCCTCACAACAGGGAACAAATGAGTCTGTTTCCTCTGGGACAGAATCCGACTTATCTGCCTTAGAAGCACCGTACAGAAACAAAAGAAGATTCCGAAGCGGAATTGAACTACTCTCTCAGTGTGAAAATAGCGGCTGTCTTATCTCTGATATAATGCTCCAAAGTGAGAGCAGAGAGACTTTACGGCCAGAAAAAGAACTTTTGGATCAAATGCGCCACACATGGAAAATCATGAAAGCATCTGCCTTTGACCCGGTGAAATCTCCGAAACAATCCATCGGCGGACTCATCGGAGGAGAGGCGCAACTTCTCTCCCGGCACCATGCAGACGGAAAGAACATATGCGGAAACACATTAAGCCGCGCCATAACATATGCAATGGCAGTGCTTGAGAACAGCGCTTCTATGGGACTGATAGTTGCTGCCCCTACAGCTGGCTCTTCCGGCATTGTTCCCGGTGTAATGCTTGCTCTTCAGGAGGCTTACTCCCTATCAGACACTCAAATTATCCGTGCGCTTTTCAATGCTGGGGCCATCGGCTATCTCGCTATGCGTAATGCGACCGTGGCAGGTGCGGTCGGCGGCTGTCAAGCAGAAGTCGGTGTAGCAGCTTCCATGGCAGCTTCTGCTGCTGTAGAACTTATGGGCGGGGCGCCAAAGCAGTGCCTGTATGCCGCTTCCACTGTCCTGATGAACATGCTCGGCCTTGTCTGTGATCCTGTGGGCGGACTGGTGGAGTGTCCCTGTCAGGGCAGAAACGCCGCCGGAGCGGCAAACGCGCTCACAGCAGCCGAACTTGCTCTAAGTGGAATTCAGCAGCCCATCCCCTTTGACGAGATGCTGGATGCCATGTATACGGTGGGAAAAAGACTTCCTTCGGAATACCGCGAGACCGCCAAAGGTGGCTGTGCGGCAACTCCTACGGGCTGCTCTCTGTGCAGCCTAAACGTGGAATAACATTCCGAAGTATTTAAAATTTTCATTTTAATAACGTACGATATCCGCAGAACTATATTGCATCGCAGCTTCGGGCCGCTCCATTCTACGAGCCGCTCACGCAATATAGTTCTGCGGATATCTTATTCCTCAAAAATCAAAATTTTAATATACATTCGATTATTCATCTGTATAGCCTCTTCATCAGAATCCGAATTCTTCATAATCCTCTGGCAGGAATCGATGATAAGTCATGTGACACCCCTCATCCTTAAAACAGTACACATACTTGTCCTGCGGGTCGTCCTCAAAACGGAGCATGTAGTCAAATTCTGCGTTGTCTATTTTTTCGAAATGTACTTTGTCAGAATATGCCTCAAACAGTTCCCGTATCTGCCCTATCGTACATCCATGTTCCCTAACCAGCGCGATCAGCTCTGTGATAAAATCTCGTTCTCCCGCAAGTCCATGAATGTAATCCGCACCCTCCTCCGGGATCAGAATGCAGAACCGCCTGTCTTTTCCCGATATCTTTACATCTCCTAGCCTGTCTTTTACGACAACGCGGAAATTTTCCAGTATTCCCATCATTCCCGCGGCATCCTCCTCCGTTCCGAAAAAATGATTCAGCGAGCTCAGCGGATAATATAGCCTTACCTTCTCCCGCATGTACCCTAATTTTGCCTGCTGTTCCTTTATCACATCTACGATGTTCTTCTCCAGCTTTTCATAATTCATTCTGTCACATCCTCCAATTGAAAACAGATCACTTTTTTCAGATCCTCCAACCTCACCCCAACTTGATAACCGATCTTCCCTCCGCTGAAAATGATCTTCTCATGCTCCTGCGCACTTTTGTCTATGATAGTGGCAAA
The DNA here is from genome assembly GCA_019117065.1 of Candidatus Mediterraneibacter pullicola. Lineage (GTDB taxonomy): Bacteria > Bacillota > Clostridia > Lachnospirales > Lachnospiraceae > Mediterraneibacter > Mediterraneibacter pullicola. The sequence goes on along the minus strand of DXAK01000012.1, from coordinate 66,452 downwards.
TTGCTTCTTCATTCCGATGGGGGAACAGCCGCCGTGTATATATCCGGTTAGGGAAAGCAGCTCCTTTGACTTAATCATTTCAATACTCTTTTCCCCTACACTTTGAGCAGCCTTTTTCAGATTTAGTTCCTTATTCACCGGCACGACGAACACATAATTCACCTTGGATTTTCCAACTGTTACCAGCGTCTTAAAGACCATGTCCGGGTCCTCTCCAAGCGCTTCAGCAACCTCCATTCCACTGACAGCCCCGGTATCCACATAATTGTGGCTTATATAGTTAATCTTCTTCTGATCTAAAATGCGCATCACATTTGTCTTGTCATTATTTTTTGCCATTATCTTCACCTTTTGTTATTGTACCATTCATCATCATACGCTGTCCCGGTATCCTTATCCCATGCCATAAGCAGCTCTTTCTCTCCGGTCGCATGATCTGTCTGTTCCTCCAACACCTTAAAACCTTCCCGTAGATAAAACATAAGTGCACGTTCATTTTTCTGATATACGTTCAGAATCAGCCTGCCTTTTACCGCTTTCACATAATTAATCAGGGCTCTCCCGATCCCTTTAGACCGTTCTGCCCCTTTTACAAAAATCCCTTCTACATGATTTTCGTTCATGCCTATGAAGCCGGATATGATCCTCTCTTCCCCCGACAGGTTATCTCTGTCTAAATTTTTGTCGTCATAAACATATATCTCTGAGCTCTCCAACAGTTCTTTTACCATGCTAAACTGATTTATCCAGTAATCCGCTGAAATGAAACCGTGGACTTCAATATTTGATTCAAGCCAGATATCCGCCACTTCTTTCATATCTGACTTTTCTACTTTTCTAATCATATCCTGTTCACTCCCCGACATAAAATCTTCATGCCTTTCCTTTCTCTCTTAAGCCCTCATACATTTTTTCAGACACAGGCATGTCCACCCCAAGACGCCTGCCCTCTCTCACGATATATCCGCTGAATGTATCGATCTCCGCCGTTTTACTCGCCCGGATGTCTCTTTGCAGGGAACTGGTCGCATCATCTGCCAACTCATAATAAAAACGGTGTATGATCGTGTCTATATGCTCCTCCCTCACTCCGACGCCCTTCGCCAGCGCAACCTGAAACGCCTCCTGTACAAGTGCTTCATACTCCTTTGCCTTCACCGGATCATTCCTAAGTTCACCAACAGTGTTATCGTAATATGCACTCGATACATTGTAGGCACAATTTAAAATATATTTTCTCCAGATTTCTGTCTCAATTTCATCTGTCATCTTATGGTCGATATCCGCGCCAGTCAGAATGACGGATACTTCGTTCACCTTTTCCTGCTGTTTTTCGTCTGTGTCTTTAGTACCAATACGCAGATAAGCATAATTATTCTGATGGGTGATGGAATAGTCCTCATTGGCAAAAGCGACGATATAAATCAGTGAATCCACCACTGTTCCTCTTCCCAGCATAGAGCGGATACGCTCTCCCGGATCCACCCCGTTCATGACCGGGATAACTACTGTATTCTCGGTCACCGCGTGCGCCATGTCCGCGCACACTTGTTCCAGAGAATAATTTTTCACACAGACAAATATGTAATCTTGCTCCTTAAGCTCCTCCGCTGTCACAACATTTTCAGGCATCACGTGGATCTCACCCTTATAGTCGCTGTGCAGCGTCAGCCCGTTTTTCAGAATATGATCTTTTCTCGCTCCCCGCGCCACAAGTGTCAGATGCGGGCAAACTCTGCCTAGCATCGCCGCAAGGTAACCCCCGACACCGCCGATACCGACAACAGCAATTTTCTTCTCTGTGAAATCATTTTTTTCCATCTTACTTCTCCTTTTCCATAACATAATTTGTCAGCAGGATTCCCTTTCGCTCCACCTGCTGTTCCCTGATAACCCGGTATCCCCGTTTCTCAAAAAACGGCCGTGCCGTAATCGACGCATGCGTGGTAATTTTCTTCACATTTACCATGCTTTCCAGCTTATCGCACAACACGGTCCCGATGCCCTCTTCCTGATGATTCTTATGGATATACAGCCGATCCAGATATCCCGTGTCATCTATATCCCCGAACCCCACAATCCGCCCGCCGCGAACGGCCACATAAGTGTGATGTTCCCAAAAAGACCTGTTCCACGCTTCAATATCGATAGCTTTACCTGCCCACGCGGCAAGCTGCTCTTCCGAATAGTCTCTTGCGTTTACCGTGTGGACCGTGTCATAAAAAAGCTGTGCCAGACACGGGCAGTCGACGCTCTCATATTTACGGAGTACTGCCTGTCTTATTCCTTCTTCTCCCATAGCGGGTCATACCTCTTCGTCCAATGCCTCGATCAGAAAACTGACCGGACGGAATCCATCGTTGCATGAAATCATAGCGGATTTTTCATTTTTCATCCATCCATCATAAATATTTTTTCCACCGTGTGCCAATGTCATTACAAAAGGAGACATGGATTCCCAAGCACTGTCACACAGCCCCTTGGGCTTTTCCCATCCGTTGGCAATAAACACCTGACCTTCTCGCAGATCGCAGGCATGTTCCATGGGATTCTCATATCTTCTCATCAAATCTTCATAGCATGCTACACGCATCACTGTAATCCTGCATTTCTTCATTGCCTCACCTCTTCTGCCCGGCGGACTTGACGATTGTCCCCGAACCGTTTTTGGTTTCAAATTTCCTGTATATTTTATCATATCCGAAACACATCTGACAACACAACCCGCTCTGCAATATTTGCTTTTCTCCCGGATTCTATGTTATCCTAAGAGGGCAAAATCACTATATTTATCGGAGGTATCTATATGAAGTTTACATTCGCACACAACAATCTGAATGTCTTTGATCTTGAGAAATCACTGAAATTTTACAAAGAAGCGCTGGGACTTACCGTCACTCGCACGAAGGAAGCTGAAGACGGAAGCTTCAAGCTCGTCTATCTGGGAGACAGCACAACTCCTCACCGGCTTGAGCTGACATGGCTAAGAGATATGGACCGCCCATACAATTTGGGTGACAATGAGATCCATCTTGCTTTTACGGCAGATGATTACGACGCGGCATATGCAAAACATAAGGAGATGGGGTGTATCTGCTTCGAAAATCCGAAAATGGGCATCTATTTCATCTCAGACCCAGACGGTTACTGGCTGGAGATCATCCCCGCAAAATAAACGGCATAGCTGTCACAGTGAAATTATTCTAAAAACAAAAAGGATGTTCTAAACTTTGAATCTGAAAACTCACAGTTTAGAGCATCCTTTAAATCGTATATTACTGAATACATCTACCAGCGAACATACCACATACCGCTCTGGACAGGAGCAACCTTTACGACGTCTCCTGTTGTCGGCGCATGAATCATCATTCCGTTTCCTATGTAGATACCACAGTGCCCGCTCTTGACACAGATATCACCCGGCTGTGGGTCGCTTACCCTTGGCAGGCTCGCAAGTGAGCCGGACGTACATACACGGCTGTAACTTCCCGTAACCGCATATCCTACAAGCCCGGAGCAGTCGAATGTGTTCGGTCCCGTTGCTCCCCACACATACGCACAGCCAAGCTTGCTATATGCGCGGTCTACAATTGCATTCCCGGTAGATGGGCTGTAAGATGGAGCTGAACCCGAAGAACCACTGGAGCCGCCGGTATTCCCGTTGCCGCCTGTCTGGGAACCGCCGCTGTTAGCTGCCTCCTGCTGCCGTCTGGCCGCTTCCTCAGCCGCCCTGCGCTCTTCCTCGGCTTTCCTTGCCGCCTCCTGTATCATCTCATCCAGATTGGAGATCTCATCTTGCTTATCAGCAATGGTGTCTGACAATACTGCCTGCTGCTCTTGGAACTCAGCCTCGTCTTTCTCCAGACTGTCCATCTCTTCCTCCAGCTTCGCTTGGAGATTCTCAATCTCAGTCACAGTGTTGGCATATTCCTGAAGCTGCTCTCTGTCATATTCGTGAACCTGCTGTGAATACTCTGCCTGTGAAAGCATGTCTGAGATATTGCCGGAGGACATCACCTTCTCCATGGTGGCTGTCCCACTTCCGGACTCATACATATATTTGATGCGAAGCTTCATCGCGTCATACTGCTCTTCTTTTTTCTCCTCAGCCGCCGCCAGATCCTTCTCTGCCTGAGCGATCTCCTCGCCTGTCTGTATCAGCTTATTCTCAAGCTCGGCAATCTTGGATGACAGCGCGTCAAGCTCTGCCTGAAGGCTTGACAGTTCGCTCTGGGCATTCGCCTTCTGATCCTCCAGTTCGCTCTGGGTAGGCTCGGCAAAAACAGGCGCCACGGTGAGCGAACAGGTCAAAACTGCTGCTATAAATGCACTATGTACTTTCCTTAGTCTCATCTCTTCACCTTTCCTTATATTATTATCTATATCCCCACATATAGGCATGATACAACAGAAACATCGGATTTTCAACAAAAAAAGTGTAAAAAATGCATTTGTGGGGTAAATCTGTATTCTATATTCCCAATATGTAATAGATTATAATAAATATCCGACATTTTTTCAACACTTATTTAATATTTTCGTAATATCTCACAAAGAATACAGCTCCCTCCCCGGAATAAAACAGCCGCCCGCCGCCATATCGCCGGGGATTGTTCCCTTCTCTTTTCCGATATGACCGCGCGCGGCATTCTCTTTTACTGAATTGTCAGATTTGTATATCCCATGAGGCTTTCATCTACTTCCCTTGCCGCCTCACGCCCTTCCCGGATTGCCCAGACAACGAGAGACTGTCCTCTGTGCATATCACCTGTGACAAATACATTTTTTACATTTGTAACATATTTCCCTGATTCTGTCTTAACATTTGTACGCCCGTCAGTTTCCACACCAAAGGCTTTTGTGACATAATCCTCGCTTCCCAAAAATCCAGCTGCAATGAGAACAAGATCTGTCTCGACCGTATACTCACTGCCCGGAATCTCTGACATCGTCATCCTGCCGGTTTTCTCGTCCCTTTTGCTTTCCAGCTTCACCAGCACTGCTTTGCACACCCTGCCTTTTTTGTCTTTGACAAACTCCTTCACCGTTGTCGTATACACACGCGGATCCTCGCCAAAAACTGCGATCGCCTCCTGCTGCCCGTAATCTGTCTTGCACAGTTTAGGCCATTCAGGCCAAGGATTGTCTTGCGCTCTCTGATCGGGTGCTTTTGGCATCATCTCAAGCTGTAGCACGGACTTTGCCCCGTGGCGTATGGAAGTCCCCACACAGTCGTTTCCCGTATCGCCGCCGCCAATTACCATGACGTTCTTTCCCTCTGCGGAAATGTATGAGCCCTTCTTTACCTGCGCAATGTCGTCCGCTTTTTCCTGCCCGGGCTTTGTCCACAGCGCTTTTGTCGTGGATTTCAGAAAATCTACCGCAAAAAAGATTCCGTCCGCATCCCTTCCCGGCACTTTGATATCCCGGGGATTGGACGCTCCGCAGGCAAGGATTACCCTGTCATATTCTTTTAAGAGCTGGGCAGGCTTTATGCCCTTCCCCACATTAGTGTTCAGGCGGAACTCGACGCCTTCCTCTTCCATGACAGCCAGCTTGCGGTCAATATGCTGTTTCTCCAGCTTCATGTTCGGGATGCCGTAGCGAAGCAGCCCGCCCGCCTTGTCTTCCCGCTCAAAGACAGTTACAAAATGTCCCCTGCGGTTTAGCAGATCCGCAGCAGCCAGTCCGGAGGGACCGGAACCGATGACCGCCACCTTCTTGCCTGTACGCACCTTGGGTGGACGGGCCTTAGCATAGCCTTTTTCATAGGCATTTTCAATGATAGCGTACTCGTTACTCTTCGTTGCCACCGGCTCCTCATTGAGCCCGCAGGTACAGGCGTTCTCACAGAGCGCTGGGCAGACTCTCGCCGTGAATTCCGGGAAATTATTCGTCTTGACAAGCCGATAGTACGCCTCTTCCCAGTTTCCGTTATAGATCAGATCATTCCACTCTGGCACAAGGTTGTGAAGCGGGCATCCGCTTGCCATCCCCATCAGGTTTAAGCCGGACTGACAGAAGGGAACGCCGCACGCCATACAGCGCGCCCCTTGAAGTTCCTGCTCCTCTTTGGTAAGAGGCGTATGGAACTCATTAAAATGACTGATGCGCTCAAGCGGCGCTTCCGCTGTCTTATCTTTTCTCGCATACTCCATAAATCCTGTTGGTTTTCCCATTTTATCCGCCTCCTATCTTCCGTTTTTCACCATATTAAATGCTTCGATCTGGGCTTTCTCCCTGCTTAAGCCCTTCTCTTCCATCTGGATAATCGCCGACATCATCTTCTCGTAATCCCCGGGAATTATCTTCTTGAACTTAGGAAGATATTCTTCAAAATGATCCAGAATCTGTTTCCCGATTTCTGAGTTTGTATAGGCGACATGCTCCTGTATCATTCCTTTTAGTTCCTGAACATCGTACTTGTCTGTCACTCTTTGGATCTTTACCATCTCCTTGTTGACCCTTGTGTAAAGAGTGCTGTCCATATCCAGAACATAAGCGATACCACCGCTCATTCCCGCGGCAAAGTTTTTGCCTACCTGACCTAAGATCACCACGCATCCCCCGGTCATATATTCGCATCCGTGGTCGCCCACGCCTTCCACAACCGCATGCACACCAGAGTTGCGCACGCAGAAACGTTCTCCGGCCACCCCGCTGACATATGCCTTTCCGCTGGTTGCTCCATAGAACGCCACGTTTCCGATGATGATATTCTCATCCGACTTAAATGCCGCTCCTTTCGGCGGGTATACGACCAATTTTCCACCGGATAACCCTTTACCAAAATAGTCGTTACTGTCACCTGTCAATTCCAATGTCAATCCTTTTGGAATAAACGCGCCAAAGCTCTGCCCGCCTGCGCCATTGCATTTGATAACAAAGCTGTCTTCCTCAAGTCCCTCGGGATATCTTCTTGTAATCTCAGACCCGAAGATCGTTCCGAACGTCCGGTCTGTGTTTGTCACATCCACCTCAAGGCTGCGCTTCTGTCCTTTTTCCAGCGCCGGAAGAAGCTGCTTTGCCAGCACTTTTTCATCCAGTGTTTTTTCCAGCTCAAAATCATATACTTTCTTCGGATCGAAAATCATGCCCTTCTTCTGCTTTGCGTATGGATTATGCAGGATCCCGCTCAGATCAAGCGACGCCGCTCTCGCCGATGTGGGATTCTCCTTCACCTTCAGAAGATCTGTACGGCCCACCAGTTCATCCACTGTGCGCACGCCAAGCTTTGCCATGTACTCTCTTAGCTCTTCGGCGATAAATCTCATGAAATTCATTACATACTCCGGCTTCCCAGCGAACCGCTTGCGAAGTTCCGGATTTTGCGTCGCCACACCTACCGGACATGTATCCAGATTGCAGACGCGCATCATGACGCATCCCATAGTCACAAGGGGCGCTGTGGCGAATCCGAACTCTTCCGCCCCTAAAAGCGCCGCAATTGCAACATCGCGTCCGCTCATGAGCTTGCCGTCTGTTTCAATGCGCACCCGCTCGCGCAGCCCGTTCTCAATCAGCGTCTGATGTGTCTCAGCAAGGCCCAGTTCCCATGGAAGTCCCGCGTTCTGGATGGAACTTCTCGGCGCCGCACCAGTTCCTCCGTCGTACCCGGAGATAAGGATCACTCCTGCCCCGGCTTTAGCAACGCCTGCCGCGACGGTTCCCACACCTGCCTCAGATACAAGCTTTACCGAGATCCTTGCGTTTTTATTAGCACTCTTACAGTCATAGATAAGCTGCGCCAAATCCTCAATGGAGTAGATATCGTGGTGAGGCGGAGGCGAGATCAGACTCACTCCCGGTGTAGAGTGACGTGTCTTTGCCACCCATGGGTAAACCTTTCCGCCCGGCAGATGACCTCCTTCTCCCGGCTTTGCCCCCTGCGCCATCTTGATCTGAATCTCCCGGGCGCTTACCAGATAGCGGCTTGTTACGCCAAAACGGCCTGACGCCACCTGTTTAATGGCAGAGCACCGCTCTGTATCCAAACGCTCGATCTCCTCCCCACCTTCTCCGGAATTGGACTTCCCGTGAAGACGGTTCATGGCAATGGCAAGGGTTTCATGCGCTTCTTTGGAGATAGATCCATAGGACATAGCGCCAGTCTTAAATCTGGTGACAATGGAGTCTACGCTTTCCACTTCCTCAAGGGACACGCCCTTTTTCGGATAGTTGAAATCTAGCTGTCCTCTCAGGTTGATCTTCTCTCCTTCTTCGTCCACCATCCGCGTATATTCCTTGAACATCTCATAATCCCCGCGCTTCGTGGACTGCTGGAGCATATGGATGGTCTGCGGGTTGTAGAGATGCTCCTCTCCGCCGCTCTTGTATTTGTGCCGCCCCACGCTGTCCAGCGTCATATCCCCGTCCAGACCAAGCGGGTCGAACGCCTGTGTATGGAATGCGGTGTAATCCTCCGCGATCTCTTCGATGCCGATTCCCCCTACACGGCTCACTGTATCCGTAAAATAGTGGTCAATGAACTCTTTCTTTAATCCAACTGCCTCAAAGATCTTGGCGCCTTGATAAGACTGGATTGTAGAGATCCCCATCTTGGACGCAATCTTAATAATGCCGTGAATAACCGCGCTGTTATAATCATCTACTGCCGCGTAGTAGTCCTTGTGGAGAAGCCTTGCCTCAATAAGCTGACGTATGGACTCATGTGCCAGATAGGGGTTAATCGCACAGGCGCCATATCCAAGAAGCGTAGCAAAATGATGCACTTCTCTAGGCTCGCCGCTCTCCAGAATCATAGCGACCGATGTTCTTTTCTTCGTCCGGACAAGGTGCTGCTGCAGCCCGGATACGGCAAGCAGCGACGGAATCGCCACATGGTACTCGTCCACCTCGCGGTCGCTCAGAATCAGGATGTTAGCCCCTTCCCTTATCACACGGTCCACCTCTACAAAAAGATATTCCAGCGCTTTTTCAAGACTTGTATTTTTATAATATGTGATCGGGATCTCCGCTACCTTGAAGCCTTCTACGTTCATATTTTTAATTTTCAGAAGGTCTGTGTTTGTCAGGATCGGGTTGTTAACCCTGAGCATCTTGCAATTTTCTTCCTTCTTCTCCAGCAGATTTCCGTCCCGTCCGATATAGATAGTCGTTGAAGTCACGATCTCCTCGCGGATAGCGTCAATGGGCGGGTTTGTTACCTGAGCGAAAAGCTGTTTGAAATACCCGAAGAGAGGCTGGCGTTTGCGTGAGAGCACGGAAAGAGGTGTGTCAATCCCCATCGCCGCAATCCCTTCCCCTCCATTCTTCGCCATAGTAAGGATTGAACTCCTCACATCCTCATAGGCATATCCGAAGGCTTTCTGAAGGCGGGTGCACTCTTCTTTTGTATATTTCGGGATATCCTTATTTGGGATGGGCAGATTTTTCAAGTGGATCAGGTTGCTGTCCAGCCACTCTCCGTAAGGCTCTTCATTCGCATACTTTTCCTTGAGCTCTTCATCATCGATGACCCGTCCTGCCACAGTATCAACCAGAAGCATCTTACCCGGATGCAGGCGCTCTTTGACAAGGATCTTCGCCGGGTCAATGTCCAGCACGCCCACCTCGGAGGAGAGGATCAAATTGTCATCGTCCGTGATGTAATATCTGGATGGACGAAGTCCGTTTCTGTCTAAAACAGCTCCCATCACATCTCCGTCTGAGAATAGGATGGACGCAGGACCGTCCCACGGCTCCATCATAGTTGCATAATATTGATAGAAGTCCTTCTTATTCTGGGACATGCTGCGGTTGTTCACCCACGGTTCAGGAATCGCGATCATCACGGCAAGAGGAAGTTCCATGCCGCTCATGACCATAAATTCCAGCGCATTGTCCAGCATCGCGGAATCTGATCCTGATGTATTGATGGCTGGAAGTACTTTGTGAAGCTCGCCCTTTAGGCATCCCGCTTCCATGGTCTCTTCCCTCGCCCGCATCTTATCTGCATTTCCCCGGATCGTGTTAATCTCTCCGTTATGCACCATAAGCCGGTTCGGATGCGCTCTTTGCCAGCTTGGCGCAGTATTGGTGCTAAAACGGGAATGAACCATGGCGATAGCAGACTCGTAATCCTCATCCTGAAGATCCGCAAAAAACTGCCGGAGCTGTCCTACCAAAAACATTCCCTTATATACAATCGTGCGGCTTGAGAGGGAGACTACATAAGTGTCGTCACTGCTCTGCTCAAACACTCTTCGGACTACATAAAGCCTGCGGTCAAAGGGAAGCCCCTTCTCCACCCGGTCCGGCCGCTCGATAAATGCCTGCATAATACACGGCATACAGTCTGACGCCATCTTCCCCAGAACCTCGGGATGAACCGGCACTTCTCTCCATCCGAGGAAATTGAGTCCTTCTTTTTTCACAATAACTTCAAAGATATTCTTTGCCTGATTGCGTTTCAACTCATCCTGCGGGAAAAAGAACATCCCCACGCCATAATCCCGCTCTCCGCCGATCTCAATGGAAAGCGGTTTACAGACCTTTCGGAAAAAACGGTGGGATATCTGAAGAAGGATGCCCACACCGTCCCCGGTCTTTCCTTCTGCATCCTTTCCTGCCCTGTGCTCCAAGTGTTCTACGATCTCCAGCGCTCCCGCCACTGTCCCATGGCTCCTCCTGCCTTTAATATTTACGATGGCGCCGATCCCGCAGTTGTCATGTTCAAAACTTTCCCTGTACAATCCCTGCTGTATCTCATTTAGTTGTTTCATGGTCGGTCTCCTCTCTTTCGTTTTCATGCTATGACTATACATAATTTTTTTCATTTTGTAAACAGGAAATCTCTTGAAATCGTCTGATTATTCGACTATTTATTATTTTTATATTAAATTATCTGACTTTTAATCAAATCTCCACCTTCATCGCATAGAGGTGATATTTTCCGTATAGCCTTTGTATTTCAATGGTTTTCTCTGCTTTTTCCGCAAAATAATATGGCAGAAGCGATTTCTGCCATACACAATTCCATATTGTATTTTTATCAGAACATATCACGTTTTTCCCCCGAAGAATGCTGCTCTCCCTCTGAGCTCAGCATTCTCTGCAGCAGGACAAATGTCACAGAACAGAGAAAAGCACCGCCGATCGCAGCAGCTGCCATTCGGACCGGGTCCGATGCGATCCACTGGAATCCCCCTGTTTCTGTCAAGAACACAGATCCCATGTTCATCACAATATGCAGAATCACCGGCGCTTTTATTGTTCTGAACTTCTCATATAGGTAAGAAAGCATAAGTCCCAGCAACAGCGCGTAAATCGTCTGCGTTGTGCTAGTGTGCATAAACGCAAAAAACACAGATGAGCATACTGCCGAGTACCAGAACCCCTGCCGCTCACGGAACCGTTTAAACAAAATCCCTCTAAACATCATTTCTTCTGCCACAGGAACCACAACTCCGAGAACAAGGAGCTGCATAGGAAGTCCCGCGGTATACAACACTTCCGCCGTCTGCTGATACTGTGCGTCATAATAAAAGGCAAGCTGCGCCATCGCCGCCAGACACGTGGCAGCCACACATCCTGCCGCACCGAAGAGAACGATATAACCATAGCCCACCGCCGGCATTTTGGGAGCAATTGAGACACCTAGCATTTTTTCAAGTTTTCTATCTTTTACAAACAATGGAATCGTCAGAGCGAACGTAGCAAGGGCAGTTACTCCGGCAATCTCTACTTGATAGGCTGCAATCAGATCAAACGCAGGCTCCAGCGCTTCCAAACAAGTCTGGAACCACTCCTGCATAGTGGGCATTGTCCCCTGATTAAGCACATCTGCGTAAGCCCGCAGAATATAAGGCATACTGACCACAAAATCAATAATTGTCTGGACTCCCCACTGGATCCCAAGATAAGCAAGCATCGGTCCCGCCAAGCTCCAGAATGGGTTTTTCCTCTGTATCTGATTCATTCTCTGCCCTCCGCTTTCTCCATGATCCATGTGCGTATATCCTCTTCTTTTCCATTGACCGTCCCCTGAGCCATCTCGGGCCTGCCACCCCCTCTGCCTCCGAAGAACGTGTGAAACTCTTTTGCGAGAGCCCGCATATCCTGCTCCCTGCTCCCGATCACATAGCGGTATGTCTTATGTTCCTTATCTCCTTTAACAGCACTGTCTGCTATCACCGGATGGAATACAGCACACAAACAGTGCCCGCTATCCAATACTAAGTTCATCAGAAGACGCATAGACTCTCCTTCTATATCTTCTGGGAACACACAGACCGGATCCGGCCCCGGAGGAATCAGTTCCGCCCGGCACGCAACCAGCTTCTTCTCCTTTTCTACAAGCTCGTATTTCAGGGCGTCGCGCTCTCTCCTGAGGTGTTCCACCGCCGCAGCAGTCTCATTTTCTTTTGCACAGAGCAAAGCGGATACCGCTCTCGCCTGTTCCTGCTTCACCCTATAATCCGCAAGAGCCCTCACTCCGCAGAGCATTGTCACACGGACGCCGCCTTTGTATCTCTGTACATTGGTCAGCTTAATCAATCCGATCTCCCCAGTCCGTACCACATGGGGCGCACAGCATGCACAGCTGTCATAACCGGGGATGACGATGATCCGCACCTGCCCTTGGATCTCAATCTTACTGCGGTATTCCATGCGGGCAAGTTCCTCCTCCCCAGGATAAACCGTCTCCACTTCCAGATTCTTCCACACCGCGCGGTTTGCCTCAAGCTCAAGCTGTACCAGCTCTTCCCTTGTGATCTCTCCATTAAAGTCCATGGTACAGTCCTCGCTGCCCAAATGAAATCCCACGTTATTATATCCGAAGCGCCTTTGGACAAGACCGGACACAATATGCTCCCCGGTGTGCTGCTGCATCTTCATGAAACGCTCATCCCAGTCAATGTTCCCCTTCACTCGGCTCCCCACCTCCAGCGGTGCGTCTGTCACATGAATAATACGCCCGTCTTCCTCCCGGACATCGAGCACCCGGGCCGTTCCCAGAGTTCCTGTATCCGCGTACTGACCGCCACCCTCTGGGAAAAACGCAGTGCAGGAAAGCTCAACCTCATAGAGAGCGTGCGTTTCCTCCGCCGGGAAATCCGGCGCTGCTTTACGCTGGCAGTTTGTCACAACAGCTTCAAACTGCGCAAGATGGCTGTCCTGATAAAACAGTTTTTCTGTCATCGGTTATCCTACATCCTTTCTGGCGCCTCGAACCCGAGCAGTCCGATACACAGCTCAAGCACCCGCCTGGTCAGCACAAGAAGCGCAATATAACCAGACTTCTTCTCTTCATCTTCCTCGGAGAGAATTTTTGTCTCATGATAGAACTTGTTAAACTCATTCGCCAGCTCATAGATATACGCACACAGCTTATGGGGCGCCAGCTCCTCATAAACCGCCTCCAGTACATCGTTAAACTTCAGTACCTGAAGCATCAGCGCCTTCTCATACTCATTTTCCGCAGGCCGCACAGCAAGTTCCTCAAGGCCGCCTCCATTTTCCTGATGTTTGGCAAGAATCGATTTAATGCGCACGATCGTATAGAGGATATACGGTCCTGTATTCCCTTCAAAAGAAGTAAAACGGTCTACGTCAAAGATATAATCCTTTGACGCCTGATTTGAAAGATCCCCGTACTTGATAGCGGCAAGGCCCACAGTCTGCGCCGTGCGCTCTGCTTCGTCTTCTTCCACAGTACGGTTGTCCATGATCTTCTTATACATTTCCTCATTGATGTCACGGATCAGGCTTTCCAGACGCATCACGCCGCCCTCCCGGGTTTTAAAGGGCTTTCCGTCCTTCCCGTTCATCGTCCCGAATCCGAGGAACTTTAAATCCACTTCCTGACGAACAATACCTGTTTTCTTCGCGCAGCGGAACACCTGTGTAAAGTGCATCTCCTGACGCTTGTCCACCACGTAGATCACCGCATCAGGCTGGTAATCCTTCTCACGCTCCACCAAGGTGGCAAGATCCGTCGTGTCATAGAGAGCGGCGCCGTCGGACTTTAGAATCATGCAGGGCGGCACTTCCTTATTGTCTGTCTCCTCCTGAACATCCACCACGAGAGCGCCTTCGTCATAGCGTGCATAGCCTTTATCCTTTAACATCTGTACCATGTCAGGGATGTATTTCTGCGCGTCTGCCTCTCCTTTCCAAAGGTCAAACTCCACATTCAGCCTCTCATAATTCTTTTTGAGATCTGTCACGGATACATTCATGATATGCTCCCAGATCGCACGGTAGCCGCGGCAGCCGTTCTGAAGGAGATAGGTCGCATGCAAAGCTTCTTCTCTGTATTCTTCATTCTCCTTTGCATACGCGCTGGCCGTCGGATAGATCTCTTCTAGTTCACCAATGGTAAAGGGCGCCTCCTTCGGATACTCGCCCTCAAAACCTTCGTCAAAATATGGAAGATCCGGCCGGCGCCTCTTCAACTCCGTAATGATCAGCCCCATCTGATACCCCCAGTCGCCAAGATGAATATCGCCGATGACGCGGTTCCCCTTGAACCGGATGATCCTCTTGACGCTCTCCCCGATAATGGCGGAGCGCAGATGACCTACGTGAAGCGGTTTCGCCACATTAGGACCGCCGTAGTCAATGATGATTATATTGGGGACCGCCTCTTCTTCCACTCCTAGTTTTTCCTTAGCAGCCATCTCGTTTAAGTAGTCAGACACACAGTTAGGAGACAGTTTTAGATTGATAAAGCCCGGCTTTACCACATCTACCGCCTCAAAATATACACTGTCCTGTAGATTCTCCGCCACTTCCTCAGCGATCATAAACGGAGGTTTCTGATACCTCTTCGCCCCCGCCATGGCTCCGTTGCACTGATATTCACACAGATCCGGGCGGTTGGAGAGAGTCACCTTTGCCAGCTCTTCGTCATAACCCGCTTTCGCAAACGCGCCCCTCATCTCCATTGTAATCAGTTCCAGTAATGTTTTCAATTTCTTCCCACTCTCCTTTAATCCATATGAATGTTATTCTATCATGTATGCAGGGACAGAGCAAGATTTTACCGCCGCTGTTCCATTCGCCGTTAGATCACTGCTGTACTTCCGCCCGCCGCAGAATGTCGTACACATGCGCCGGCTCACTTAATTCTACATAGAGTACCTGCTTTGAGTGGGGCGCGCTCTCCTGCTCTTCCCCCTCCTCATTGAGGATACGTTTCACTTCCACTTCCACGTTTCTACCATCCGGTTTCATGATCTCAATCATTTCTCCCACAGAGAATTTATTTCTCTGTTCGATCCGGCACAGCCCGCTTTTCACCTCACCCACAATACCGAGATATGTATACTCCTTATTATAGGTATTGCTGTCGTAAATCTGGGTGTTTTCATCCGGTTTTCCAAAGAAAAATCCCGTAGTAAACTGACGGTATGTACAATTAGATATCTGATCCAGATACCACGGCATATTCTTGCGGTACAATTCAGGATCCTTCTGATAGTCGTCGATCGCCCTGCGGTATGTGCGCGCCACAGTCGCCACATAGAGCGCCGTTTTCATACGCCCCTCAATCTTTAGGCTATCGATCCCCGCATCAATCAATTCCGGGATGTGCTCAATCATGCACAGATCTTTAGAATTAAAAATATACGTTCCGCGCTCATTTTCATAGACAGGCATGTATTCGCCCGGCCTAGTCTCCTCTACCACGGCATACTTCCACCGGCACGGATGGGTGCATGCCCCGTGGTTTGCGTCGCGCCCTGTAAAATAACTACTCAGAAGGCAGCGCCCCGAATAAGAAATGCACATGGCCCCATGCACAAATGTCTCGATCTCCAATTCCCCCGGGATATTCTCCCGCAGTTCTCTAATCTCTTCCAGAGACAGCTCTCTTGCCGACACCACCCGGCTTGCGCCCTGCCGGTGCCAGAAGTTGTATGTCCCATAATTCGTGTTATTTGCCTGTGTGCTGATATGTCGCTCAATCTCTGGACAAATCTCCTTCGCAATGTCAAATACACCCGGATCAGCAATAATCAAAGCATCCGGACGGATTTCTTTCAACTCTTTAAAATATTCTCTCACCCCATGAAGATCCTCATTATGCGCAAGGATATTCGCTGTCACATACACCTTGACATCACGGGCATGGGCAAACTCAATTCCTTCTTTCATTTCTTCCATGGAAAAGTTCTTCGCCTTTGCCCGCAGCCCGAATGCTTCGCCGCCAATATACACGGCGTCTGCCCCGAAAATGACCGCTGTCTTTAACACTTCCAAACTGCTGGCAGGAACCAATAACTCAGGATGTCTGCTCATACTTTCTTTCCTTTCTTCACACTCACAGCCACACCATCCCCCAGAGGGATGATGGATGTTGTAAGTTCCTCGTTATGTTTTAATTCATACAGGTACTCCCGCATCCGGGCATGGATCGTACGGTTGCGCCTCTCCACCGCGAAGCGGGACTGGATCACATCCCCGTCTTGCATCACATTATCTGAGACAAGGACACCGCCCTCTCCCAGCAGCCGCATGGCATCAGGCAAATAATGAATGTACTGGCCCTTCGCCGCATCCATGAAGATGAAATCATAAGGTCCGTCCAGCTTCCTCATCACTTCCAAGGCATCCCCTTCTATGAGAGTGATCTGCTCTTCTTTCTCCGCCCTGCGGAAATTCTCCCTTGCAACAGGAATCCGTTTCCCATAATTTTCTATGGTCGTAATATGGCACTCCCCGGGCACGGCTTCACTCATGAGCAGCGCCGAAAAACCTACCGCGGTTCCAACCTCAAGGATGCTCCCCGGCTTATGCATCAGCAAAAGAACCTTTAGAAAGCTCTGCATTTCCCTTCTTATAATCGGCACATCCGCAGCGCGCGCCTCCGCCTCAACAGCCTCCAGAAGATCACTGTTCCTTGTATCCAATGAATTGATAAAGGTGACGATCCGCTCGTCTACTATCATACCCTGTACTCTCCATTTCATATCCAATGCCGATGCACGCGCGGTTTTCCCGCTCATACACCGGCATTTTCATTTTCATTGTTTCCTATTGTCCCATAACAGTTCACGGCTGAACTGTTATACATCTACATCCATGATGATCGGGATGACCATAGGTTTTCTTTTTGTTTTCTTCCAGATATAGTCATTCATCGCGTCACGGATCACAAGCTTAATCTTGTTCCAATCCGTGTGCCGTCCGCCCAGACATTTGTCCAGCGCGTCAGCCACCGCCCGTTTCGCGTCATCCATTAGCTGCTCGGACTCTCTTACATAGACAAATCCACGGGATACAATATCCGGTCCTGCAAGCAGACGGTTTGTTCTCCGCTCCAGAGTAAGCACCACGATGATGATGCCGTCCTCTGCAAGATGCTGTCTGTCGCGGAGCACGATATTCCCCACATCGCCAACACCGAGACCGTCCACGAGGACTGCCCCTGTATGAACCTTGTCCACGACTTTTGCGGACTCATCGTCCAGCTCCAGCACATCGCCCGACTGAATGATAAAGATATTTTCCTTCGCGATACCCAGCGACCTTGCGATCTCCGCGTTCGCCTTTAAGTGGCGGTACTCGCCGTGAATCGGGATCGCGTATTTCGGTTTCACGAGAGAGTAGATGAGCTTTAACTCTTCTTGGCAAGCATGTCCAGATACATGGGTATCCTGGAAAATAACCTCAGCGCCTTTTGCGGACAGCTCATTGATCACTCGGGATACCGATTTCTCATTTCCAGGGATCGGATTGGAACTAAAGATAATGGTATCGTTTGGTTGGATGGTCACCTTTCGGTGCACGTCTGCCGCCATCCTTGACAGAGCAGCCATGGATTCTCCCTGGCTTCCCGTTGTGATAAGCACCATCTTCTCCGGCGGATAGTTCTTCATATCGTCAATCTCAATCAATGTGTTGTCCGGCACATGCAGATATCCAAGTTCGGAAGCCGTGGAGATAATATTTACCATGCTGCGGCCTTCCACGACAACCTTTCTGCCGTACTTATATGCAGAATTGATGATCTGTTGGACACGGTCAACGTTGGACGCGAATGTGGCGATGATCAGCCTTGTATCCTGATGTTCCGCAAAAATATGGTCAAACGTGATTCCCACTGTCCGTTCAGACTGTGTAAATCCGCGTCTTTCCGCATTTGTACTGTCAGACATCAGCGCCAGCACGCCTTTCTTTCCGATCTCTGCAAATCTCTGAAGATCAATGGCATCCCCGAATACTGGTGTATAATCTACCTTGAAGTCTCCTGTATGAACGACCACGCCTGCTGGAGAATAGATTGCCAGAGCCGAGGCATCCTGGATACTGTGATTCGTCTTGATAAATTCAATCCTGAATTTTCCCAGATTGATGGACTGTCCGTGTTGCACAACCTTGCGTTTCGTGCTG
This sequence comes from Candidatus Mediterraneibacter pullicola, assembly GCA_019117065.1. GTDB lineage: Bacteria > Bacillota > Clostridia > Lachnospirales > Lachnospiraceae > Mediterraneibacter > Mediterraneibacter pullicola. Next base: position 48,110 of record DXAK01000012.1, on the reverse strand, counting down.
CGCAAAAGATTATGCTCTTTTAATTTATTCTCAATAATGCCCATAGTCAGCTTTGTCGTGTAGATCGGAAGATTGATCTCTTTTAACACATACGGCAGGGCTCCGATATGGTCCTCATGTCCATGGGTGATGACAAAACCTTTCACCTTGGAAGCATTGTCCTTTAAATATGTCACATCCGGAATCACCAGATCGATCCCGAGCATATCATCCTCCGGAAATGCAAGACCGCAGTCCACGACAACAATACTGTCCTCGTACTCAAAGGCAGTAATATTCATTCCGATCTGCTCCAGACCGCCCAGCGGTATGATACGCAGTTTTCCTTTCTTCTCTTTTTTCAAAAAATAAACACCTCCGTCATTTTGTTTTTTTCATACATTTTTTGCAGAGGCCGTAGAACTTTAATTCGTGGTCAAGCACATGGAATCCAGTAAAATCTTCAATGTACCGTTCCAGTTCATCCAGAAGATCCGCATCAAAAGGAATCACCTTACCGCATCCCCTGCATATAAGGTGATGATGATTGTGTTTCGACCCGCTGCCAAGCAGATGTCCGATCTCATATCTCACACACCCGTCATCCAGATTGATCCTGTCTACAAGCTGGATTTCCCAGAGAAGCTGAAGCGCGCGATACACTGTCGCCAACCCAATCTCAGGGTAATCTTCCGCCACCAGCTCATAGATATCCTCCGCCGTCATATGCCTTCCGCCGTTCTGTTCCAGCACGGAAAGAATAAGCAGGCGCTGCCGCGTGACCTTCAATCCTTTTTCTCTCAGCTTTTCCTTAAGCATTTTTTCTGTATTCTTCTGTTCCATGCGCGTTCTCTCGTCCCTTGCAGTAATAGATCTTTTTCGTCTACTGACCGTTACATCTCTATACTTACGTCCTCTAACAACTCTTCAAATACTTTGGACACTGCCAGAAGTTCTGTCTCGTCCTCAACGATCTCATAGACACTATCTCCCGGTTTCGGTTTTTCCGTCTCCTTGAGAATCAGACACTCTGCGTCTTCCTCCTCAGAATCTGTAACGAGTATGTACGTACTCCCGTTTATCCTCGTCTCCTCAAGAACGAAAAATTCGTCCCCACCGGTACCGTCTGCAAAAGCAAACCTTATTTTCTCCATTTATAAACCCCTTATTTTTAACTCCCGTCCGCTTTGTTTCACACCTGGCCATTCAAGTTTCTTCCCGTCTCATGTGCATGAGATCTAAATACCCCTGAAGAATGAAAACCGCTGCAATCTGGTCAATGTGTTTCTTCCTGTTTTCCCGTCTGATATTACTCTCGATGAGCGTGCGCTCCGCCTCTACAGTCGTCAGCCGCTCATCCCACATTACAACTTCAAGCCCTGTCCGTCTGTGGAGCATGTCCCTGAACTCGAGAGATTTTTCTGCACGCTCTCCGATATCATTGTTCATATGCTTTGGAAAACCAAGGATGATCTTTTCCACATCATACTGTACGATCAGTTCCTCGATACGCGCGCAGGTCTTCCTTAGTTTATTCTCCTCTTTCCGCACGATCGTCTCGATCGCCTGAGCGGTAAGCCCGAGGGGATCGCTGACCGCCACTCCGACAGTCTTTGTCCCGTAATCAAGTCCCATGATCCTCATAACTAATTATTCCCAAGAATTATGTTCGATATACGCCTTTAAAAGCTCTTCCACGAGTTCATCTCGCTCCACCTTCATCACAAGGCTCCTTGCCCCATTATAACTGGTGATATATGTGGGATCGCCGGACATGATATATCCCACGATCTGATTGACTGGATTATACCCTTTTTCCTTCAGAGCCTTGAACACAATCTCAAGAATATCTTTTGCCGAGATCTGTGGTCCGGGCTCCACCTGAAAGAATTGTGTGTTACCTAAATCACTCATTCTTCTGCTCCTCCTTTTGATATAGTCTTATGTTTCATACAGCTTTATGCTTCAGTCGAATACCACCGCCTGTACATCTCATTAAACTGTGCATTTTCTCTGGGAAAGCCCAAAATCCCTATATACAATTCTAATATAATCCGATTCAAAATTCAATGTATAATTTGTGAATCATTTTCAATTTGAAAGTTTACGATACAATTTTTAAGATTTTCCTTGTTCTCTAGTGCAATTTTAATATATTCTTTCGTATGCCCTGTCTGGACAGGCTTCCCTCCAATAACATCCTCTTCCTCAATAAGTACTTCTACTTCCTTTCCAATAAAAGAAGTCTCATAAGCTTTTTGCTTGCGCTCATTTAATCCAATCATAACCGTACTTCTTTCTGCCTTGACGCGCTCGTCCACCTGATCCGGCATCACAGCTGCCTTTGTCCCTGCCCTTTGGGAATATTTAAAAATATGTGTCTCGTAAAAATCCACCTTGTCCACAAAAGCAAGGGATTCCTGAAACTCTTCATCCGTCTCTCCTGGGAATCCTACGATCACATCGGTCGTCAGAGCAGGATTGTCAAAATATTTTCTGAGAAGAACACATTTCTCATAATATTCCCCGCTTGTATATCTGCGGTTCATCCGCTTTAGCGTCGCGTCACATCCACTCTGGAGGGATAGATGAAAATGGGGACAGAATTTCGGCATAGCAGAGAGTTCTTCCGCAAACTTTTCCGTGACGATCCCCGGTTCCAGCGAACCGAGCCGTATTCGCATAATCCCCTCGATCTCATGGACAGCGCGTATTAGATCAATCAGATGCCTCTCACCGTCAAAATCAATACCGTATGAGCTTAAATGGATCCCTGTAAGCACTACTTCCCGGTACCCGTTCTCTGCCAGAGTTTTCACTTCCGCCGTCACATCGCCCAAAGTCCTGCTGCGCACCCGCCCTCTTGCATAGGGAATGATACAATATGTGCAAAACTGATTGCAGCCGTCCTGAACTTTGATATAGGCGCGGGTGTGCTCCCCTGTTTTCGTCAGCCGGAGAGATTCGTACTCACGCGTATATCCAATATCTTCCATTTCGATGAGACATTCTTTCTCATGTTCAGTGGAATGTTCTCTCTCATATTCTTCAAGGATCCGCACCAGATCCTTCTTATGGTTATTTCCGATAATGATATCAATGCAAGGATCGACGTCTTTCCCCTCCTGTGCCTGAACGTAACACCCTGCCGCTACAACAACCGCATTCGGATTCATTTTCCTCGCACGGCGGAGCATCTGCCGGGATTTTCGATCCGCGATATTTGTAACAGTGCATGTGTTAATCACATACACATCAGCCCCTTCTTTAAAGGGAACAATCGCATATCCCGCCTTTTCAAGCAGTTCCTGCATCGCTTCTGTCTCATATGCATTTACCTTGCATCCAAGATTGTGGAACGCCGCTTTTTTCATACTGATTTTACCTCTTTTTACCGCTTTTTTCCTCTATTGTTTCTTGACTTTTACCATATCTTCCCGTAGAATATACATAAGGTTTTTGCAACCTTATTTTATTGTATGATTCAAGGAGGGCTTTTTAAAATGAAAACAGTACAGATTTCATTAAACTCAATCGACAAAGTAAAATCTTTTGTTAACGAGATCACAAAGTATGACAATGACTTCGATTTAGTGTCCGGAAGATATGTTATAGATGCCAAATCCATCATGGGAATTTTCAGTCTTGATCTTTCCAAACCGATCGATCTGAACATCCATGCAGATAGCAATATTGACAGCATTCTTGCGGCACTGGATTCTTATATTATCAAATAAATAATAGTTAATAAAAGTCTACTTAATCAGGGAGCCGTCTCAATATGATCCAGCTCCCTTTTTGCTGTACCGTTCAAACAAGCCTATATACGGATGATTTCCGCTGTCTCGATTGCCATTTTCATAAGGGAATCGATCACCTCTGTCAGATTCTGTTCCGACTTTTCTATACGCTCCACATTCGGCTTTGTCACCGGATGCTTTGCCACGAAGATCGTACAGCAGTCCTCATAAGGCTGGATTGAAGTTTCGTAAGTGTCGATCTTCTCTGAGATCTCCACAATCTCTCTTTTGTCAAATCCAATCAGCGGGCGATATACAGGCAGCGTACATACCGCATTGGTAGCCGCAAGGCTCTGCATCGTCTGACTTGCCACCTGTCCGATACTTTCTCCTGTAATCAATCCAAGACATCCATCTTTCCTCGCAAAATATTCTGCAATCCTCATCATATACCTGCGCATAATAATCGTCAGCTCATCATGAGGGCATTTTTCATAAATTGCAAGCTGAATATCTGTAAAGTTTACAACATGGAGCTTAATAGGGCCTGCATACACCGATACAAGGCGCGCCAAATCAACAACCTTTTCCTTTGCCCTCTCGCTTGTGTACGGAGGAGCATGGAAATAAACTGCCTCCAGCTCCACGCCTCTCTTTGCGATCATATATCCGGCTACTGGGCTGTCAATTCCGCCGGACAACAGAAGCATCGCACTTCCGTTTGTGCCCACGGGCATGCCGCCCGGTCCCGGAATAATCTCTGAATAGATATAAACTTCCTCGCGGATTTCCACGTTTAGGCGGACATCCGGAAGATGAACATCCACCTTCATACGGGGATATGCGTCAAGAACAGCCTCGCCTAGCTCACAGTTGATCTCCATGGAATTCATAGGATAACGCTTATTCGCACGTCTCGCCTCCACTTTAAAGGTCAGGTTCCCTTCGGGATACATCTCACCCATGTAGGAAATCACGTCTTTTTTGAGCTCCCCGATCTCTTTTACCGATTTTCTTACTACCGGACAGATACCGACGATTCCAAAGACTTTTTTTAAACTTTCCACCGTCTCCTCATAATCATATGCGCCCTCGCAGTCCACATACACTCTCCCGTGACACTTATGGACAAGGAACTCTCCTTCCACGTTTTTCAGCGCATACCGGATCTGGCGCACAAGAGCGTCCTCAAACAGATATCGGTTCTTCCCTTTGATCCCTATCTCGCCGTACTTAATTAAAAATGAATGAAATGTCATATTCTTCTCCTTTATCAGCGCCGTGTGAATTTCCGAAGCATCGGTATACAATTATATAGTGTTTCCAGGGTATAGTCAATTTCTTCTTTTGTAGTAAACTCTGACATGCTGAAACGAACAGTTGCATCCAGATATTCTCTTGGAGCTCCGATCGCCTTTAACACACCGCTGACTGCCGGATGGTTTGAGGAACACGCAGAGCCGGAAGAGACACAGATCCCCTTATCCTCCAGCGTGTGCAGAAGAACTTCGCTGCGCACGCCGCCCACGCCCACACTGATAATATGAGGGGCACTTTCCTCATCTGTCACGCCGTGGACAACCGTATCTTCCATCTGCAGGATTCTCTCGATAAAATATGCCTTTAATTCCCTCATAAGTGCGGTCTTCATCTCCAGATCCCGATAGATAAGACTGGATGCAAGCCCGATACCTGCAATTCCGGGTACATTTTCCGTACCGGAGCGGATATCCCGCTGCTGTCCCCCGCCGAACATAATGGGATGTATCTTCACCCTGCTGTCGATGTAGAGGAACCCCACCCCTTTCGGTCCATGGATCTTGTGCCCGCTCGCCGAGAGAAGATCGATACCCAGCCGCTTGGGATAGATCCGATACTTGCCGTATCCCTGCACCGCGTCCGTGTGAAGCAGAATCGAAGAATTATACCGTTTCGTAATCTGCACGGCCTCATGAATAGGCTGCACGGTTCCAACCTCATTGTTCACATACATAACCGACACAAGGATAGTTTCCGGGCAGAGTGCTTCTCTTAAGGCATCCAGCTGTATCCTGCCCGCTTCATCTACCGGCAAATAAGTGACGCGGAACCCTTCTTCTTCTTCCAGATACCGCATAGTGTTCAAGATCGCCGGATGCTCGATAGATGATGTGATCAGATGGTTTCCCCTGCGGCGGTTCGCCCGCGCGCATCCGATCAGCGCCAGATTGTCACTCTCCGTGCCTCCTGAAGTGAAGAAGATCTCTTTATTATTCACCTTTAAGAGTTTTGCGACTGTCTCCTTAGCATCCCGGATATAACGCTCCGCCTCCACACCTTTGCGGTATAAGGAGGAAGGGTTCCCATAATCCCGGCACATAACTTTATATACCAGTTCCCCCACTTCCGGATAACACATGGTCGTGGCGGAATTGTCCAGATAAACTTCCATTTTCCCTTTCCTTTTCTATATTTTCATAAATATTATATTCAGTTCAGCGACACAGTGTCCGCCTGCAAAATCATGCCCCACAGGTTCTTACAGGGCGTCCGAACAAGTGGATTGCTATGCAGCGCCCGGCAGAGGGGGTTACAAAATTTCAAGCCTGTACATCAATATGGATAAAACTGTCAATCCCGCAGTCTCCGTCCTGAGTATCCGTTTTCCAAGAGACACTGGATAGACCCCCGCCTTTTTCGCAAGCTCTACCTCTTCTTCCTCGAATCCCCCCTCCGGGCCAATGAAAATCCCCACAGAGTGCCCCGCTCTGATAGTATCTATTACCCGTGCCGTCTCTTTTATTCCTTCCTCCAATTCATAGGGGATGAGCAAGATGTCCAGATCCTCTGAAAGCTCCAGAGCTTCTGCAAATGTCACGGCATTTTTTACTTCCGGGATCATACTTCGTCCAGACTGTTCCGCCGCACCCTTGGCGATCGCCTGCCATCGCGCCTGCTTTTTTGCCGCTTTCTTTTCATCCAGCTTTACCACGGAGCGTTTCGCCGCAAATGGAACGATACTGTATGCCCCCAGCTCTACCGCTTTCTGTACAATCCAGTCCATTTTATCCCCTTTGGGAAGACCTTGGAAAAGCACGATCCGAGACGGAAGCTCCGTATCAGAATCCATCACTTTCAAAATATCAAGAAGCGCACGGTCATCTTCATATGAACTCACACAACACAGATAAGTCTTTCCCTCTCCGCTGTTGACCCGCAGATCCTCTCCGGGCTTCATACGAAGCACATTTTTCATATGATTGACGTCCGCACCTCCAATATAGATTGTATGTTCCTCTATCTGTTCTGGTTTTACAAAGAATTGCTGCATTTCCTGTCTCCTACATGTTTCAGTTCTTACACTTGTTCACCCGGCAGACACATCTTTTTGGCAGTAACGCATACCCACTCTCCCTGATAGGCCACGTCAAGCACCTGAAGCCCTGCAGCCTTCACTGCATCCACCACATCCTGCTCTTTATCGTCAATAATTCCACTGGTAATATAGATCCCGCCTTTTTTTAGCTGGTTTACAATCACTGGTGTCAGACCTACAAGAACGTCGGCGAGAATATTTGCCACCACAATATCATAACATTCATATCCCACATGATCCTGCACGGACTTGTCATCAATGATATTCCCGATCATTACCTCATACCAATCTTTTGATATTCCATTCGCTTCCATATTCTCATGGGTGGCCTCAATGGCACACGGATCAAGGTCTGTTCCCACGGAATATGCAGCTCCAAATTTCAACGCCAGCATGCCGAGGATGCCGCTGCCGCAGCCCACATCAAGGATCCGGGTGTTTTTTGTCACATATTTCCGGATCTGACGGATACAGAGCTGGGTCGTCTCGTGCATACCTGTTCCAAATGCAGTCCCCGGGTCAATATGAATAACCATCTTGTCCTTATCTTTGGCTTTTACTTCCTCCCATGACGGGATAATCAGAATGTCGTCCACATAAAACTGGTGAAAATATTGCTTCCAATTATTCACCCAGTCCACATCTTCGGTCTCGGACTCCTCAATCGTACATTCGCCCACATTCACATAGGCTGACATTTCTTTTAATCCACGTTTTACATCTTTAAGAATCTTCTCCTGATCCTCCTCAGGCTCCATATAGAAACTTAAATAGGCCACCCCGTCGTCCGCCTCAATCTGAGGAAGAATATCCACGAACATTTGCTCTTTGTCAGACTGGGAAAGCGGAATCTTATCCTCAATCTCCACTCCCTGTATACCAAGGTCCATCAGCATGCTGCTGACGATGTCCTCCGCCTCTGTTGTTGTCTTTAACCGGAATTTATTCCATTTCATATATGATTCCTCCTACTCTTTCTCAAACCAAAGATTCAGATCTACATTCGCGTTAATTCCTGGCACTGCCCCGGTTTCACTGTACTGCCATATTTTATAATCATAAGGACACTGGGGGATATCGTGATAATCTGCATACCAGAAATCATACTCTGTAAGTTCTTCCATATCAAGGGTAAATGCCATCCACTTCATGTTTGAGTAGATCATAGGATCATATCCCGCCTGACTGACTGTGTCGCAGAACACCTTGCAGAAATTAGTAAATTCTTTCCTTGTGTTCCCATCCGTCCGCGCTGTATCCCACTTGATCTCCTCCGTATCATAGATGACCGGTCCGCTGATATTATAAGGCTTTAACTTATCCAGTACGAACTCTGCCTCCTCAGCCGCCTCAGCCCCGCTGATGGCCTGTGAAAAAAAGTAAACGCCCACATCCAGCCCCGCGTCAAGCGCCCCTTGTATGTTCTGTTCATACATTGCGTCCATAACGAGAGCGCCTGTCTCGCCATAAGCACGGTATCCAAGCCGGATGATGACGAATTCGATCCCGCTTTCTTTCACCAATTTCCAGTCGATCTCCTCACCTTGAAATTCAGACACATCAATACCATGCCGTGCCATCACTCCACTTTTTTCATCATGGAAACTTTTATAACCTGTCTCTTCATCTGTCTCAAGATAAGAAAAGTCATATGTGCATTTCGGGACGGATCCTAGCAGAGCAGCCTCGTAGCTGTTTCCCTCCACATCCTGAAAAACATAATACTCCTCTTCCCCTCCATCTCCACCGCCGTTTTCCTCTTCTGTTTCTATTTGTATGCCACCGTCCTCCTCCGATAGTTCTCCCGATGTCTCAAGCCCCCTGCCTGAACAGGATATCAGAAAAAAGAATGCCGCTCCGAAAAGAAGGGACAGAGAGCCGGCAATGCGAAAAATATTGTTCCGTCTATTCATTATCTTCCACCCTCATCTCATCTCCCGCGCAGATTGTTCCGCCACGTATCACCCGGGCAAACACGCCCTCCCTTGGCATGATGCAGTCTCCCATCTTCTGAAAGATCTCACAGCCGTGGTGGCACTCCTTCCCGATCTGGGTCATTTCCAGTATCACATCTGAGCAATAGAGGCGGGTCCCCACGGGAAGGACACGGAAATCAATGCCCTCCACTACCAGATTCTCCCCGAACGCTCCGTCCTGCACCTCAGCGCCACGTGCCCGGAACGCATCGATCTTATCATGGGAGAGAAGGCTCACCTGACGGTGCCATTTTCCCGCATGGGCATCTCCCTGTATTCCGAAATCCTCTATAAATATTCCTTTTCCTATATTCCGCTTCTGTGTGCCCTTCTCAGGACTTATACACACCGCGATCACTTTTCCTATCATCTGAAATCAGCCCCCGATCTTCGACATTCCCTTTGATTCTAAATTCATGCCGCCTACTGCGTCCGCATTGGTTTTCTCAGCCGCGTCCAACGTTGCGCCTGCATTGGCTTTCCTTCCCGCGTCCGCGGAAAATTGGTGGCAGGCAGGCTTTTCAAAGACGATGTCCCGCATTGTTTCACAAATCTCATCATCTCCCGCACCACTACGCAGCAGCGCGCGCAAATCAACGCCGTTCCCGTACTGAAGGCATGGCTTCATATATCCTTCCGACGTAAGTCTTACCCGGTTGCATCCCCCGCAGAACTGATGGGATACTGCACTGATAAAGCCCACTTTTTTTCGAAATCCGGGAAACTGCATGTAAACTGCCGGCCCATTGCCAAGACGCCCCCTGTACTGTTCCGGCTCTCCAAATGTCCTCTTTAATATGGAACATATCTCTTCACTGCTTCTCCCGGAAAATATTTTTCCCATACCAATGGGCATCATCTCAATAAAGCGCACGTCCGCACGTCCGTCTTTCGCCAAAAGGGCAAGCTGTATATATTCCTCCTCCTGCGCATCCTTTAAGGGAACACAGTTTACCTTTACACGCACATCCGGGAACGCGGCGGCGGCAGCAAGACCCTTAAGCGCCTTCTCTACACAGCCTCCCCGCGTCACTTTCCGATACCGCTCTGGATCCAGTGTATCAATACTCACATTCACCGAATCCAACCCATTGTAAACTAATTCATTTATTTGTTCTTTTAATAGTATACCGTTTGTCGTCAAAGTAACCTGTTCAATACCCGGTATAGATTTTACCATCCCAAGCAGAACCGAAAGATTTTTCCGTACCAGAGGTTCACCTCCGGTTAACTTAATCTTCGTAATGCCAAGCCCTGCCCCGATGCGACAGAGTCTGGCAATCTCATCAAACGTCAGGATATCCTGATGAGAGATGGCCGAAACCCCTTCCTCTGGCATACAGTAAACACACCGCAAGTTACAGCGGTCCGTCACCGACACTCTCATATAATCAATCGCCCGGCCAAACTGATCTTTCATCGCGCGCACTCCCCGTCTCTGCCTGTCAATATGGCAAGCCCATGATCCAGCACTGGAAGCACCGCCTCCAAATTCTCCCGGACCGCTTTGGGGCTTCCCGGCAAATTGATAATAAGAGTCTTCCCCCGGATAACAGATACGCCACGGCTCAACATCGCCCGCGGCGTCACTTTGAGAGAGGCAAGGCGCATCGCCTCGGCAATGCCCGGCGCGTTCCGCTCCGCTGCCTCCATCGTCGCCTCGGGCGTACAGTCTCTCGGAGCGAATCCGGTCCCGCCAGTCGTGAGAATAATATCCACTTTACGTCTATCACACAATGTACATAGACACTTTTTTATTTCCTCTTTTTCATCAGGAAGAAGAATCATCTCCTCAACATCATACCCCGCTTCCTTTATCATTTCACAAATAAGAGGACCACTTCTGTCTTCCCTCTTTCCTGCATATCCCTTATCGCTCAGGGTAATGACCGCTGCCTTCCACCTGTATCCTTCCATTCGTTTCCGCTCCTTCTGTATTTTCCGTCTTGTAGATTCCTGCCTGCTGCCGCAGTTACAGGATATCTATTTCCCTGCAAGTGTTTCCCGCTTCCTCCTCCGGCGCTCTGCGGGAATGGAGATCATTGTACACATTTCCGCTTTTTCCGCCGGTCTTTTTCACCAGATAGATCTCCCCGATCTCCATCGTTTTATCCATCGCCTTACACATATCATAGACTGTCAAAAGCGCCACGCTCACACCCGTCAGCGCCTCCATCTCCACCCCGGTCTTCCCCGTAACCTTCACGGTACAGGTACAGTAGATGGCGCACTCATCGGCATCCATATCGAAATTCACCTTACAGTTTGTGATCGGCAGAATATGACACATGGGAATGAGGTCGGAAGTCCGCTTCGCTCCCATGATCCCAGCGGTCGCCGCCACACCAAGCACATCGCCTTTCCCCACGGTTCCCGCCTGTATTGCCTGAAACACTTCTCTGTTTACGATAATCTTCCCCGTCGCCTGTGCCTCGCGGGCTGTTTCATTTTTCCCGGTCACATCCACCATGACCGCCTTTCCGCTTTCATCAAAATGTGTAAATCCCATCTATAACCTCTCTCTTCTCTGTGTACGGTATTTACCCCAGTCAAAAATCTGCCTGACTAGATCCGCTCAAGAAGCTCATCAAAATCTGTATCATGAAACATTTTTTCTATGTGTGCCATAGAAATTCCTTTCCAATCCTACTTCCTCCCTTATTGTATACATATCTCCAATTGATGTAAAGAGATTTCCCATCCTTTTGCCAAACGGCAGGAAAAGAAAACACCTCCCGCCTGCAAATAACTTTACGCGGGAAGCGTTTTCTTTTATGCGCACGTCTGATCTGCCGATTCAAACTGGCTGTTATACAATTCGGCGTAGAAGCCGTCCTGCTCAAGAAGTTCTTCGTGTGTACCCTGTTCCACGATATCCCCGTCTCTCATGACAAGGATCAAATCCGCATCACGTATAGTGGACAGCCTGTGAGCAATGATGAAACTGGTCCGTCCTTTCATCAGGTTATCCATCGCTTTCTGGATAAGTACCTCCGTTCTCGTATCGACGGAGCTGGTCGCCTCGTCGAGAATAAGAATCTTCGGGTCAGCAAGGATCGCTCTCGCAATGGTAAGGAGCTGTTTCTGTCCCTGCGATACATTGGTCGCCTCCTCGTTCAGCTCCATATTATAGCCGCCCGGAAGTGTCTGAACGAAACGATGTACATGCGCCGCTTTTGCCGCCCGGATTACTTCATCATCTGTAGCGTGCAGTTTTCCGTAACGAATGTTCTCCATGATGGAACCATGGAACAGCCATGTGTCCTGGAGCACCATACCAAACATCTCCCTAAGTTCGCTCCGGTTGAAATCTCGGATATCATGCCCATCGATCTTAATCGCCCCACTGTTCACATCATAGAAACGCATCAGAAGTTTAATCATAGTTGTCTTGCCTGCGCCAGTAGGTCCTACGATTGCGATCTTCTGTCCTTCTTTCACTGTTGCAGAGAAATCATTGATAATGATCTTATCCGGGTTATACCCGAAATGCACATGTTCAAATTCTACATTTCCCCGAAGCCCTTCTATGGATACCGCATCCGGAACCGTCTGGTTCTCTTCCTCTTCGTCAAGGAACTCAAACACTCTCTCGGACGCCGCCGCGGTAAGCTGCAGCATGTTCGTCACCTGAGCCACCTGCTGGATGGGCTGGGTGAAATTCCTTACATACTGGATAAAGGACTGGATATCTCCAACCTCTATGACATTGCGAATCGCAAGGAAGCCTCCAAGGATCGCCACGCCGACATATCCCAGATTTCCGATAAACTGCATCACCGGCATCATCATACCTGAGAAAAACTGCGATTTCCATGCCGAGTCATAGAGCTTTCCATTTGTTTCATTGAATTCACGAATTACGTCTTCTTCTTTATTAAATGCTTTGATAATATTATGCCCGCTGTAGATTTCCTCCACCTGCCCGTTGACATTTCCAAGATATTTCTGCTGGCCGCGGAAATATTTCTGCGAGTGCTTCATGACAAAGGAAATCAAAAGAATGGAAATCGGGAGGATCAAAAGCGCAACCAGCGTCATCAGCGGGCTGATGGAAAGCATCATCACAAGCACGCCTATGATAGTCGTCACGGACGTAATCATCTGCGTCGCACTCTGATTCAGGCTCTGCCCGAGCGTATCCACATCGTTTGTCACACGGGATAGAACCTCTCCCACTGGTTTTGTCTCAAAATAATTCATGGGCATCCGGTTGACCTTCTCTGTGATCTCCTTTCTCAGACGGTAAGTTGTCTTTTGCGAAACCCCCGTCATGAGGATCCCCTGTACAAATGTACACATTGCACTGATCAAATACAGCGCCAGTACGGTGATCAGAATAGTCCCAATCTTTCTGAAATCCATACCTGCCCCGCCGGACACCTTGCTTACAAGGCCATTGAAAATCTCTGTCGTCGCCTTTCCCAGTATTTTCGGCCCCACAATATTGAAAATAGTACCACAAATTGCAAATATAGCCACAAAGAACATCTGAATCTTAAATGCGTTCATATATTTGATCAGTTTTATGATCGTTCCTTTGAAGTCTTTTGCCTTCTCGCCTGCCGCGTTGCTAGGTCCCATTCCTCTAGGCATGGCTTGGCACCTCCTCTCCTGAAACATATCCGCCGGGCACTGCGCCGGGCTCTTCCATTCCTGCTTTTAGCTCAGACTCCGACAACTGTGACGCCGCGATCTGCCGGTACACCTCACAGTTCTTAAGAAGTTCCCGGTGGGTACCGATTCCAGCGATTTTTCCGTCATCCAAAACAATAATCTGTTCTGCATTTAGAATAGTACTGATTCTCTGGGCCACGATGAGCACGGTACTGTCCTTTGTACGCTTTTTAAGCGCTTTTCTAAGTGTTGCGTCTGTCTTAAAGTCAAGCGCTGAAAAGCTATCATCAAAAATAAATACTTCCGGGTGCTTCGCAATAGCTCTCGCAATGGAAAGTCTTTGTTTCTGGCCTCCTGACACATTCGTACCGCCCTGTGAAATATGACTTGCATATCCATCAGGCTTCGAGTCGATAAACTCTGACGCCTGTGCAATCTTGGCAGCCTCCACCATCTCTTCCTCACTGCCGTCCGGGTTGCCGAACAAGATGTTAGACCGGATATCCCCTGAGAAAAGAAGCCCTTTCTGGGGAACATATCCCAGTTTTTCTCTCAGTTCATGCTGCGTAACTTCCCGGATATCCACACCGTCTAAAGTAATGCTACCCTTGGATACATCATAGAAACGTGGGATTAGATTAACCAAAGTAGATTTTCCACTCCCGGTGCTGCCGATAATGGCAGTTGTCTCCCCCGGTCTGGCTGTAAACGTAATATCGTGAAGAACATTTTCATCTGCTCCCGGATATTTAAAGGAAACATGATCGAAAACAAGCATTCCCTTCCCTCTCCCCGAAAATGACTTTGCTTCTTTCGGATCATGGATGACAGTCTGGCTTCCCAGAACTTCTTCCACACGATCCGCAGCCACAGCCGCTCTCGGCAACATAATGGAAAGCATGCACAGCATCAGAAATCCCATGATAATCTGCATCGTATACTGGATAAATGCCATCATATCGCCGACCTGCATCTGACCTTCATCAATACCATGGGCTCCCGTCCACACTATGAGGACAGAGACTCCATTCATAATAAGCATCATGACAGGCATCATAAACGTCATGGCGCGGTTAACAAACAGATTTGTTTTCGTTAGTGTGCGGTTCGCCTCATCAAAGCGCTCCTCCTCATGCTTTTCCGTGCTGAAGGCCCTGATGACAGACAGGCCCGTCAGGATTTCACGCATAACTAAATTCACCTTATCTACAAGCGTCTGCAAGATCTTAAACTTTGGCATTGCCACAAGGAACAATACCAAAATCACCAGCGCGATCAGCACCACCGCCAACGCAATGATCCACGACATGGATACATTTGTCTGGAATACTTGAAAGATCCCGCCGATGGCAAGAATTGGAGCATACAGCACAATACGCAGCAGCATGACAATAATCAGCTGGATCTGCTGTATATCGTTGGTGCTCCTCGTGATGAGCGATGCCGTAGAAAAATGGTCGAACTCATTATTGGAGAAGCCCACCACCTTGCGGAATACCTTTCCTCTTAGATCACGTCCCGTTGCCGCGCCCACGCGGGAAGCGAGGAATCCCACGAGGATGCTCGCCGCCATGCCAAGAAATGCAAGTCCTGTCATCTTGGCTCCCGTAGTGAACAGATACTGGAACTGAAGTTCATCCATATCCATGCCCAGATCTTCATATGCAGTCTTTACATAACTGACTGCTGCCTGCTCCAAAATTGTATCTGGAAGTTTTTTCATCTGCTGTCCCATCTCTTCTATGAGGACAGCCCTCTGTTCCTCCGGCATCATTTTCATAATATCAAATGTCATCATGCTGTCTATATCAAAACCTTCCGGCATGGCTGAGCCTGACTGTGCCTTGAACTGGCTTTTCAGCTCCTCCTCAATCTGGGCAGTCATATCGCTCCCGGATTCGAAACCTGCTGTCAGCATCATCGGACTAGCCAGAATATCTCCTAACCCGTTTAACTTGGTCTCATCCACGGCAACAGATTCTTTCAATACATATGCCTCTGTTCCATAGGTACTGTCGTCAGTATCATAGGCATCGAGGACTGTCTCCTGATCCTCCTGAGATACAAACAGAAGCAGCTTCTCCATCTCCTGCGCTGCAATCGCCTCCGGGACCTGATCCTCGATGCCGCCCTGCTGGATACCTACATTGACAATGTCAGATGTGTAAGCAGGAAGCGACAAGTCGCAGTATGCCTGAATAAACAGGATGGCAATAATCGCAAGCAGAGATTTCCAGTGTTCTGCCACATACTTAAATAAATTCTTCATGCTCTTTCTTTCCTTTCATAGTTGTCGAGATTTTCATTTACTTGAAGCATGAGCCGGCGGAACAACAGCCGCTCCTCCACACTCATTCCTTCAAAGATTATTTTCTCCATCCGCTCCGCAACATCTTTCACAGACTGTATGCATGATTTTCCCTTCTCCGTCAGAGACAGGCGCATCACTCTCTGATCCTGATCGTCAGGTCTGCGCGTGATATACCCGGTCTTCTCCATCTTCTGGATCAACGATGTGATGGACGGAGCAGTCACATTGAGCTGTTCTGCCAGTGCTTTCTGAGACATTGTCTTTCTCTGGTAAAGCAGAAATAATACACCCGCAGAACTGCGGTTCATATCGAATTCCCGGTACATGCTCATCGCCGTGTTTTTTGCACGGTGAGACACAATACCAAGAAGTCCCAATATGGGGATGTCACTCATATCGCAACGAAACATTTTCTTACCTCCATATTTTAATTTAGTTAGATAACTAAATAATATTTTAGTAGAAATATATAATAAAGTCAAGATTATGTTCCTGATTTCACATTTTTTTCATACTCATTGTACAAATTTAGTTTTTGATTTAATGAATCCAATTATTTCAGGGGAGACAGGAAAAGCGGTCAATCATATAGACTAACCGCTTTATGTAGTACTGGATATGAAATACAAAATGATGCCCAATTTAAGAAACTGTGCTATTTCCACGGTCTGTTGCTATCAAGTCAGCCTTGCTGTGCCCAATACTTACCACCGAGGTATTGGAGATCGTATTTATGTATGGATTTCTGTATCATACGACAGAATGAGAGTTTGTTTCTTTTTAGAAAGTTTTGCCCAAACAATATCGCCCATCAAAGCACCGGTAAATATCCCGATTTTAGAAATTCCCCACCAAGATAAACTATGCTTCATATCTTTCCGTTTTCTCTCTTGCTATTGCACGGATAGTCCTTGAGGTTTTCTTTTACTCCTCTTGCTGCTCCTGCCTCGGCGCGCGGATTGTTCTTACATTGATACCGTTCACTTCGATGTGGTCATCCACCGGGATTACAAGGCACTGCCTCCCATCGATGATCCTAGTCTCTACAAGATCTGCTCTCTCCGGATTTACCTTGATTACCACGTCTGGTGTCTCGATATTGAATTTCTTTGTCTCCGCAATATTAGAGGCAAGCAGAGACGACTTCTCTCCCGCATTTGTCTCAAAATTATGGTCAAAGTTTTCCATCTTTTCCCCGTCAACTCCACTCTTTTCAAAGATTTTCTTCACCTCTGTCTTATCGAGCGAGAGGGGCTCCGGCTCCTCCTTGTGTTCCTCGATCAGCTCGTTGAGCGTCTCGTGGATATTGCGCACAGTCTCGTAATCTCCGTCCTCGCCCAGCGTGTTCTCGATAATCATCTGGAAGATCTCCCTTTGAGTGTCCGCGGACATGGGCATCTTTGCACCTAAGAGCTGGCTGATCAGCTCTGGCTGTAGATCCTCTGATTTCTTTGTGTAATAGAGAACGCTGTGAAGATCCGTGCCGCGGTCATTAAACGCCGGAAAGAGGAAACCCTTTGACGGAACATCGACAATCCAGTCGCGGATACGGTCCTGAATCCTGTTGTCCTCCGCATTATAGCTCAAGCCTGCCTTGGACAGCGACACCGGACAGATGCTCATGAGCAGGTACTCATACACCTCGTCCGACGCATCAAACATCTCCATACCATCCGAGGATTTCCCCGGGATATCATACATTGCATGGATCAGGATAATGTAATAATTTTCCGCATACTCATATGTAGCGATAACCTTGTCATAAAACTCCTCGAGAAGCATATCGTCTTCTAGCCTGCTGTTCCTAAGCTTTAAAAGGAACTCCTGCGTTCCTCCTTGCACCTCCTCATCCAGTGGGAATTCCAGATTCAGTATGTTTTTTCCTACTGTTCCGGACAATGTTTTCTTAAAAATGTCAAAATACTTAAATGCCTCTTCCTCTGGCAGTGAAAGGAATGCCTCTTTTGACTCCATTTTTTTCGTTTTCTCATGATCCACATAGCAGCCGCAAATACGTGTGATCGCGCAGTTTGCAGGCGTAAACTGTTTTCTTATCTCAAGTATTTCTTTCTTATTCATTATCTATACCCTCGCTTTCGTTTCCGTACCCTATTGTACAATAAATCATTCGGAAACGCCAGAACCAGAAAATTTTTTAAGAAAATAAGAAAGCATTTTACGGAATAAAAAGAATTTGCTTTTCAGAGAATTCTGTGATAAGATATCCTCGGATTTTGAAAAAGACTAAGATTTTTCGATCAATAATGAAATGTTACACCCTGCCGCCGGGCAGGGTTTCAGCGGGCATTCAACTCTACACCGTAGGCCATAGAAGGTGTAGGGTCCGGATGCTTTTTATTTTGGAAATTTCAGGAAAACGCGCTGGCGTAAGTCTATAAGGACCGTTTTGCGCGGCATCAGAAAGGAGACAAAACAACAATGCACACCACATCGCCAAAACAAGTAACTGTTTTTCAACAATTCCTCAAATATGTATCTGCAAATGTACTGGGAATGATCGGATTTTCCTGCTACATCCTTGCGGATACATTTTTCATTGCCAGAGGTATCGGGTCTGACGCCCTTGCAGCGCTGAACCTCGCTCTTCCGGCGTACAGCCTGATGAACGGCACCGGCCTGATGATCGGAATGGGCGCGGCGGCGCGGTATTCTCTGTCAGCCGCCCAGCCAAAAGACAAAGTCCACCGGGCTGTTTTTACCCATGGGCTGTATCTGTGTGCACTTGCTGCTGTGATCTTCTCCTGCGCAGGCGCGCTGATCCCCGAGCAAATTGCCTATGTTCTCGGAGCAAATAAAGAAACTATCAGCTATGCCACGGATTATCTGAGAATCCTGCTCATCTTCTCTCCTCTGTTTCTGGGAAACAATCTACTGACATGCTTTGTGCGTAACGATAGAGCGCCCGGCCTGTCCATGACAGGCATGATCGCAGGGAGCCTATCCAATATCGTGCTCGACTATGTCTTTGTCTATCCGCTGGGGATGGGCATGACCGGCGCCGCCATCGCTACTGCTACTGCGCCTGTGATAAGTATGGCTGTCCTGTCCGTACATTTTATAACGAAACATAATCACTTCAGCCTTCTGCCGGGTGTACACTTCTCTTTTAAGCGCTTGCGGGATATCTGTGTCCTCGGCGTATCCTCACTGATTTCGGAGCTTTCCTCTGGCATCGTGATCATTGTGTTCAACTTCCTGATCTTGTCACTCAACGGGAATACCGGGGTGGCGGCGTATGGCATCCTTGCCAATATTGCGTTGGTTCTCATCTCCATTTTTACCGGAATCGCGCAAGGCATCCAGCCGCTTGTAAGCAGACACGCTTCTGACGACGACCGTGTTATTCACACGATCAGAAGATACTCGCTCATCACTGCCCTTTTGCTGGCACTTTCCGCCTATGCTGTAGTCGTCTGCTGGTCTGTCCCAATTGCAGAACTTTTCAACCGAGATCACGACCCTGTGTTGACAGAGATTGCCTCGGGAGGCATGAAGATCTATTTTGTCAGCCTGTTCTTCTCTGGTATCAATATCGTTACAGCATCCTTTTTAAGTTCTTCTGACCGGCCCAAACAGGCATTTGGCGTGTCCATATTACGTGGGTTCGTGCTTATCATCCCCGTGGCATGGATCTTAGCTCAGCTTGCCGGACTAACTGGGATATGGATGGCTGTACCAGTAACGGAAGGGGTGGTGTGTGCACTGGCGGTGTTATTCCTATTTCAAAAAACTGGAACTCAGCACTCCAAATCAAGGGATATTTCCCACGAATGATTTTTATTGGGTAATTTTACTATACTGAGTAAGTGTTCACCTTAAGCAAAAATGTTATCTTAAATAAAAATGTTCCCGGAGCTGTATCATAACACATAACGCAAAAGTGTTCCGTCCTCACTTAATACTTTGCGCCTACACTACAGTTCCGGAAACGTATATTATACATACCAAAAATGAATTTTGAAACGCCATCGTTTACTAATGTCCGGTATGCAGTATCTGATTTGCGTTTGCAATCCTCTCTTTTGACGGCGGCTCTATCCCCTCCAGAGGATACTCATATCCTAATTCTTTCCACTTGTACTCGCCAAAGGTATGGTATGGTAATACCTCAACCTTTTTGACATTATTTAACTTTTTTATAAAATTATAAAGTTTCTTTAGATATTCATCAATATCATTCCTCTCTGGCACAAGCACATGGCGTATCCAGACGGGTTTTTTAATCTCGGAAAGATACTGCGCCATGTCTAAAATATTTTCATTTGTATGCCCTGTCAATCTCTTATGCTGTTCGTCATCAATGTGCTTGATATCTACGAGAAGCAGATCTGTATATTTCATCAACTCGTTAAATTTCCCGAAAAACGGCTCTTCCCGCGTAAATGGCGCACCACTTGTGTCTATAGTTGTGTTGATCTCCTGCTCTTTCGCCTTGCGAAACAGCTCAATCAGAAAATCCATCTGGAGAAGGGGTTCTCCGCCACTCACAGTAATGCCGCCCTCGTCTTTCCAGTAAGACTTATATCTTAGAGCCTGCGCAAGAAGTTCGTCTGCACTCTTCTCCTGACCCACTTGTATATCCCATGTATCCGGATTGTGACAAAACTGGCAGCGCATCGGACATCCTGCCATGAAAATCACAAAACGGATCCCCGGTCCGTCCACAGAGCCAAAAGTCTCTATTGAATGGATATATCCTTTCATGTCTCTCTCCCTTCATCGGTATCGGGGACGTAGTAAACCTACATTTCACTACGTCCCAAATCAAAAATTGTCCTGTCCCTTTTTGAGATTCCCCCTGTCCCCATTCAAAAAGCGGCACACATTTAATAAGCACTCGTACCAATTTCAGGCAAAGACAGAATCTCTAGACAGGATCCCCTATATTTCTCTTAATATTCACTGTTCTATTGAATCCACTTGCAAAAAGGGACAAGACAAACGTTAAAAGGGGACGTAGTCAAACTCAATTTTACTACGTCCCCGAAAAACCGAAAATTACATTCTACCGTGGCATGTCCTTGCAATAACGTCCATCTGCTGCTCTCTCGTCAAATCAATGAACTTAACAGCATACCCTGATACACGGATCGTGAAGTTTGCGTACTCTTCTTTTTCCGGATGCTCCATCGCATCGATCAGCTTTTCTGTACCGAACACATTTACATTCAGGTGATGTGCTCCCTGATCAAAGTATCCGTCAAGAACGTGCACAAGATTATTTGTGCGCTCATTATCATCATGCCCCAGCGCTCCCGGGCTGATAGTCTGTGTATTGGAGATTCCGTCAAGTGCCTGCTCATATGGCAGTTTGGCGACAGAGTTCAAAGATGCCAGAAGACCGTTCTTCTCTGCACCGTAAGATGGGTTCGCCCCCGGAGCCAGCGGCTCTCCAGCTTTTCTTCCGTCTGGAAGAGAGCCTGTCGCCTTACCGTATACCACATTGGATGTGATCGTAAGAATAGACGTCGTAGGCTCCGAATTTCTGTATGTGTGGCACTTTTTCAGCTTACTCATAAATGTGCGGAGCAGCCATACCGCAATCTCATCCGCGCGCTCATCGTCGTTTCCGTATCTTGGGAAGTCTCCTTCAGTTTCATAATCAACCGCAAGGCCGTTTTCATCACGGATTACTTTTACCTTCGCATACTTGATCGCACTTAAGGAGTCAACCACATGTGAGAATCCTGCAATACCTGTTGCAAACGTACGTCTTACATTTGTGTCGATGAGAGCCATCTCAGCAGCCTCATAGTAATATTTGTCATGCATATAGTGAATCATGTTCAGCGTATCCACATACAGCTTTGACAGCCACTCCATCATCTGGTCATATTTCTCCATGACCTCATTATAATCAAGGTACTCGGATGTGATTGGCCTGTAAAGTGGAGATACCTGCTGTTTCGTCTTCTCATCAACACCACCGTTAATCGCGTAAAGGAGGCATTTCGCAAGGTTCGCACGCGCTCCGAAGAACTGGATCTCTTTTCCCGTCTCTGTGGCAGATACGCAACAACAGATGGAGTAGTCATCCCCCCATACCGGACGCATTACATCATCATTCTCATACTGAATAGAACTTGTCTTAACAGAAATATACGCTGCATACTTCTTAAAGTTCTCTGGCAGATGCGAGGAGTACAGAACTGTCAGGTTCGGCTCTGGCGACGGCCCCATGTTTTCCAGTGTATGCAGGAAACGGAAATCGTTCTTTGTCACCATGTGGCGCCCGTCCATTCCGATACCCGCCATCTCCAACGTAGCCCATACCGGATCACCTGAAAACAGTTCATTGTAGGATGGGACTCTTGCAAATTTCACCATACGGAACTTCATGACAATATGATCGATCAGCTCCTGGGCCTGCTCCTCTGTCAGGATCCCCCTCTCTAAATCTCTCTGAATATAGATATCAAGGAATGTAGAAATACGGCCCACGCTCATCGCCGCACCATTTTGTGTCTTGATCGCTGCAAGATATCCAAAATACAGCCACTGAACAGCCTCCTTCGCATTTGTTGCCGGTTTGGAAATATCATATCCGTAAACAGCCGCCATCTCTTTCATCTCTTTGAGGGCCCGGATCTGGTCAGCGATCTCTTCGCGCAGGCGGAAATCCGTCCCTTTCATCCCATGTCTCTCGTACTCGATGAAATCAGACTCCTTCTCCTCAATCAGGAAATCAATTCCATAAAGAGCCACACGACGGTAGTCACCTACGATTCGCCCTCTCCCGTATGTGTCCGGAAGACCTGTAATAATCTTGTTATGACGCGCTTTCTTCATCTCAGGTGTGTACACATCAAACACTGCCTGATTGTGCGTCTTATGATATTTCGTAAAGATTTCATGCAGCTTTTCGCTCGGTGTATATCCGTATGTCGTACAAGCCTGCTCAGCCATCTTAATACCGCCGTACGGCATAAATGCCCTCTTCAGCGGTTTGTCTGTTTGAAGGCCTACAACCTGTTCTAACTCCTTCATGTCCTCGTTAATATATCCCGGGCCATATGCTGTCAGACTGGAGACAACCTCCGTCTCCATATCCAGAACTCCACCCTTTGCACGTTCTTCCTTCTGAAGCTTAGAGAGCTCTCCCCAAAGTTTGTCCGTTGCTTCTGTCGGGTCAGCAAGGAAGGACTCATCTCCGTCATACTGTGTATAGTTATGCTGGATGAAGTCACGCACATTGACCTCTTCCTGCCAGAGATGTCCTTTGAAGCCTTCCCACTGGTCAAAACTTATCTTTGCCATTCTTGAAAACCTCCTATGAAATCTTGTATACTTTTTAAAAGTGTCGGATCCGTTGTCTCCTTTCACTTTTCATGCGCTAGTATAACATCACTCCGTGTAAAAGACAAGCTGTTTTATGATAATTATTCTCAAAAAATAGTTTTGTACACAATTTTATACAATTCCACTATATTCCGCTATATTTTGTGTTCAAAAATATAATCAACTACTTTCCATAGTGGTATCGCTTTTTCTCTACCAAAAGAAATCCCACTGTTACGGCCAATGCCGCCCCCTCCGCGGCCAGCACTGAAATCCACACTCCGGTAATGCCCATGAGCGCCGGAAGCGCCAGTACTGCGATGATTTGAAACACCAGCGTCCGAAGAAAAGAGATTGCCGCAGATACAAGGCCATTGTTCAAAGCAGTAAAGAAGGCTGAAGCCCACACATTGATGCCCATAAGCAGAAACGCTAGTGAAAACAAGCGGAATCCCCCCACTGTCATATCCATTAGCGTTTTGTCATAGTTCACAAATATCTTAACTAAAGGTTCTGCAAATATTTCTGCTGCTACAGTCAGTATAATACTTCCTAAAGTAAGCAGGAATAGACTTTTCTTATATAAGTTCTTAAGTTCCCCATGATTTCCTGCTCCATAGTGGTAACTCACCACCGGAGCACTTCCAACAGAATATCCCATAAACACTGCTATGAAAATAAAATTCACATACATAATAACCCCAAATGCTGCCACGCCATCCTCACCTGCCAGCCTCATAAGCTGAAAATTATAGAGAATGTTGACAAGAGACGATGACAGATTCGTCACCATTTCTGACGATCCATTCCCGCACGTTTTTGCAAGTACTTTCCCATACAGTCTTACTTTGCCTGTAAGTCTAAGCAGGCTGTCATTTTTCCTTGCGAAATAAATAAGCGGCACAATTCCTCCTACAACCTGTCCCATTCCCGTCGCCAATGCAGCGCCGGCAACTCCCCAGCGAAAGGCCGCAATAAACACATAGTCAAACACAACATTCGTCAGCCCTGCAGCAATATTTATTTTCAGGCTAAGCCCCGGTTTCTCCGCCGCGACAAAAAAGCTCTGGAACATATTCTGAAGAATAAATGCGGTCTCCGCTACAAAAAGTACTCTCCCGTAGATAATACAGTCTTGAAGCAGTGTACCCTCTGCCCCAAGCATACGTGCGATCCGTGGCATAAAGAGAACGCAGATCACTGAAAATATCATGCTTAGCGCTATACCCACATAGATGACCATGGAAAAATATTGATTCGCCAGTTCTTTTTTCCCCTCACCTATGGTCTTTGCCACCACGGCGCTCCCCCCTGTACCCAGCATAAAACCGAGCGCAGCCACCCCCATGGACACTGGAAATATAAGATTTACTGCGGCAAACGATGTCTTCCCAACAAAATTAGACACAAAAAAACCATCCACGACACTGTACATAGACGTACAAACAAGCATAAGCACTGTCGGCAGCGTAAAACGCAATAGTTTTTTATAAGTAAAATGATCAGACAACTGTATCCTCATATTTCTCTAAGCCTCCCACATTTTTTCTGAACACTTCCACATATTTTTCATTGAGCCGGAGCATCTCTTTTCTCTCCTCCTCACCCATTTCCAGAAATGTTCTCTCTTCCATCTCCATAATAGGAATGATTTTTTCCTTTATCAGCTTCTCTCCCCGCTCAGTCAAAACAATATACTTATCCCGTCCCTTCCTCTTCTCCAGCATAATATACTCCTTCGCCTCCAAATTTTTCACAGAGGAATTGATTGTCTTGCGGCTGATACAGCAACGGTCTGCTATCTCTTTCTGAGAGCATTTCCCCTCTGTCTCCACAATACTGTAAAGAATAAGAAATGCACTGTCTGAAAGACCTATTTTCACACACAGCTCATGGTATAGACCGTCCATCTCCCTGTAGAGCCGGTTATTTTCTTTTAAATCTTCCGACAGAATATGATTCATCACGGCATCCCTCCTGCATTATCATTTCTCCACTAAAAACTTTCGAAGATACATTTAATCCGATTTCGGATCGTATCTTCAGCAAACACATTTTAATACGATTTCAAATTAAATTCAACTTTTTTATTTATGATACTTTTCTTCTCTGCCGCCGTATCAAACTAATTGCATTTTTTCAATCTTTCTGTACAATGAAACCATGTGGAGAATGCAGGGCAATGACCGCCGGAAAGGAGCATGAAGCGGGCGAAAGGAGAGCATGAAGTTTAAGAGATATTTACCACCTTTTGTTATGTGGTTTATTTTTGAAACAATTGCCGTAACATTATGGATTGCATCGGATAATATATTTTATCTTTTTAATTTTTCCTATATTGGTACAGACATCGCGATCGGTTTAATTCTATATGCACAAAAGAAAAAATATGCGCGAAATGTAGCGCAGTTCGGAGTAGGTCTGTATATGCTCGTATATCTAGGTTTCCTTTGCCGGGAGAGTATGCAGATAGAAGGCTTCTTCAAGTCTCGGACAAAGGCAAAATCCTGTGGTGGTGCTTTATTATTGGAAATATTCTCTACTATGTTGCCGGAATTGTCATAGCTTACAAACTTCATGACAATAGAGCTTTCTGTAAGTACATTTGCCCTATTACAGCTTTTTTGAAACCTATGAGTTACTTTTCGCTTTTTCGGATTAAAGTAAACGAAAATAAATGCATCTCCTGCGGCAAATGTGAAAAGATATATCCCATGAATGTAGAAGTTCCAAGCAATTCTCGAAGGAAGAGAAACGCAACGGAATGCATTTTGTGTATGAAATGCGTAGAAGAATGTCCGAAAAACGCTTTGAATCTATAACATAGCAAAGTCTTTCAGTCGTCCCATCGTCCTCTCGGATATTGAATAAGCTGCATGAATAAAGTCTTCCTCATGGACACACTTATTCTGCAGCTTCTATTTTTCTCTTATTTCGAAAAATCCAAAATCATTTTTAAAATCGGATCTTCATGTAGGACTTAATCTCCTCCACACATTTCTCAAATCCCAGTTTCCCGCTGTTAAGGCACAAATCATAATTCCTTGCATCAGACCACTCATGCCCTGTGTGATAACTGTAAAAATCTCCTCTGTACGCATCGGTTCTTTCAATGAATTTCTCCATCTCCTTCTCGCTCATGCTGTGGCGCTCCATCGCGCGTTCCAGACAGAATTTTCTATCTGCATGGACGAACACACTCATCACATTGGAATACTCCTTAAGCACATAGTCCGCGCATCTCCCAATAATAACACAGGACTCTTTTTCTGCCAGTTCTTTAATGATCTTCGCCTGATAGTTAAACAGATTATCATCAGATGTAAAACCTTTGTCCTCCGGCGTAAGCAGTTCTCCCTCATATGGCTTGCTGAGCAGGCGAAACCATCCGGCATGACGCATCTTCTCATCAGACATGCCGAAAAGCCGTTCATTGATGCCGCTGTCCTCCGATGCCATACGCAGGATCTCTCTGCTGTAACAGTTGATTCCAAGATCTTTCGCCAGCATGGCCCCGATGGTTTTCCCTCCGCTTCCGTACTGCCTTGAGATCGTGATTACAATATTTTTCATAAGACGCACCTCCTCATATCCACATATGCCAGACCTACGCGCCGGCAAAATGACGGGCAGAATACACTGTCTGATACATTTTATTCTCCAAGATAAGCCTTCTTGATGGAATCATCCTCAAGGAGATCCCTTGCCCTGCCTTCCAGAGTGATATTTCCTGTCTCAAGGACATACGCCCTATCCGCAATAGACAGCGCTTTCTTCGCATTCTGCTCCACGAGAAGCACTGTTGTACCGCTTTCGCTCACAGAACGGATAATATCGAAGATCTCATTTACCATAATCGGAGAAAGCCCCATCGACGGTTCATCCATGAGAATAATCTTCGGTTTTGACATAAGCGCGCGCCCCATAGCCAGCATCTGCTGCTCACCGCCGCTTAATGTCCCCGCCATCTGATTCTTTCGTTCTTCAAGACGGGGGAACCTTTTATAGATGCTTTTTAAACTTTCCTCAATCTCATTCTTATCTTTTCTTGTGTATGCGCCCATCTTCAGATTTTCATACACGCTCAGCTCCGCAAATACACGGCGTCCCTCGGGGACATGCGCCATACCCATGGAAACGATCTTATGCGCCGGAACTTTCGTAACGTCCGTTCCTTCGAAAATAACTTGTCCTCTTTCTGGGGAGAGCAGCCCTGTAATTGTGTGAAGCGTCGTCGTCTTCCCTGCGCCGTTTGCGCCGATCAGGGCGATGACTTCTCCTTGTTCCACGGTAAAGGAGATTCCCTTGATCGCCTGAATAACGCCGTAATATACTTCCAGATCTTTTACTTCCAGCATTGCCATGGCGGCATCCTCCTATTCTCCAAGATATGCGGTGATAACCTGTGGATCATTTAAGACTTCTGCGGTTTTCCCCTGAGCCAAAATCTCGCCGAAGTTCAGCACAGTCAGCCTCTCACAAATCCCGCTCACCAGTTTCATGTCATGTTCAATCAGTAGGATCGTCATATGGAAATTATCACGGACAAGCCGGATCATATCCATCAACTCCCCTGTCTCGTTGGGATTCATGCCCGCCGCTGGCTCATCCAAGAGAAGCAGCTTCGGCTCCGTCGCCAGCGCCCTTGCAATCTCCAGCCTTCTCTGCTGCCCGTAAGGAAGATTTGCCGCATCTACATGAGCTGCATCCTCCAGATTAAACACTTTGAGTAGCTCCATTGCCCGTTCATTCATCTCCCGTTCCACCCAACGGTACCCCGGCAACCGTAAGATGCCTTCAAACGTCGAATAGTGATGCTTGTTATGAAGCCCGACTTTGACATTATCCAGCACGCTGAGCTTCTTAAACAGACGGATATTCTGGAATGTCCTCGCCACGCCCGCCTTGCTGATGTCGATGGTCTTCTTCCCCGTGATGTCCTGCCCGTCCAGAAGAATCTTCCCGCTGTCAGGTTTGTACACACCTGTCAGCAGATTGAATACCGTTGTCTTACCTGCGCCGTTTGGGCCGATAAGCCCGTACAATTCTTCCTTCTCAATCGATATATCAAATGCATTTACCGCCCGGAGGCCGCCAAATGAAATACCGAGATTCTTCACATCCAGTAATGCCATTATTTCACAGCCTCCTTTTTCTTTCTTCCGAATTTAAAATATTTCTCTCTCCACTCAATCGCCTTAGGAGCCCAGTTAAAGAGCATCATCACAATAAGCACGATCGCATAGATAAGCATACGGTAATCCGACAAGCCTCTCAGCATTTCCGGAAGAAGCGTTAAGACGACCGCCGCGATGATGGAACCTCTAATACTTCCAATGCCGCCCAGTACGACAAACACAAGAATCATAATAGATTGATTATAGCCAAAGTTGTTTGTGTTCGCCGTCAGCGTGGAAAGGTTGTGCGCATACAGTACACCTGCCGCCCCTGCCAAAGCCGCCGATATGGTAAACGCCATCAATTTATATTTCGTGATGTTAATACCCACAGACTCTGCCGCGATCCGATTGTCACGGATCGACATAATCGCCCGGCCGTCTCTGGAATTGATCAGATTCGTCACAATAAACAGTGTGATAAGGATCAAAATAAATCCAATGAAAAATGTGGCATCTTTTGGCGTTCCTGTAATTCCCTGAGGGCCATTTACAATGACCGTCCCATCCGCCTCCATGTTCAGCGCCATCACATCTTTTGTGGAAAAATGGAATCCGTTGCTGTCCTTTCCGATATAGAGGACGTTGACCAGATTTTTAATGATCTCCCCAAACGCCAATGTCACAATGGCAAGATAATCGCCTTTCAGCCTAAGTACTGGAATTCCGATCAAAATACCGAATACCGCTGCCACAAGGACGCCGATTAACAGCGCTAGCAAAAACCGAAGCGGTTCTACGGTAATGACATCTCTCATACATTTTGAAAAAAACGCGCTTGAAAATGCGCCCACACACATAAAGCCCGCGTGTCCAAGACTCAACTCTCCAAGAATACCTACTACAAGATTCAGCGACACCGCCAGAATAACATAGTAGCAGAGAGGAACCATAAGCCCTTCCAGCAAGCTTGAAATACTTCCTGTGCTGATTAGGGTCTGCATGATGATAAAGGCGGCGATGACAATACCGTAAGTGATCAGATTACTTTTTGTATTCTTATTCATTTTCTTCAGCATACTCGTCACCTACACTTTCTCCTGAATCTTTTTCCCTAAGAGCCCGGTAGGCTTCACAAGGAGCACAATAATCAACACCGCAAACACGATCGCATCCGCCAAAAGCGATGAGATATACGCCTTTCCAAAAATCTCAATCACACCCAGAAGAAGCCCTCCGATAAACGCTCCCGGGATGGAGCCGATACCGCCGAATACGGCTGCCACGAATGCCTTGATGCCAGGCATGGAGCCTGTGTACGGCGATAAAGTCGGATAAGCGGAACAGTACATCACTCCTGCCACAGCTGCCAGCGCGGAACCGATAGCAAACGTCAGCGCAATGGTGGCATTCACATTGATGCCCATAAGCTGCGCGGCCCCTTTATCCTCTGAAACCGCGCGCATGGCCTGCCCCGGCTTGGTCTTCTGCACAAAGATCATCAGCACAACCATAATAATCAGGCAGACTGCAATCGTAACGATTGTCTCCCCTGAAATATTTAACTTACCGTCGGCAAGAGACACTCCTTTCCATTTAATCACTGACTGGAATGTCTTTGCGTTCTCCCCAAACACCAGAAGCGCAATATTCTGGAGCAGGTAACTGACACCGATCGCCGTAATCAGCACCGCCAGTGAAGACGATGCGTTCCTAAGCGGCTTGTACGCAATCCGCTCGATTACAATACCAAGCACGGTGCACACACAGACCGCAATGATCACGCTGACGGCAGGAGAAAATCCTGCCTGCGTCATCGCAATGAAGGATGTATACGCTCCGATCATGATAACGTCCCCATGGGCGAAATTTAGCATCTTGGCAATCCCGTATACCATCGTATATCCGAGAGCGATGATCGCATAGACGCTTCCAAGACTTAAACCGTTAATCAAATACGATATAAAGCTCATACTCATTCCCTTTCATTTTTCTTTTTACTTGTTGTTGACATTAGTGTAATTATATCACGGAGAATAGCAGAGAAGCAATAAAAAAATCGAGTGTACTCGGTTTTTGCTTGTAGGTTTGTCAAACATATGTTACACCACCCTTGATAAACTTCTTCAGTACAATCTGTGGAGACTTTTAACCCAGAGGTTTTATAGGAAACCGATTATAGTCCTCTCGGTTATAAACTTGAAGCCAATTAGCAAAAATCAGGCATGGGGCATTTGTCATGGAATCTATCAATACAGAGGCACTTGCAGCGAGACTCAGAAAATACTACATGGAAAATGCTCCAAAAGGTATAACTCCCCATGATATCAAGCACATGGGCAACTGGGATCTTCCAAATATAAACTGTTTTCTTCACGAATTTGACGATGATAACAATTTTTAAAAAGGTGTTCATCTTTTCTAATTATCATCTGTTTCCTATTCCCACTTTTTCAAATAAGTTATTTTTTATCTTTTCCAAAACAGAATACATTCCTAATATATAAGACGCTCATTTCTGAGCGTCTGTAATTGGAAAATCATCTTTCCCCACACATACTTATTCACTTCACATCAGGGAGGATTCCCATTCACGCTTTCGCGAAGTGAACCACCGTCAACCTTTTAGTCCCACTTAATAGCATCATGACAAACAGTTTCGCCGTTTCTAATCTCTTCCATCGCCGCATCAATTTGTTCGCGCTCGTTTTGCGTAACTTTTGTATAATCTGGATCCCATGCAAGGACTAGCTTTTTCACAAGTTCTAACGCCAAATTTTGATCACTCTCCGGCAAAATTTCCATTAAGCCAACAATTTCTTTTGTTGCTGCACTCATATTTTCACCCCTTTCTTTTCTAGAATGTCATTTATAAATTTCTCCTCTTGAATCAATATTGATGATATATAATATCTCTATTTTCCCATCAGGAAGATAATTATATATTATTCTATATTTCCCTACCCTTAGTCGCTTCCGTCCATCTGTGTAGCCTTGTAAAAGTTTTATGTCTCCTTTAGGTGGCTCCTCTGTCAATCCTTCTATAGCTTTTTTAATTCTTTGTTTTGTCGGTTTGTCCAGTTTATCTATATACTTTACGACTGTTTTGCTATATTTTATATGCATCTCGACAAATCCTTCCTTTAATTACTTCATTATATATTACTCAATATCATTTTCATATCACTCGATATTTCCCATTTTTTCCCGTATTGCTTCTATTATATATGCGTTCAAACTCATATTCTCTGCGCTAGCTGCTGATCTTACCTTCTCACGTTCACCAAATGGAAGCATGAGAGAAACTCTTTCATAATTTTTGCTATTATATTCATTTTGTCGTTTATATTGTGCTTCTAATTTTCTTTTCGCATCAATAGGATTCACATTTTCACCTCTTTTATATTTTGACACATCATATATTACTCAATATCATTTGTCAATACCGTATACTTCATTTATAATTTAACGGCTCAGTTGTGTTCCCCATGCCATCACAAGGGGGAGTAACCACTCCTCTTCTCGTACAAAATAAAGTCAAAGTCCTTTCAATCCTCGCTCCCGCGAGGGGAGCAACGGGAGATCTTTAACGGCCATACTTCCGTGGATAACATATTTCAATCCTCGCTCCCGCGAGGGGAGCGACTTCCACATACATCGGGAATTCAGTCGTAGATTACCTATTTCAATCCTCGCTCCCGCGAGGGGAGCGACAACCGTTGCAGCACCTTTATCGGCTTCTGTGCCGGATATTTCAATCCTCGCTCCCGCGAGGGGAGCGACTATTTATATATATTATAATAATATAGTCTATTAAAAATTTCAATCCTCGCTCCCGCGAGGGGAGCGACCAGTTTCTCCGCCTCCCATTTCTGATCCGATTATTTTATTTCAATCCTCGCTCCCGCGAGGGGAGCGACATGGCTGGGATATTGATATGGCGTTGTATGATTTCTGATTTCAATCCTCGCTCCCGCGAGGGGAGCGACGCGTTCGATAGATTAACCTGTGACGTAACATCTTATTTCAATCCTCGCTCCCGCGAGGGGAGCGACCTGTATGCTCATAACTTAGCTGCTCCTTTATAAATTTCAATCCTCGCTCCCGCGAGGGGAGCGACGCATATTTTTATAGTATCTTTCCTTGTTCTTTCTATTTCAATCCTCGCTCCCGCGAGGGGAGCGACTTTTCTGCGAGCGAGTTCTTCGGGGGTGTGAGCGATTTCAATCCTCGCTCCCGCGAGGGGAGCGACACCGCTGTACGCCCAGTATCATACCTCTTTTCCCCATTTCAATCCTCGCTCCCGCGAGGGGAGCGACTACTCCGATTATAACGATAACTGCAAACACAATGAATTTCAATCCTCGCTCCCGCGAGGGGAGCGACCAATTCCAGATGATGTATTTGATACAATAGATGGATTTCAATCCTCGCTCCCGCGAGGGGAGCGACGACTACAAACAAGATGATAATTCCTGCTATTAATATTTCAATCCTCGCTCCCGCGAGGGGAGCGACAAATCGGGCGTAAATGGGATATGACGTTTATATGTATATTTCAATCCTCGCTCCCGCGAGGGGAGCGACTTTATATGGATTGACTATTGGTGCATATCCAATAGCATTTCAATCCTCGCTCCCGCGAGGGGAGCGACCATACACGTTTAAGACTTGCCCCACGAGATCCATAAATTTCAATCCTCGCTCCCGCGAGGGGAGCGACCTTAAAGCGGGCGAAAATCCAGCAGAATGTTGGGATATTTCAATCCTCGCTCCCGCGAGGGGAGCGACATCTGCTCATTGTGATATTCCATTTCATAATCACGATTTCAATCCTCGCTCCCGCGAGGGGAGCGACTTATGTACTACCCTTTTATAAGTACATACATATAAATTTCAATCCTCGCTCCCGCGAGGGGAGCGACGGTATATCATGGATATACGGACGCAATAGGCATATCATTTCAATCCTCGCTCCCGCGAGGGGAGCGACGGCGTTTTTTCTTCTTTTTCCACTGGGGTTTTGGATGTCAATCCTCGCTCCCGCGAGGGGAGCGACCTCGTCTTTGGTCAAGTAGCTTGCCAACTTTGTATTTCAATCCTCGCTCCCGCGAGGGGAGCGACAAATATTAACCGATAAAGAGTATTTATATTACGAATTTCAATCCTCGCTCCCGCGAGGGGAGCGACACCTGCCCGCATTGCAATACTGACATAGCGATAATTTCAATCCTCGCTCCCGCGAGGGGAGCGACAACTTATCTATCCCCAATTAAATGTTAGTTGTGATTTCAATCCTCGCTCCCGCGAGGGGAGCGACTTAATGTCTTTCTTGCTTCCGCCAGCCCCTTCGGAATTTCAATCCTCGCTCCCGCGAGGGGAGCGACAACCTGCCCGCATTGCAATACTGACATAGCGATAATTTCAATCCTCGCTCCCGCGAGGGGAGCGACTTGGTTATTTCTGGAATATTTTTGTAATATTCCAATTTCAATCCTCGCTCCCGCGAGGGGAGCGACTTTCACATCCGCAGGTGCAAACTGTACCAATTCCAATTTCAATCCTCGCTCCCGCGAGGGGAGCGACACTTAAAACAGGAATATGTGATCGATTCAAGGGGGATTTCAATCCTCGCTCCCGCGAGGGGAGCGACCACAGCACAGTTTTCGCGCCTGTTCGGATATAACAAATTTCAATCCTCGCTCCCGCGAGGGGAGCGACGTCATCTAAACGCGTTAAAGCAGAGGACGAGACAATTTCAATCCTCGCTCCCGCGAGGGGAGCGACGGCGTGACAACCGTAAATGCGGCCCTTTCTGACGATTTCAATCCTCGCTCCCGCGAGGGGAGCGACTATCGAAAACAGCGGATTCTTTCAGTCGTTTGATATTTCAATCCTCGCTCCCGCGAGGGGAGCGACTCTGTGTCGATTTTGGAATCAGGGGGGGCAATAACAATTTCAATCCTCGCTCCCGCGAGGGGAGCGACAAATTCTTGGTATCATAGCCCATAATGGTCCATTCGATTTCAATCCTCGCTCCCGCGAGGGGAGCGACATGTAGCCTTCGCCTGAAAAGACTCCATAGACGCAAATTTCAATCCTCGCTCCCGCGAGGGGAGCGACTTGGTTTCCCGCATGCTATTTC
The DNA here is from genome assembly GCA_019117065.1 of Candidatus Mediterraneibacter pullicola. Lineage (GTDB taxonomy): Bacteria > Bacillota > Clostridia > Lachnospirales > Lachnospiraceae > Mediterraneibacter > Mediterraneibacter pullicola. Next base: position 13,571 of record DXAK01000012.1, on the reverse strand, counting down.
TCCTAACATTGATTTCAATCCTCGCTCCCGCGAGGGGAGCGACAAAACACGGCAAATCGTGGATAAAAGGAGTGAAATTTCAATCCTCGCTCCCGCGAGGGGAGCGACGACGTGACCGCAGGACTGGTCACTCTGGATCTGGATTTCAATCCTCGCTCCCGCGAGGGGAGCGACGCGTTTGTTCCTCTGCGTTGTTTTCAGCAGAAGGAATTTCAATCCTCGCTCCCGCGAGGGGAGCGACATCTTCAGGTGAGTCACTATTATATCAATCATCACGATTTCAATCCTCGCTCCCGCGAGGGGAGCGACTGTATTCGCCTCCATAAAATAATTTGCAAAAACATTTCAATCCTCGCTCCCGCGAGGGGAGCGACGGTTAAGGCACCGGGCTTTGACCCCGGCAGAGAAGATTTCAATCCTCGCTCCCGCGAGGGGAGCGACGATGATAAGGTGTTTACCGGTCAGCTTAATATAGCAATTTCAATCCTCGCTCCCGCGAGGGGAGCGACGATCATGGGTCCGTTTTCTGCACTGGCGTCTGGGATTTCAATCCTCGCTCCCGCGAGGGGAGCGACTCAATGTCAACAAATGCACGCTTCAAAGTCATAAATTTCAATCCTCGCTCCCGCGAGGGGAGCGACAAATTTTCCATTCTCACCCCTCGAAGTTTGCTTGTATTTCAATCCTCGCTCCCGCGAGGGGAGCGACCTCGAAAGAGATTATATAATTGTGGTGTTTCTCGGGATTTCAATCCTCGCTCCCGCGAGGGGAGCGACCGTATGATAGATGGTGGATTTCAACTATCAAATGATATTTCAATCCTCGCTCCCGCGAGGGGAGCGACCTTTTGTATTTCCTCCTACTAAAAATCCATTTTTATTTCAATCCTCGCTCCCGCGAGGGGAGCGACGGAATTACAACAGCTACAATAAGTAACTGGAAGGCGGATTTCAATCCTCGCTCCCGCGAGGGGAGCGACGGCACCGCATATCGTAGCTGGATATAGACACAAAAATTTCAATCCTCGCTCCCGCGAGGGGAGCGACTTTAAGCCAGCGTTTCAGGACCGTTACGTGGCTCATATTTCAATCCTCGCTCCCGCGAGGGGAGCGACGCCTCTGAAATATCAGACACATCGGCAGCAGAAGCAATTTCAATCCTCGCTCCCGCGAGGGGAGCGACTATCCTCCAGTGGTGTCATTCGTGTCGTTCATATTGTGCATTTCAATCCTCGCTCCCGCGAGGGGAGCGACGGCGGCGATTACGGAATCGAACTACGGTATGGTAAATTTCAATCCTCGCTCCCGCGAGGGGAGCGACGATGAAAATTTTGGTACATCGTCAGGGATTGCGCTATTTCAATCCTCGCTCCCGCGAGGGGAGCGACGATGCAGACGATATAGTGTATGTCAGTGTATCGGACATTTCAATCCTCGCTCCCGCGAGGGGAGCGACGCTTTATGGGTTGCCAAGCAATTACTTTGTATTGCATTTCAATCCTCGCTCCCGCGAGGGGAGCGACCCGGTAAAAGGAGGAATATAGAATGTTCAGACTATCATTTCAATCCTCGCTCCCGCGAGGGGAGCGACTCTTGTATGTATGACTCTCCATCTTCTCCGCATTATTTCAATCCTCGCTCCCGCGAGGGGAGCGACCACAACTCCATTCCAGAGGATCGCAGTTGCAACATTTCAATCCTCGCTCCCGCGAGGGGAGCGACTATATCCGGCAATCTCCGCTTCTGTCATAAACAATTTCAATCCTCGCTCCCGCGAGGGGAGCGACGGCGTAGCAATCACTCGGCCCTGCGGAACCTCAGAAATTTCAATCCTCGCTCCCGCGAGGGGAGCGACCATCTTCTCTTTTCGGTCTGCCTGATAATACTGATTTCAATCCTCGCTCCCGCGAGGGGAGCGACGGATATCTGCATCAGCGTCATGCCCAGCACGATATTTCAATCCTCGCTCCCGCGAGGGGAGCGACATTCAAATTATACCGCTCCTGACAGATGGAAAATAATTTCAATCCTCGCTCCCGCGAGGGGAGCGACAGGTTGCAGGGATTGCAGTATTCCGTGTTTATGACAATTTCAATCCTCGCTCCCGCGAGGGGAGCGACTTTCGAATACCTTAAAGGCGAACCTGATCCGGAATATATTTCAATCCTCGCTCCCGCGAGGGGAGCGACTTTGTCGGTGTAGCGATCACACGACCCTGCGGAATTTCAATTTCAATCCTCGCTCCCGCGAGGGGAGCGACGGCAGGAGCGAAGAAGGAGTGTTGACCAGCATGAATTTCAATCCTCGCTCCCGCGAGGGGAGCGACCGAAACGGCGATGCCGCGATTCCTGCGGTGGCGGCATTTCAATCCTCGCTCCCGCGAGGGGAGCGACTCTTGAGTAGGGTAACAGAGAGGTTGTCCAATAATGTCATTTCAATCCTCGCTCCCGCGAGGGGAGCGACTCCGACTTCCTGCAAGCTGTCAGTAACGCCGGTCTTATTTCAATCCTCGCTCCCGCGAGGGGAGCGACTCTCCCACCATCCGAGTCCGCTTATGTACCGATAATTTCAATCCTCGCTCCCGCGAGGGGAGCGACCTGATATGCCGACCGCGATCTCGACAGCCTCTTTCGATTTCAATCCTCGCTCCCGCGAGGGGAGCGACGATAGACTCGCCTTTTGTCGTAGCCGCCTCTGCCGATTTCAATCCTCGCTCCCGCGAGGGGAGCGACCGTTACCAGTTCCGTGACGTCCGTTTCTCCGACCTATTTCAATCCTCGCTCCCGCGAGGGGAGCGACTATATTATATGTCGCAATCGGCGCAGCGATTGGAACATTTCAATCCTCGCTCCCGCGAGGGGAGCGACTCGTATAAAAAGCTGACCGGAACCGGAGCGAAGCAGATTTCAATCCTCGCTCCCGCGAGGGGAGCGACCCTGTCTTGCGTGGACAACGTACAGCAGGAGATCATTTCAATCCTCGCTCCCGCGAGGGGAGCGACGCCGTCAGAGGTACGGTGGAATAAGATTCAGCCAAAATTTCAATCCTCGCTCCCGCGAGGGGAGCGACCGTTTTCGGTGCCGCCCGATGCGTACAGCGTACAGCATTTCAATCCTCGCTCCCGCGAGGGGAGCGACCCTGTCACGCTCATTGCAGCAGTACAGGAAAAAGTTATTTCAATCCTCGCTCCCGCGAGGGGAGCGACCCCCCATTGTGGTATTATGCTCAATGTGCCGCCGATTTCAATCCTCGCTCCCGCGAGGGGAGCGACGGAGTTCTGTTCTTTTGACAGCCATGAGTTCACATTTCAATCCTCGCTCCCGCGAGGGGAGCGACAGATATGGCATCATTCAAAAACATTGGAATTGACATTTCAATCCTCGCTCCCGCGAGGGGAGCGACACCTATAAAAGTTTGCACGGGTCCCGGAAGATTTAAATTTCAATCCTCGCTCCCGCGAGGGGAGCGACTGTAATAAGCTGATATATCAATTGATATGTTAGTTATTTCAATCCTCGCTCCCGCGAGGGGAGCGACGAAGTTCAAGACGCCGAGGGTGGCTATTTCTTACAATTTCAATCCTCGCTCCCGCGAGGGGAGCGACAGGTGTACGGCAATGCTTGGGTGCACGGCGATGCATTTCAATCCTCGCTCCCGCGAGGGGAGCGACCGCTTGTATGATGGTGTCCGAGTTCTTCTGCAAATTTCAATCCTCGCTCCCGCGAGGGGAGCGACAGCGTACATACAAGAAAGAGGTCAAAGTATTCTCTATTTCAATCCTCGCTCCCGCGAGGGGAGCGACCTCCGAGAACATGTACCGCTACTCAAAACTTCTATTTCAATCCTCGCTCCCGCGAGGGGAGCGACAGCTTATCGGGAGCATGACGATTCACCTCATGCAATTTCAATCCTCGCTCCCGCGAGGGGAGCGACTAGATTTTGATACATCCGGATTTGACAATATGATATTTCAATCCTCGCTCCCGCGAGGGGAGCGACAGCGGGCGTTGATGGATACGGGAGTATTCCTACGAAATTTCAATCCTCGCTCCCGCGAGGGGAGCGACTCAAACGTTGCCGCCATCTGCTTTCCCTTTCTGCGAATTTCAATCCTCGCTCCCGCGAGGGGAGCGACAAGAGTTATTAACCGCTTACAGATCCGTAACCAAAAATTTCAATCCTCGCTCCCGCGAGGGGAGCGACGCGGTGGACAAAAAGAATCTTGACAGCGTATCGAAAATTTCAATCCTCGCTCCCGCGAGGGGAGCGACGGTCTATATGACGATCCCGGACACAGAGGATGCAATTTCAATCCTCGCTCCCGCGAGGGGAGCGACTGGAATCGCCTGCAAGCAGATTATAACACAAAAGGAATTTCAATCCTCGCTCCCGCGAGGGGAGCGACGGCGACAATTCGGCTGCCGCGTTGATATACAGCACCATTTCAATCCTCGCTCCCGCGAGGGGAGCGACAGACAGCGATGGGAGACGGAGATCCCAGGAGTGTATTTCAATCCTCGCTCCCGCGAGGGGAGCGACTCCAGTCATGCGCTGCAGGACTTGCGAACACCCTTATTTCAATCCTCGCTCCCGCGAGGGGAGCGACAAACCCTCTGCCAGTTCACCGGACTGAAAGACAAATTTCAATCCTCGCTCCCGCGAGGGGAGCGACGCCTACTATCAGAACATGAACTTCATGCAGGCGTTATTTCAATCCTCGCTCCCGCGAGGGGAGCGACCCGGAGAGCGGTGTACCTGTCACAGCACACATGAATTTCAATCCTCGCTCCCGCGAGGGGAGCGACAGAAAATCATCGTAGAGCATCCGAGTGACAAAATGATTTCAATCCTCGCTCCCGCGAGGGGAGCGACAGAGGTTGTCCAATAATACGGACAGGAAAGGAGTATTTCAATCCTCGCTCCCGCGAGGGGAGCGACCCTTGTGGGTGACCTTGCAAAAATTCTCAAGCAATTTCAATCCTCGCTCCCGCGAGGGGAGCGACCTTTGAAAGCGTATTCAATACGGTAAAAATAATAATTGATTTCAATCCTCGCTCCCGCGAGGGGAGCGACTCTACGGGACGTTGCAGGAGTTCCGGGATAAGGTGCATTTCAATCCTCGCTCCCGCGAGGGGAGCGACATCTGCTTGCAGGCGATTCCACGCCGAGCATTACATTTCAATCCTCGCTCCCGCGAGGGGAGCGACTCCTTACCGAGGATCAGGCCGGGCAGATGACGTTATTTCAATCCTCGCTCCCGCGAGGGGAGCGACAGCTACCCGAAGGTGGAAGTAATCTGCGCAATACTGGATTTCAATCCTCGCTCCCGCGAGGGGAGCGACGACGTTGCGGCGAGAAAAGCCGGACTTCCGTTTCTGATTTCAATCCTCGCTCCCGCGAGGGGAGCGACATCTGGCAAGCGGCGAGGATGTAAAAGTCCTCTGATTTCAATCCTCGCTCCCGCGAGGGGAGCGACACTTTCCCGGCGTACAAAGCTACGAGCATTTCCGCAAATTTCAATCCTCGCTCCCGCGAGGGGAGCGACGGCTCCTGAAAGAAAGGTACGGTGTGGAGCTATGATTTCAATCCTCGCTCCCGCGAGGGGAGCGACGGTTCAGTTCATTCAGGACAACACGGTATTCCGCGATTTCAATCCTCGCTCCCGCGAGGGGAGCGACATGAGTTATGAGGTCGACACGCGCGATGTCGTCACGAATTTCAATCCTCGCTCCCGCGAGGGGAGCGACCAGGCTGAGACGGTCAGCAAATTAAGCGTTGCAATATTTCAATCCTCGCTCCCGCGAGGGGAGCGACAAAACACGGAGCAGTATAAGGACATCAAGATGCTTATTTCAATCCTCGCTCCCGCGAGGGGAGCGACCTTGCAGATGGAATCTATCGGAACATAGATAAGATTATTTCAATCCTCGCTCCCGCGAGGGGAGCGACCTGACCGTCAACGGGAACACGATGCAGGCGACTGTATTTCAATCCTCGCTCCCGCGAGGGGAGCGACACGATTGATGCAGAGGGAAGATGGAAGTATATTACGATTTCAATCCTCGCTCCCGCGAGGGGAGCGACCAGGTGAGCGGTGCACCTGTCACAGCACACATGAATTTCAATCCTCGCTCCCGCGAGGGGAGCGACTATTTCCACATCCGATATTCAGAGAATTCAGACGATTTCAATCCTCGCTCCCGCGAGGGGAGCGACACAAGTCCCAGCGATGGAGTTACCGGAACGTGGGATATTTCAATCCTCGCTCCCGCGAGGGGAGCGACGATCACGGATACGGAGCGGACGAGCCGCAGGCTTGGATTTCAATCCTCGCTCCCGCGAGGGGAGCGACCAGAACACAGAGCAATACAAGGATATCAAGACCCTTATTTCAATCCTCGCTCCCGCGAGGGGAGCGACAGCGGAACAGGATCATGCACGCTGACCGTCAACGGATTTCAATCCTCGCTCCCGCGAGGGGAGCGACGATCGCGCAGATCCGGACGCTGACCATGCAACTGTCATTTCAATCCTCGCTCCCGCGAGGGGAGCGACTACACACAGCTTCGGCTCCAAAGCACAGTGGCGCAATTTCAATCCTCGCTCCCGCGAGGGGAGCGACGTTTGTCCAACGCTTACGGTTCTCGGAACGGTAACTTGTATTTCAATCCTCGCTCCCGCGAGGGGAGCGACCCCGGATGATGCTTTTAATCAGGTAAAACAGATGATATTTCAATCCTCGCTCCCGCGAGGGGAGCGACCGAAAAGATATGCGCAAAAGCGAAATCTGATTATATTTCAATCCTCGCTCCCGCGAGGGGAGCGACTGGATTGTCAAAGAGGGGGACGAGTTTATTCGTCCATTTCAATCCTCGCTCCCGCGAGGGGAGCGACGCTGTAAAAGGGAATGATTCGCCATGCTGTTCATGATTTCAATCCTCGCTCCCGCGAGGGGAGCGACATTATACGGTTATCGCAGCATTGCAAAAAGTCTTGAAATTTCAATCCTCGCTCCCGCGAGGGGAGCGACTTGACCTGTCAGACACAAATATTATTAAAATTGACGATTTCAATCCTCGCTCCCGCGAGGGGAGCGACCATATTTGGACAGTGCAGACAAAAGACAGTAGAAATTTCAATCCTCGCTCCCGCGAGGGGAGCGACGAAAGACATCCTATTTCCACATCCGATATTCGGAATTTCAATCCTCGCTCCCGCGAGGGGAGCGACGACAAGATCCAAAAAGCTGCATCGGATGTGTCTGATTTCAATCCTCGCTCCCGCGAGGGGAGCGACGACCGTGACGATCAGCGCGGATATGGTCCTGTTGCAATTTCAATCCTCGCTCCCGCGAGGGGAGCGACGATCGCGCAGATCCGGACGCTGACCATGCAACTGTCATTTCAATCCTCGCTCCCGCGAGGGGAGCGACCTGGTCTTGCTGTCACTAAAACGTTTACAATCGCATTTCAATCCTCGCTCCCGCGAGGGGAGCGACCAAGTCCCAGCGATGGAGTTACCGGAACGTGGGATATTTCAATCCTCGCTCCCGCGAGGGGAGCGACGGCTAAGTTTGATGAGGCTATGGCTACACTTGCTATTTCAATCCTCGCTCCCGCGAGGGGAGCGACAAAAATACGGACGCACGCCAGCAACATTAGATGCGATTTCAATCCTCGCTCCCGCGAGGGGAGCGACCAGCGCAGGGGATTGTGGCCAACACGATCATTACCGATTTCAATCCTCGCTCCCGCGAGGGGAGCGACTGGTCTTGCTGTCACTAAAACGTTTACAATCGCATTTCAATCCTCGCTCCCGCGAGGGGAGCGACTGTATACATCCTGCAGGTGGGGCCCGTATAAAAGATTTCAATCCTCGCTCCCGCGAGGGGAGCGACCCTTTCTTTTTTTGAGTATAAAAATAACAGCCAGTGATTTCAATCCTCGCTCCCGCGAGGGGAGCGACAATATGGAATATGATTGCTGACCGGATACGAGATAGATTTCAATCCTCGCTCCCGCGAGGGGAGCGACTTCTGGTCTTGCTGTCACTAAAACGTTTACAATCGCATTTCAATCCTCGCTCCCGCGAGGGGAGCGACAGAACTGGAATGTCATACACAATTCTTGAACAGGTATTTCAATCCTCGCTCCCGCGAGGGGAGCGACAATACAATCCAGAATGTTACAAGAGATATTCTGGAATTTCAATCCTCGCTCCCGCGAGGGGAGCGACAGCAATTTTAGCCAAAAGTCTCCCTATATTTTCAGCTAAAATCAACAAATTATTTTTTCTTTATTCCCCTCTTCTCTTTTTCCCCCTTCCTTTTCTATTGTAATCCACTTCTTTTGTACATATTTCTCAGTGCGAATCCCCCTATGTTTTTATGTTTGCTTTCTACTCGCACCCATTACCGTTTCCCCAATATGTCCTCATTACAAAATCAACGTACTATCTACCGGCAATCCCCTGTCGATGCCCATATGTTCAACTTTTGTCTGATACTTATTCCCTAAGTAATAAAAACGCAAGCTGTCAACATTTTCATCAATAATATCCATCAATATTGATTTCAGAGTAAGACACTGGGCATTATCCAGAATGCACTCAAATACTGAGTTCTGCACCCGTCTTCCATAATTTGTGCATTGTTTTGCGACTTTCCGCAATCGTTTCTTCCCCGCATCCGTCTCTGTATTTACATCGTAGGTAATCAGCACAAGCATCTGCCAGCCTCCTGTCTTCCAGAGATTTACAATATTTCATAAATCATCATTTTATCTACTTCCAAAGAAATACTGGATATCCATCCAGATCACCCCTTAAATATCTTGCCAGAAGCATTGCCTGAACATACGGAACTATTCCCCACTCTACTTTTTCCTTCAGATACGGGTGTGTGATGGTTTCCTTTTTCTTATTCTGCCACTCTGTGAGCACTTTTTTCCGCAACTCATCATCCATCAGTACGGCCCCATTCTCTTTCACCGAAAAGTTTTTCCCGCTGATAATTTTTTTGTTGATTAACGTCAGGACAAATCTATCGGCAAGAATTGCTCTTAATTCTTCTATCATATCTAAGGACAGTGATACTCTACCTGGGCGTTCTGTGTGGAGATATCCCACATATGGGTCCAGCCCCACACTCTCCAATGCAGAAGTAATACTGTTTGTCAATAAGGTGTATACAAAAGATAGCAGGGCATTAACATTATCAAGAGGCGGTCTTTTATTTCTTCCTGCAAAAACAAAATCTTTTTTCTGCTGCAAGATGAGCTGGTCAAACACTCCAAAATAAATGCTTGCCGCCTCTCCTTCATATCCTCTGAGCTGTTCTTTTGACACAGCATTCTGAATCTGTGCCAGCGCATCTTTCAAAAAAGCAGACGCCTTTTTCACCTTATCCACATCAATCTGCAACGCATGATCCCTCACCGCGCGCTCCAATACCCATCTGGCATTGTACACCTTCCCTAGAATACAATTTTTCGCAATCGCAAGGCTGATCTGTTCATCATTCTTACTGTTATACTGCTGTTCCCTCAAGATTACATTTCCTCTTACTTTACCTGTGACACGAGCCAGAAATTTCCCTTGAGGAGTAAGATAACACAAAGAAACATTCCTCTGTGCACACGCTCCCATCAAAGCCGGGCTTGTCCCCCGGTATCCAAAAGACATAATGCCCTCCAGATTATGTAACGGTACCCGTCCTATCTCCTTTTGGTCTTCAAAAACAACCACGTTTTCGCCATCCAGAGATAAGTAACTATTTTCAGAAGTAATATATAATGTGTTTAGCAACTTTTTCATTTCTTTCTCCTGAACATAACTCTAAAATCAAACAACAGATTCGTCTTCCCACAGCATTTGATTGATATACGACTTCACTGAAACTGTTTTCCTCAATGCAGGCAGACAAATATCCTTGAGCGAACAGGCATTGCAGGATTTGCTGTACTTTACTTCAGGCGTGTATTTTCTCGTATAATAATCATGCATTTCACGAAACATACTTCTCACTTCATCTTTAAGCTCTCCTGTAATATCCACTACCTCGCGCCTTCTTGTCTCACCATAAAAAATTGCTCCCTCCAGCACTTGTGTGGAAAACATTTCTTCCAAGCACATAGCCTGCGTTGCAAGCTGCAGCTTATCTTCCTCCGACAATTTCGGTTTTCCCTTTTTATACTCCACCGGATAGACTGAATACAATCCACGGTGACCGTGCAGCTTTATCCCCTCCTCACATTTGTGAAACTCTACCAGATCACACTCACCGCTCACGCCTAATTTCCGTGAGGCGACTGGCAGCGCTCTGGCGATTATAAGATCTTTTCTCGTTTCCTTAAGGGACGGATCATGCACTTTTTTATGCATCAGTTCACCAATAACAGTGTGGGTGTTTTCCGCCCATTGCTGCTCAATATGTATCAAAGCCCACTGTCTCCGGCAGAACTTAAAATGCTGGATTCCTGAAATCATCAAATAATTATCTTCTGGATATTCCATTATACCATCCTTTTTACTTCCACTGTCTCTGGGATACTTTCTTTATGGACTGTAACTGTATAATCCTGATATTTTCTCGGATAGTCCACGCCCTCATTTTTCTTTATTTCCACTGCATCAAACAATTTGTATGCCGGACAGTCTCCCAACTCCTTACTGTGCTTAAATACAATCAGTTCGCGAACTGCCATTTTCCCTCTTGCAGCAGAATGATCATGTTCAAACATATTGATAATGGCTTCCCAAAGAAGTTCCAAATCTTCTTCCGAAAATCCTGTCACCCTGCGGGCAAGATTTGCCGATATATATCCTTCTACACGATATAATCCATAAGGAACAATGCTCTTTCTTCCCATCTCCGTATTCTTATTTTCCGCATCCTTTTCCGTAGTAATCGCCACTCGGGTAATAGTCACCTCCTGACTGATAACAGGATCCACACTTCTTGCAAAACTAATCTGCACTGGACCTCTGACCTGCCCACAGTTCAATGAGGCTTTCACAAACGTCGTCATAACAGCCCCAAAGGTACGGATATCATAGAAATTGCTGCACATATAATCTCTTAATTTAACGTCTGCACCCGGGTCATTTTTCTTTAATTTCCTTAATGCTTCTGTTACTTTTTTATCCTCTGTCTCCTCAATCCCAAGTCTAACACAGGCTTCCCGGTCACTCCTATTCAGCGGCACATCTTCCTTGATATAAATCTGGAATCCCTCTGTATCCTCTTTTACTGTCTCCACATAATTTCTGATCTTGCGTTTCAGGCACACATCTGTCACGAGGCCAAGCCCGCTCTCCGGATCGATCCGCGGCATATTGCCCGCGTCAGGATCTCCGTTTGGATTTCCGTTTTCCACGTCAAATAGCACTACAAATTCATATCTATTTTTGATCACTTCACTCATTTACTTTTCCTCCTTTTTTTCGTACTTTTTTTGCACCTGATGATAGTATCCGAGAATGAATTTCCCTTGTTCTTTCAGAGACAGCCTCTTTGGATATTCGTCCAGCTTTTCCATAATTTCTGTCAGCATTTTCTCATAATATGGTTTTGCACTGCCCTTATCTCTCTCCAGTTTTTTTATATGATTGTTTTTCAATTTCACCAATACAGGGAAAACTGACGCGGGTGCCGCACACGCTGAATTAAAATAGCGGTCGCGGATTGTAGCTTTGATTCCCGGATTTGCCTCCGCCTGAATCGACTCCAGTACAGAAAACAGCCTGCCCAGTACATAAGCCGTCTCTCTGCTCTCTTCATTCAATCCCATATAATTTTCTCCTTCCTTCCAGTGATCATTTTGTATCAGATACGCTTTTATTATCCCTGCCCGTCCCCATGTGACACGGCCCTGTTCCGCACGGATGCGGACCAACACATTTGTATAAAGACTTGCTGGATACCTACTGCCGGACAGAATCGCCTGTAAAACAAATGCAGCCATATTAGGAACCGGTGATTTATCCTTCGAATTTTGGTTTACAGTCTCCCACAGCATATCCCTGATACCCAGATACTCCTTGTCTGCCCAAGAAGGCTTTACAATTAACATTCTCTCATAATGCTTGGACAGATTTCTGAGGATATTCCCAAAAGAATCCTGATAGAAAAAACGCACAGAAAGTCTTGCCACATTGGGAGCCAGAGATAGAATATAAAACTTCTGTTCTGGATTTAGAGAAATATCACCAACTTGAATCGTTCTATCTTTTTTCAAATTTTGAAATATTTCTTTAATTTCTTCTTGATTATCCGGTTTGGGGTCTGCGAATTCAAAAAATGCTGCCTGATATTCCGTCTGGGCACTTTGTGCCCATGACAAAATCATTGAATCCCCAAGTTGAAACGTATATTCCCTCTGATTAAGCAGATAATTCAAAGCCGTAGTGTACGCGAACTCCGCATATTTTCCCACTGGAGCATTGTAACTTTGTTCTTTTCCATAAGATTCAAATGCAGGAGCATTAAAAGAGACCAGCGCCGCACCGCTTGATTGTGCTCCGGGAACGCCTTTGATTGTTTTATGGATTCTAGAAATTTCTTCCTTTTTCCCTGTCACAAGGCAAATGCCTATCCGCTCCTCTCCAGATTCCGATGAGAAGTTCCTTGCATTTTCCCATGCCTCAGCTATAAATGCATCATCTTGTGCATATTTCCCACCCATGCAGAAAATCAGATTTCCGCCCTCTGTGATTTCTTCCCAGTTTTCCCGGATTTCTTCACATTCGAAGGCTTCTTTCGGATTCCATGTTTCAAAGAAAAGCCGCACTGCCTGCGCCATCTTCCCCTCTATTCCATCAAGGAGTGACAAATGCTTTTTTCTTGCTGCTTTAAAACAATCAAGAATTCTTTGATTTGTGCCGTCCGCGTCAATTCCTAAAATATATTTCGAGTTGTCACACAAAAAATTTGCTGAGACACCGGATGACCGTGTCACCATCTCCGGAACTTTAATCTGCTGGGGAACCCATACTTTCTTCTTACCACTTTCTTCCTCTGTTTTCAGAAAAATGACTCCCAAGATATGTCCTTCTTTTGACAGGTTGATCCCATAAGAAACCTTTGCCCTGCACCATCCTTTCCTGTCTACCTTCCCCTCATTCGCAAGATTTTCATAATACTCTGTCAATGCCTGTAAGATCATCGTATCACCTCACAGTCCCGCAGATCCAGAACACCGTGTTTCATAACTGCTCTAAAAAACATAGGCTGAATATTATTAGGATCCGAATAATCCATGTCGAAAAGCATAAATCCTAAATCCTTCTCTTCCACATCATCATATGCTGTTTTGATTTCTTCTTCCTCGCACAGACGGAAATTTGCTGGGAACTCTCTGCATCCGAAGTATGGCATGTGGAAACATTCCCCTTTTCTTAACCGCCTCATAATAATGTCCTTGAATTTACCCGGATTATCCGACTCATTGGCATGCTCTGTCATCTCAAAATGCGCATTAATCACATATTCCACATTTCTGAGAATTAAAGAAGCTCTCTGGACAATCTCCGCTTTACTGCTTATGTACAGCGGTTTGTCTGCTCCGTTATAAA
>DXAK01000011.1 GCA_019117065.1 Candidatus Mediterraneibacter pullicola | reverse complement strand
GGTGATGGGAATCGAACCCACGTATCCAGCTTGGAAGGCTGGTGTTCTACCATTGAACTACACCCGCACATATCGGGGTGACAGGATTCGAACCTGCGACCTCCTGGTCCCAAACCAGGCGCTCTAGCCAAACTGAGCCACACCCCGGTATTTTCCTACGTTTCCCGTCTTACCCGTAGCGCATTGACTATTATATTATATGGCTTTACCGTTGTCAACAACTTTTTTCAGTTTTCTCCCGTTTACCTTGCTAGCCAGAAACTCTGCTGCCATCCGGTCTACCATTCAAGAAAAAACTGTTGAAAAATCGGCTCTTTCTCGCCATCTGTCTCCATAATCATGTAGCTGCCCCTGCGCCCCTCTTGACGGGGAAACGACAGGCTGCCCGGATTGAGCACGATCACCCCGTTCTTCTTTTCCCAAAACGGACGGTGTGTATGCCCAAACATCACAATATCCGCGTTTCTTGATTCACCTTCTTGACGGATGTGCTCCGGATCAAGCGATACATAGTACGAGTGCCCGTGGCTTATAAACACTTTATGCTTTCCAATGTTGAACTCTTCTTCCCTCGGAAGATCCGAAAAGAAATCATTGTTCCCTTTCACCATATGTTTCTCACAGCCCACCACCGCTTCTATGTAGTCTTCCCCACCTTCCACATCACCCAGATGGATAAACATATCGATATTCCCAGCCTCCTCCAGTGCCTTATCAAGTCCCGCATGCTTTCCATGCGTATCGCTGACGATCAATACTCTCATACCATTTCCTCTCCGAACTTCTTCTCTAAAAGCTTTTTCATCGCGCGAAGTGCTTTCCCCCGGTGGCTCACCTCATTTTTCTGCTCCGGTGTCATCTGCGCAGTCGTACATCCATACTCTGGCACATAGAAAATAGGGTCGTAGCCAAACCCATTCTCTCCCTCAGCTTCTGCCGCGACCTGTCCCTCAATTGTCTCTCGTACCACCGACACCGCCCCATCTGGAAACATCGCGGCAACCGCGCATACAAACCGTGCAGAGCGCTGGTCATCCGGTACGCCCTCCATTCGGTCAAGAAGAATACGGTTCTTTATATCATAAGAAGTATCCTCGCCCGCAAATCTGGCAGAGTAGATGCCCGGCGCCTTATCCAGATAGTCGATCTCCAGCCCGGAATCATCTGCCAGAATGATATCATTTGTCAGAACGCGGGACACAGCGCGCGCTTTGATCTCCGCATTTTCCTCAAAGCTCATCCCATCCTCCACAATATTCAGATTCACGCCTGCTTCCTTCATAGAAATGATCTCCATTCCCAGATCCGTCATAATCATGCGTATTTCTTTCATCTTGTTTTCATTTCCCGTAGCAAATACAATCCTTGTTTTCATTTTTCTCGCTACCCTCTATCCTTTATATTTCCTCTTTTGCATATTTTTTATTATGTATTTCTGAAATGTTTCTACCTGGCGGCTTCGGTCCCCGGAACTGATAGAAATATGTTCGTATCATTCCATTATAGATCTTTCGGTTCTTGTCGGCCTTCCGCCCAAAATAGCGCTCTGCATCCTCATAGCTAGTGATCATATACGCTGACCAGCTGTCCAGCCTGCGGAAAGCTTCTCCAAATTCCCTATATATCTGCGGGAGCGCGCTTTTTTCTTCAAGGCGTTCTCCGTAGGGAGGATTAGTGATAATAAAACCATATTTTTTCGGATGGTTCAAATCTTTTACTTTCCTTTGCTGAAGATGTATGAGGTGTCCCACACCCGCTTTCTCTGCGTTTCTTCGGGCTGTGCGTATCACCGCCGGATCTGCGTCATATCCCTGTATATCAGTCTCAACCCCATCGTCCGTTAGCTCCTGAGCCTCATTGACCGCCTCATACCAGTTCTTCCTTCCAATCAGGTTTGTCCAAGCCTCCGCTGTAAATGACCGGTTCATCCCGGGTGCTATATTTGCTGCTATCATGCCCGCCTCAATAGGGAAAGTTCCGCTGCCGCAGAACGGATCCACAAAGATCCTGTCCTTTTTCCACGGCGTGAGCATAATGAGGGCTGCCGCCAAATTCTCAGCAATGGGCGCCTTCCCCGCCACCGGTCTATACCCTCTTTTATGAAGAGAATCGCCTGTCGTATCAATTCCAACAGTAACAGTATCCTTCATCAAGAATACCCGCACCGGATAAAGCGCGCCTGTCTCAGGGAACCATTGCTTCCCATACTTTACTTTTAAACGCTCAACCATCGCTTTCTTCATAATAGACTGAATATCCGATGGGCTAAAGAGACGGCTCTTTACAGACGCCGCCTTTGTTACCCAGAATTTTCCGTCCTCAGGGATATATTCCTCCCATGGGATGGCTCTTGTCTTGTCAAACAATTCCTCGAATGTTACCGCCCAGAAGCTCCCCACCTTAAGAAGTATTCTCTCCGCAGTCCTAAGAAATATATTCGCCCTGCAGGCAGCATCGGGTCCTCCTAAAAAAGTAACTCTCCCGTCCTCAACCTGAACGATCTCATATCCAAGATCCTGTATTTCTTTCTTTAATACAGATTCCAGCCCAAAGTGGCAGGGAGCGATCCACTGCACCTTACCAATACTCATGAAATCTTCCGTCCTTGTCCTTAATCTGTATCCATCTTACTATAAATTGAGGACAGAGTAAAGTTAAATTGGGGACGTAGTAAAATCAGATTTCACTACGTCCCCAATTCAATTTCACCCTGTCCCTAATTCAAACTAATACCGATCAGAAACATCAGAAGCATTGGTGTTTCTTCCGCAGTTCTGGCTGTTTGATGTGTTGGACTCAGCATTATTGCTGTTCTTGTTAGAATTTTTGTTTTTGCTCTGTGTGTCCCCATAGGATGAATAAGAGCTGTTCTTTGAAGTTGTGTTCTTGTTGGAATTGTTTGTATTGCTATAATTCTTTGCCATGATATTACCTCCTGTTTTTTGGTTCAATGTTAGTATCCCATGCCCGGCTTTTTTTATTCACCATTTTTATGTTTATAATTTTTAAATATTTTGCTTGCTTTTTCCAATTCCGTATATTATACTGTTCATTGTAGAAAGGTTACTTTCTACAACCCCTTATTAATTATTTATACTCCCCTCAAAAGACCGATGGCTCCCCCATCGGTCTTTTACCATTCTAAAATATGGGACCTTGTTCATAGATTATTCATTTATCCTTTAAAATTCTTTCATGATATCAACATGTTTTCTTCATTTCTCTCCCATATACTATAACCATCGAAAGAGAAAAACAACCAAGATGCTGACAAGTTATTTTGAATAAACTTTTTCATAATACATGCCGGGG
>DXAK01000001.1 GCA_019117065.1 Candidatus Mediterraneibacter pullicola | reverse complement strand
TGGTATCTTTTTCATTGGATTCAGAATAACGAGATTAAAGAAGAAGGAACAGAGACGACCAGAACGATCGACACCGGGATACGCTGCATGAGCTGGCAGTTCCTGCTGCTTCATCTGACCGGCAGCCGTCTTCTTAGCAAAGATGAAACCGAGAAGATTATCAACAGTATAAGAGAACAGTACTTAAACATGCAGAAGAGGTATATCAGAAAGTATACTTTGAGCAACTGGGGCGTTCTCCAGACCACAGCAATATGTATGGGATACATGCTGTTCGGTGAAGAGCTGCCGCAGAACGGACTGGAAGATTGGGCGTGGAAAGAGCTTGAAACACAGCTGGAACTTCAAGTTATGGATGATGGCGGACACTGGGAGCAGTCAATTATGTACCATATGGAAGTTCTTCTGTGTTCTATGAAGCTGCTTCATATCTGCCGTTTTCTGAATATCAAAAAAGAGTGGCTGGAAGAAAAAGCGGCAAGGATGGCGCGATATGTCATGTTCGCCGCCGGACCGGATCATCGTCAGTGCGCCCAGTGTGACAGCGATGTGACAGATGTCAGGGATGTGCTGGTAAAAGCAGCGGTTCTGACAGGTGACGGAGAGCTCCGGATGATGGGATATGACACGCCTGATCTGGATAGCGTCTGGCTGCTCGGAATACAGGGAGTGAAGAACTACAATGCCATGGAGAAAAAAGTTCCGTCTGAACTTACCTTGAATGAGGTTGATACCGGAAATATTTATTTCAGAAATGGCTGGTCCGAACATGCGGACTATACGTATCTTACATGCGGCCCCCTAGGCAGCAGCCACGGACATGGGGATCTGACGCATATCTCGTTATACCACTCAGGCCGTCCGTTTTTCGTGGACAGCGGAAGATATTCCTACCGTGAGGATGAACCTGTCAGACCAATGTTAAAAAGCGCGAAGGCCCATAATGTGTGTGTTGTTGACGATATATCAATGGCAGTTCCCACGGGAGCATGGGGCTTCAAGAGCTATCCGGATGCCATGAAGAATTATTATAAGGAAAAAGACGGGATACATTATGCGGAAATGTCCTATCGCGCGGTTCTGGAAAAAGGGAAAAACTGCAGTGTGATCAGGCGGGTTATGGTATCTGACGAGGGTATCTGGATGATCGTAAATGATATATCCTATGACGGATCCCATAGTGTGAAGGAGTATTATCATCTGGATGCAAATGTCAATGTAAAAAAAGGTAATGTACAAGAAGTGTGCTGGGAGATGTCCTCAGGAGATGCGCAGCTTAAGATGTATGGAGAAGCATCCTTCAAGGAAGAAAAATGTATGATCTCCCCCAGATATAATCAATTGGAGGAAAGCATCCGGCTTGTGAAAGAACAGCAATTTGAAAATCATCTGTTAGATCTTACGGTGATGGCAGATAGAAGTATTACTGTGAGAAAGGTTCCGGTTTATCAATTTGGAAGGGAAGAAGCTGTCTCAAAGAATATTGTATATGCGAGGGAGTTCATAATTTCACCAACAGAATCTCAGACATTTCTTATCTGGAACCATGATACCTTTCAAGGTGGAAAGATTTATACATGCCAGGGAATCCCGGTTTACGGAAAGGCCATGGTTATTAGTAAAAAGCACGGTACCGTCAGTGTAGTGCGTCTGCGGAACTAAATAGACATGCGTGAACGGAAAAGTTGGTTTTAGACATCCGGGAATATAAAAAAATATTTTGTTTCTTAGTAAATCATGTTACTATATCTTATAGAATAACTATGAGGTTTGAATATGAGCAAGTTGACGATTAACGAGATAGCAGAGCGGGCTGGAGTATCAAAAACAACGGTATCGTTTTTCCTTAACGGAAAAACACATAAAATGTCAGAGGATACCAAGCAGAGAATTCAGCGAATTATTGACGAGACAGGATATGAGCCGAGCGCGGCGGCGCGGGCCATGAAATCAAAAAGAACCGGATTGATTGGGGTTATCCTAAAGGACATTTCTGATCCATATTGCGCAAAAGCGCTGAAAGGGATAGAAGATGCCGCCAGTGCGCATGAATTTCAGATCCTTCCGGGGAGCAGCGAGATGCTGTTTAAATCAGAGCAGGAGTATGTTGAGCGCATGATGCGGATGGGCGCGGAGGGATTTATCATACAGGCAACATACCGGTTCGGTATATTAGCAAAAGATCTGGAAAAAAAGCATAAGCCTATTGTGTATCTAGGAGCGAAACCTTATGAATATACAGGGCGATATGTGAAGGAAAATAATTATGAGTGTGTATACAAAGTAATTTCTGATTGTATAAAAAAGGGGTATGAAGCATTTGTGATTATTTTCAATGAAGAGAGCGATTTCGGCGTAGGGTTTGAGACGTCAAGAGGATTTAGGGATGCCCTTCAGGACGCTGGTATAGATGGAAATACCATATATGTGAAGCTGGGGATGAAATCTGAAGAAGTGTATGAAATGCTCAGTGAAAATGTGGATTTGAATAAAAAGACGATGATTTTTGTTGTCTCCCCGCATACACTGAAGGTCGTCTACCAAGCGATCCGGCAGTTTCCCAATTACATGGAGCTGTTTGCGGACAGGCTCGGGCTGATCGGCTTTGATCCGGAAGGGTGGACTAAGCTCGCCGCGCCGCCTGTATCGGCGATCATTACGCCGGCTTATGACGAGGGTGTGCGGGCGATGGAAGAGCTGTTGCAGGTTCTGGATGGAAAGAAAAAAACTACAGAGGTTGTGTTTAAAAATATTGTAAAGTATAGGGAGACAACTTTGTGAGATGAAGAAGTAAACCCGGTTATTACTCTTAGCGTAATAACCGGGTTTCTGTCTTTTTGAACCCGTAAAATCAGAGAAAATCTCGAGTTCACAATTTTTTCACAAAAATTAGCACTCAACTATTTACAGTGCTAACAATAAGTGCTATATTACAGATAGAACAAAGGAGAAAGAAAATAAAAAATTCTTTGTTCTAAAAAACTCAACACCCCGGATAGTTTTTCGGAAGTGCTTTATACTTATAGATGGATAACAGAAGGATGTTTTAATGAAAGGAGATATGACTTATGTTAATGCCTAGTATTTTTGGAGAAAATTTATTTGATGACAATTGGATGGACTTCCCATTTGAGAGAGAGTTTTGGGGACGGAAAAATCCGCTGTATGGAAAGAACGCGAAGAATATGATGAAAACAGATATCCGTGAGCATGATGCCGGATATGAACTGGATATTGATCTTCCGGGATTTAAGAAAGACGAAATCAACGTAGATCTTGAGAATGGATACCTGACGATTTCCGCCGCAAAGGGACTGGATAAGGATGAGAAGGATAAAGAAGGCAAGTATATCCGCAGGGAGCGTTACGCAGGGGCAATGCAGAGAAGCTTTTACGTGGGAGACACCCTGACCCATGAAGATATTAAGGCGAGATTTGAGGATGGCATCTTGAGATTAAGTATTCCAAAGAAAGATGTAAATGCTGTGGAGACCAAAAAGACCATAGCTATCGAAGGATAGCGCTGACATAAGATCCCCCGCTGCTGAGAGTTTTTGGCGGCGGGGGATTTTTTATGTCATTTTTTGAAAGTTAAATACATCAATTGGTTTTAAAAACAAAAAAACTGAAAAAAATTTGATTTAGATAACATTGTGTGTGCAATAAATGAGAGATAATATTATTGTAATAATAAAAAGCGGAAAAGTGTTCTAAAAATTGCTATTATATTGAGGATGAAAATACAAAACTATTTTGACAAAATTGCTAAATACAGGCAAAAGGCATCTTTCATATTTCTTGGATTATAACCAGTCTGATGATGAATTTTCGTTAGCTGGTACTGGATAGTATTTTTGTGAACATAACGCTTTTCTGAAATATCTTTGATAGAGCCGCTGCATTCAAAGTAGTCTTTGAGAAGCTGTGTATAATTTTTTATTTCCTGCTCTGTGCAGTTTTGAAAGACTTCATTATGAAACTCCTGACGCATACTTTTTGACAGACTCTTGATAAGCGCTTCAGGAAAAAGATGATTCTGTTGAATGATTTGCCCGTGGGAGTTTTTGCTTATTTCTGCGAGGACACAGGCTGTCTCGTAAAGAGTGGGAATTATACTTACCTCAGTATAGGGATTACTACAGCCAATAAATGTTTTTATGTTGAATTTATCTTCTATTTGGCTTTTCAGAAAGGAGGTATGTGCAGGGATTTCGTCAGGATCTGCACAAGGCTGGAAACAGATAATATCTTCCCCTTTAAGAAAGGTAATGCTTCCTACCATATGTTTAGTATTCAAATTGTTGCAGTGGGAAACGATATTTGAAAGAAGCAGGTTATGCTGTGCGGGTAAGTTGAATAGCCGGATGACAATAATAAAACGTGGGATACGCATATCTAGTCCGAGAGTTGTTCCTTGTGACAGATATTGTTCTTGGGATATATGTGAATTGTGCAGCAGACATTCTTGGAAAAAAATCCCTCTTGCTTGGGTCAAAATATTCTCTTGCTCATTTGACAGGAGATTTTTAAGCATTAGTTCTGATAGGACACAGATAGCCTTTGAGAAAAGCAGGATTTCATTTGGTGCGCCAGTAATTCCAATAACGCCGATTATTTGACCATCGAGATGGACGGCGGAGTGAACGCCCCTTTTTATTCCAGCTACAGGATCGTCTTGATCAACTGCCAGCTGATCAAGATTTTCATCAACGAGTTTTTTTGCGTAAGGATGGAATTGGCCAATGCGGGATGGCTGTGAACTTTTTAAAATATGTCCGGAGCAGTCAATGAAACAGATGTCTGCAGTGACTAGTTTGGAAATTTCGTCAATTATGATTTGGAAATATTTTTCAAACATATTATAAGTACCTCCTCATATTTTTGGTTAGTTTACTATACACCAGAAGTCCTGTCAACAGGGTTGCTTATTGTAGGCAGATAAGGCGGGCCCGCCAAGCCTTCAATATCAATATAAAACAAAAAGGAAAAGGAGATGTAATTATGTGGGCAGTATTAACTTTTACAATTTGTTGTGGCATTTTGGCCATCGGTGATTGGCTTGCAGTAAAAACAAAGGCATTGCTATCCATGATGTTTGTCGGGGGATTTATTTTTCTGGTCGGTTTTACATGGCTTGGATTTCCAAGTGACCTAATCTCTGCATCGGGCGCAAATGAAATTTATAATTTGACAATAGGACTAGTGATGGTAAATATGGGAGCGTCGATCCCGCTTGATGAAATGAAGCGGCAGTGGCGGACGGTAATTACCGGCTTTTGTGCAGCTGCGCTCATGGGAGTAATTATATGCGGGCTTGGTGCGCTTGTGATTGACAGGAATATGGCATTTGTCGGTGCGCCAGTGGTTGCCGGAGGCATTGGAGCTATGCAGGCAGTTTTGGCAGGTATTGATCCGCAGGATACAATGTACAATACTTATTCAATTTTTTGCACAGTCATCATTATGCTGCAGTATCTGATTGGAATACCAATCGCATCTGTTATCTGTAAAAAAGAGGCGAGAAGAGTCATGAAAACGGGGGAAATTGAAAAATTCCGTGTGAGTCAGGATGAAGGGACAGAAGGACGGAAAAAATTGTTTCCGCCTCTGCCTAAGAGACTTCAGACTCCTCAGATTATCCTTCTAAAAGGATGCTTAGTGACTTCTTTAGGATATTTTATTAACTCAATTTTGGGCTCATGGGGGCCAACGATGCTGGTTTGCCTCCTTTTAGGCCTTCTTTTCCAAGAACTTGGTTTTCTTGAAAAGGGCTTCTTGGGGAAAGCCAATGCAGATGGCTTCGTAATACTTGCAATGACAATCGCAATCTTTGGAAGTATGGCCGGGGCGACTCAGGAAATGATCTTTTCGTTAGCTGTTCCGCTCATTGTAGTATTTGTACTAGGAATCATGGCAGTTATCTTAAATGGATTTATCATGAATAAAATATTTAAAACTGGCTTTGGCATGTGTACCGCAATTGGTTTATCAGGATTGTTTGGATTCCCTCCGACTATGACGATTTCAAAAGAAGTTGCCGCAGAAGTGGCGCAAAACGACGAGGATCAAGCGGCATTAGAGAATTTCCTGATGCCTCAGATGGTAGTTGGAGGTTTCGCAGTATTTACCATTGGTTCTGTAGTGGTTGGATCTGTCATTGGAGCATTGATCTAAAAAGAGTAATCTGTGGGATGGTAAAATACATTTTTGGTGAGGTAGACTATGGATACGCAAATATATGAAACAATAAAGAAATATAGCGATGAAATATCAGAACAAGTAATTCAGTGGCGTAGAAAAATTCATGAATATCCGGAACTTGCGAATCAGGAGTTTAGGACAGCGGAGCTTATAGTTAAGGTCCTAAGAGATATCGGAGTGGATGAGATTTATGAAGGACAGGCAGGGGGAACAGGTGTCCTTGGTGTAATCCGCGGAGAACAGGATGGTCCTATTGTCGGGCTGCGCGCAGATATGGATGCGCTTGTTATCAAAGAAAATACAGAATTGCCGTTTGCCTCCAGAGAAACTGCGCAGTGGGGAGGAAAAGAGGTACCTGTGATGCATGCCTGCGGACACGACGCTCATGTTGCAATGCTTCTTGGAAGCGCTTCAGTGCTGGTGAAATTGCGTAAATATATAAAAGGAAGTGTACTTTTGGTATTTCAGCCTTCGGAAGAAGGGCCATCACCGGGGCTGCAAGGAAGTTATGGGGCGAAAAAATATTTGGAAGAGGAGCAATTCCAAAGTTTAATGCCAAAAGCAATGTTTGGTATGCATGTAGATCCTAAGGCTCCAATTGGTTCGGCTGGTCAGTTGGGATATGTTGGTGGAATTACCTGTATGGCATGTACGATGTTTACGATTCGCTTTAAAGGAGTTGGAGCTCATGGCTCCCTGCCGTGGACAGGGGCAGAAGTGCTGATACCTACGGCGCAGACTTTGTTGGGATTACAGGCAATTACTACTCAGAATGTGAATCCTAAAACAAACCCTATCATCTTGACATGCGGACAAATGGCAGGCGGAGTTAGATATAACGTGATGGCAGAAGAATCTTTCATATCCGGAGCATGCCGTTTTACCGATTATTCGACAAAAGATCTTCTGGAGGGGCGCATTATTGAAGTCGCAGAAGGGTGTGCGAAAGCGTCCGGCGTGAAGGCAGAGGTGCAATGGGATATGCATATCCCTAACAATAAAAATGATTTTGAGCTAGTAGAACATATAACACCGTGTTTTAAGGAAATTTTAGGGGAAGAGAATGTAAAAGTCGATCCTTCACGCGCCTTTGGTTCACCGGATGATTTTGGACAATTTTCCAACACTATTCCATGTCTGTACGCTGCACTTAGCGTAGCACCCGATGATGGAATCCAGGAGGAAGTGCCCGGTATTCATTCTGACAATTTCGTTCTCAATGAAAAGGCGCTTGTAAACGGAGTAAAAGCACATACAGTATTTGCGCTGGGGTACCTAGAAAATAATTAAAGGAGCAGATTGCTATGGAGAATAGGATAAACAGTATAAACGATGTGCTTAAAGCTTATGAAGACTTGCTGCTTGGATATACGGATAATTATAAAGAGTATATCTATAAGGATGCAGTTTTCATACAGATGTTGAAAGGACATCTGTGTACAGAACCTTTGAGAGCGTATATTTCTCAGATGCAAGAAACAGATATCCACGATTTTTCGACTACAAGTGTGAATGCAGAGACAGAAACAATGGCGTATGCACTTGTTTCATATGAAAGGGACAAGAGGTTTGTAACAAATGTTTTGGGGCTTGTGAAGGATCAGGAACGCTGGATGATTGTTTTAAGTATGGTGTCAGAGAGCGAAGATCCATTGAATAACTGGTTCTCTTCAATAGAAGAACAAACAAAAGAACTGTCCAATATTATAAAAGCAATCGATACCTATATTGAAGGAATCTATACATTGGATAGTTCGTTGGCATTGAGTGTATTTGAAGAACATGCAAGGATGCTCAGCACAGATAAGGACGGGAATTTAGCTGATTTTCCATGTACAGTTTTTGGAGAACGGTGGAAAGGCCTCTGCCCGGCGTCAGAGAGTGGGATAAGCAAATACGGTAATGTGGAAAATATACGTATGCTTTCTAACAATTTGGCAGTTGTTCAG
Source organism: Candidatus Mediterraneibacter pullicola (assembly GCA_019117065.1). Lineage (GTDB taxonomy): Bacteria > Bacillota > Clostridia > Lachnospirales > Lachnospiraceae > Mediterraneibacter > Mediterraneibacter pullicola. Next base: position 48,645 of record DXAK01000001.1, on the reverse strand, counting down.
GTCATGGACGCAAAAAGGTGGGATTTTTTCCACGATTATTTATCCTTTGCAAAAATCAATGAAAAGTGGATGGTGATACATAAAATAACACGCATGCCGACATCCAAAAGATAGCCCGCAGCAAAAAAGGAGAAGTGAAAATGGAAGACAGAACACAAATTGACGAAATGTTGGAGAAAGCAAAAGCTGCTCAGTCGGTTATGGAAACTTATACGCAGGAACAGGTAGATGCACTTGTTAAGATAGTGGGAAAAACAATTTTTGATAATGCAGAAATACTTGCTGAAGAGGCGGTATCAGAAACACATTATGGACGAGTGGACAGTAAGATTTATAAGCAACAGAAGGCTACCGCAGCGGCATGGTACTATCTTCGGGATAAGAAATCTGTCGGAATTATCGATAATGATACAATAAACGGAGTTGTTACATTTGCCAAACCAGTAGGGGTTGTGGCATGTCTTGCACCAAGTACAAATCCGACTTCGACAGTGGCAAGTAATGTCATGAATATTATTAAATGCCGCAATGCCGTAATTGTATCTCCCCATCCGGGTGCAAAAAATGTAACGGTTCATGGTGTAAGTCTGATTAACGCTGCGCTTGAAAAAGTGAAGGCGCCAGAAAATTTGATTCAGATAATCACAGAGCCAAGTCTTGATAAGACGCAAGAACTGATGAAGAAATCCGATGTGATTGTGGCAACTGGAGGCGCGTCCATGGTAAAATCCGCATATTCCAGCGGACGTCCATCATTTGGGGTTGGACAAGGGAATGTGCAGGTAATAGTTGCAGATGATTATAAGGACTACGATAAAGTGGCGGCAACAGTGGTGGGAAGCCGCGCCTATGATAATGGGATCCCTTGTACTGGAGAGCAAGCGCTGCACTTTCCGAAGGAAGATCAAGATAAGATAGTACAAGCGTTTCTCAAAGAAAAGGCAGCGATGATTCCGGATGATAAGGCGGCTGGACTTGCCGGACTGCTTTTTAAGGAAAATGGGGCAATCAACCCGGAATATGTGGGGATGAAACCTGCACTGCTTGCGCGGGCGCTGGGATTTACTGTACCAGAAGATACGCAGATTTTGATTTTTAATAGCAGAGGTATGGGAAAAGATAATCAGCTTCGCAGAGAAAAACTTTGCCCGGTGGTACAGTTATTCCCCTATAACAGTTTTGAGGAGGGAGTAGCCGCGGCGAAACAAAACTTGTTGTGGGAAGGCGCAGGCCACACTTCTGTGGTATATACAGATGATGAGAAGAAAGCGGAATATGCAGGCGCTGAACTTCCAGTGGGAAGAATCTTAGTAAATCAAGCTGGTGGCGCCGCATCTGGCGGGAACTATATCAACGGGTTACATCCGACTATGTCACTAGGTTGCGGAAGCTGGGGAAATAACTCTATTTCTGAAAATTTGACGTACAAGCATTTAATGAATGTGACAAAGTTGGCGTACTACCATGACTGTACTATGCCTCCATTCGAAGAAGTATGGGCATTATAGGAGGAAATTTCCATGGCATTTGAAGAACTGAAAAATAAAATCGCTATTGCTGGAATTGGATATACTGAACAAGGGAAAGTACCCGGGAGGACAGCTGTAAGTTTCCATTGTGAGGCAGTGCGCAATGCCATAGAAGATGCGGGCATCGACAAGAAGGATGTTGATGCCCTCCTTCTTTACAGGCATTTTGATGCCATTGGAGGGGATTATGATGTAACTGCCTTTACTGTGGCGGAACAATTGGGAATCCGGCCCGAGGTTGTCAGCCAGGAGACATACTGTACAAGGAGCTGGCTTTATTATAGTATAGGACTCTTGGCAAGCGGAATAGTCAAGTATGTAGTGCTTTCTTATGGGGACAATGCCAGAAGTGCAAGAAGAAGTTTTGTAAAAGAACTAAATAAAGGAGAGGCTACAGATGAATTGGCAGCGTACGGTGATCTAAGTACAATGGCTAAATACTCTATGCTGGCACAGAAGGCAATGAGCCTTTATGCGACTGGCCCGGAAGTGTGGAAAGAGATTGCCATTGCTCAAAGGCGGTGGGCAAATTTAAATCCAATTGCCGCGATGAACAAAAAAATATTGGATGAAGAAGGGTATTATGGATCCGGCATGGTGACAGAGCCCTTACGACTTCTGGATGCGACGCCAAATACTGACGGTGGGAGGGCGATTGTGCTGACAACAGCGGAGCGGGCAAAAAAATTGAATCGCCATCCGGTTGTGACAATTCGTGGATTTGGCAGTGCAAATCAACCAGTATCTCCCTATCGGATCAATGCAGAAGATAGTGATTCTGCGGCAGCTCGTTCTAGTCATCAGGCATTTGAGATGGCAGGAGTAAATCATGGAGATATAGATGCCTGTGAGATATATGACTGTTTTACTTATACCGTTGAGGCAACGCTGAGAGACTATGGCTTTTTTAAAGGTAATGATGCAGGGGAATTCTTAACGAAGGAACGTTTAGGACCAGGCGGGGAATTCCCAGTCAATACTTCCGGGGGAATGCTTTCAGAAGCTTATTTTATGGGATTAACTCCAGTGAGTGAAGGTGTAATGCAGCTTATGGACCGCTGCGGGAAGCGCCAGCTTGGGCGATATCCGGGAACAAAGAGACCGGAATTGATTATGTGTAGCGACAATGGCGGTGTTTTCCAGAGCCATGTTTCTTTGATACTGGAAAGGATGTGAGACAATGGGATTTTTTGCGCCAAGGATTAGTGCGGATACAAAAAGATTTTGGGAGGGCTGCGCAGAGCACCGGCTACTCGTGCAAAAATGTAAAAAATGCGGAAAACTACGTTGGCCAGCGGGATATCTCTGCCCGAATTGTATGAGTGAAGAGACAGAACTAGTAGAATTGTCAGGAGAAGGAACATTGTATTCTTTTACTGTATTTCAGAAAAATTTTCATCCATCGCTTGCTGAGGAAATCCCTTATATTGTCTGCGAAGTTGATTTAGAGGGGGGTATCCGTCTGGTGTCTAACTTGATAAGTATAAAGTCAAGAAATCCGCGATGTGGTGCTAAAGTACATTTAAAGTGGCTGGACTGTGAAGGATACTCAAAACCTGTATTTGAATTGACGCGATGAATAGGAGGAGATATTCGTGAAGGTTTTAATTCTGGGTGGAAATCCTGCAGGCATGAGCGCAGCTTCCCGCATTAAGCGTAAGGCCCCGGATACAGAGGTTGTAGTGCTTGAAAAAAGTTGGGAAGTATCATATGGGGCTTGTGGACTGCCTTATTATGTGGCGGGATTAAACGAGGATTTGGATAAGATTCGCATTCGAAGGGTCTCGGAGTTTGAGAAAATGGGATTATGTATCCATTTGGGGTGTGAAGCGCTGGAAATTGATCATGAGAAAAAATGTGTGCGTGCCGTGGAAGGAGAACAGGAAAAAGAGTTTTCATATGACCGGCTTATTATAGCTACCGGAGCATCTCCGAAAAAACCACCATTTCCAGGGATAGAGCTCGGAGGAATTTTTTGTCTCAAGACTTTGCAGGATGCAGAACGGATAAAAGAAAAACTTGTGCAATGCCGGGGAAACGTTGTTATTGTAGGAGGCGGCTATATTGGTTTGGAAATTGCAGAGGCCTGCATTTTACAGAAAGCAAAATCTATACGAATCATAGAAGCTATGGATAGAGTTCTGAATACTTTTGACAAGGAATTTGGACATGCTGTGCAAGCGGAATTGGAAAAGCATGGAGCGTCTGTGCAGACAGGAGAGCGTGTACAGCGTTTCAAAGGAATAGATGGTCAAGTTACAGAGATTATTACAGACCGGGGGTGTTATGAGGCAGATATGATAATTCTGTCTATTGGGGTGACGCCAAATACGGGATTTGTCAAAGGGCTTAAGAAACTCTCAAATGGTGCGATTATTACAGACGCGGCGATGAGAACTTCTATAAAAGATATATTTGCCGTGGGAGATTGTGCAACAGTCCAGCATCGTCTGACTAAAAATCCTGTTTATATTGCCTTGGGAACGAATGCGAACAAGCAGGGAAGGCTTGCAGGAGATAGCGTACTTGGAAAAGCTGTTTGCTTTGACCGGGCTCTTGGGACTTCTATGCTGCGCTGCATGGGATTGGAACTAGCAAAAACAGGATTTTCTGAAGAGGAGGCTCATCGGGAAGGGCTGTCATATAAGGTAAAAACTGTAGAGGCAAGGAGCCATGCAAGATATTATCCGGATCCTTGTATCATCACGATCAAACTTGTATACCGAGAGGAAGATCATGTGATTTTAGGTGCGCAGGTTATGGGGGAGAAAGAGGCTGCTTGGAGGATTGATATTTTTGCCTGCGCTATAGACCGCGGGATGACAACAGAGGAAGTGGGATATCTGGATTTGGGTTATGCTCCTATGTTTGCAGGAGTGTGGGATGCAGTACAGATTGCGGCAAATGCGGCAAAATGAGGAAAAGCAGAAGTGAAGGGTGGAAAACAAAAGAGGACATTAGATTTTGTAAAAACGTTTCCATCGGAAAGGGGAAGCATGAGAACCATAAAGATACCCTATCATACGTCAACACTGGATCTTCACGTGGAAGAACAAAATCTGGAAGCAATTATTACAGCTAAAAGCGATAGTTATGATCCGGGAAAATCAGAGGAAGAGCTGATTCGAGAGGCTCTGGAAAATCCAATTGGTACGCCACGCTTATCAGAGCTGGCGCGGGGGAAGAAAAGGGTTGTTTTAGTTACAAGTGATCACACAAGGGCGGTTCCAAGTAAGTTGACGCTCCCGTTTCTTCTGGCAGAAATCCGCAAAGGAAATCCGAAGGCAGACATTACCATTTTGATTGCAACAGGGCTTCACCGCGCTACTACCGAGGAGGAACAGCGCAGAATGTTTGGTGATGAGATTGTGGATAATGAAAAGATTTTCATAAACAACGCCTTTTGTCCAGAAGAGTTTGTGTATATATGTACACTTCCCTCAGGCGCGGACTTCCATGTTAATAAATTAGCAGCAGAGTGTGATTTACTTGTGACGGAGGGGTTTATTGAGCCACACTTTTTCGCAGGTTTTTCCGGCGGGCGTAAAAGTATCCTCCCCGGAATTTGTAATGAAGTGACGGTAAATGAAAATCATTCATATAAAGCGATTTCCAGCCCTTACGCGATGGCGGGAGTGCTGGAACATAATCCTGTTCATGAAGATATGGTCTATGCGGCCAGAATGGTGAATGTGCAGTTCATTTTTAACGTGGCTCTTAACGGGGAAAAAAAAGTGATTGCCGCCTTTGCAGGAGATTTAAAAAAGGCTCATGAGTCTGGCGTGGCATTTGTGAGAAGGTTGTCTCAATGCGATCCTGTAGCAGGAGATATTGTTATAACATCTAATGGGGGATATCCACTTGACCAAAATTTGTATCAGACGCCCAAGGCAGTGGCAACAGCAGAAGCATGCGCTAAGGAGGGCGCGGTAATTATTATGTGTGCCGCATGTATTGATGGGATGGGAGGCAGTTATTTTGAAAAGTTGATTGTCAAAGGGACAGTGGATGAAATTGACGACTATTTGTCTAAGATACCGCCAAAGGAAACGATAGCAGAGCAATGGTGTGCCCAGATTTATGCGCGGATTTTAAAAAAACATACAGTAATACTGGTTACTACTTATCTAAATAAAAAAATGGTGGAAAAAGCAAACATGCTTCATGCGTCCAATCTGGATGAGGCTCTGAGGATGGCTTATGAAATTAAAGGGAGAAACTCAAGAGTTGTTGTTATACCAGACGGAGTGTCGGTATTAGCAGTGAAAGCATGTAGTTAAAAACCTAATGGAGGACGATATGGAGTTAAATATAGCTTTGCAGGTGGATGAGAAAGATAATGTGGCGACGATCTTCGCAGACGGTATTACAAAGGGGACTTCTGTCAGAGTAAAAGACCGGTCAGGATATGAGGAAATGATGTCTGTGACCGAAGTCATTCCGTACGGGCATAAAGTGGCGGTTCGGGATATCCAAGTCGGTGAACCTATTATAAAATATGGCGAATCCATAGGACGTGCTGTGAGAGATATTAAAAAAGGAGATTATGTTCACGTTCATAATATGGAAGCTATGCGAGGAAGAGGAGATCTGTAACATAGAAAAGGGGAAGAGAAGATGAGATATACATTTCAGGGTTATGTACGTGAAAATGGAAAAGTTGGAAGCAGAAATTTTGTTGGAGTTATCCCCAGTGTTATTTGTGCTACAGATGTAGCACAGGCAATCTGCCGTCAGGTGGCAGGAACAGTTGGATTCTTCCATCATCAGGGATGCTGTCAGCTTCCTACAGATTTAAAAAGGGTGACGGACACATTGATCAGTTTGGGATGCAGTCCTAATGTAGGCGCTGTTCTCATTGTGAGTTTGGGATGTGAAGGAACAGATACCCAAAGGCTATATCAAGAGATTTCCTCTACGGGAAAACCAGTGGAATTGATTGAGATCCAAGAACTAGGCGGGATGAGCCGGGCAATTCAGAGGGGGACAGACTTGGCACAGGCACTGGCACAGAAAATTTCAGGGCTTCAAAGAGAAACGGTAGATATTTCTAATGTGGTTATGGGAATCAAATGCGGGGCTTCCGACACCACAAGTGGTATGGCGTCTAATTGTGTGATCGGGTATGTGGCAGATAAATTGGTGGATTTTGGAGCAACAGTAGTATTTGGTGAAACCACAGAATTTATTGGAGGAGAGCATATTCTTGCACAGAGGGCAGTTGGGGGCCCCGAAGGGCCAATAGGAAAAAAGATTTATGAAATCGTAGAGCGCATGGAGAACCGCGCAAAAACTATTGGAGAGGATATGCGCGGCGGCCAGCCAACTCCCGGTAATATTAAGGGCGGGCTTTCCAGTATAGAGGAAAAATCGCTGGGAGCCATTGTTAAGAGCGGTCATCGTCCAATTCAGGGGATACTGGAATATCCGGATATGGTTACAGACCAGAAAGGTCTTTGGATCAAAGATGCCCCTGGGCGGGAACCGGAAATTCTTACTGGGATGGCTGCTACAGGAGCGCAGTTTTTGTGCTTTTCTACAGGGAGAGGGGCTCCGCAGGGTTTTCCGAGTATGCCTGTTATTAAAATTTGTGGAAATCCAAATACTTATGCAAGAATGAAGTATGATATGGATTTAAATGCGGGAAGGATCATTATCGGAGAAAAAAGCATTGAGGAAGTCGGGGAGGAGGCATTTGAGATGCTGCTCCGGGTTTTGAACGGGCAAATGACAAAAAATGAAGCTATTCACTATGTGAGTACGATGGATATACACTGTGTTGGGCCAGTGATATAAGAATTGTTTTATTGTTGTGTTGAAGCGGTATAGCTTTTGTTGGATTTTCGGCATTTTGTTTTTCTGGAATGACTTAGATGTCTCTGGGGAGTGTGGCAAAAGCGAACACTAAAACTAAACTATCGCAATGATGAAAGTGTTCGGATATTCTGAGAAAGAATGCGGCAGCTTTATTTTTGGAGATTATTGCCCTGTTTCCTATGTCGGTTTTATAGTTAGGACAGCTTACTAGTATCTTCTGCTCAGAATTATGGTAGAGGTTGTTTTTGCTGACTTTGAAAATATACCGGAATATAGTTTTGGCTATAAAACGTTTGTGGTTTCTTTCGTGATGTTTGTTGTTTCGTATGAACTGATTATGAGCCTCTATTCAAGAGAAACAGGAAGACAGCCGGTCAAAAGCATTATGCTTGAGTAGTGAGGAAACACGGGGCGTCTGGTAATAGATTTTTCATATAAAATATAATTCGGCAATGCGGTCTGTTATGACCGCATTTTTTCTATTTGTTTCTGGAGGAGGCTTCCCACAGCATCAGATAGATTTCTGACATTTTCAATCCGTACAAAATCATCCCCGTAGATCTTCTGCGCCGCCTGTCTGTCCCCGTCCCCGCCGCTTAAGACTGCCATGACGTGAATGCCAGACTTCTGAAGAGAATGTACTTCCATAGAGCTGTCTTCTACGCCTGCTTCTCCAGAGTAATTCCGGCTTAGTCGGTGCTTGTCATGAACGTCAGAGGGCATCCGCCTGTCGTCGTTGGGACTTGCGTCAGTCAGCACAATGAGGATGCGTTTCTTTGCAGGGGAATCTTCCATCAGACGGCGTGCCGCCCGGAGAGCGAGACCGTCCCGGTTCCATCCCGCGGCAAAGTAGTCGAAGATCTTTTTGTCCTCATCTTTGTCATTGTATCCGCAATGGAGGCGCATGACTGTATACCCTCTCAGGCTTAGGAAGGAAAAGATCTGCACCGGGATATGGCAGAGGCGTAGGCTCTTTGCAATAACATATGCCTGTGAGGCTATGACTTCCTGATTCTGGAGCCGGGAAGCAGATGCGTCCAGCATAAGATCCACGGAGAAATCAGGCTGTTCCTCTTGGAATGTCTCGGTGAAGATCCGTTCATCGTCCAGCCAGACAGCCCGCCAGATCTCTGCTGGGGCAAGGGCGCCGGAACGGCTTCGTACGAGGGAGGGCTGCGGATATACAAGCAGGGCATTGCGTATCTGTTCCGCAAGTCTTGTAATACTATTCTGATAGAAATGAAGTTTGTCCTGATAGTGAGAACGGTTCCGGCCCGCCTGCACCTGCGCGCCGCGAACCATCCGCCAGACAAGAGGATCGTCCCCTGTATGCGGGGCGCGCTGGCCGGATGCAAAATACAGATGGCATTCCCGGTGATGTCCCGTGCAGAATGCTTCTTCTGCCCGGGCATTTTCATCATACCCGAACAGGGGAAAACCGAAGCAGCTTTCAATATAAAGACGGTCATTTTCTTCCTGTAATGCCGAGATCGGTCCGAAGGTACGTGCTTTTCTCGGGGTGATAATCCCATTTCCAGCACTGTCGCTGGTAAATATGAGATCCTCTGCGCGTATAACGCGGTGAGGAAGCCCTTTTTTTATGAGGCTGCCTGCTTTTCCGCGGAATTTTGCAAAAAGAGAGAGGGGAAGAGAGCTTTGCCCAAGGCGGAAATAGCGGCGGAATATGTCTGTGGCATGGGATGTAATCTGGTCTGCGTCCCATGCCTCGCGAAAAGCCAGCTCTTCAAAGAGTTTTTTCTCCCATGGATTGATAAGACCGGGTTCTTTTCCGAGCACAGTCCGCCAGCGCGCAGATTGGAGTGCGTAGACAAGGCTGTTTTGAGACATCCACTGCTGGCGGGATTTAGTGAGCTGCTGATTGAAAAAAGATTTTGCGCAGACGCGGCGCATTTCAGAAAGGACGGGGCGCTCCCGAACTTCTCTTAAAAAGGAACAGTTCTCCAGTCCGATCCAGAGCAGGCCGTCCAGAGTTTCTTTCAAAACCGTGTTCCCGATTGTGTCGAATAGCCTGTTCATGGTATCACGGTCATACCATTTCTGTACATATCCGATGATGGAATTGAGATAAAAGTCTGGAAGCCCATCCTGCGTAAACGCCAGAAATACTGGATCGAACCCATATTCACCGGCGGCGGTCCATACCATATTGAGAGCGCGGCGTCGTGCTAAGAAGCGGCAGTCTGTGTCGGTCATGGTAGTACTCCTTTTGAGATTGTTTTTTAGTTCGGCGGGACAACGGCACTGTCAGCCGAATAGGGAAGCAGCGTCTGTTTTTTGTGATATCCTTGAAGAGATAATATCCCTCACAAGGGATTGTTCATAGCTGTCAAAGGTCTTGTTTGTGATTCCCATATCCAATGCGAGAACGGGGGAAAGTCCTGCGTGCATCAGACGTACCGCATCCAGAAGACCTCGCAGATCCAGTACCTTTGGCGTGAGTTCGCCGCTTTTACATTTCTTTTCGATATCTATGAACAGCCCGGAAAACTGCTCTGCGAACTTACTTTTCATGTCAGGGAACTCTCTGCGTAGAAGCTTTTCTAAATTTTCTCTTGTAATCTCCGGCATGTGGATGATCATGAAGCGTGAGGCAAGCGCTTCGTTCAGTTCCCGTGTCCCGGCATAGCCGTAGTTCATTGTAGAGATAAAACGGGCGGCGTCATGCACTGTGACAGCGTCATATCCGGGCACATTGATGATGCGGCGGAAATCTAATGCTGAATGAAGGACTGCGAGCGCTTCGTTGCGCGCCATGTTGATCTCATCTAAGATGCAGAAACCGCCCAGAGAAGCGCTCTGATAGACTGGCCCCGGCCTGAAGGTGACTTTCCCGTCCCGGAAGGTGTCTGCCCCGATCATAAAAGAGGCGTCCATATTGATATGAAAAGATACATTGAAGGAGGGACGTCCAAAGAGCGCTGCCAGATTTTCCGCAAGGACATTTTTCCCCGTTGCTTTAGACCCTGCGAGGAGCAGGTTCTCTCCGCAAAGCAGAGCCTCCGCAGCCTGTTCCCAGACTTCCCTGCCGTAATACATATACCGGGGACATGTTTCCCCCGCGGCATTGGATGGGTAGGCTTTTCGGAAATATTCAATCCCTTTGATAATGTGTTTGCTGACTCCTTCTTCTCTTAAAAAATCAAGCATGGATATGTACCCCGTATTTTTGTGTAGTGTAAGTTTGTTCCCTGCACTGTGTAAAAGTGTGCTTCAAAGATAAATTATAAGAACAGTATACCACCTAAAAAAAGAATAGGAAACAATCACTTGGATACGAGAAGACACTTGAATATGGAACAGATAATCCTCTGCTTTAAAGGTGGGGCGCAAAAGGAGAAGAGCAGGCTGCGTTCATGCAAAAAAAGGATTCCGAGTATTCTCTTTACAGAAGGAGAGAAAAGTATTTATAATGAAAAAAGAATTTTGAAATGGCAGAAAGGGACGCGGTATGATTAGAGTAATAGCAAGCGATATGGACGGGACGCTTCTGGGAGATGATCATAGGATCGCCCCGGAAACTCTCGAGGCAATAAAGGAGGCGCAGGAGGCGGGAATACGTTTTATGATCGCCACAGGGCGCAATTTTAAAGGAGCGATGGCAGAGCTTCAGGATACTGGGCTTGTCTGTGACTACGTGGTGGGCAGCGGCGCTGAGGTGCGGGATCCCATGCAGAACGTGATAGAGACGAGGGTTTTGAGCAGGGAACTATGCAGGCGTGTGTATAAGAGTGTGAAGAAATTTCCGGTATCGGTGATCTTCTGTACGGATGGATACGATTACCGCGTGGGTACGCCAGAGGAGGTGGAGGAGAGCCTTATACTGGAGCTTCAGCTTTTTCATGAAAACATGACACGGGAAGAGATCTTGAAAACTTCGGTGTACCGCAGGATCAAGGAGAACTCAAAGGTGGTATCCGGACTTAAGGAGATGGAGGAGAAGAAAATCCCGGTGTATAAGATTTTCCTTTTCTCAGATGACACAGATATGTTGGAGCAGATTGATAAGGTGCTTGGGGAAAACCGGGATATTGCTGTGGCTTCTTCGTTTCCGACCAATCTGGAGATTACGGATGTGCGGGCGCAGAAGGGCCCTGTGCTGAAAAATTATATTGAACGTCTTGGGTATGCCATGGATGAAGTGATGGTATTTGGGGACAGCCTAAACGATCTGTCCATGCTGGAGATGGATTTTGGAGCAACGGTTGCGATGGAGAATGCGTCCCCAGAAGTGAAGGCCGCGGCAAAATATGTCACCAAGTCTAACAATGAGCACGGCGTGGCTTATGCAATCAGAGAACTGCTTAAACGTCAGAATGTATGAGGCTTCCGCATCTAAACAGAGCGGATGGAGTTGGAGAGGTCAGAAAAAAGTGAAGATACATTATAGGAACACGGCAAATGGAGTGGAGATCGTGCGCTGTTTTGGCTTAGATCCTCATGTGGAACTGCCGGAGAAGATACATGGCAGGCTGGTGGTTCGCGCGGCAGCGTACACATTTTCCATGGGAAAGGATCGGGAGGACGAAGATATTCTTGTCTATGAGACGGATGAGAATCATCTGTTTCAGAACAAGGAACATCTGCTTGCCGGAGAGAGGGTGGAGAGCGTTATATTTCCAGACAGTATGGAACAGATCGGGCGTTACATTTTTTATGGATGCCGGAATCTGAGGGAATTATGGTTTTCAGACGCTTTAGCGGATGTGGGAAGCGGCGCGTTTACCGGATGCAGGGCGCTTTGCAGGCTGAATGTGCGTCTTTTGAGGGGACAGAGATCCTGCGTGCCGGATATACTGGGAGATTTGTGGCAGAGGATTGACGTGGTATTTCAGACAAAGACAGAGGAAGCAAGGCTAGTATTTCCGGAGCATTATGAGGAAGCAGTGGAGAACACACCGGCTCGGATTTTATTTACCCAGCATCACGGCTCAGGTAATAATTACCGCCAATGCTTCTACAATAAAGAACCAGATTACAGAAAATATGACGATTTATTCTCAGTGGCAAGGGCGTGGGATGACATAGATGTGCTTTCTGACTTGATTTTTTCGAGGCTTTTGTATCCTGTGGGGTTGACGCAGGAGGCGGGAAACGCCTATGAAGCTTATGTGAAGGAACACGGCGCAGAGATCGGCGCCCGGCTGACAGAGACAGGGAATATGCAGGCTTTGCGGGCAATGTCAGAGAGAGGACTGTGGACAAGGCGGTCGCTTGTCAAAACTGCAGACTACGCGGCGCGGATGGGACAGAGAGAAGAGCTGGTATTTCTTATGAACGAAAAGCACAGGCTCTTTCCGGAGAAGAAAAGAAAATATGAATGGTAATATATAAGCGGGGAACGAAAGGGAAAATACATGATGAGAAAGGACATCCCTGCAGGAGAGCAGGAACAGAGAGAAGTGACAGATGCGGTGGAGCGGCTGGGAAGGCAGATATTATCTATCTGCCGGGACGAACTATATTTTTCCATGCGGTTCATGGATGTGGCGCTGAGTAGTTTCGCGTATCAGATGGACAGCGGGGTTAGCCCATTCGGAACGGATGGGTATACGATGTATTTTCATCCGCGGGAGCTGGGAGGCCTGTACAGGGAAAACAGGATTCTTGCCAACCGGGGATACCTTCATATGGTGCTTCACTGTGTCTTCCGGCATATAGTGAAGCCGGAGCCGGGCCAACTCCGACACGCCCGGGAGGGAAATATGGATCAGAAAGAACTCGCAAAGCGGTACTGGAATGTGAGCTGCGATATTGCAGCAGAGCATATTATTGATGGGTGCGATTTGCGTCCCGTGCGCTGGTCGAGAAGTTTACTAAGGCGGGAGACATACCGAAAGCTAGAAGACACCGGGCATGTGCTCAATGCAGAGCGGATCTTTTTTGAAATGGAGAAATGGGATCTGACGGAAAAGGAATTGGCAGCGCTGGAGGAAGAGTTTTACGTAGACGATCACAGGTATTGGGAGAGCGATGACGAAAAGCGCCCGCCGGACGAACAGCTCAATAATAAATGGAAAGATATCGGCGAGCAGATGGAGACGGATATGGAGACATTCTCCAAAGAGGCCTCGGAGCAGAGCGGGCATCTTCTGGGGGAACTTAAGGTGGAACATAGAGAACGCTACAATTATCGTGAATTTTTAAGAAAGTTCTCTGTATTCCGTGAGGAGATTAAGACAGATCCGGATACGTTTGATTATGGGTTCTATACTTACGGACTGTCCCTGTATGGCAATCTGCCACTGATCGAGCCTCTGGAGACGAGAGAGATGCGCAAGATTGAGGAATTTGCCATTGTGATAGATACGTCAATGTCCTGCTCAGGGGAGCTGGTGCAAAGATTTCTTGAGGAAACTTACAGTGTCCTGCGGGAAAACGAGAGTTTCTTTCATCAGGTGAACGTCCATATCATCCAATGTGATGAAAAAGTACATCAAGACGTAAAGATCACTTCGAAGGAAGAACTTCAGGATTACATGGAACATTTTCAACTGTACGGTGAAGGGGGAACAGATTTCCGCCCGGCGTTTGAATATGTGGACGGCCTGATCCGGAAAGGGGAGTTCATGAATCTGAAGGGACTGCTTTACTTTACGGATGGATATGGGATATATCCGGGCAAGATGCCGTCTTACAGGAGCGCGTTTGTGTTCCTTGAAAAAGATTACAGAGATGTGGATGTGCCGCCGTGGGCGATCAAACTGATCCTGAGCGAAGAGGAGATCAAACAGAGCCGCCGGCATACACAATGATAAAATAAAACGCCGCCCGGCACAAACAGGGCGGACGAAGGAAGAAAGATTCAGGAGGAAGATAATTTGGATATTAAGCGTGCAAAACAAGAGATTAAAGATACAGTCGAAGCATATCTTTTAAAGGATGATTTCGGAGAGTATAAGATTCCCGTCATCCGTCAGCGCCCCGTGCTCCTTATGGGGCCGCCGGGGATCGGCAAGACCCAGATTATGGAGCAGATTGCAAAGGAGTTAAAGGTCGGTCTGGTGGCATATACTATCACTCACCATACTAGGCAGAGCGCAGTAGGGCTTCCGTTTATCAAAGAAAAAGAATATGGCGGCCGGCCTTACTCTGTGACAGAGTATACAATGAGCGAAATCATCGCTTCTGTATACGAAAAGATAGAGCAAACAGGGATACGGGAAGGGATCCTCTTTATCGATGAAATTAACTGTGTGTCAGAGACGCTTGCCCCGGCCATGCTCCAATTTCTTCAGGGGAAAACGTTCGGCGTCCACAGAGTTCCTGATGGATGGATCATCGTGGCGGCTGGCAATCCCCCAGAATACAATAAGTCTGTCCGTGAGTTCGACGTGGTAACGCTGGATCGGTTAAAGAAGATTGATGTGGAGGCGGATTTGTCTGTGTGGAAAGAGTACGCGTACCGGCAGGGAATACATCCGTCGGTCATCTCTTATCTGGAACTGCGCAAGGAGAACTTCTACCGCATGGAAAATACAGTGGATGGTAAGCTTTTTGTCACGGCGAGAGGATGGGAGGATCTCTCCCAAATGATCTGGGTTTATGAGGAACTGGAAAAATCTGTGGATAGAGATGTGATATACCAGTACATCCAGCACAGGACGGCGGCCAAGGATTTTGCTAATTATCTGGAACTGTATTACAAGTATAAGACGGATTATAAGGTAGGGGATCTTCTGGAGGGAAAGTGGGATGCCGTCACACTTCAAAAGATACGAAGTGCTCCGTTTGATGAGCATTTAAGCATTATCAGCCTGCTCAACAGCAAGCTGGGCGGATTGTTCAGGGAGTGTTATGAGCAGGATGCTTATGTAGGGAAGCTGTATGGATACCTGACCCGTTGGAGAGACAGTCAGGAGGCTCTTACACTGGAGGATATACAAAAAACGGCCCGGAGGGATCTTAAGGAGCAGAAGTGCGCGGAGCTTCTGACAAAAGAGCAGGAGCATACAATGATCCGGGTGATCGATACACTGACGCGGTTTACCACTCTTCTCAAAGGGGATTCTACGGTGAAGGAATCAGACAAGGTGAGGGAGATGTTTGGGGAAGAGAAACAGGAACTGGATATTCTGACAGATCACATATCAAAGGAATTGGAGAATGCTTTTTTGTTCCTTGAAGCGGCTTTTGGAGAAAGTCAGGAGATGGTGGCATTTGTCACAGAGCTCAATGCGAATTATTACGGGATATGGTTTGTTCAGGAGAACGGGTGCGATCTGTATTACAGGTACAATAAGGGGCTGCTTTTCGATGAGAGGCGCCAAGGCGTTATAAGGCAGATGGATGAGATGGAATCCATGTTCAACTTGGGGATACGCTGATTTTGCAATCGTGGGTGTAAAGTGATATACTATTCGTAATTATGACAGTGAGGACAGATCTTTATGGCAAAGAAAGGGAGGGTGTTAAGATGGATGTGAGGCAGAAAAGAAACGAGGCGCTTGGGAAGCGTGTTGTAAAGGCACTGGAATCTAGAAACATGGAAGCTTATTATGCGGCGACGAAGGAAGAAGCCGTGCAGAAAGCCCTTGAACTTATTCCCGAAGGGAGCAGTATCAATATGGGAGGTTCTATGTCCGTGCGTGAGGTGGGACTTCTGGATGCGATCTGCTCGGGGAATTATGAATTTTATGACAGGGATAAGGCAGAGACGCTGGAGGAGAGACATGAGATCGCTTTGAAAGCCTTTACCTGTGACTGGTTCTTGGGAAGCGTCAACGCAATGAGCGAAAACGGCGTGTTTGTCAATATTGACGGAAATGCAAATCGCGTGGCAGCATACGCTTTCGGTCCGAAAAATGTGCTTCTCATTGTGGGAATGAACAAGGTTGTAAAGTCAGAGGAGGATGCAATGCACAGGGCAAGGAATGAGGCGGCGCCTATCAATACGCAGAGATTCGGTATCGATACCCCATGTGTGAAGAATGGGAGCTGCTTTGACTGTAAGAGCCCGGCCTGTATTTGCTGTCAGATCATGGTCACCCGGTTCAGCAAAATACCGAAGAGATTTAAGATCATCCTTGTGGATGAAAATCTCGGGTTTTAATTATAGAACAGACAATCAGGAGATAGCAGTCAGATGGACAGAAGAAAAGAAAAGGACAGAAGAAAGAAGAAAAGAACGGCGTTTAACATCGTGTCCGGCGCCGTGCTGATCGCGGCAGTCTGTGTGTTTGTATTTGCCTTGTATCAGCTTGTGATAACGCTGGTCCCCTATTATTCTGGCGGCATGGAATACGATAATATTAAAGATATCGCAGTTACGGCGGATGAGGATGGAAGCGGATTCAGCGTGGACTTTGATGCTTTGTTAAGAGAAAACAGAGATACAGTGGCATGGATACGGTTTGATCAGCCGGAGATTATCAGTTATCCGGTAGTTAAGAGCGCAGATAATAAGGAATACCTGACGAAGACATTTTCCGCAAATGACAACAGGCTGGGAGCGATCTTCATGGATATGAACAACAGCTCGGATTTTTCCGACAGGAATACGATCATTTACGGGCATCATATGAATGTGGGCGGTGAAATGTTTTCGCAGCTTCTTGAATATGAAAGCGAGTCATTTTGCAAGGAAAATCCAAATTTCTACATTTATACACCTGATGGGAAGGTGCGTACTTACACAATATTTGCGGCCGGAGTCGTGAAGGATATGGCAGAAAACTACACGATAGATTTTGCTTCTGATGAGGATTACGAGACATATCTGCAGACTTGCAGAGAATCTTCCAACTATCAGGTGGATGTGGAGTTGAACGCACAGTCAAAGGTTGTTACCCTGTCCACTTGTACAAATGTGAGAGACGATGAGAGATTTATCGTTCAGGGAGTACTGACAGCGGAGGACTAAGGGTACAAGCCGGCAATCAAAGTTGCACTGCAGGTGGAGGAAGGCTGTGGGATATGGATAGGGAGAAAAGGAAGGTGCTAAGACAATGGCGGACAGATTCAGTGTGGGAGATATCATCACAATGAAAAAACCGCATCCGTGCGGCAGCAAAGACTGGGAGGTCCTGCGTGTCGGAGCGGATTTCCGGCTGAAATGCGCGGGGTGCGGGCATCAGATTATGGTTCCGCGCAGGCTGGTTGAAAAAAACACTAGGAACATTGTAAAAAAAGCTTGAAACATCTGTCTCTTTATGGTATTATGTATAACCGTGACATACTCTCGGAATTAGTTCCGCAGAGATCATAATTCCTTGTTCCCGGAGTGAAGCCGGGGGCCAGAGACCATAAGGAGGTGCAAGAACATGAATAAGTATGAATTAGCTGTTGTTGTGAGCGCTAAACTCGAAGACGAAGCGAGAGCAGACGTGATCGAGAAAGTAAAAGCTCTTATTACACGTTTCGGCGGCAACGTGACAGACGTGGATGAGTGGGGCAAGAGAAGATTCGCTTACGAGATCCAGAAGATGACAGAAGGATATTACTACTTCGTACACTTCGAGGCTGAGACTACTGTTCCGGGCGAAGTGGAACAGCGTATCCGCATTATGGACAACGTGCTCAGATATTTATGCGTGAAACAGGAAGCATAAGCGGAAAGAGGTATATATGAATAAAGCGATTTTAGTAGGACGGTTGACAAGAGATCCTGAAGTGAGATATTCACAGGGCGAGAACGCTACAGCAGTTGCGAGATACACAGTTGCTGTTGATCGCAGATTTAAGAGGGACAATGAGCCGACGGCAGATTTTATTCCGTGCGTCGTGTTCGGGCGTTCCGCTGAGTTCGCAGAGAAATATTTCCGTCAAGGGATGCGCGTTTCCGTTTCCGGACGCATCCAGACAGGTAGCTACACGAACAAGGACGGTGTGAGGGTATACACAACGGAAGTGGTCGTGGAAGAGCAGGAGTTCGCGGAGAGCAGGGCTGAGAGCGAGGCAAACAGAGGCTCTTACCAGCAGAGCGCTCCGGCTCCGGCACCGAGCGCGCCGGCAGGCGACGGATTTATGAATATCCCCGATGGCATTGATGAGGAGTTACCGTTTAACTAGGGAAAGGAGAAGCATCATGGCTTACGAAAAGGGAAGCAGACCTGAGGGCGGTTTCAAGAGAAGAGGCCCGGCACGCAGAAGAAAGAAAGTGTGCGTATTCTGTGGTAAAGAGAATAATGAGATCGACTACAAGGATGTTGCAAAGTTAAAAAAGTATGTTTCTGAGAGAGGCAAGATTCTTCCGAGAAGAATTACAGGAAACTGTGCAAAGCACCAGAGAGCGCTTACAGTAGCGATCAAGAGGGCGAGACATATTTCTCTTATGCCGTATGTTCAGGACTAATTTTAATTTAGAAGTTTAATAAGCGTTAAAAGCCTTTAGACATTGAAATAATGTTTAAAGGCTTTTTTATCAGTATTATGCTTTATTCTAAGTCTGCTAAGGGAACTTCTCTTTTTATGAGATTACATCGTGGAAATGCTGCGGATGTAAACAGATGAATTGAAAGGCAGAGCCTTGCATGATATAATAAGACGGATATTATAGCATCTAGGGAACACAGAACTTTGTAAAAAATCGAAAAAGATGTTATAATAAGACGTTACAATGGAAATTAGAGTTTTTGTTTTTTTATGACAGATATTGTGCATACCTGAGAAGTACAGACGGAGTGACATTGTTATGAAAAAGAAAAAGAACAAGATGCGTTTAAAAGGCCAGCTTAGAATGTATATGAACTGGCCGCTTATCATGACAGTCCTGCTGGTGGCAATGGATGTATGGGTCTACTTTGTCGACAAGCGGGCAGGCTTTATTATGAGCGTGTTCATCCTAGTTTATCTAATGATCGCAGGCGGGTTATATTTTTATAACCGGTCTTTGATCTTGGCGGATTTGATACAGTTTTCCGCTCAGTATAAGGGGATTGAGCACACGCTGTTAAAAGAACTTGCCGTGCCGTATGCCATTACGATGAAGGACGGACGTATTCTCTGGGGAAATGATGTTTTTATTGCTCTAATGACAGGTCCGAGGAAAGAAAAGTATTTAAGCAAGATGATACCCGAACTACATCCCGGCGTGTTCCCGAGAGGGGACATCGGCCATGCGGAGCTGGAAGTGACCTACAATGACCGGGATTATAAGGTAGAGATGAGGCGCGTCTCTCTGAAGGGATTCAGTCAAAAGGAAGAACTTCTGCAGATTCCAGAGGAAGAAGAATACTTTGTGGCAGTGTCCATGCTGGATGTTACAGAGCTGAATGCATATATCAAGGAAAATGAAGAACAGCGGATGATCTCCGGCTTAATCTACATCGACAATTATGATGAGGTTATGGAAAGCGTAGAAGAGGTCCGCCAGTCGCTTCTGGTTGCGTTGATTGACAGGAAAATCAATAAATACATCAATGATGTGGACGGTATTGTCAAGAAGATGGAGAAGGATAAATACTTCATTGTTCTGAGGAAGGAGAGCTATAGGAAGATCGCTGAGGATAAGTTCTCCCTTCTCGAGGAGGTAAAGCAGGTTAATATCGGAAACGCCCGGTCAGCTACGCTTAGTATCGGATTAGGACTGAATACAGCGACCTATGCCTTAAGCTATCAGTATGCCCGCGTGGCTATCGATCTTGCTTTGGCAAGGGGAGGTGATCAGGCGGTTGTCAAAGACTGCAACGGGATCACATATTTCGGAGGCAAGAAAGAACAGACTGCAAGGAATACCCGCGTGAAGGCACGTGTGAAGGCCGAGGCGCTTAGGGAGTTTATTGCTACAAAGGATCAAGTTATGATCATGGGGCATAAGATTGCGGATCCGGATTCGTTTGGGGCATGTATGGGGCTTTACAGGGCAGCAGTCAGTCTGGAGAAGAAAGCGCATATTGTTATCAATACTGTGACGGAGTCAGTACATCCTTTGTACGATGAAATTGCGGAGAGCTCGGCGTACGAGGATGACATTTTCCTTACGTCTGATCAGGCGCTTGACTATATTACGGACAATACGATGGTGATTGTCGTAGATACGAACAAACCGCAGATGACGGAATGCCCGGAGCTGCTTAAGCGCTCCCGGATGACGGCGGTGCTGGATCATCACCGGCAGAGTAGCAATGTCATTGAGAACGCAGTGTTGTCATACGTGGAGCCATACTCGTCGTCAACTTGCGAGATGGTAGCGGAAGTTCTGCAGTATATTGCAGATGACATTAGAATTCCGTCTGTGGAGGCAGAATGTCTGTACGCAGGTATCATGATTGATACGAGGAACTTTATGAACCGCACTGGCGTGCGCACGTTTGAAGCGGCAGCATTTCTAAGAAGATGTGGCGCGGATATCACCCGTGTGCGCAAGATGTTTCGGGATGATATGGAATCTTACAGGGCAAAGGCAGAAGCTATGAGAAAGGCGGAAGTCTACAGAAAGGAATACGCTATCGCAGAGTGCCCGGGCGATATAGAGAGCCCGACCGTGCTGGCAGCTCAGACAGCCAACGAACTTCTGGATATCAGCGGGATCAAAGCATCCTTTGTCTTGACGGTATATGAAGGTAAAATCTATCTGAGCGCCCGTTCCATCGATGAAGTGAACGTGCAGATCATAGCAGAGAAGCTAGGAGGCGGCGGCCACATCAATTCCGCCGGGGCACAGTTTGACCACACGAATATTCAGGAAGCTATCAGTACTTTGAAAGAGACAATTGATCAGATGATTGAGGAAGGAGATATATAAGACATGAAAATTATCTTATTGGAAGATGTGAAATCTCTTGGGAAGAAGGGAGATATTGTCAATGTAAACAACGGATATGCGAGAAATTTTATCCTGCCGAAAAAATTAGGCGTAGAGGCGACGGGGAAGAACTTAAACGACTTAAAACTTCAGAAAAATAATGAGAAAAAAATTGCTTTGGAAAATCTTGAGGCGGCTAAGAACCTCAGCGGGGAGCTTGCGGAAGGAAAGGTGGAGCTGTCTATTAAAGTGGGAGAGGGAGGCAAGACTTTCGGTTCTGTTTCCAGCAAGGAGATCGCTGCTGCAGTGAAGGAGCAAATGGGGCTTGACGTAGATAAAAAGAAGATTCAGTTAAAGGAGGCGATCAAGTCTCTTGGAACTCATATCGTAGCTGTAAAGCTTCATCCCGAAGTGACAGCAGAACTTAAGGTGGTTGTTAAGGAAGAAGCATAGAATCAGAAGGGTTTTAGAAGAAGGATCATAGAAAAAAGATCAGAACAGAAACATAAGAGGAGAAGTGTAAGGAGAGATTCTTCATGGATATGGAAGCAGCAATGAAACGGATACCGCCCCACAGCATTGAGGCAGAGCAGGCAGTGCTGGGGGCGATGCTCATGAATAAAGACGCTGTCATGGTCGCTTCAGAGATATTGACGGGGAACGATTTTTACCAGTCAGCATATGGTATTCTTTTTGATGCGGTGGTGGAACTGTTCAAAGAAGGACGCCCTGTAGATCTGATCACCCTTCAGGAGCATTTGAAAGAAAAGGATGTGCCGCCAGAGATCAGTAGCATGGAGTATGCCCGTGAACTTCTGGCGGGGACGCAGACGTCAGCAAATGTCAAGTATTACGCGGAGATCGTAAAGGACAAGGCGATTTTGAGGAGACTGATTAAGATCAATGAGGAGATCGCGAACACGTGCTATCTGGAAAATCGCCCTCTTGACGAGATACTGGAACAGACGGAAAAGCAGGTGTTTGAACTTGTGGAGCATGGAAATTCTCAGGAATATGTTCCCATCCGGCAAGTCGTATTAAACGCTTTGGACGTGATTGAACGGGCCTCTAAGACAAAGGGAACTGTTACCGGAATCCCCACAGGCTTCATTGATCTTGATTATAAGCTCTCAGGACTTCAGAAATCGGATCTGGTGCTAATCGCGGCCCGTCCGTCCATGGGAAAGACGGCGTTTGTGCTCAACATTGCCCAGCATGTGGCGTTCAGGCAGAATCTCGCCGTGGCAATTTTCAGTCTTGAGATGTCCAAGGAGCAGCTTGTAAACCGTCTGTTCTCTCTGGAATCTCATGTGGATGCCCAGGTGCTCCGCACGGGAACACTTTCAGATACAGACTGGGAGAAATTGATTGAAGGAGCAGGCACGATCGGAAATTCGAGGATGATCATAGATGATACATCCGGCATTTCCATATCGGAGATGCGCTCCAAGTGCAGAAAATATAAATTGGAACAGGGTCTGGATCTTATTATTATTGACTATCTGCAGCTTATGAGCGGCAGCGGGGGAAGGAAGAATGAAAGCCGCCAACAGGAGATCTCAGAGATCTCGCGTTCCCTGAAAGGGCTCGCGCGCGAACTGAATGTTCCAGTTATTGCTCTCTCACAGCTTTCTCGTGCCGTGGAGCAGAGAACGGACAAACGCCCTATGCTCTCAGATCTCCGTGAATCAGGAGCAATCGAGCAGGATGCGGACGTATGTATGTTTATTTATAGGGACGATTATTATAATCCAGATACGGAGGATAAGAATATCGCGGAGATTATTATAGCAAAACAGAGAAACGGCCCGATTGGGACCGTGCGCCTGGCATGGATGCCGCAGTACACACGTTTTGGGAATGAACTGCGGCAGCAGTAAGAGGCAGTTGCCATCCGCACCGAGGTGTGCGGACGCAACTCATGTAAAAAGCCTGCGCAGCTTCATGATAGGATTTCCTTTTGCGGATTCCCTGCGGGCAGCCTGCTGCTGCCGGATAAGCGTGTCCAATTTGCGGAAATGCTCTTCTTGCTGGCGATCTTTTGCCTGAAAGAGAAAATCCATCTCATGCATGACATCAGTAGTTACTGTACTGCTGATGTCATTTTTTAGTATACTGTTATTTTCAGCCAGCGCTTCGCGAAACACGTCGCCTACGAGAGCGCGCATCTGTTCCACTTTGTCGATAGGAATTACAACCTCCACAGCTTCTGTGGTCTCGGTGGAAGGTACAGAAGCTGCCGAAGACTCAGCGGGAGCTGGTGTTGTGACAGCAGCAGGCTTGACAGTGGAGTCAGGCTTCTTAAACTTTAGACGGGTCTCCTTTAATTCTGGAATAAGCGGCTTTAGATCTCTTAACAGCATTCCTTCATCTTTTAGTTTCTTAATACAGCAGAAAAGCCGAATGTCATCTTTGGTATAATACCGGTGTCCCATCTCCGTTCTGCCAATGGTAAGACCCAGTTCTTCCTCCCAATATCTCAGGACATGAGATTCTACGTCCACCTGTTTAGCAGCTTCGGAAATCATGAATCTGACTTCACCCATTAATATTTATACCTCCTATTCTGAACTGTTGATCAAGGGGAAAGTCTTGCAGCTGAGCTTTTTTAAGACTATCCCGACTTTAAGGACATTATATCATAGGGAAGGCTGTAGAAGCGGGAGAATCGTTCGTGAAGTTCCGACAGGAAGTTCCGACATATTTGCATAAAAAGAGGATGCGCCGAAGCTGTAAAACAGCCTTGGAGCATCCTTTTGTGCTTGTGATCACTTTGCGATTTTATATCCTTACTCTGCTGAGATAGCACCTGTTGGACATGCGGCTTCACATGCTCCGCAGTCAACGCAGGCATCAGCATCGATAACGTATTTGCCATCGCCTTCGGAGATAGCGCCTACCGGGCATTCGCCTTCGCAAGTACCACAGCTTACACATTCATCGCTAATTACGTGTGCCATAGTATGTATCCTCCTTTTTTGATTTCCGAAAAGGGGATGTCCTTTCCGATATGTCTATTTTAATACAAGAAAAGTAAATATACAAGAGATTTGTGTGTACTAAATCAAGTACGCAGTATGCACTGAATCAAGTATGAAATATTGTTATACTCTGTCAAATTCTTCTGTAATTTCCTGTGATGGCGCTTTTGTGACAAGGCTTACGATCACGATCATGGCGCTGGATATGAGAAATGCGGGAAGCAGTTCATAGATATCCCAAGCGCCGCCCATGGGGCGAACCAGATATTTCCAGATGAATACCATAGTGCCTCCGCTTATCATACCTGCAAGAGCTCCCTGCCAGTTAGAGCGTCTCCAGAACAGGGCAAAGAGGACGACCGGTCCGAATACGGCTCCAAATCCCGCCCATGCAAAGGATACGATGTTAAATACAGAACTATCAGGATCACTTGCGAGAAAAGCGGCGATCACAGAGATAAGAATCAGCGTAATACGGTCTGCAAACATCGTGTTTTTCTTTGAGGCAGTTTTCGCAAGAATACCGCCGAGAAGATCGGAGGATACAGCAGAAGATGCGGCAAGAAGCTGTGAATCCGCCGTTGACATCGTGGAAGCAAGAATTCCTGCAAGGATTGTCCCTGCAAGGAACGCAGGCACGATACCGTATGTACTCAGAAGATCTGAAATCCGCACAATGATCGTCTCAGAATCAGAACCGGTAAGCACCGTCAGCGCTCCGGTATCGCTCATGGCAAGTCCGATCACACCGATTAGAACGGCGACGGCAAGGGAGATTACAACCCATGTGGTGGCAACTCTTCTGGAAAGAGTAAGCTTATTCTCATCCTCGATTGCCATGAAGCGAAGAAGAATGTGAGGCATGCCAAAGTATCCCAATCCCCACGCGATCATGGAAATAATGCTGATGAGGGGATAGGGCTGTTCCACGCCTGCTACCGGGTCATATGTTGTCGTCATGGTCAGATATCCCGGCAGAGACTGCGCGTTCTCAATGACGGCGGAGATTCCTCCGGCGATGTTGATGCCAAAGATAAACACAATGATCATAGCAATAGACATGATAATACTCTGGATAAAGTCTGTCGTCGACGCCGCGAGGAATCCGCCCAGAGTGGTGTAGCCTACGATGACAATAGCACTGATGAGCATTGCGCCAACATAGTTTACACCAAATAGGCTAGAGAACAGCTTTCCGCATGCCGCAAAACCAGACGCCGTGTAAGGGATAAAGAAGATCACGATAAAGATTGCTCCAATGGACTGGAGAATCTTGTGACTGTCGCGGTAACGATTGCTGAAAAATGACGGCAGGGTGATAGAATTTCCCGCTACGTGAGTGTAGCGGCGGATTCTTTTTGCAACGATCTTCCAGTTAACGTACGTTCCGATAGCGAGACCGATGGCGGTCCACCCTGCGTCTGCGATGCCGGTCAGGTATGCCAGCCCGGGGAGCCCCATAAGAAGCCAGCTGCTCATGTCAGAAGCCTCCGCACTCATGGCGGTCACAAGTGGCCCGAGTTTTCTTCCTCCAAGATAAAAGTCTGCGGTATCATGATTATTTTTTGAACAGCGGTAGCCCACATAGAGCATCGCGCCCAGATAGATAATGATAGCTATCATAATACAGATGTGTTCAGTTGTCATTTATCACTCATTCCTTTCGCGTATATTGGAAAATTGTATCATAGGGCAGGAGATTCTTCAAGTTTAATAAAAAATTCACAATTTTTTTGCCGGCTTTGGTGTATGATAAAAAAGGTTTTTGATAAATATGGAGGGAAACTATGGGGAAAAAATCGATAGCGGCTATATCGTTGGCGCTTTGCGCGGCTATGAGTGTCTGCGCGTGCAGCAATAGAGAAGAAAATGTATTTACAGGGGAAACGGCAGATGAGCCGGAATGGCAGGCGAATCTAGACGTGCTGTCTCCAGCGGTGTATGGGAATATCGACGATCTTGAACTAGAGCCAGGAACTTATATATCGGTTATTGGGAAACTGTCAGATTCTCCTTATTGGAATCAGGTGCAGGAAGGAGTCCAACAGGCAGCAGACGATATCAATGAAAAACTTGGTTACACAGGAGATGACAAGATAAAAGTCTTGTTTAACGCTCCGTCGGACAGCGAAGATATCGATGAGCAGGTTAATATTTTAGATGAGGAGATGGCGCGTTATCCCGATGTGATTGCTATTGCCAGTATTGATGAGAACGCATCTGCTGTCCAGTTCGATCTTGCCAGTGAGAACGGGATTGCTATTGTGGCATTTGATTCAGGTAACAGCTATCAGGGTATCCAGTGCACATGTATGACAGACAATACTGAGGCGGCGGGAACGGGAGCCCAGAAACTTTGCACGGCTATTGAGGATAGTGGCGAGGTGGCGCTGATCGTTCAGGATTCCGTGTCCGCGAATGCCAGAGAGAGGGCGGAAGCGTTTCAAAATGCTATAGCCCAAAATTATCCGAATGTGTCGGTTGTGGAGACCATTTACATGGATCGTCTAGATGAGCTGAAGCGTCAGGCAGCAGCGGAAGAACTCGGTGTGGCGGCAGAGGAACTGGCCACATGGGCGGAAGCGGCTGCGGGTCTGGAGGATTCCAGCGGAGATGAAAACGCAGGTAATACAGATCAGGAGGCAGACATCTCAGAGACTGCCAAGGCAAAGCTGGAGGATGTCAATTCCATCGCGGATCAGATGAGTGATGAGGAAGTAGTCAGCCATTATCTGGAAAAGCATCCGAATCTGGCGGGATGCTTTGGGACGAACGCAGATGCGGTTATGCTTGGAGCAGATACGCTTGAAAACATGAAAAAGACAGAGGATATTGTTCTGATGGGATTTGATGCGGGAGAAGACCAGATTGCGGCTCTGGAGAGCGGAGTGATCGACGGACTTGTTGTACAGAATCCCTTTGGGATGGGATATGCCACAGTCGTCGCCGCCGCCCGCACAGTTTTAGAGATCGGAAACGAGGCAGTTGTAGATACTGGGTATACGTGGGTGGATCGTGACAACATGGATAGTCCGTCTGTGCAGGCGATGCTGTACAAGTAAATACTATAGAGTGATACCTTTAGTTGGCGCGGCTTAGAGAGAAGATAAACTCTGTGCCTACGCCCTCCGTACTTATGACATTGATGTGCTCGTCGTGGGCCTGTATCACTTCTCTTACAATGGAAAGTCCCAGACCAGTCCCTTTTTTATCTTTTCCACGGGAGAGATCTGACTTGTAAAAACGCTCCCAGATCTTGTTCTGCTCCCTGCGGGGGATGCCGATTCCGTGGTCTTTTACGGAGATGAAGGCTTTATCGCCCTTTACAGTCACTTCCACGGTGACGGAAGATTCATTTTCACTGAATTTGATGGCATTGTCCAGCAGGTTATAGAGTACCTGCTGGATTTTACGTTTGTCAGCAAATACAAGGATAGCGCCCGGCATGAGGAGTAATTCGATGGAGATGTGTTTTCGGGTACATGCACCCTCGAAGGATTGGGCTGTGTTTTTAATCATTTCCTGAATATCAAATTCTTCTTTATTCAAAAGGAGATTTTTGGTGTCAAATTCATTCAGTGTCAGAAGATCTCCTGTCAGATCGGTCAGCCTTTCGGTCTCAAAAAGGATAATGTTTAGATATTTACCGTACAGTTCCGGTGGAATCGTTCCGTCAGCCATGGCTTCCACATAACCCTTAATTGAGGTGAGGGGAGAACGGAAGTCGTGAGATACATTTGCCACAATCTTTTTTTGATAATCGTCCATATCTTTCAGTTGTGCCGCCATGTAGTTTAAGGAAGCGGAGAGATAACCGACCTCATCGTGGGTGGTGACAGGGATCTCGTAATCTAAGTTTCCCAGAGCATATTGTTTTGCGGCTTCTGATATTTGCTTGATCGGGCGGTACACGATAAAATGAACGCCCAGAAGGAAGATAAAGGACAACAGGAAAATGACTCCTAAGGTGATGTAAACTGAAATCATGATGGAATTGCAGCGCTCCACAATATTGGAGACTGGACTGTGGATCAGGAGATATCCTTCTGTATGGAATCCTTGTGTTACCGGAGCCATGACGGTGATAACATCCTCATCAAAATATCCATGATAGGTGCCCGAGATATATTGATTTCCGCCAATCTCCGCGGGATCGAACTTTTCGATCGCCTCGGGCGCTGATGTTCCCTCGATGTTGGACGAAGTGATCAGAGTTCCTGTATTGTCCACAAACCAGAGGGAGGCGTCCAGATACAGGCGCATGGCGGCAAGTTGGGATTGAACCGCATAGAGCGGTGAATCATTCGTAAAATAGGACGGAAGATAGTCGCTTGCGATCAGCGAGGCTTCTCTGTAAAGTGTGCGCGACGTATCTTCCGCGATGCGATCCTCCACAAGCTGTGTTGTGAGCGTCGCGGTTGTAAACAAACAAAGAAACCCAAATATAATGTATAAGACGATAAATTTTAAATGCAGTATGCTTTTCATGTATGCTTTTTACTCCTTGAGCGGATCTTTTGCCCTTTTGGCAAGAATCCTGCGTGCAGGATTTATTTTTACTTCGTTTCAAATTTGTATCCGATGCCCCAGACGGTGCTCAACCTCCAGTGGGGGTGATCTTTTATCTTTTCTCTCAGGCGCTTGATATGCACGTCCACTGTTCTTGTATCTCCGATGTATTCATAACCCCAGATTCGGTCAAGAAGCTGTTCTCTTGTAAAAACCTGATTTGGAGAGGAGGCAAGACAATAGAGAAGCTCCAGTTCTTTCGGGGGCATTTCTACATTCTGCCCGTCGCATACAACAGAATAATTGGTCAGATTGATGGTAATGCCGTCGTACTCCACGCACTTTGTCTTCTCTCGCTCCAGCGCATCCGCTCTGGAAGGCTGGTAACGGCGTAACACAGCGCGTACCCGGGCGACCATTTCCTTGGAGTCAAAAGGCTTCATCATATAATCATCAGCGCCCAGTTCCAGACCAAGAACTTTGTCGAAGACTTCTCCTTTGGCGGAGAGCATAATGATGGGAGTGGACGCTTTCGCACGGATCTCCCTGCAGACCTGATAACCGTCAATGCCCGGGAGCATCAGATCTAAGAGGATCAGGCTAGGCTGGTATGAATCGAATGCGTCCAGTGCGTCTTCTCCGTTGTATACGATCTTCGTATCAAAACATTCTTTTGTAAGATAGAGCGAGATCAGCTCTGCGATGTTCTCATCGTCGTCGACGATGAGGATCTTTTGTTTCCCGATCATTTTCAGTACCTCCTTGTAAGTTGTAAATGTGAATGGGGAATTCCCGTGCGTCTATATACCTGTTATTCTTATCCTAGTTCTACGATTGTCACCCCCGCGTCTCCTTCGCCGAACTCGGCAAGATGATAGGATTTTACATGTTTCTGCCGTCTTAAATATTCATGGATGCCTTTTCTTAAGGCGCCCGTGCCCTTGCCGTGTATCACCCGGACGGTATTTAAGTGGGAGAGCAGGGCATCGTCGAGATATTTGTCAAGTTCCGCCACGGCCTCGTCCACAGTCTTGCCAAGCAGATTGATCTCTGTGCTTACGGAAAGGGATTTGCTCATGCCGATCCGGCCTTTGGAGGTCCGGGAAAATTTCTTTGGCGCGTACGGGGACGGCTCTTCAATGATCTCAAGATCTGAGATGTTGACTTGCGAGCGCAGGATTCCCATTTGTACGGTCACATTACCCCGGGCGTCGGGCAGGGAACTGATAGTTCCGGTCAGGTTCATGCTCAGTACCTTAACGGATTCCCCTAGTTTGAAATCAGAGGGCTTATGCTGCTTTTTTTGTTTCTTTACGCCTAGATCAGAGGAAGAAGCGGTGTCTTTGATCTTTTTGCGGATGCGCTCCCTCTCCTTTTCCATCTCAGCTGCGGAGATGTTTTCTTTCCCAAATTTGTAGAAATTGCGGATGGTCTCATCCGCTACTTCTTTTGCTTCCCGCAGAATGGCGTTTGCTTTTTCGTTTGCTTCCCGAATGATGCGGTCACGTTGTTCATCCAGTTTTTTCTGATTCTGTGCTGCCTGCTGTTTCAGGCTCTCTGCCTCGCGCTTGTATGCGGCAATCTCTTCCCGCTCCTTTTCAATGGTCCGCCTGCTTGTTTCAAGATCCGTCAGAAGATCTTCAAAAGAGGCATCCTGTTCGCTTAGGCGTTTTCTCGCATCGGCGATAATATGATCCGGCAGACCAAGCTTGCTCGAGATAGCGAAAGCATTACTTTTTCCAGGAATACCGATAAGAAGCCGGTAAGTTGGCCGAAGGCTCTCTACATCGAACTCGCAGCAAGCGTTTTCTACACCGGGAGTGGAGAGCGCGTATACCTTCAGTTCGCTGTAATGAGTGGTAGCCATCGTGCGGATGCCCCGTGCGTGCAGATAGGACAAGATCGCGATGGCAAGGGCAGCGCCCTCTGTGGGATCGGTGCCTGCTCCCAATTCGTCAAAGAGGACGAGGGAACGCTCATCTACTTTTTTTAAGAAGGACACAATATTTGTCATATGAGAAGAAAACGTACTTAAACTTTGCTCGATACTCTGTTCGTCCCCAATGTCCGCGTAGACATGGCGGAATACGGCGAGCTCTGAGCGGTCCTGTGCAGGAATGTGAAGCCCAGCCTGTCCCATCAGAGTAAACAGTCCGACTGTCTTTAAAGAAACAGTCTTTCCACCGGTGTTCGGGCCAGTGATAATCAGAAGTGTGAAATCTTCTCCCAGAGATACTGTGATGGGGACGACGCTTCTCTGATCCAGCAGGGGGTGACGTCCTTCCCGGATGCGGATGCGTCCCTCTTCATTGAAGACCGGACGGCTTCCCCGCATGGAAAGCGCCAGCGCACCTCGTGCGAAGATGAAGTCCAGATCAGTGAGAGCGCGGTAATCTGTGCGGATTTCCTCGATATACTGGGCGGCATCTTCACTCAGCCGGGCGAGAATTGCTTGAATTTCCTCCTGCTCTTTGGCGTAGAGTTCTTTTAAGTCATTGTTTAGTTTTACCACAGCCATAGGCTCGATGAACAGAGTGGAGCCGCTGGAGGATTGGTCATGGATCAGTCCTTGTACCTGTCCGCGGTGCTCTGCTTTCACGGGAATGCAGTAGCGGTCGCCTCTCATGGTGATGATCGGATCCTGAAGATATGTCCGCAAGGATCCGTTCACAAGTCCGGACAAGGTGGTGTGCACCCGGCCGTTTAGGTTGCTGATGCTCCGACGGATATGTTTTAGCGCGCTGCTGGCGTCATCGCTGATTTCATCCTCTGAGATGATACATCTTTCAATCTCGGAGGAGAGCAGCGTGAGCGGTTCAAGCTGATCAAAATAAACATCCAGACAATCTGCGGAGTCTTCCTGTGTGTCGTGCCTCCCGTAGGATTTTACCCGGGCGGTGTTGGCAAGAAGCCGGCGGATACGCAGAAGCTCCGAGATATTTAAGGCGCCTCCAATCTCAAGGCGTTTCATGGATTCTTCTACAGGCGCTGCGTCCCCGAAGGAGATTCTCCCTTTTCTTATGATCCTTGTAAATGCTGACGCGGTCTGCTCCTGAAATGTATTGATCTTTCCGAGGTCTGTCATAGGTTTTAAACGGTGACAGAGTTGTTTGCCGCGAAAGGAACCCGCCTCTTCGGCAAGAAGATCTATAATCTTATCAAATTCAAGTTTTGTCAATGTCTTCTGGTTCATGATACTTCCTTACTATATTATAAAACTTTCTGAAGATAGTTTACCTTATTCCGGGGATAAAGGAAAGGCTTTTCCAAAAGGAATTGAACAATCAGTCTGAATCGGTTATACTAGAATCCGAAGGAGAAGGATGTCCATGCCGAACGACAAAGATCACGATCTGAGTCAGGAAGAGGGCTCAGAAGAAAAGAAATACTCCTTCTTGAGGGAGACGATAAAACCAAAACCGATCAGCAGGGAACAGCTCGGAAAACAGTTCGTGAGGATTGCTATATACGGGGTGATCTTGGGAGTGTTTGCCTGCCTTGGTTTTTTTGCGCTTAAACCTCTGGTGCAGAACTGGTTTAGAGGGGAACTAGAGACTGTAAATATTCCTGAGGATGAAGAACCATCTGAGGAGACTGCGGAGGGCGTAGACGCAGAGGAAGCTTTGGCGCCTGCAGCTGACGCCGGGACATATGAGGAAATGATGGCGAGCATGAAGGAACGCGCGGAGGAGGCGGAAAAAGGACTTGTCTCAGTAAAACCGGTCATGGAAGAACAGGATTGGGACGCGGATATGACTGGGATATCAGACGGAGTTACCGGAGTGATAACTGCAGACAATGGACAGGAACTTTTGATCCTTGCGGATAGTTCAGTGTGCGGGATGGCGTCGAAGTGGACAGTTACGTTTCAGGATGGCAAGACATACAGCGCCTCTCTGAAAAGACGGGACAATAATACCCATTTGGCGGTATTCAGTGTGCTTAGGGGAAATATCTCAGATTCTACATGGTCTGCGGTTAATGTATCGACTCTCGGAAATTCGAATCTGGTAAAACAGGGGGATGTAGTGATCGCTCTGGGAAATATGTTCGGATATGCTGACGGAATGGCATACGGGGTGATCAGTTCAACAGATTATAAAGAAGCGCTCTTCGATGGAGAGTATGACATTTTGGCGACTGATATCCCGGCAGAGCAGGAAGGAACAGGAATCCTGTTTAACATGGACGGGGAAGTCATTGGCATGATCTCTTCGTCGGTCTGGACGGAGACTGAAAATTCCATGGCAAACGCATATGCCATTTCAGATCTGAAATCAGTGATTGAACTTCTGGCAAATGGACAGAGTGTGCCATACGTAGGGGTGTATGGAACGACAGTTACATCACAGCTTACAGAGGAGCAGGGCATACCGTCAGGGGTTTATGTAGTAGATATTGATCCGGATTCTCCGGCGATGGCGGCAGGCATCCAGATCGGAGATGTGATTTGTACAGTGTCAGGAGAAGATATAGGGAGTATCGTATCATACCAGAGGACGGTTCTTGAGACCAAGACCGGAGATGAGGTTAAGTTCAAGGGGAAACGGCTGGGAGTGGAAGGTTATGTGGATATCGACTTTACCGTGACGATTGGAAGCAGCGAATAAAAATAGAAAGAGGAAAGACATGAGATATATCAACGGGCTTCATGAAGGCGAGACGATCAGGAATGTATACTTGTGCAAGAGCAAGCGTTCCGCAGAGACAAGAAACGGGAAACCGTATGACAATGTGCTCTTACAAGATAAGACAGGGATACTAGACGGAAAAGTGTGGGATCCTAATTCTCAGGGAATTGCCGATTACGATGAAAAAGATTTCATTGAGGTATACGGCGAAATCATTAGTTACAATGGCAATCTGCAGATGAATATCAAACAGATCCGCAAGGTTGATGAAGGCGAGTATGAGCCTGCGGATTACATGCCAACTACGGAAAAAAGCGTGGACGGGATGTATGAAGAGCTGACCGCCTATATCCGTCAGATTAGCAATCCATATTTGAAACAGCTTTTGGAGTATTTTTTTGTAAATGACAGTGAGTTTATTAAGAGATTCAAAGGACATTCGGCGGCAAAAACTGTGCATCACGGGTTTGCAGGAGGCCTTCTGGAGCACACGCTGAGCGTGCTCCATATGTGTGAGTATTTTGCGAGGGCATATTCCATACTGAATAGGGATCTGCTCTTTGCGGCGGCAATGTGCCACGATATTGGAAAGACGAGGGAACTTTCTGCATTTCCTGATAATGACTATACAGATGAAGGGCAGCTAATTGGGCATATTGTGATCGGTGTGGAGATGCTCGGGGACGCACTGCGTTCAATCCCGGACTTCCCAGAGAAGCTTGCTAATGAGTTGAAGCACTGCGTTATTGCACATCACGGGGAATTGGAGTACGGCTCGCCCAAGAAGCCAGCTCTGGCAGAAGCGCTGGCTCTTAATCTCGCTGACAATGCGGATGCCAAAATGCAAACGCTGACGGAGATATTCAAGGGAAAGACAGGGACAGACTGGCTGGGATATAATAAGTTGTTCGAGTCAAATTTAAGGAGAACTTCCGGGGAATAAACATACAAAAATTAAGAGAACACAGGAGTCAGGGGACGTAAAACGCGGAGGATATCACGCGGGCTATGTCCCTGATTTTCTAAGAGGAGAAAGATATGCAGAAGAATGATATGGCGGTTGTGAAGATCACGGATATGGGAGTGAACGGGGAAGGGATCGGAAAGTCGGACGGTTATCCCTTGTTCATCAAAGATGCTGTGATGGGAGATACGGTGGAAGCCAAGGTCATGAAAGCAAAGAAAAACTATGGGTATGCAAGGCTCATGAAAGTCATTGAGCCCTCCGCCGACCGCGTAGAGCCTAAGTGCCCTTTTGCCCGTAGATGCGGAGGCTGCCAGATACAGGAAATGTCCTATGAAAGACAGCTTGTTTTCAAGAACCAGAAAGTCAGGAACAGTTTGGAACGGATCGGCGGATTCTCTCCGAAGCTTTTGAACAGGGTGACAGAACCTATCGTCGGCATGGACGAGCCGTTTTTCTACCGCAACAAGGCACAGTTTCCCTTTGGTACGGACAAAGAAGGAAATCCGGTGGCAGGGTTCTATGCCGGGCGCACCCACGATATCATCGCCAATACAGACTGTGCTCTTGGCGTGCCTGTCAATCGGGAGATCTTGGAGACTATCCTCGATTTTATGAAAGAAAACCGAATTTCCGCTTATGACGAAAAGACTGGCAGAGGACTGATTCGTCATGTCTTGATCCGTTATGGGTTCACCACGAAAGAGATCATGGTCTGCCTTGTGGTAAATGGAAAGAAAATCCCTCATGTGGATTGCCTCACTGATAAACTGACGAAGATCAAGGGGATGACGAGTATCACAATGAGCATGAATACCCGGCAGACAAACGTCATCATGGGGGATTCTTTCGAAGTGCTCTGGGGGCAGGGATATATTATGGACTATATCGGAGATATCAAGTACCGCATTTCACCGTTGTCCTTTTATCAGGTGAATCCGGTACAGACAGAAAAGCTTTACAGCCTCGCAATGGAATATGCAGACTTAAAAGGCGGGGAAACTGTGTGGGATTTGTATTGTGGGATCGGAACGATCTCTTTGTTTCTGGCGCAAAAGGCGGGAAAGGTGTACGGTGTGGAGATCGTGCCTCAGGCCATAAAAGACGCAAGAGAGAATGCAAAGCTTAACGAGATCATAAACGCAGAGTTCTTTGTGGGCAAGGCGGAGGAAGTCTTGCCAAAGTGGTATCAGGAACATGCAGATGGAGGAGAGGCTTTCGCCTGCAATGAAGCGCGCACGGATGTAGTGGTTGTAGACCCGCCGAGAAAGGGATGCGATGAGACACTGCTTCGGACGATCACGGAAATGGCGCCGGAGCGGATTGTGTATGTGAGCTGCGATCCCGCTACGCTGGCGCGGGATCTGAAGATGCTGTGCGGGAGAGGGTATGCGCTGGAGAGAGTAAGGGCAGTGGATATGTTTCCGAATACGGTGCATGTGGAGACGGTTGTCTTGCTTTCCAAGGGTGAGGTCGACTCGAAAAGGATTCGGGTTGAGTTCTCTTTGGAAGATATGGATATGTCGGAGTTCCAAGATGGAGCAACCTATCCACAGATCAAGGAGTATGTGTTGGAGCATACCGGGTTAAAGGTGTCCAACCTCTATATCTCACAGATTAAACGGAAATGTGGGATTGAGGTAGGCAAAAACTATAATCTGCCAAAATCCGAGGATTCAAGACAGCCCCAGTGTCCACCGGAAAAAGAGAAAGCAATCCGAGAAGCATTCAAATATTTTGGGATGATCTAACATCCCGCAGAATGGAGGTTTCTTATGGATAGATTGATTTCTTGTGAGTTCAACATGGATACTGCCTGTGTGGAGCTGAAATTTGCGAATGGTAGCATGATTGCGATAGACACGATTGCCGTGGAGAATGTGATTGCCGATAATATGTATCAGCGGTCGGAGCTTGATTATCTGATTTACAATGATCCGATAGGGTATGTCGAGCTTATTTTGAACGGTAATCCCGAAACTTACTTGAAAACTGTAACCGAATACAAACCACTTGATAGCTAATCAACACTTTGCCCGTGGGAGAAATCCTGCGGGCAATTTTTGTAACTTTACTGTGAACTCTATTGACAAATCATAATCGTTGTTATATAATCAGCGTAATATAACAACGATTACAGACTGAGAGGAACGCTATGCCACCAAAAGCTAAAATATCAAAAGAAATGATTGTCAATGCCGCATTGGAAATTGCTCGGCTGACAGGTGCAGAAAACATCAATGCTCGTACAGTATCTCAAAAATTAAATTGCTCTACCCAACCAATCATGTACCACTTCAAAACGATAGAGGATTTGAAGAAGGCTACCTATCAGAAAGCGGATGAATATCACACCACATATCTCAGCCGCATCGAGGGAGATAACCCTATGTTGGGAATCGGAATGGCGTATATTCGCTTTGCGGCAGACGAGCCTTTACTGTTTCGCTTCTTGTTTCAATCCAACAGCTTTTCAGGAAAAAGCATTGTGGAATTGATCGATGATGAAGCACTTGAACCAATACTGACTATTTTTTCGCAGGGCATCCAGATAGATATGATTAAAACGAAGGAGATTTTCCGGATTCTGTTTTTGTTTGTCCATGGTTATGCCAGTATGTTAGCGAATAACACGATTTCATTCGATGAAAAAAGTATTGCAAACGACTTGGAATTAGTCTTGGACGGAGCAATTTGTATGAAGCAGGAGGGAGCAAAATGAAGCATCTGTATAAAAAAAGTGAGTTGACATTTTCTTTGGTTTTAGTTGGCTTGTATGTAGCGCTTTTCAGTATCGCAGACAACCTGTCTCGTTCTATTGGAATAGAAAAAATACTGACAGCACCATTATCTGTTTTATTTGTTGCGGTTCTGTATGTATGGATTCATAAGAACGGGTTGCTCAAAAAATATGGGCTGTGTGCGTTTGACGGCAAGGCAAAAGACTATTTCTATTTTATACCGTTGTTCGTAATCGGAAGTTGTAATCTTTGGAACGGTGTCCAGCTAAACTGTTCGCCGATGGAAACGGCTTTATATGTATTGAGTATGCTTTGCGTTGGCTTTATCGAAGAGCTGATATTCAGAGGTTTCCTGTTCAAAGCTATGGCAAAAGACGGAATCAAATCTGCAATTATTGTATCAAGTATAACATTTGGATTGGGTCACATCATCAATCTTGTTAATGGTGCAGAATTATTACCTACATTCCTGCAAATTATCTATGCAACGGCAATCGGTTTTCTTTTTACTATGCTGTTTCATAAGGGGAAATGTTTGTGGCCTTGTATTATCACACACAGCGTAGTTAATTCGCTAAGTGTCATCGGCGTGGAAGGCACCACAACAGAAAAAATCATTTCTGCGGTGATATTGACAGCCGTTTCTTTGGGGTACATTGCACTGATTTATAAAAACAAGAAAGAATGAAAAAAGAATAGTTGTCATACAGGCATGACGAAACAAACCACTGCAATTTTCATCCCCGTGTAGGATGGAAGGTGCAGCGGTTTTTCTTTTTATAGTTCAAATGCCACCATAGTTTCTTTTGGCAGCTTCTCATTCTCGCAGTTCAGAAGATAGGCTATCGCTTTATTTGCATAGCGATTTGTTTTCATCGTATCCCAATCGGCAAGACGGATGATTTCCGCTGTGCCGTTCTCAAAATCAAATGAAATCTCGCCCCATTCGCCGTCGCAGTCTGCTTGGTATTCGTAGATTGCGGCGGCGATTTTCTTTTTGCGCTTGGTTTTGGATCTCTGTTTCAGCCGGACAGCATGGAGCGCACCTTCGGCAACCAGCAGTTCTGTCAGCTTGTCCACCGCTTTCCGGTAGGCTCGCTCTGCACCGCTGGCTGTGCTGCCCTCAAACATCACAGCCAGTTCTTCAAAGGTGGGGCGGCCTTTCCATGAGCCGACACGCCCGCAGGTCATGCAGATCGCCAGCCGCTTT
This sequence comes from Candidatus Mediterraneibacter pullicola, assembly GCA_019117065.1. GTDB lineage: Bacteria > Bacillota > Clostridia > Lachnospirales > Lachnospiraceae > Mediterraneibacter > Mediterraneibacter pullicola. The sequence continues at coordinate 10,561 of DXAK01000001.1, read as the reverse complement.
TCAAGCAAGGTCTGTTCCCGGTAGTTCAGCTTTTCAAATGCCCGCTGTACCTTTTCTGCCTGTATGCCGTTCCAGAGAATATCGGCATAGTTCCAAGTATTATCAAGGGCAACATCTTCGCCAGTTTCCTCGCCGTCCTCGTCTGTCACATAGAATGGCTGCTGATTGCGGATGCCACGGACAACTTTCAGATATTCTTCTGCAAGAGCAAGGTCGCAGTTGTATTTCTTGGCAAATTCACTGACCGCATCCTTGGTGTTATGGTACAGCCACGCCATTGACCGCACTATTTTGTAATTGGTCAGAGAGGACACCGACCATTTTTCTTCGCCCATGCGGAAACGGAGCATAACATCCCGTATGAATGGGAAAATGTATGTAGCATACTCTGCGCCCTTGGCAGGATCATAGTCCATCAGCTTTTGGAGCATTTGTTCCCGGCAGGAGAGTTTTATATCTATAAAACGGTCTGTACCGTACAGATCGCCGCCATCCACGCCGAGAAAGGATTTGATGCGCTTGTTGAGCTGCGGCTCGTAGTGGTGCAGGAAGAACGAAAAATATAGCAGATTCTTTTCCCGCAAAGCAGACAGGATATACTCGTTCAAACTGTCCACCTTTGGCGGCTCCGGGTCCAGTTGGAAGATGCGCTCTGCCACATAGGGAATGATGCCATCACCGTGCGGATTGACTTGGTATTTTGGTATGTATCCGATCATATTCCATGTAAAATCATTCAGCATAGCGCACCTCCTTTCCTTGCAAGTACAGTCTCTTTAATCTCTTAAAATTGAATACATCTTCATATCAAGAATTTTTCCATTTTTAACAGCATTGTTGCGTAAAGTTCCTTCATACTGAAATCCGGCTTTTTCAAGCACACGCTGTGAACCGATATTGTAAGCAAAGGGCTCCGCATAAATCCGAATCATATCAGTATGGGAGAACACATAATCGCAAAGTTGCTTGACAGCTTCGGTCATAATGCCTTTTCCCCAATGTTCCTCTGCTATGTAATATCCGAGTTCGGCAGTATGCTTATGAATATTTTCTTGACGAAATGCACCAATACTACCAATCACTTTTCCATCTAAAGTAATAGCAAATGCAAAAGTGGAGTTTTCATCAGCTGCAAGCATTGCGGCAATAAAGTCTTTTCCGTCTTGCTCAGTGTACGGATACGGTAAGCCATCCCGAAGATTATCTAAAATTTTCCTGTTGGAAAGAGCAGTTGCTAAATCTTTTGCATCTGCAAGTTCCCATTTTCTGATTTGAATTTTCATGTTGCTTCTTTCTCCTTACATCTTCGCTTCCACAAGCAAAGCAGCTTGTTGCATTTCCTTTTCATAATCGCCCTTGGCATAGGCTACATTGCTCAATGCCCGGAGCATCTTATCTTTTGCCAGTTTTTTCATAACCTCAGCAAGATCAGCGTCCAGAGTACCACGCTTCACATAGCGGTTTATGGTATTCAGCCGCTTCTCATAAATCTGTTTCAGCGGATGATCGTCCGCAAGCTCCCGTTGTTCTCTGCCTTTCAGATTGCCGATCTGCCGACAGGTGCGGTGCAGCTTATCTCCCGGCGCATAGCCACCGCAGTATTTGGTGTGCCTTGCGTTAGTGGTCAAAAACCATTTGCCGCAGATCCGGCATTTTTTCGGTGCATGACCGACACACAAGCCCTCAAAGAGATCAGATCGGAACATCCCAACAAAGGAAACATAGTGGATTCGTTTGACCAGCTTTGCAACTTCTTCGCCGGGACGGATGACCGATACATACTGAACAGAATTGTTCAGGGTAGACATCCAGGCATTGCCCTCTGTGATAGACAACTCTGGCGGGAAATAGCTGCCGAACATTCTGGCGAAGCCCTCTGCGGTGCGGTCTGCTTCGTTACCGTCTGATTTTTCTGCAAAATCAAGCATTGCCGTTTGATATTCCCCAAGGGAGTATGCCAGATGTCCAAACACAGCGGTATAGCGTTGGAGTATGATTGCATCCGCATATTTCGGAACTTCTTCAAACTGCAAGGAGTTGGTTGCGGCTTTTATAGCAAACTCCACATATTTCAGCGCATTGTCGGCAGTAAATACCTTTTCTATCCGTTCCCGGTGCTTTGGTATGTCCATGTGGGAGAATGGCAGCGTTTTACTGAGAATCCCCAACATTGTCAGAGCAGCTTCCCTTGCCATAGGAAATAGCGCAGAAGCATCCTGCCCGGCGTTCAGCAGACCAAGCAGCAGATTGATTTTCTCGCATTGCTCATTCATCTTTGCAATGGTATCCGCAGGAACATTCAGTGCATCACAGGCAAGAGTGCCGACAGGAAATGTTTTGCCCTCATATATGACCGTATCCTGCCAAAAATCCAATGTCATCAGTTCTTGATTCATGCTTGCCCTCCTGTCCTGTTTTTTGAATTTTTTAATTATACCATGCAAATGTGGAGAAATCTACATTTCCTCCATATAAAAAACACAGGCCGCCAACCTTTCGCAATGCGTACAGTCAACGACCTGTTTTTATCAGTTATTCATGAAAAAAATTGAAGGATTCACCTTACTTCCTCCCTTTTATTTTCATAACCAACATTGGTGAAATCAAAGCCGATAAAACAACAAGTATCCATGTATTTCCAGTCAGAATGTTGTAAGATTGAAGCAAGCCTGCAAATCCTTCACCAGATTTGATGTAGGATGACAAGTCAAATAAGTTCGTCAAAACAAACCACATCACGCCAAATAAAATGTAATCTCGTTTTACACACCCTTTGATTTTAGGCACAAACAGATATGCAACAAGAAAGATGCAAACGCTCAAAATAATCCCGCTTAATGGGAGTGCCAGTATCTCAAGATGCACCATAAGCACATATTCACGGAATCCACCATTTAATATTGCGATAGGTATAATCATAACCCATATCAAAAACACAATCACATACTTCTTCATATAAATCTTTCTATCTCCATTTTCCAATTTGCTTCAGCAACGGTTCTAAATAGGATTGATCCGTCCAATCACATTTTTGCCCCACTGTACACATCAATGCTTTTTGCCAGGGCTCATATTCATCCGGATTTTGTTTTGCAACTGCTTTCTGGAGCATCTTACAAAGCGCTCTGTCCGTAAATTTCATTGTTTCTTCATCCCAAGCCCCTCTGCAATAGAATAGCGGTATACTACGAAGTTCGTTTTTGAAATGCAGGTCTCTCATTTGCAAGATTGCCTTCTCATCGTATGGAGAAGCACCGACTGCAAACACAGCGATCTTTTTATCTGCTAACTGACCTATATTCTTCTTAATAAATTGGAATCCTGCAATGCCGGAAGCGTAAACACCGCCACCCAGCAGGATCACATCATAGGGTTTCAGATCCACAGCATTTGCGTTTTTTGTTTCAGCACAATCATACCCGGTCATTTCGGCTAACCAGTCCGCATACTTTTTTGTTGCGCCATATTTCGATTGAAATAAAATAATACCTTTACTCATGTCCCTGAATCTCCTGTAAGTTATCTCCGATTTGTATAATGGTCTGTATGGTTGTTTGCAGCTGTTCCTCTGACACATCATCAAACATTTTCTTCATGATTTTCATGGTCATTTCATCATTTTTTGCACAAAACGCTCTGCAATAATCGGTAAGCTCAATACGCTGCTTTCTCTTATCGCTTTCGTCCGCAGTAATATCAACAAATCCTTTCTTTTTAAGCTTCAATAAAATCTGTTTTGTATTCTGGTGAGAGCTTCCCATGATCTCCGCAAGCTCCTTGATAGTTGGCTTCTCTTTACACATATTGATACAGATAATTGCAAAAAACTGCTTCCAGCTGATCTCTTGCATCGTACCATCTGCGACTGCTTGAAATCTATTATCAAAGGCACTCAGTAAACCAAGCAAAAAATAGGATTGTTCAATCCCTGTAAAGTCAACTTTGCCACTGTTGATTACTTCTTTAATATTCATTCTATCCTCCATAGGTAATATATTACCTTTAATAAGGTAACACATCACCTATTATTTGTCAATAGAATAGGGCGAAATCTATATTGTAAGATAAGTTGTCCTGTTTTTTGAAATAGGGTTGTCCTGCTTTTAGCCTGTTTTTTTCAAAATCTGTCATAACCATAGTAGAAAGAGCGAAGCACCTGCCAATCACGGCGGGTGCTTCGTGCTTTCCAGACTATTATGAACGGAGGTTTTTCTATGACAATCTATGAAACCATCAAGGCGGCAATCAGCGTAAAGCAAGCCGCCGAACACTACGGGCTGAAAGTTAACCGCAACGGTATGGCATGCTGTCCGTTCCACAACGACAGGCATCCGAGCTTAAAGCTGAATCAGGAGTATTTCTTCTGCTTCGGCTGCGGAGCCAAAGGGGATGTGATCGACCTCGTGGCGAAATTGTTCGATCTGAGCAGCTATGAAGCGGCACAAAGGCTGGCTGCGGACTTTGGGCTTGACCCGAAACCGCCTACTGCCGTTGTTATGCCCAAGCCGAAACACCCCTATATCCGTCAGTTCCGAGAGGATGAAATGCTGTGCTTCCGTGTGCTGACGGACTATTTGCATCTTCTGGAAGATTGGAAGATGCGATACGCACCCAAGACACCGGACGATCCTTATGATGACCGTTTTATGGAAGCCTGCCAGATGCACTGCCATATCGAATATATGGCGGATGTGCTGACCGTGGGCGATCTGGAAGAACGGGTCTCTCTGGTGGACGAGCTGATGAAAAACGGCAAGATCGCTTTTTTGCAGGAGTACACTGCACGAAAGAAAGAGGAGGTGGCGCACCATGGCGAAGAACCGGAAAACGCCTGATATGAACTTGCCCATGTGGTTTGATGGGCAGAACATCAACGAAGCTCTGTTTTGTGAAGAATTTCTGCAGGAGCGCAGAATCATCTTCGCAAACGGAGCTTTTTTCACGCCCGATGGGCGGGTAACAGACGATCTCCCTTTGCGTGGAGAGATTTACGACAAGTTGAAATTCTGTGCCGTAAACAACATCCCCCGGAAGATCACCAATATTCTGGAAGTGCTGAAACTGGAAGCCCATGTGCCTGACTTTCCTCCGGAACAGGATCGCATCCATGTTGCCAACGGTACGCTGCTGTTGAACGGCACATTCACCGTGGGCAGACCGGCTATCGTGAGAAGCCGTCTGCCGGTTGCCTACAACCCCGATGCTCCTGCGCCAATGATCTGGCTGAATTTTCTGGACGGACTGCTCCACGCAGAGGACATTCCCACCTTGCAGGAGTTCATCGGCTACTGCCTGATTCCCTCCAACAAAGGGCAGCGCATGATGGTGATTAAGGGCAACGGCGGCGAGGGAAAATCTCAAATCGGCGCTGTGCTGTCCACCATCTTCGGCACGAACATGAAAGACGGCAGCATCGGTAAGATTTCTGAAAACCGTTTCGCCCGTGCCGATCTGGAAAACATCCTTCTGTGCGTGGATGATGATATGCGGATGGAAGCTCTGCGCCAGACCAACTATGTCAAATCCATTGTCACCGCACAAGGGAAGATGGATTTGGAACGCAAGGGAAAACAGAGTTACCAGGGCTGGATGTTCGCCCGGTTGATGGCATTCAGTAACGGCGATCTGCAAGCCCTGTATGACCGCAGCGACGGTTTTTATCGCAGACAGCTTGTGCTCACTACCAAGGAAACGCCTATGGGCAGAGTTGACGATCCCGACCTTGCAGAGAAGATGAAAGCCGAAGCTGAGGGCATCTTCCTCTGGGCATTTGAAGGATTGCAGCGGCTCGTTGCCAACAACTTTAAGTTTTCGGAGAGTGACCGCATCCGTGAAAACCGGGAAGCGGTTAAGCGTGACAATAACAATATTTTCGATTTCATGGAGTCGGAGGGATACATCCGGCGCAAAGTGGATGCGTCCATCAGCTCCAAGGATTTCTATGAAATCTACCGGATGTGGTGCGAGGAAAACTCCCTTGCACCGCTGAAAGCCCGCAGCTTCAGCGATGCCATGGTTGCTAATGCCAAGAAATTCAATCTGGAGCATTGCAACAACATCACCAACTCTGCCGGACGGCGGGTGTGGGGATTCATAGGAGTGGAAGCGATTGCACGACCTCATATAAATGGGTTTTACGATGTTTCGCCGTGTACGTACGTACCGGAGGACATTCCGAAGGAATGGCGGGACGAATCGTAACCCCCGTTGCTGGTACGTATGTACGCAGCAAAAGAGCGTGAAACGCTCGTTATAGAAACAGCACATTTCTTTTGCTTGGGCTGTTTCTATGTCCACGGAATTTTGCAAAAGTACCGTGGACAGGCAGTGAAAGATACGGTTTTCACTGCCAACCTCTGCAAGAGAATGCTCCGCAGAGCAGTATCGTACAGAGGTGCTGACCATGGAAAAAGTTGCAGACATTTTCACTTTGGTCAGCAGAGGTCACCGCAGTGACCGCATTCCCCCTCGGGAGAGCCCTCGGAGAGCCCACGGCACTTTGCAGCCAGTATGGATGAAAGTGTAATAGTGGGTTATTACACTTTGAAAAAGTGCCTCTCCGCAGCTCCCCGCTGTCTGCAAATCCCAAAGAAAGGACAAAAAATCTATGGCAAGAAATGATGGAATTGACCGTACCTTAGCCAGAAATCAGGACTTGGAAACCCCGGACGATGTGGCAAAAATACAGGAACACAATGAGCGTGAAAAAGGCCGTTATTCCAATGTGGACATCGTGCCGGAACGTACTCCGCTGAACGTCCATTTCAAGGCACCCACGGACGATTATGTAAAAATGTTTGAGCAGATGGAACAGGACGGCGTGATCTCCACCAGAGGTCTGAAAGAGGATGCCGTTAAATATGGCGAGCTGGTATTCGATGTGAACTCCGCTTACTTCTACAACCACGGCGGCTATGAATTTGCAAAACAGTTTTATGCCGATGCTTATAAAGCTGCCGTGAAGATCGTGGGCGGTGAGCAGTATATCCTCTCCGCTGTGATGCACGCCGATGAACGCAACCGGGCAATGTCCGAAGCTCTGGGCGAGGATGTGTACCACTACCACCTTCATGTGGTTTATATCCCGGTGGTGGAAAAGCAAATCCTGTGGTCGAAGCGGTGCAAGGATGAATCCCTCCGGGGAACCGTCAAGGAGGTCATCACACAGGTCAGCCGCAGTAAGAAATGGGAGTCCAAGCCGGTGCTTGACGAAAACGGAAATCCCATGTTGAACGCAAAAGGGAAAAAGATTTTGAAGTCGTCCTACAGTGTGTTGCAGGATGACTTTTTTCAGTTCATGCGAGCTGCCGGATATACCGATGTGGAGCGTGGAGAGCGTGGCAGCACCGAGGAGCATCTGACGGTGACGCAGTTTAAGGTGCAGGCAGAACAGCAGCGTTTGGAAGCTGTGACCGGACAGGTGGCACAGGCCGAGCAGAGTTTGGAGGACGCCAAAGCTGCCACGGAAAAGCAGAAAAAGAAACTGGAAGCTCTGCAAAAGGAAACCAAGACAGCAAAGACCATTGCGCTGACAGTGCAGGACATCGAAGCAATGGGCAAGAAAAGCTCCATTACCGGAAATGTCTCGCTCACACCGGATCAGTGCGATACGCTCAAACGCTATGCGGTCAACGGCATTATTACCAATGCTGACAACAAGCGTTTGAAAGAGAAACTGGCTTCTGCTGAAAAGTCCGCATCGATCTGGAAACAGCGGTATGAAGCTGTAAACGAAAAATATATGGAACTTAAACAGAAAGCCCAACCCTTTCTGGATGCACTGGAAATCGCATCTGAGAGGGTTCGGGCTTTTCTTAATGCCATCCTCGCCAGAGGAAAGGAAACTCAGGAACACAAAGCACCTGCCCGTAAGCGTGGACAGGACATGGAAATTTGATGGAGGTAACTGCCTATTGAAGAAATATTATGAGGATGCAAAATATAATGCGGCATTTGTCCGCTGTGTGGATGTTATGAGCCAGATGCTCCAGAAATATGGACATCAGGTTTTGGACAAATTGGAACAGGATGCCCAACAGAAAGTGGAGCATTCCGAGGAAAGAAATCAAGCGCAGCCTTTGACGAATAAGGCTGCGTAAAAATTCACAATTTACACGTTGCGTATTCGGCGTAGCTATGCTATAATGATTACGCAACGTGTATTTTTGTTTTTTATGGAGAAAAGACAGATGGATTGTAAGAACAGAATTATCAAGTTGCGGGAAAGTACAGGACTGAAACGGAAAGATTTTTGCAAGCTCGTCCATATCCCTTACCGGACTATGACCGAGTGGGAATTGGATAACCGCCATGCACCGGATTATGTGCTGTGGCTTTTGGAATATTATATCCGCAACGAGGGACTTATGGTAAAAGAAATGAACGAAGGAGGTGGCGATTCTGAAAAAGAAACAACTTAAATGCTATCTTTATACAAGAGTGTCCACCTCTATGCAGGTTGACGGATACAGCTTGGATGCCCAGCGTGACAAGCTGAGAAAGTATGCGGCATACGAAGATATGGTTATTGCCGGGGAGTATTCTGACGAGGGATTTTCTGGAAAGAACATCCAAGGGCGGCAGGACTTCCAACGGATGCTGAATGACATCCAGGACTGCAAAGACGGCGTTTCCTATGTGCTGGTCTTTAAGCTGTCCCGATTTGGTAGAAATGCAGCGGATGTTCTGAACTCTTTGCAGCTCATGCAGGATTTTGGTGTCAACCTGATCTGCGTGGAGGATGGCATTGACAGCTCCAAGGATGCCGGAAAGCTGATGATCTCCGTGCTGTCTGCGGTGGCAGAAATCGAGCGAGAGAATATCCGCACCCAGACAATGGCAGGGCGTGAGCAAAAGGCTCGTGAGGGTAAGTGGAACGGTGGTTTCGCTCCTTACGGCTATAAACTGGAAAACGGTGATCTTGTCATTGCGGAGGATGAAGTGGAAGTAATCCGTGTCATTTATGACCGCTACATTCACACCAATGAGGGCGTTGCCGGAGTTGCAAAATATCTGAACCGCAACGGCTTTATCAAGAAGCTGCGGCAGAATAATACCATTCCCGGATTTTCAAGGAACTTCGTGCAGGATGTACTGGACAATCCTGTTTACATGGGTAAGATAGCCTATGGCAGACGCAGGACGGAAAAGAAGCAAGGTACAAGAAACGAGATGCACGTGGTTGAGCAAGCGGAGTTCCCTATCTATGAGGGAAAACATGAAGCAATCGTTTCGGAAGAAGATTGGTATTTGGCACAGGAAAAGCGCAAGATCAATTCCTTTAAGCGGGAAAAGGTCAATAATCCAGATCATGCACATATTCTGTCCGGTATCTTGAAATGCCCATGCTGCGGAAAGAGTATGTACGGCAATATTGCCAAGGCTCACAGCAAGGACAAGAAAACGAGATATTATTACTACTGCAAAAACACAGTAACACCAACTGGGCATGAGTGCAGCTTCCGACTGAATATCGAGCAGACGGAAATCAATAAGTTTGTGGCAAAGATTATATCCGCTATGGTCAACAATCCTCGGTTTGTAGAAGCGATTCAGGCGAAAATCGGCTCGGCAGTTGATACAGAGGATATGGAAAAGCAGATTGCCGTTCTGCAAGGTCAGTTAAAGCAAGCCTTTGGAACGAAAAGCCGCTTGGAGCGTCAGATGGACACTTTGGACATCAACGATGCCCACTATGACAGAAAGATTTTGGACTTGCAGCGCCGCTATGATGAGCAGTATGATACCATAGAGGATATCGAAGTTCAGATTGGCGAATTGCAAAGCCAAATCCGCAGCATTCAGCAGGAGAAAATCTCCGGCGACAATATCTATCGGCTCTTACTGGCATTTGATGAAGTCTACCATTCCGCAACGGAAGCGGAACAGAAAGAGTTTATGAAAGCCTTTATCGAGCGAATTGAAATGTTCCCGGAGAAAAGGAAAGACGGAAGCTGGATAAAGAAGATCGTATTCAATTTCCCTGTGCCTGTTGATGGCGAGGAAGTGAAAGAACTTCCCTTGGAAACTGAAACAACCGTCGAGACGGTAGTACTTTTGTCCAAACTAAACACCAAGCAGCATATCGAAGTGGAGTTGAATCTGGATGAGCTGGATCTGACGGCGGCGGAGAGCAAGGCTACCTATGAGGAAATCAAGGGGTATGTGCTGGAAAAGTATGGTTTGAAAGTGTCCAGCCTATATATCTCCCAGGTCAAACGGAAGTGCGGGCTGGATGTGGGGAAGAATTATAATCTGTCGAAAAAAGCAGATGCGAAAGTACCACAGTGTCCGTCAGAAAAGGAAGCAGCGATTATGGAGGCGTTGAAGTATTTCAGTATGATTTAAGAGGGGATATGACGCATTTGATTTCCTGTGAGTTCAATATGGATACTGTCTGCGTAGAACTGAAATTTGCTGATGGCAGCATGATTTTTATCGATACGATTGCTTGGGAGAACGAGGTTGCTGACAATATGTTTCAATGTTCAGAATTGGACTGGTTAATCTATAATAAACCTCTGGAGTATGCACAGCTGGTTCTTGGCGGCGACTTGGAACA
>DXAK01000010.1 GCA_019117065.1 Candidatus Mediterraneibacter pullicola | reverse complement strand
AAGCCTTATCTGAAAATCCCGGAGTTGATACAGAGGACGAAAGAGGGGCTTCTGTCAAGCAAAATGAGGGAAGTGGATTTCCATGATTCGGGGGAACTGAAAGAAGAAGTATATCAAAGCAAAGGCGGAAGCCTTTATATCGGCAGTTCAGCAAGTAATTTGAGATTTGTATTTTATGAAAAGGGATATGAACAGAATCGGAAGTACGGAAAAGAATTAGAGGAAAACTGGAACAGATATGAACTGAGATTCAGGCAGGAAACAGCAGTCAGTGTAGTACAGGAATTGTTGAAATATCAAGACGTGGCAGGTCTGGCGATGGAAGTGTTAAACAGCAAGATACGGTTTTTAGAATATCCAGCGGACAGCACAACTACTCGGAAAAGGCTTTATCCCACCTATGGGGCATGGTCGGAACTGATGAAAGATATAGGCAGGGTTAAACTTACCATGCAGCCACAGGAGAAAAGCCTGCAAAGGGTATGGGACTGGCTGGAAAGAAGCGTTGCCCCGTCGTTAAAACTGTTTGCAGAATTGAGAAAGATTGAAAAGAAAGACTATATAGGGAATTTGATAGAAAACGGAGAAATGAACATCACGCAAAGAAAGCTGTATGACGATTATATAAAGGCACGATATTTTGATGAAAGGGGGCGAGAACATAGAAAAGGCGTTGCTGAATCTGAAAGAATTTTGTGAGTATATGGGGATTGGGAAAACAAAGGCGAGAGAACTGCTGAACAATCCTAAAAATAGATTTACAGTACGCATTGGTAACCGTCTGTATGCAAATAAGAAATTGCTTGATGAATGGTTGGAATACCAATGCAAAAGAGCTTGAAAAGGAGTTGAGGTGTAGATATAATGGAAAGTGAAATATTTACGTTACCATTTTTCTTTCACTGGAAGAAAGGAAAGTTGGTATGGGTAAAGATTTAAAAGGCAGAGAACTTGGTAAAGGAATTTCACAGAGAGCAGACGGACGCTTTATTGTAAGATTCACAAGCAAAACAGGAAAACGGAAAACGCTTTATGATTTCAAGTTGAATGAATTAAAACGGAAGTTACGAGAAGCGGTTTATGAAGATGAACATGGTCTGAATGGCAATGGCGAAAGTATCACTTTAAATGAATGGTATGTAACGTGGACAGAGTTGTATAAGAAGAAAACAGTTAAAATGACTACGATATATAAAAACCACAGTTACTACAATTCAAGAGTGAAAAATGCTATCGGAAAAATGTATTTGCAGGACATAAAAACATACCACATTCAAAAATTTCTGAAGGAGTTATTTGATAGCGGACTTTCACAAGGAACGGTATCGAATATCAGATTTATGTTGAGTGATATGTTTGATAAAGCGATATTGAGCGAATATGTTAGAAAAAATCCTTGTATCGGTGTGGAAATGCCAAAGGAAGTGAAAAAAGAAAGACGTGTATTGACAAGAGAGGAACAGGAGAAATTCTTTACATTTGCTTCTTCTTATATACACATCAATGTTTTGAAATTTGCTGTGACAACAGGGTGTCGGATTGGGGAAGTGCTTGGACTGAAATGGGAAGATTGTGACTTTGAAAAAAGAGAAATTACAATCAACAAGACAATCCATTACTCAAAGGATTCCAGTCCCGTTGAGGGTTCAAAGTTTTTCTATACGACTGCAAAAACCATATCAAGTAATCGTGTCATTCCTATGACAGATGAAGTGTATGAGATATTGCAAAATCAGAAGATAAAACAGACAGAACAGAAAATGTGGAAACGTTCAATATGGAAACAACATAAAGAATTTCAAAACTTAGTGTTTACTTGTTCAGATGGTTCACCTGTCTATTATTACAACGTTAACAGTGCAATCAAAGACTATGTAGCGAAAATCAATGTGATAGAGATTGAACTGGCAAAGGAAGAAAAGAGAGAACCAAAGATATTTGAACCGTTTACCTGTCATACTCTGCGTCATACATATGCTACAAGGTGCTATGAAAATGGAGTAGACCAACAGGTGGTACAGAAACTTTTAGGTCATTCCACGTTGGCAATGACGACAGATTTATATACACACGTTTCAGAAGAAAAGAAAAAAGACGAAGTAGCTGAATTGAAAATCTTGGTTTAAAATTGGAGTAAAAATGGAGTAAATTTGAAGATAGATAGCGAAAACAACGAAATATGAAACAGTTTCGAGTAGGTATAAATATCGTAATGAAATAATTTGGAATAAAGTGTGATAATCCATCCCTTGTGCTGGAGAGTGCAGAATTGATATGGAGTGCCAAGTCCCGTTGACTTGGGCTTTTGAATTCCCAGACAAGGACAGGAAACATGGGATTTTCAGGGGAAAATAAAGGGAATAAAAAACTTAGACAGCTCCCTTCCGGGAAGAAGCATCGATATGATAATTCTTATCGGAAGGGGGCTGTTTTGCTATTTAGTGAAATTTGAAAATATTATTATATTTACAATACTGTGTAATATACAGTATAATGCGGTCAGGAGGTGAAAGCTATGGGCGAAGAGAGGGATCTGCTGGGAAGTCTGGTTATGGAATTGCGCAGGGGTGTGCTTGTGCTAAGCGTTTTGAGTCAGATGGGTAAGGCAAAATATGGATATGCCCTTGTCCAGAGCATGGAAGATAAGGGGGTGGCTATCGATCCTAATACGCTTTATCCCCTTTTAAGGCGGTTGGAGAAGCAGGGGCTTTTAAAAAGCACATGGGAGACAGGCGGTTCCAAGCCCCGTAAATATTATGAGAGAACAGCATACGGAGATGAAATTTATAAGGAACTAAAACATCAGTGGGAGAATATGGCTTGCAGCATGGAGCAGCTGTTGAAGGAGGGATAGGTATGAGTGATCGAGATAGAGAATTGATGGAGCGGTATATTTATCAGGTAGTTAAGCGCCTGCCGAAAGACCAGCGCGCAGAGGTGGCGCTGGAACTTCGGGAATTGATCGGAGATATGGCGGAATCAGGAGATGCAATGGAAGAAGTGCTGACGCAGCTGGGTGATCCGGCAGAATTTGCAGAGAAATATCAGGACAAAAGCCGTCATCTTATTGGGCCGGAATATTATGACGATTATCTGTGGTTTTTAAAAGTTGTTTTGATCTGTGCCGGCACAGCTGTTTTTATTGTATCAGTAGTGCAGGGGGTGACAGGAACGATTACGCCCGGTTTTTTGGATGTTGCAGGTGCACTTGGCATCAATATGGCTGTGGCGGGAGTGTTTGCCGGCATTATAGCGGGAATTGGAAATCTGGCAGTTTCTTGTATTGGTGTGTTTGGCGGAGTGACGCTCTTGTTTGCATTGATGGAGCGAAATAAGATACGGTTTGAGAGAAAAAAGAAAAAGGAATGGTCAGTGGATGATCTGGCAGAAGATCATTTTGCGAAAGGAATAAGCTGGACTCCAAAACAGCTTGCGCCCATTCCACACAAAAAGGCGCTTATTAGCAGGGGAGATAGTATTATTGGGATTGTTTTTATCGTACTTTTTATCATGCTTTTGATTTTTGCGCCAAGGCTTTTCAGTGCTATCTTTTACGAGGCAGGAGAATTGACAGTGATTCCAGTATTCAATGTGGAACAGTGGCATATGATACTTCCGCTCTTTATTTTCGGGCTTGTAATCGGTCTTGCTGATGAAATATTCCGGCTTGTGGTGGGATATTACTGCCGTGCTGTTATGATTAGTAATATTGTGTGCGGAGCTGTTCAGATTGTTCTAGCGGTAGTTCTGTTGAAAATATTTCCTATACTGAATCCAGATTTTGCCACGGATCTCATGATTCATCTCGACCGGGAGAGAGGAGTGGCAGAATGGATTGCCGCGCACTGGAACGGACAGACGATTTCCAATATATTTCTTGCGATTGTGATTTTTGCCACGTTTCTGGAAATTGGAACAACTGTGTATAAGACATTGAGATACGGGGTGGAGAACTAGAATAAAACATAGCAATTTTGTAGAACAGGCGGAGATTGACCGTCTGTTTTCATGTGATTAAGAGCTTAATGTGATAATGCAAAAATACATAGGATGAAATCGAATGTTTGTTCTGTACTTTGCTTTTATATTCTGCTATAATAGCAGGAGAGAGTGAAAATAATAGATTCATAAAGGAGATTTTTCTATGGATCATTTTGAATTAGTATCAGAATATAAACCGACTGGAGACCAGCCCCAAGCTATTGAGCAGCTGGTCAAAGGCTTTAAAGAAGGTAATCAATGCCAGACATTACTGGGAGTAACTGGATCTGGTAAAACTTTTACAATGGCTAACGTCATTCAGCAACTGAATAAACCGACGCTTATTATTGCTCACAATAAAACATTGGCGGCGCAGCTCTATGGTGAGTTCAAGGAATTTTTCCCGAACAATGCCGTGGAGTATTTCGTCTCCTACTATGATTACTACCAGCCTGAAGCTTACGTCCCCTCTTCGGACACCTACATCGCCAAGGATTCTTCCATCAATGACGAGATCGACAAACTTCGTCTTTCCGCCACCATGGCATTAACCGAGCGGCGGGATGTGATCATCGTCGCCAGTGTGTCCTGTATCTATGGGCTGGGTAACCCAGTGGATTACCAGAACATGGTGATTTCCTTGCGCCCGGGCATGATCAAGGACAGGGACGAGGTGATGGCGAAGTTGATCGAGATTCAGTATGACCGCAATGACATGGACTTCCACCGCGGAACCTTCCGCGTGCGGGGGGATGTGCTGGAGATCATTCCCGCATATGAAAGCGAGACGGCTGTGCGCGTTGAGTTTTTCGGTGACGAAGTGGACCGGATCACAGAGATCGACATTTTGACGGGTGAGATTAAGGATGAGTTAAAGCATGTGGCGATCTTTCCTGCGTCCCACTACGTTGTGGACAAGGAAAATATCAAAAGAGCGGTAAATGATATTGAAGAAGAACTGGAAGAAAGAGTGAAAGAGTTTAAGCGGCAGGACAAGCTGTTGGAGGCGCAGCGTATCGCCGAGCGGACGAACTTTGACATTGAGATGCTGAAAGAAACAGGATTCTGTTCCGGGATTGAAAACTATTCCCGCCATCTGGCAGGGCTTGCGCCGGGGCAGCCGCCTTACACGCTGATCGATTATTTCCCCGACGATTTCATCATGATGATCGACGAGTCTCATAAGACAATTCCCCAGATTGGCGGGATGTACCACGGCGACCAGTCCAGAAAGACGACGCTTGTGGACTATGGATTCCGCCTTCCGTCGGCAAAGGATAACCGACCCTTGAATTTTGAAGAGTTTGAGAGTAAGATAAATCAGGTCATGTTCGTGTCCGCGACGCCGGGGCCTTATGAGGAGGAACACGAACTTCTCCGCGCGGAACAGGTGATCCGCCCGACGGGGCTTCTTGATCCAGAGGTGGATGTCCGCCCGGTGGAAGGGCAGATCGACGATCTGATCGGGGAGATCAACAAGGAAGTGGCGAAAAAGAACAAGGTGCTCGTGACGACTCTGACGAAGAGGATGGCGGAAGACTTGACGGATTATATGCGCGAGGTGGGCATCCGTGTGAAATATCTCCACTCGGATGTGGATACACTGGAAAGGACGGAAATCATTCGTGATATGCGTCTCGATGTGTTCGATGTGCTTGTGGGAATCAACCTGCTCCGTGAAGGGCTTGATATCCCTGAGATTACTCTGGTGGCGATTCTGGATGCGGACAAGGAAGGCTTCTTACGTTCCGAGACGTCTCTGATCCAGACCATCGGGCGTGCTGCCCGAAATTCGGAAGGGCATGTCATCATGTACGCGGATACCATTACGGAATCCATGCAGATGGCGATTGACGAGACGAAGCGCCGCCGCGAGATCCAGATGAAATATAACGAGGAACATGGCATTACGCCACAGACCATCCAGAAGTCCGTCCGAGATCTGATCAGCATTTCTAAGAAAGTGGCAGCAGAGGAGATGCGCATGGAGAAAGATCCTGAGTCCATGAGCGCGAGAGAGTTGGAGAAGCTGATCGGCGATCTGACGAAGCAGATGAAGAAGGCGGCGGCAGAACTGAACTTCGAAGCGGCTGCAGAGCTGCGTGACAAACTGATGGAACTGAAAAAGATGCTCCACGACATGGAATAAGGCGACAGCCGTCATACAGACAGTCTCAAATACACAAGTGAATTAGGAAGGAATCAAAAAATATACATGGGAACAAAGATGGATGCCCGGAGATACATTAAGATCCGGGGTGCGAATGAAAATAACCTGAAGAATATCGACGTGGACATTCCACGCAATGAGCTGGTCGTCCTGACGGGCTTAAGCGGTTCGGGAAAGTCCTCACTGGCATTTGATACGATTTACGCGGAGGGGCAGAGACGGTATATGGAATCCCTGTCTTCCTACGCAAGGCAGTTTTTGGGCCAGATGGAGAAACCGGATGTGGAGAGCATCGAAGGCCTATCCCCCGCGATCTCCATTGATCAGAAATCCACGAACCACAATCCGCGCTCTACGGTGGGCACAGTGACGGAGATCTACGATTATTTCCGTCTTCTCTACGCAAGGGTAGGCATCCCGCACTGCCCGAAATGTGGGCGTGAGATCGTGAAGCAGACGGTGGACCAGATGGTGGACCAGATCATGGCGCTCCCGGAAGGGACAAGGATCCAGCTTCTCGCCCCGGTGGTAAGAGGGCGTAAGGGCACTCATGCTAAACTGTTCGAGCGTGCGAAGCGCAGCGGCTATGTGCGCGTGAGAGTGGACGGCAATATGTATGAGCTGTCTGAGAAAATTACGTTGGATAAAAATATCAAACATAATATAGAGATCATTGTGGACCGTCTTGTGGTGAAACCGGGCATTGAGAAAAGGCTGACTGATTCTGTGGAGAGTGTGCTTCATCTTGCGGAAGGCTTGCTTGTGGTGGATGTGATCGGCGGGAAACCGCTGAATTTCAGCCAGAGTTTTTCCTGCCCGGACTGCGGGATCAGCATTGAGGAGATCGAGCCACGGAGCTTTTCCTTTAACAATCCCTTCGGAGCCTGCCCGGAATGTTTCGGGCTTGGCTATAAGATGGAATTTGCTGAGGAGTTGATGATACCGGACCCGTCTCTCTCTATCAATGAGGGTGCGATCGCAGTGCTCGGATGGCAGTCCTGCACGGATAAATCAAGCTTTACAAGAGCAATTCTCGACGGACTCTGTAATGAATACGGCTTTGATCTAGACACACCGTTTGGAAAATACCCGAAGAAGATCCACGATGTACTAATACATGGAACAAACGGAAAAACGGTTAAGGTGTTTTACAAGGGACAGCGGGGTGAAGGCGTATACGATGTGGCTTTTGAAGGCTTGATTAAAAATGTGGAGCGGAGATACCGTGAGACTGGCTCTGAGACAATGAAAGCGGAGTATGAAACATTTATGAATATTACTCCTTGCTCTGCCTGCAGAGGACAGAGGCTGAAGCCAGGTGCGCTTGCCGTGACGGTAGGGGATAAGAACATCGCGGAAGTCACTGCATTTTCCATAGAGAAACTGCAGAAAATTTTAGAAAAGCTGACACTGACAGAGACACAGATGCTGATCGGCGGACAGATATTGAAAGAGATCAAGGCAAGGATCAAGTTCCTGATGGATGTGGGACTGGATTATCTGACGCTGGCTCGGGCTACAGGAACGCTCTCTGGCGGCGAAGCGCAGAGGATCCGGCTTGCGACTCAGATCGGTTCAGGACTGGTCGGCGTGGCATATATTCTCGATGAACCTAGCATCGGGCTTCATCAGAGGGATAATGATAAACTTCTGGCAACACTGAAGCATCTCCGTGATCTGGGGAATACGCTGATCGTGGTGGAGCATGACGAGGATACCATGCTGGAGGCGGATTACATTGTGGACATTGGTCCGGGGGCAGGAGAACATGGCGGAGAAGTGGTAGCCGTAGGAAATGCCCGTGAGATTATGAAAAATAAAAATTCCATCACAGGGGCATACTTATCAGGAAAGATTAAGATCCCGGTGCCAGAGGAGAGAAAACGGCCCACCGGCTGGCTGAAAGTGATTGGGGCGCAGGAGAATAACTTGAAAAATGTCAATGTGGATTTCCCACTGGGAGTGATGACCTGTGTGACCGGTGTGTCGGGATCGGGGAAGAGTTCTCTTGTCAATGAGATTTTGTACAAGAAACTGGCGCATAACCTAAACCATGCGAGGACAATCCCCGGGAAGCATAAAAAGATTCAGGGGCTTGATCAGGTGGATAAGGTGATCGCCATCGACCAATCCCCCATCGGGCGCACGCCGCGTTCTAATCCAGCCACGTACACGGGAGTATTCGACCTGATCCGCGACCTGTTTGCGGCAACGCCGGATGCGAAAGCAAGAGGCTACAAGAAGGGAAGGTTCAGTTTTAATGTCAAAGGCGGGCGCTGTGAGGCGTGTGCCGGGGATGGAATCTTAAAGATTGAAATGCATTTCCTCCCGGATGTGTATGTGCCGTGTGAAGTCTGTGGGGGTAAACGGTACAACCGTGAGACTCTGGAGGTGAAATACAAGGGGAAAACCATCTATGACGTCCTGAATATGACAGTGGAGGAAGCGCTGGAGTTTTTCGCCCATGTGCCGAGCATCCGCAGGAAGATGGAGACGCTTAACGACGTAGGGCTTTCCTATATCCGGCTAGGACAGCCTTCCACGGAACTCTCGGGAGGCGAGGCGCAGAGGATTAAACTGGCAAGTGAGCTGAGTAAGCGGAGCACAGGAAAGACTGTGTACATTCTGGACGAGCCGACAACAGGATTGCATTTCGCGGACGTGCATAAGCTGACAGAGATTTTGAGAAGGCTCTCTGGTGATGGGAATACTGTCATTGTGATCGAGCATAATCTGGATGTAATCAAGACGGCGGACTATATCATTGATATCGGACCCGAGGGAGGAGACAAAGGCGGAACCGTGGTTGCCTGCGGCACGCCGGAGGAAGTGGCGCAGAATGAAAAGTCCTACACAGGGAAATATATAGACACAATGCTGAAGAAATAAAAAAGACTTTCCATTTTTTGCAAAGTCGATTATACTGTTTATGCAGACAGACAGGACGGGGGAACTGTTTTGTCTGTGTTACGAGGGAAGATGAGGCCCGCAGGGGAGAAGATACAGGATTCCGGCGCGGCTGGAAGCGCAGAGCCGGAAGCGTTTAACGGGAAAGAGTATGAAGATTTAGAAGGGAGAACTGAATATGTCGGTAGATATCGGGATCGATCTGGGTACTGCCAGTGTGCTCGTGTATGTGCGCGGCAAAGGCGTTGTCTTAAAGGAACCCTCTGTGGTCGCCTTTGACAGGGATACGAATGTGATAAAAGCGATCGGTGAAGAAGCCCGGATGATGCTTGGCAGGACGCCGGGAAATATCGTTGCGGTGCGCCCGCTTAGGCAGGGCGTTATATCGGATTATACAGTGACAGAGAAAATGATCAAGTATTTCGTCCAGAAGGCTCTGGGGAAGCGGACATTTAAAAAGCCCCGCATTAGTATCTGTGTGCCCAGTGGTGTGACGGAAGTTGAGAAAAAAGCAGTGGAAGAAGCTACGTTTGCGGCAGGGGCAAGAGAAGTCCATTTGATCGAGGAACCGGTGGCGGCGGCGATCGGAGCAGGGATTGACATTGCAAAGCCTTGCGGAAATATGATCGTGGATATCGGCGGCGGGACGTCAGATATCGCGGTTATCTCTCTGGGAGGTACTGTGGTAAATACTTCCATTAAGGTTGCCGGAGATGATTTTGATGAGGCGATCGTGCGTTATATGAGGAAAAAACATAATCTTCTCATTGGAGAAAGGACTGCGGAGGATATTAAGATTAAGATTGGAACGACATATCCTCTTGCAGAGGAAGAAAGAATAGAAGTCCGGGGAAGGAATCTCGTGACCGGACTGCCGAAGACAGTCACCGTAACGTCATCGGAGACAGAGGAGGCTTTGAGGGAAGCTACCAGTCAGATTGTGGAGGCAGTTATCTCTGTCCTTGAACAGACTCCGCCGGAACTTTCGGCAGATATTCTGGACCGGGGGATCGTGCTGACGGGAGGAGGCGCGATGCTTCGGGGGCTGGAAGAGCTGATCGAGGAAAAGACAGGAATCAATACCATGACCGCGGAGGATCCGATGAAGGTAGTCGCCATTGGAACCGGGCAGTTTGTGGAGTTCATGAGCGGAAGAAAAGATTTTTAATCATCAGGGATGTGGGCACAAGGACACATCCCTGTTCTTATCGGAAGCATTCTCTGTTCCGCGGCGCGATAATGGATGAGAAAGGGAAGAAATTTGGAGAAAGTAATAGGATATGTAGGGCATATTGTATATCGGAATGAAGAGAACGGCTATACAGTCTTCCATTTGGAAAATGACGATGGAGAAGTGACCTGCGTGGGCAATTTTAATTTTATAAGCGAAGGTGAGATGCTGGAACTGGACGGAGAGTATGTGAATCACAGTGTATATGGGACACAGCTTAAGGTGTCCTCCCATGTGGTGAAAGAGCCGGAGGATCTTGTGTCTATTGAGCGGTATCTGGGTTCTGGGGCGGTCAAAGGTGTAGGAGCCGCTCTTGCCGGAAGAATCGTTAAAAAGTTCAAAGAGGATACTTTCCGTATCATTGAGGAGGAACCGGAGCGTCTCGTGGAAATCAAGGGGATCAGCGAGAGGAAAGCGCGGGAGATCGCGGAACAGGTGGAAGGGAAGAAAGATATGCGCAAAGCTATGATCTATCTTCAGAAGTACGGGATATCCACAAAGCTTGCGGCAAAGATATATCAGCATTATGGTATGCGTGTATACAATATTTTGGAAGAGAATCCCTATCAGCTTGCGGACAATATCGAAGGTGTAGGATTCAAGACGGCGGATGAGATCGCGGCGCGTATAGGGATACATACAGACTCGGATTATCGGATTAAGAGCGGTCTTTTTTATACGCTGCAGCAGGCGGTGGGGGAGGGGCATATCTACCTGCCTCAGGAGGCGCTGCTTAAGCGTGCAGGAGAATTGCTGGGGGTAGAGATTCATGATATTGAGAAACATGTGATGGATCTTTGCATCGATAAAAAGACGGTTATGAAAGAGTGTGAAGGTCAGATCAGGATCTATCCTGCCCACTATTATTACCTTGAATTAAACACGGCGAAGATGCTTCATGACTTGAACATTGACTGTAAGATGCCGGAGGATCTGATGGAACGGCGCCTTAAAAAGGTAGAAGATACCGAACAGATTCAGCTGGATGAGATGCAGCACCGGGCGGTCATCGAGTCTATCAAACACGGTCTTCTCGTCCTGACCGGAGGACCGGGTACGGGAAAAACAACTACTATTAACACGATGATTCGTTTCTTTGAGAGTGAGGGAATGAGTCTGCTTCTCGCAGCGCCGACCGGACGCGCGGCGAAACGGATGACAGAGGCCACGGGGTATGAGGCTCAGACAATCCACCGTCTGTTGGAAGTCAATGTAAATCCTGAGGATAAGGAGGCGGTGGGTGGTTTTATGAGGAACAGGCAGAATCCGCTGGAGACAGATGTGATTATCATCGACGAGATGTCCATGGTTGACCTGCCGCTCATGCATGCGCTTCTCTCCGCGGTTGTGCCGGGAACAAGGCTCGTGCTTGTGGGGGATGTCGATCAGCTTCCCTCCGTGGGACCTGGCAGAGTGCTCAGGGACATTATTTCTTCAGGATGTTTCCCTGTGGTGACGCTGACGCGGATTTTCCGTCAGGCAGGCGAGAGCGATATTGTGATGAATGCCCATAAGATCAATGCGGGAGAGCCTGTGGTGCTGGATAATAAGAGCCGGGATTTCTTCTTTTTAAAGAGACAGGATGCAGACACTATCATTGGCGTGACCATTATGCTTATTCAGAAGAAACTCCCGAAGTATGTGGGAGCTCTGCCCGGAGAGATACAGGTTATGACTCCGACGAGAAAGGGCTTGCTTGGAGTGGAGCGGCTGAATATGATCCTTCAGCGGTATCTGAATCCGGAGGATAAGAAAAAGGCGGAGAAAGAAATAAACGGACGTCTTTTCCGTGAGGGTGATAAGGTAATGCAGATTAAGAATAATTATCAGCTCGAGTGGGAAGTGACGACGAAGTTCGGCCTGACTGTGGATAAGGGTATGGGCGTGTTTAACGGCGATATGGGCGTGATTACGGAGATCAATCAGTACACAGAGACAATAGAGGTAGAGTTTGACGAGGCGAGAAAGGTGAAATACGGATTTGATATGACGGAAGAACTGGAACTGGCATATGCGATTACAGTTCACAAGTCACAGGGCAGCGAGTATCCCGCAGTTGTTATTCCGCTTCTTCCGGGGCCGAGACTGCTTTATAACAGGAACTTATTGTACACGGCAGTGACGAGGGCTAAGAAATGCCTGACAATCGTTGGGAGTGATACGGTATTTCAGGAAATGATACAAAACAAAAACGAACAAGCAAGATACACCAGTCTTTCGGAGCGGATCCGCGAATTCAGGGACAGTCTTTAAAAAGGAGGGTTCCGGAAGTTTTGATCCAGAAGGGGCTTAATATTCTATATCCTCCTGTATGCCCATTCTGCGGACATATTTCCCCGGAGGGTATCTGTGCAAGGTGCAGGGAGAAGATCATCCATGTGAAAGAGCCTTTTTGTATGCATTGTGGGAAACCGCTGGATGATGAAACACAGGAATACTGCCGTGACTGCGAGCGGCGTATCGCCGTATCTGCGCGTGGTTCCTGTATTGCGCAGGGACGCGGCCTGTGGATTCACCGGGAACCGGTATCAGGCGCGGTTTACCGCTTCAAATACAAAAATAAGAGGAACTGGGGAAGAATCTTTGCCAATGAGATGGAAAAACATTATGGCAGCCAGATCAGACGGTGGGAGATTAAACAGATTATCCCCATACCCCTCCATGTCTCAAAGAGGAGAAAGAGAGGTTTTAACCAGTCGGAAATAATCGCGAGGGAATTGAGTTTTCTTACAGGGATTCCCTGTAAGACAGATGTACTTTTTCGGGTCAAAAAGACCGTGCCTCAGAAGTTTTTGGATAACAGTGGGCGAGCGGAGAATCTTAGAGGCGCGTTCGCGGTGTCACGTAAGTGGGAAGCTCCCAGAAACATTCTTCTCATAGATGATATTTACACGACTGGGGCTACTCTAGAGAGAGCGGCGAAAATGCTGAAAAAAGCAGGGGCGCGAAATATCTACTTTTTGACCATAAGCATTGGACAAGGTATCTGAGTATATGATATACTAAAAAAATAATGGACTTAAATCGGCATAAAAGTACATAGGAAGGACGTGTGGAAGCGTTATGTTAGACAAGAGAAAGATACGGCTGATGACACGGGCCTCAATTTATGAGAAGAGGTATGGAGAAGATGATCTGAAGATCAGCGGTTACTATAAGAAAGATTATACTAGTCTGAATACGTGGATCACGCTGATCTGGGTTACAGTAGGATATGCATTTTTAGGCGGAGCGCTCTTCCTCTGCTATGGTGATATCTTGTTGGAAGGTATTACGATCATGCGTCTGTTCCTCTATGCGGCAGTTGCTTTGGGGGCCTATCTAGTCTTGCTGATCATATACGGGATCGGAGCGGGGACTTTTTATTCCAAAAAACATGCCCGAGCAAAGCAGAGGGTGAAACGGTATATGAGAGATATATCTCATCTTGAGAAGATGAATAGCAAAAAGGAGAAAAACAGACCATGAGCACGTTGTTAATATGGAGAGAAAAGCTGCAGAAGATATATGCAGGATACTCCGGTTATATTTTGAAAGGACTTCAGTTCCTGATGGGGCTGATTCTGTTTGCATTGATCAATTCTAATATCGGATTTATGAAAATAGCATCTTCTATAGTATGCACGGTTGGTCTTGCGGCAGTCTGCACATTCTTTCCTATGATTGTGATGGTTATGGCGGCAACTGTACTGATACTGGTACACTTTTATGCATTGTCTCTTCCAATTGCAGTGGTGGCGGCAGTTATTTTTCTTATAATGTATATCTTTTATTTCCGATTTACTCCAAGGAAAGCATGGATCGTTCTTTTGTCAGCCATGGCGTTTGGCTTGAAGATACCCTTTGTTATCCCGGTTGTATTCGGACTTCTGGGAACACCGGTCTGGATCGTTCCGGCAGCGTGTGGGATTATGGGTTACTATATGACAGATTTTGTGAAGGGCTCGGCAGCTGCGCTTAGAAACGTGGATGCAGAAGGGCTGGCGGGAAGTCTTGTCAGTTCTACGAAACAGATTCTCGGGAACAAAGAGATGTGGCTTATGATTATTGCGGTGATGGTAGGGATCCTTGTGGTACATGTGATCCGTACAAGGGCTGTCGATCATGCATGGAAGATTGCATCCGCATCAGGAGCGGTTGTATGTCTGGTTATTGGATCAGTGGGAAATATTGTCCTGAAAGGAGATCTCTCCTATGTCTCAATGATAGTGAGTGCAGTCATCGGAGCATTGCTGGGATTAGTACTGGAATTCCTGTTCTTTTGTGTAGACTATTCCCGGACAGAGAATATCCAGTTTGAGGATGACGAATACTATTATTATGTTAAGGCGGTTCCCAAAGTAGGGGTGGCCGCACCGGAGAAAACAGTCAAGCATATCACAGAAGATACAGGGGACAGGAGCGATAACACAGATGACATCCTCCTTACAAGGAGCCTGAGCAAAGAGTTGGGGCTTGAGAAAGAGAGGCACGAGTAAACAAGGCGGTGGCACACAGTATGATAGACTGGATGAGAAATTTTTTTGACAATTATACAAACGACATGTATTTCCCATCGATTCAGGTGATGGATATCATTGAGATCCTGATTATCACCGTGATCGTATATGAGATCATGCTGTGGATCAAGAATACAAAGGCATGGATGCTTCTGCGCGGAATCATTATGCTGGCGCTTTTTATTTTTCTGGCATGGATTTTTCAGATGCACACGATCCTGTATCTGGCGGCTCAGACCATCAACGTACTGGCAGTTGCGGCGGTGGTTGTCTTTCAGCCGGAACTTCGGCGCGCTCTGGAAAAACTAGGCGAGAGAAACTTGCTCAGTAATATCAATCCCTTTGATAAGAACAGAGAGAATGAGAGATTTTCTGATATGACGGCGGACAGTATTGTGTCTGCATGTTATGAGATGGGAAGCGTCTGTACGGGAGCCCTCATTGTCGTTGAACAAGCGATCCGTCTCAATGAGTATGAGATGACTGGGATTGAATTGGACTGTAAAGTGTCTTCTCAAGTATTGATCAATATATTCGAACATAATACGCCTCTGCATGACGGGGCAATCATCATCCGGGGAGACCGGATCACATCAGCCACATGTTATCTTCCTCTCTCAGACAATATGTCGATCAGCAAGGATCTTGGT
This sequence comes from Candidatus Mediterraneibacter pullicola, assembly GCA_019117065.1. Taxonomy (GTDB): domain Bacteria; phylum Bacillota; class Clostridia; order Lachnospirales; family Lachnospiraceae; genus Mediterraneibacter; species Mediterraneibacter pullicola. The sequence goes on along the minus strand of DXAK01000010.1, from coordinate 9,632 downwards.
ACCAGACACAGAGCAGCTCTGGGGATGAGCGAGGTGTGCGACGCCTTAGTGATCGTTGTCTCAGAAGAGACAGGGACGGTATCGGTAGCAATGGGAGGCAGACTCACACGCGGGGTCAGCCGCGAAGAGTTAAGAGAGAGGCTGAGCCAGATTCAGTATAGAAAATCTGAACAGAAAAGATTCACTATACGGAAAGGATGGCGCAGATCATGAAGCAGATGATGAATAAATATAAGCTGACGAACAATTTAGGGCTGAAAGTCATCGCGTTCATTTTTTCGGCGCTTCTCTGGCTGATTGTGGTTAATTTTGACAACCCGGTTGTCAGCAATACTTTCAGGGACATTCCTGTGACAATTGTCAATGACGATATTATTACTTCAGCAGGGGATGTGTATCAGGTTGTAGGCGAGCAGACTGTTTCGGTGGTAGTCTACGCAACTCGTGACATAAGCCAGAAACTTGACGCCGAAGATATTGTGGCTACGGCGGATGTGACAGAGATGGATACGGCGACAGGACTCATCCCCATCAAGATATCGCTTCCCGATTACAGTGGAAGGTATGAATCAGCAGAAGCTATTCCCCGGAACCTGACGATTCAAAGAGAAAAGTCCGGGAAGAAGGTGCTTTCTCTGAGCGTGAAAGCAGATAATGAACCGGCAGACGGATATATCCTTGGCGATATGACAGTGGATCCGGAGCAGGTAACGATTACTGGAGCTGAGTCTGTATTGTCACAGATCGACAGGGCGGAAGCAAGAGTGGATGTGGACGGTATAACATCAGATCAGGAGAAGACAGCGGAGCTTAGATTGTATGACGCAGACGGGAACGTGCTGAATCCGCCACAGATAGAAAATGACTTAGGAGAGAGCGGCATTACGGTTTCCGTGGAAGTCTTGAAATTAAAGAGTGTTCCTATCGTGCTTAATGTGTCGGGAACTCCTGCGGAAGGATATAAGTACACAGGAGTTACCAGTACTCCGGAAAGTCTTCAGGTGTGTGGGAAAAGTGATGATCTGGAAGGATTTAATGAGATTGCGATACCGGGTTCCGTGCTGGATATCAGCGGTGCGTCTGGGACGGTAGAGCAGACGGTGGATATTACAGAATATCTGCCCGAAGGCGTAAGCCTTGTGGATGGAAGTTCAGCAGATATCAGGGTTACTTTAAAAGTGGAACAGGAAGGTACCCGCTCAATTGATTTTCTGGTAAGTTCACTTAGAATCAATAACCTGCACGAGACCCTTCAAGTTAATTATGAGACAGGAGCGGAGATTGTAATTCATGTGAGCGGCGATGAGGCGCGGTTAAGCACGCTGGATATCAGTAATGCAGTTTCTGTGGATCTTAGGAATTATACTATGCCGGGCACATATGATCTTCCGGTAACGGTTGATCTGCCGGATGGGATTACACTGGATGAACAAGTGACAGTCAGGCTGACACTGGTGGAAAAAACAGATGAGCAAATCCCAGATAATCAGACGGATCAGGGGCAGGAAAGTGACTGACGGGTTTCTGTAAGAAAATTGTACAGGGAAAATACAAGGAGAGTATATAGGATGGTTAACGGAAAAGTCAGGATCAAGAATCCAACCGGGCTGCATTTAAGACCCGCGGGACTGTTCTGTAAGACAGCAATGCAGTTCGACAGCAAGATCACGATCCATAAGAAGACGAAACTAGAAGATGTGACGGCGAATGCAAAGAGTGTTCTCAGCGTTCTTGGCGCATGTATTAAGAGCGGAGACGAGATTATGATTGTCTGTGAGGGGAATGATGAGGACGAGGCTTTAAAAGAACTGGTACAGCTCGTTGAGGACGGGCTGGGAGAATAGGAGGATTCATCTATGAGCAAAGCAACGCTTGTGATTATGGCGGCGGGGATTGGCAGCCGGTTTGGTGGAGGGGTTAAGCAGCTTGCACCGGTCGGCCCGAACGGAGAGATCATTATGGATTACTCGATTTATGATGCCATAGAGGCAGGCTTTGACAAGGTTGTTTTCGTGATCCGTAAGGATTTAGAGAAAGATTTCAAAGAGATCATCGGAAACCGTATTGAAAAGCAAGTTGAAACATCTTATGTCTATCAGGAACTTGATGATATACCTGCGGCATACAAGGAAAAGTTTCCGGAGAGAACAAAACCATGGGGGACAGGACAGGCTGTTCTGTGTTGCAAAGATGTGGTAGATTCACCGTTCCTTGTAATCAATGCAGATGATTATTATGGGAAAAGCGCATACCGCGAGGCGTATATATATTTGACAAGTCTTAAGGATACTGGTAAAATACAGGCTTGTATGATTGGCTTCATATTGGAGAATACACTCAGCGATAACGGCGGAGTGACCCGTGGGCTGTGCACAGTTGATGAGGGAGGCATGCTCACAGGGATTGTGGAGACCCATAATATTGAAAAGGACAGAGGACTGGCAGTAATCAGGGAAGACGACGGGAAGAAGAGGACGATCCATGCCGGCTCGCAGGTGTCCATGAACATGTGGGGTCTTACTCCGGATTTCTTTGGGATTTTGGAAACTGGGTTTGAAGCTTTTTTAAAAGAAACTTCTTCGGAAGATTTAAAAGCAGAATACCTGCTTCCGACCATTATCGGAGACCTTTTGCAAGAGGGGAAAATAAGCGTAAAGGTACTAAAATCAGAAGACCAGTGGTTTGGCGTAACATACAAGGAAGACCGTGAATCAGTGATGAATTCCGTCAGGGCTCTGATCACAGATGGATTATATCCTGAGAAGTTGTATAGCTAATTGGATTTTTGGAGAAGTGACGAAAAGTGCTGTACTTGGGGGATAAAGATAAGTAAGAAAAGGGTTTTACAATGGCGAAACAAAAGACGGCCACAAGACAGGCCGGAAAAAGAAATGGGAATACGGGCAAAAGATATTCCCGTCCGTCAAAAAACAGGATCGGCAGTTTTCTGCTGGTTATTCAGGCATTGGTTAGCTTGGTGTTTATGGGAGTTGTCTTCTTGCTTGACATGCTTCCTGCAAATTATCTGGCGCTGGCAGCAATGGTACTATTCTTTCTGTGGTGTCTTGCTTTTATGTCTCAGGCGCTTCGCAAAAAGCGCGGGGTTACAGGGAAGATATACAGTCTTCTTTTGATATGCGTTCTGATCTATGGAGCGTATCATATTATGGAGACGAACAACATGATCGCGAAGATCACCAGCGGCGGATTAAAAAAGGATACGATGTTAGTAGCGGTTCTTGCAGACGACCCGGCCGAGACGCTGGAAGACGCTGCAGGTTATAAATTTGGAGTTCAGTTTGAAAAAGACGCTCAGAACATGCAGACTGCAATAGCTGACATTCAGGAACAACTAGGCTTAGATATTGATATGGAGGAGTACGCTTCCGTTGAAGAACAGGGAGAAAGCCTGATTAACGGGGATGTACAGGCCATTATCTACGACAGCAGTTATACAAATCTGCTTGAGGAAGCAGTTCCGGATTATAGTAGCAAAATCAGAATCATATATGAGCATGAGATAGAGACGGCGCTTAACATGGGAGGATCCGGAGAGGACGACAGCCTGATCACAGAACCTTTTGCCGTTTACATCAGCGGTATTGACGTGTATGGCGATGAGAGAGACGCCGCACAGGCCCGGGAGAGTGAGCGCAGCGATGTGAATATTATCGCTGTTGTGAACCCGGAGACCCGGCAGATCCTTCTTGTGACGACCCCGAGAGATTATTTCGTTCCTATACCGGGAATTTCCGGAGGTATGAGTGATAAGCTGACTCATGCCGGCCTGTACGGGGTGGACGCTTCTATGAATACTCTTGGCGCCCTATATGAGACAGACATCAATTATTATGTAAAGGTGAACTTTACCGCTTTGATGGAAGTAGTAGATATTCTCGGCGGTCTGGATGTATATTCGGAGTATGCCTTTACCACGGGCTGGGAGTCCGGTCATGAGATGGAAGTTGTAGAGGGCTGGAATAGTTTCAACGGCGAAGAGGCACTTGCATTCTGCCGGGAGAGACATAATCTGGCAGATGGGGACAACCAGCGAGGCAAGAATCAGCAGGCAGTAATTACGGCAATGCTGAAGAAAGTCTTATCTCCGACTATGCTCTTGAAAGCAAGCAGTATCATCAATCAGGTAGGACAGGGTGTTGAGACAAATATCTCGCAGCCTCAGATCAATGCAGTGGTAAAGGATCAGCTTTCTACAGGTGCCTCGTGGACAATTCAGTCCGTTGCGGCGAAAGGAATTGATGCCACGGACTATCCATATTCAGCAAGCAGTACGGAGGTATACGTAATGTACCCGGATCAGAGTTCCGTGGATGAGATTATTAGTTTGATCAATACTGTGGAAAATGGCGGAATGTTGGAGAGCGGAGAACAATTGAATTGAGAGAAATTTTAGATGAAATAACAGGCGTTATATCAGACATTATTTAACGAGGGGGAAGACCGAAATCTGTGTTTTACGGGCAGATTTCGGTCTTTTGCTGGCAATTGTTTATAATGTTATACTATAAAAATCAACAAATGTAATGATAATGTAAAATTTGGATGTTGAATAATGGAACAATAGCTATATAATTAAATTTGATGTAAACAAATTGTGCATTATAACAAAGAGGATGATTTATTAGAATATGAAAAATAAAAAAACAGAGTTAATTCTTGGTAAAATTCTCTTTCTTACAGGAGGATTGTTCTTAGTCTTGTTAGGGGCTGCCAGCGTTCTCCTATCCGTAAGTGTCAGGTGGATGTTTAAAACATGGCCGAATTTGTCTATGCAGGAATTGATGTTTCAGATTCAGTCCCCCATGGAAGGTACTAGCAAGGATATGATCAATAATTATATAGATTCATGCGTACCGGTTACTGTGCTTGTAATCTTTCTTATAGCCAGTATCCTTGCTTTATTCCGAAAAAAGAAAAAAATACATTGGATAACAGTGGCTTCAGTTGTGCTGATATCTGGAATCATTGTTGCTCTGGACGTTCACACAGTGTGGGCGCGGCTGGATGTAAAGGGATACATAGAAAATAGAAATACAAATTCGGGATTTATCGATTCGAATTACGTGGATCCAGCAGAGACAGAACTTACCTTTCCAGAGCAGAAAAGAAATCTGATCTATATCTTTCTTGAATCCATGGAAACTACATACAGCAGTCAGGAAGATGGCGGCGCATATGATGAAAACTACATTCCCGAACTGACGCAGATTGCCATGGAGAACGAAGACTTCTCAGGCGCCGGACAAGAGTTGAACGGTTCATATGCTATGAGTTATGCCACGTGGACGGTAGCTGGACTTTTTGCACAGACTTCGGGACTTCATTTGTATCTTCCTATTGATGGGAATTCAATGGATACACAGGAGAATTTCCTGCCTGATCTGACAGCTTTAGGAGATATCTTGGAGGATCAGGGCTATAATCAGACGATTCTGTTTGGATCAGACGGAAATTTTGGAGGACGTAGTCTTTATTTTTCTGATCATGGAAATTATAGTGTGAAAGACTGGTATTATTACAAAGAAATCGGAAAGCTTGCGCAGGACTATGGAGTATGGTGGGGCTATGAAGACGAAAAGCTCTTTGAGTATGCCAAGGAAGAGCTTTTGTCACTTGCCTCACAGGATCAACCATTTAATCTTAGTTTGCTGACAGCGGACACCCATTTTGAAGATGGATATGTATGCGAGCTATGTGGTACCGAGTATGGCGATAACCAATATGCAAATGTACTGGCGTGTTCCAGCAATCAGGTGAGTGAGTTTGTTTCATGGATTCAACAGCAGGATTTTTATGATAATACAACTATAGTTATATCAGGAGACCATCTGACCATGGACAGTGATTTCTGTGAAGATATCGACAGTGATTATGACAGGAAAGTTTATACAGCATATATCAATTCGGCTGTGGAGCCAGAGAATCCTGAACAGAAGAGAGAGTATTCTACCTTTGACAATTTTCCGACAACGCTCGCAAGTCTTGGTGTGCAGATTCAGGGAGAACGGCTGGGTCTGGGAACAAATCTGTTTTCAGGGGAAAAGACGCTAATCGAACAGTATGGCGTCGATCAGATGAATAATGAACTTATGAAAAAATCAGATCTAATGGACAGGCTGTCAGAGGGCATTGATGAAAACAATACAGAATTGCTGATCCGGGAGGGACGGATACCGACGGCGGCTGCAGAGACGCTTCCATATGATTATAGAACGGGCTCGTTTCAGATTGTAATCAGTGATATCCAGAATGCGGAAAATGGAATCTCAATGGTTATGGCAGCGATCTGGACGGCAGAAGATCAGAGTGATCTACATTGGATACAGGCAGAACTTCAAGAAGATGGAAGTTATGTTGCAACTGTAAGTGTTCCTAATTTCAACTATGCGACAGGGGACTATTATGTCGACGTCTATCTTACGGATAACATGGGGGATCAGTACCTTGTGGCAAGCACGATAGGGAATGTTCAGTAGCAGAAGCTATTGAAAAGCTGACAGTTAATTGATATATTGTAAAGGTGAGGAGTACAAACATTGAATAAGGAGGAAGGGCAGATGAGTAGAAAAAGATATATATTTATATGTAAGGCTATGGTGTTGAGTATGACATTCTTTTTACTATCAGGATGTGGGAAGGATGCAAGTGAGAATACCAATGCCGAGATTGAAGAAACAAGAGAGCAAGAGGAAATGTCTGAGACAGAATTAAAAGAAGATCAGACGGATGTGGAGCAGGAAGAGATAGTTTCTACCACTCAGAATGCTGATACAGAGGTCATGAATGCTACTATCTACTATGTAGATGCTGACACGGCAGAAATTGTGACAAAGACAGCAGAAGTAAAAAATGAAAAAGATATATGGAATATCCTGAAGGAAGAAGGAGTTCTTTCAGAAGATTGTGAAATCTTGAATTTTAAGATAAATGAAGCAGAAAAGAAGATTGATTTGGATTTTAACTCTGCAACCGGAGAACGTATACGGAGCATGGGGACGACAGGGGAGACAGAGATTATCGGGTGTATTGTCAATACATATCTTGATACTTATGGATGTGACGGTATCCGCTTGACAGAAGAGGGGAATGTGCTGCAAACATCTAGTGGTGCAAATTTTGATGGATACAGTGGAAAAATTACATTTTAAACTAGAAATTGCAGTTTTAGGACAAAGGAGTATGTAATAATGAAAAAGAAACTGATGAGAATGATAGCCGGAATACTTTTTGTATGTATGATGCTGGGGAATATGTCGGTGGCATACGGAGCAGAAACGGATGCAAAAGATATTCAGACTGCGGCAGAAGGAATTTCGGAAGGTACCACAGATACAGAGAAGGGGATTTCTGAAGAAGGAACAGGGCAGACAGCAAATCCTGAAAACGGCACAGAGGAAGTGGCACCGTCTGGGGGAGACAATGCGGCAGACGCAGCACCGAATACGGCGGCTCCAGATTCTGCAGTGAACGGGACAGCGGATGCAATGTCTACAGGGGCAGTGATATCTGGTGAGGAAGAAAAAGAAACAGAAGTGCTGCAGGAGAATGAACAATCAGACAGTATAATCAACTTTGTCTATATTGAAAGCCCATATTTAGAGACCCCGGGCACGCAGAGAATTGTTTTTTATTTTGAGAATGAACTTTTGGCAGACACAGTTACTCTGTCAGTTGCAGATGATGCCGGGAATCAGGAAGAATGGCAGCTTGCAAGACAAGAAGGCAGTCTCTACTTATTTGAAAAAGAGTATTCTGGGGAGGCCTATACCGGGACATATCATGTAGTTAGCCTAAATCTGTATAAGGGTGATACAGAAGAGAAAATCATTTTGGAAGATGAGGGTGTAACTGCGGAATTTGGAGTTAATCAGGAGTATGCGGGGATTGAAGAGCTGCAACCGATCGAAGAGGAATCAACAGACGCGTCTCCAGTAGGAGCGTCAGTGGTAACGATCGACGAGAATGGAGTTGCGGAGGCGCAAGATAGTATTCAGAACGCTCTGAATGCTGTCAGTGCAGATATGGCATCAGCTGGTGTGAGTACATATAGTCAGAACAGTACTTCCCGCTCTGCGAAGTCAGGAAATATTGTGGTGGCGCTTGATCCCGGGCATGACAGTACCCATGCTGGCGCTCAGGGAAATGGTTTAAAAGAAGAAGAATTGACTCTTAAAATTGCAAATTATTGTAAAGAAGAATTAGAACAGTATGCGGGTGTTAAGGTATATATGACCCGCACCGGCGCATCATGCCCTAATCCCGGTTCCAGCAGTTCGGGGGATGATATTGGGAAACGAGTGAATGCGGCTGCGGATGCCGGAGCTCAGATATTTGTAAGTTTCCATTTGAATTCTTCTGTTAGTTCCGCAGCAAATGGAGCGGAGATTATTGTCCCAAATAGAAACTGGAAAGCTGAGGTGGGTGAAAAAGGTGAAGCACTTGCCCGTGAAATTTTGGATGAACTGGTTGCCTTAGGGCTTCACGAAAGGTCGATATATAGCAAACCGACGACTATTGGAGAGACCTATCCAGATGGATCGTTGTCAGATTATTTTTCTGTGCAGATATATAGTAAGGAACGAGGGATTCCCGGTATTATCATAGAACATGCTTTTATCAGCAACAGCAGTGACGCAAATAATTTCCTTAAAACAGAGGCTGGGCTTAAAAAGCTTGGTGTGGCGGACGCTACCGGTATTGCGCAGTATCTTGGACTGAGCAAGGGCTATTGGGAGACGGATAATCAAGGGAATAAGTATTACTATGAAAATGGAACAAAAGCATTAGGTGAAAAACTGATCAGTGGTAAATGGTATTATTTTGACCCCGAGAATAATGGAGCGATGAAAACGGGTTGGCATGATCTTCCGGGAAAAAGAGTGTATTATGCAAATACCGGGGAAATGCTATATGGGGAACAATTGATAGATGGGAAATGGTACTGTTTTGAAGCCTTTACAGGCAAAATGATAACAGGCTGGTATGACCTTCCGGAAAAAAGAGTGTACTATGCGGATACAGGAGAGATGCTGTACGGGCAGCAGGAAATAGATGGGGAAGTATACTATTTTGAGCCGTTTACTGGTGCTATGTATAAAAGCCAGTGGAGGACAGAAAATGGGAAACAGGTATACTATCTGTCATCGGGGAAACGGGCGAAAGGTGAAGTATGTATAGACAATAGCTGGAGATATTTTGACGAAGAAACAGGAGAAATGGTGACCGGCTGGCACAAGTTTCCAGAGAAAACAGTGTATTACTCGCAGGAAGGGAAAATGCTATATGGGGAACAGCTGATAAATGGCAAATGGTACTGCTTTAATAGTGGAACCGGAGCTATGATAACAGGCTGGTATGACCTTCCAGAAAAAAGAGTGTACTATGCGGATACAGGAGAGATGCTGTACGGACAGCAGAAAATTGGTGGAGAGGTGTACTATTTTGAGCCGTTTACTGGTGCTATGTATAAAAGCCAGTGGAGGACAGAAAATGGGAAACAAGTATACTATCTGTCATCGGGGAAACGGGCGAAAGGTGAAGTATGTATAGACAATAGCTGGAGATATTTTGACGAAGAAACAGGAGAAATGGTGACCGGCTGGCACAAGTTT
>DXAK01000009.1 GCA_019117065.1 Candidatus Mediterraneibacter pullicola | reverse complement strand
TCTCTTGGTTTTATTATGAAATCCTTGAGAATAAGCTGTCAACTTTTTTTATACCACACCATTATTTGACAGACCGGGTTGGAATGAAATGATACGACTTTCGGAAGCGGGGAAAGTCCAAACGGTTATTGTCAAGGATATGTCCCGAATGGGGCGCGATTATCTGAAAGTCGGCTACTACACTGAAAGTTTCTTTGCCGAGCGTGATATTCGCTATATCGCAATCAATGACGGAGTAGACAGTGACAAGGGCGACAACGATTTTACCCCTTTCCGTAATCTGTTCAATGATTTTTACGCACGCGATACAAGCAAGAAAATCCGCGCTGTCATGCGAGCAAAGGGCAATGCAGGAGAACATCTTTGTACCAATCCGCCTTATGGATACATGAAAGACCCAGACAACAAAAAGAGATGGATTGTAGACGAAGAAGCTGCTACGGTGGTAAAGAGGATTTTTGATTTGTGTATTGCCGGAAAAGGACCAATGCAGATAGCCAAAATACTGACGGCAAATAAGGTTTTAACAGTCAAAGCCTACTATGCAAAGCGTGACGGAAAGGCTATGCCGGATAATCTCTATCGGTGGGATTTCAAAACCATTGTGGGGATTTTGGAACACCCGGAATATACAGGGTGTACGGTCAATTTCAAGACATATTCCAAATCTCACAAGCTGAAAAAGCGTCTGCAAAACGCTCCCGAAAATCAACGGATTTTCCTAAATACCCAACCTGCGATTATCGAAGAACAGGTATTTGAGAGGGTGCAGGAATTAAGGGCAAACAAACGCCGGCCTACAAAGACAGGACGGCAAGGCTTATTCTCCGGCTTGCTCTATTGTGCTGACTTTGGCGAAAAGCTTTACTTCTGCACAACAAACAGCTTCACGCCAAAACAAGAGCATTATGTCTGCTCCAACTACAAGAGCAATACAGGTACTTGTTCCGCGCATTTTATCCGAGAAGAAACCTTAAAGCTGTTCGTCCTGCAAAGGATATTTGATGTAACGGCTATGTTCTTTGACGATATACAGAGCTTTCAAAACATGGTTTATCAGCAGAGGTTTGAGGAAGCGGAAAAGGCAGTAAAGCGGCAAAAGAAAGAACTCGAACAGGCAAGGAAACGGATTGCCGAGCTTGACCGTATTTTCAAGCGGATTTACGAGGACGATATTAACGGCACAATCAGCCACGAAAGATTCTTGAAGTTGTCCGCCGAGTATGAAGCGGAGCAAAAGGAACTGACAGAGTTTGTCAAGGTAGAGCAAGCTGCCGTTGATACTTACGAACAGGACAGAACGGATTTTGACAGCTTTGCTGCCGTTATCCGCAAGTATGTGGGAATACGGGAATTAACGCCTACTATCGTCAATGAGTTTGTAAAGAAAATTATTGTCCACGCGCCAGACAAATCCAGCGGACACCGCAGACAGAAGATTGAAATTGTCTGGAACTTTATCGGGGAACTGGAACAGGACGAGGACAAGCAAACGGTTGAAAGGCAGAGAAAAAGCAGAACGGCATAGCCTTTGACTATGCCGTTCTGCAACATGATTAAATTACTTCCTTATGGGCGTGTGCCTTTTACGGCGCTCTCCCTATGCGGTTATTAGTTTCAGCCAGACAGAAATGTTTCCTAGATCTGGCGGTACAGATGGCGCGGGATACCGTCCACCATTACCGGAGATACGTCGCCCTGGATGAGCGGGCGTACATAGCTGACAAATTCGTCTGTCACATAGGACCCGTCTTTGTTCACCCATTCCCGTGGAACAAGTTTCTCGTCATTGGCAATCTTGTGTACGTCTTTTACTTCCGTACCGCTCTGGTACGGATCGTCGGACAGTCTCTGAAGCACGACCATTTTTCCCGAATCGCCTTCATCCGCCGCCTTGACAGCGGCTCCGCCTACTTGATATGCCTCAAGAATATCCACGCGGGACGCGCAGTGGGAAGCGGAGCGCTGGAGTGAACTTAGTTCGATAGCGCGGGTCTTACATCCGATCTCTCCCGCGATGTAGCTTGCCAGATAATTGGCTGTGCCGGAGAGCTGTTTGTGACCGAACGCGTCTACAAAATCGATGCTTTGCCCCAGCTCACACACATAGCGGCCATCCTCAAGACGGATACCCTCGGACACTGCCACGACTACGGACGGCCTCTTTGCAAGGAGTTTCTTTACCTTAACTCCAAAAGCTTCGATGTCAAAAGGAAGCTCAGGCAGATAAATCAGATCAGGGCCGGCGCAGTCTTCTCCTTTTGCGAGAGCGGCCGCTCCTGTAAGCCATCCTGCGTTTCGCCCCATAATTTCCACAATAGAGACAAGGCCCTTCTCATATTCCAGACAGAAGCTGTCTCGTATAATTTCTTTGACAGACGTTCCGATATATTTCGCCGCGCTTCCGTATCCGGGAGTGTGGTCCGTGAGCGCAAGGTCATTATCGATGGTCTTTGGGCAGCCAATAAAACGTGTGGGATGACCTGTGACGATTGCGTAATCTGAGAGCTTTTTGATCGTATCCATGGAATCATTGCCGCCGATATAGATAAATGCTTCGATATTTAGTTTGTCAAGGATGGAGAATATCTTCTCATACACTCCTTTATCCTCGTGAATCTCGGGCAATTTATACCGGCAGGAACCAAGGAAGGCTGCCGGGGTTCTCTTTAAAAGTTCAGCGTCTAGCTCATTTGTAATATACTCTGACAGGTCAATGTAGCGCTCCTGCATCAATCCCTGTATCCCGTGAAGCATTCCGTACACTTTAGCAGCTCCTCGGTCTTTGGCCGTGCGGTATACACCGGCAAGGCTTGAGTTGATGGCAGCAGTCGGGCCGCCTGATTGTCCGACAATTACATTTCCTTTCATTATTAAGTACCTCCGTTCTGCAATATGTGCTTGGGAAAATTTTTTCCGAAGCGGTTATAACAATAGTTTAGTGCATAATCACTAATTTGTAAATCAAAAAATAAAAATTATAGGCAATTTAAACGAAATTGTGGGAGGCAAGATATGAAGCAAAATTTGGATAAACAAAAAATAGAGCGCACTGTCATTAAATTTCCGGTTCTGTGTTGGCAAATAAAAAAATGTAGGGTATAGTAGATAAAAACAGTGAGACCATAATTAAAGAGGTAGAATATGAAAAAATATGATTATCTGATCGTGGGAGCAGGGCTGTATGGAGCGGTCATGGCGTATGAATTGGGGAAACAGGGAAAAACATGTCTGGTGATCGACCGGAGGAACCACATCGCGGGAAATATCTACTGTGAGGATATAGAAGGCATCCACGTGCACAAATACGGCGCTCATATCTTCCACACATCGGATAAAAGAGTGTGGAACTATATCAATCAGTTTGCAGAATTTAATAATTATATCAATTCACCGATGGCAGTATATAAGGATGAACTCTATAATCTTCCGTTCAATATGAACACGTTCAGTAAGATGTGGGGTATCCGCACGCCGGCAGAGGCCAAGGAAATCATTGAAAGGCAGCGGAAGGAAGCGGGAATCACAGAACCGCGGAATCTGGAGGAACAGGCCTTGTCTCTTGTGGGGCGTGACATCTATGAGAAACTGGTCAAGGGCTACACGGAGAAACAGTGGGGAAGAAAATGTACGGAACTCCCATCTTTTATCATTAAGAGGCTCCCGGTCCGGTTCGTTTATGACAACAATTATTTCAACGACAGGTATCAGGGAATCCCGGTTGGTGGTTATACTCCGATCGTTGAGAAAATGCTCTCAGGCGCAGAAGTGCGCACAGGGGTGGATTTCTTTGAGTTCAGGAAAGAGAATCCTGAGATTGCGGACAAGATCATTTTTACAGGGCAGATTGACGAGTATTTCGACTACTGCCTCGGGGCACTGGAGTACCGTTCCGTACGATTTGAAACAGAGGTGCCGGATTGTGCCAACTATCAAGGCAATGCAGTAGTTAACTATACAGAGCGTGAGGTGCCGTATACCCGGGTGATCGAACACAAGCATTTCGAGTTCGGACAGCAGGAGAAGACAGTCATTTCAAGGGAGTATTCTTCTGAGTGGAGTGTGGGTATGGAGCCGTATTACCCAGTGAATGATGAGAAGAACAACAATCTTTTCAAAGGGTATAAAGAACTGGCGGAGAAAGAGAAAAACGTTATTTTTGGTGGAAGGCTGGGCGATTACAAATATTATGATATGGACAAAGTGATTGGGGCTGCACTTGACAAACTGGAAGAATTAAAATAGGAAGATAAAAAGATTAAAAAATCATAGGACAAACATCATAATCCTAAAAAGAAAAATATGGGCAGGGAGAAGAAGCAAAGGTTGCATTTTTCTCCCGGCTCATGTAATATATTTATATCTGGATCGATCTGATCCGATTGTCTTGTCATCAGATTCTGATGGGTTTCATGGGGAAAACAGATGCATGAAAGGTATTTGCGGAAGAAGAGGGAACTTCCGTAGTATTATCATATGCAGCCAAAAGAGAATTGTATATGGAAGAAATGTATGAAGTGATGAGGTTTATTGAGCATGGGGCACACTGCAGGCAGAGCATGGACTGTGTCCGGGGAATGCTTATGGCTGAGTTTCTAAGAAGGAATCCGCGGCAGGAAAAAACAGATCTTTTCTGCTGGTTCCGCGGGCTGTGCGTGTGTTTGGATCAATATCACAGAAGCAGAAAAGGGCGGAAGGATTACCGTTATCTGAATCCGTACAGCATTGTTGTAACAGAGGAAAATCAACTCTGCCTATTAGATCTGGAAGCGCCGTCGAACAGCTTTGCGGTAAAGCAGATGCAGCGGCGGGCTGTGAGGGATCATTTTGTAAAGCCGGTCTGTGAGATGGGGATGGAGAAGGAATATAAGGCAGATCTGTTTGCCTATGGACGGATGCTTCAATTCCTTCTGGCGTATATTGTAGTTGAACCCAGTTTGACACGCATGGAAGAACTGAGGCTTGCAATAGTGATCGGACGGTGTACCGGCGAGAAGCGGGGAAAGTATGAGAACATAGGCCAGGTGATGCGCGCGCTTCCATCTGTGCCCAAAGAAGAGAGGATGTCTGGGAGGCGCAGGAAAAGATTGGCTGTCGGAGCATGTATCTGTGTGATGTTATGTTTTGTTGTCACAGTGATAAAGGGAGGAATCTGATAGGAAAAACCTATAGAAAGGGAGGATGCCGGGTGACCAATTGGTTCGGTCCCCGGCATGTATTATGAAAAAGTTTATTCAAAATAACTTGTCAGCATCTTGGTTGTTTTTCTCTTTCGATGGTTATAGTATATGGGAGAGAAATGAAGAAAACATGTTGATATCATGAAAGAATTTTAAA
>DXAK01000008.1 GCA_019117065.1 Candidatus Mediterraneibacter pullicola | reverse complement strand
CCCCTTCACCTATACCCCGAATCCCCCCAAAAGTTGCATCCAAACGTGCAACTAAATGCCCCCGCGCCACGGATTAACAGCAGAATATTTTTCCTGGTCAAAGCCAAAGGAAACAACAAAGGCCGATTTGCCCACCATCTCAAAGTGGCAAATCGGTCTTTTTCTGTGGCAGAAGGTAGCCCGGCGCGATGCGCAGCGAGCGCAGCAAGGGCGGAAACCTTGCACCGGCAGGTCCAGGGGCGCAGCCCCTGGCGCGCCTTTGGTGACTTTCCCCGCGACGGGAAAGTCACCTGGGGTGGAGGGGCGGAGCGCCCCCTCATGGGGGTGTGGGGGCCTCCAGCCCCCACTTCGGGGAGTGCAGAGGGGCAGAGCCCCTCGCGTCGGTCCCTTCGGGGTGGAGGGGCGGAGCGCCCCCTCATGGGGGTGTGGGGGCCTCCAGCCCCCACTTCGGGGAGCAGGAGCCAAGTCTGGCGACTTGCTCCCGAGGGAGCGCAGCCCCTCGCAAAGAGCTCACCCGCCCACGGAAGCGAGGACAAAAAGGGAAAAGGGGGCGCAAGCCCCCTTTAGCAAAACAGCGGCTGCACCTGCCGCGCCTGCAGGGCGGCCTCCACCGCCGGAACAATCTGGGTAAAGTCCGCCACCACCGAGGTCGGCTTGCCGGTGGCGTTGTCCTGGCGCATCGGGACAAAGTAGATGTTCTTGCTGTTGAAAAGCAGCCCGATGTTTTTGCCGGCGTTGGCCAGCGCGTCGTTGGTCGAGACCGCCAGCACCACCGGACGGGCGTTGCGCAGATGGGCCTTGACCGCCATGGTCACGCTGGTGTCGGTGATGCCGTTGGCCAGCTTGCCCAGCGTGTTGCCGGTGCAGGGGGCGACCAGCAGCACATCCAGCAGCTTCTTGGGGCCGATCGGTTCGGTTTGGGCGATGGTGTGCCAGATCTCGTGGCCGCAGATGCGCTCGATCTGCTCGCGGAAATCCGCGGCCTTGCCAAAGCGGGTGTCGGTCTCATAGGCGTTGGGGGAGAGGATGGGGATGACCTGCCAGTCCGGGTGGGCAGCCACGGCCTCCATCTGCTCGATCACCTGATGGAAGGTGCAGAACGAGCCGGTCAGCGCAAAGCCGACCTGGACAGGACGGTTGGAACAGGAATTGCTACTCAATTGCTTCACCTCATTTGGATAAGATTGGGGAGGGCGGACAGCTGCCTGCAAGGTCCGCCATCATGTGCAGGACGGTGTCGCGGATGATGCCGCCGGCGGTGATGGGGGCCACCTTGCCCGGCAGCGAGAGCGCCCAGATGGTTTTCAGCCCCAGCTCTCCCGCCGCCTCAAAGTCGACGCCGCCCGGCCGGGAGGCAAGGTCGATAATCAAACACTCGGGCTGCAGCTGCTCCAGCAGCGGGCGGGTGAGCACCGGGGCGGGGATGGTGTTGAACACAATCTCCTGCTGGGGCAGCACCTCCTGCAATTGGCGCAGGGGAATCGTCTGCAGTCCCAGCGTGCGGGCGAAGGCCAGGTCCCCCTCCCTGCGGGCGGCGACGGTGACGCGGGCGCCAAAGCCTTTGAGCAGCACCGCCAGCGCCTTGGCGCAGCGGCCAAAGCCGGTGACCAGGCAGCGGCTCTCCCACAGGGTGCTGGCGCGCTCATTCATCGCAAGGTTCACCGCCCCCTCCGCGGTGGGGACGGCGTTGAGGACGGCCATCTCCTCCCGCTCCAGATAGTCGTGGATGGTGTGCCCAAACTGCTGTGCCAGCCGCTGCTGGGCCGGGGAGACCTTTCCGCCAAAGAGCAGCGCATCCGAACGGCAGCGGGAAAAGAGGTCACTGAGGGGGACACAGGCCGTGTTGAGCGGGGCGTTGAGCAGCCGGTCGTCGTTGCTGACCGGCAGCGGGAGAACGACGGCGTCGCAGCCGGAAAGGCCGTCGAGATTCTCGCAGCACAGCTGGGAAGGCAAAAACTGCGGCGGCCGCTCGATGCAGAAGACCCGGACGGGATACCCGCCCTCCGAAAGGCCTTTGGCCAGCGCCGCCTGACGGAAGTCTCCGCCGACGACGCCAAAGACGGCGCCGGGATTGAACAGATTCACAAAACCACCTCCGTAGGGTTTGACAGGATCGATATGCGGGATAGTCCATCCTATGAAAAAGTTGGATTTTGGTTCAAAGCGGCGCGCCGGGGAGCAAAAAGCATTTTCAAAAACCGCCCCTTTGTGGTATAATAGCAGCAACAAAAGACTACATGCGACAAAAACAGGGGGAGAAAGAAAAGTGGCAAAGAAAAAACCGCTGAAAAAGGACCGGAAGGCGGGCAACCGTCCGGCAAACGCAGGGCCAAAAAAGCCGTTTTATCAGGAGATTGGGGCAAAGCGCCCGCAGAAGAAAAAGCCCCATCCGTTTGGAAAGGGCTGGGAGCTGGCAGAGGATTTTGACCGGCTGGAAGAAGGCGAGTATGCGGTCCGCTGCACCGCCCTGGACGAGGACGGAAACGGGATTGTGCAGATCGAAGGGGTGTCCTTTGCCGTCGGCGGGCTGCTGCCCGGGGAGGAGGGGACGGTCGCTGTCTCCGGCAGAAACAAGCAGCGCGCGCAGCTTGTGCGGGTGGACAAAGCTGTACCCGAGCGGGTCAAGCCGCGCTGTCCGGTCTTTGGCAGATGCGGCGGCTGCCGGCTGCAGCACCTCTCCTATGACGGGCAGCTTGAGCTCAAACAGCGCACGGTGGAGCAGCTGATGCAGGAATACATCGTGCAGGGGGCGAAGTTCTACCAGATTCTGGGAATGAACGAGCCCTGGCGCTACCGCAACAAAGCGCACGCCACCTTCTCGCTGGACGGGCGTGGACAGATTGTCAGCGGCATCTATGAGGAGAGCAGCCACCGGGTGGTGCCGGTGGAGCGGTGCCTGATTCAGGATGAGCGTGCCGAGCAGATCGCGGCCTCTGTCCGGCAGATCATGCGGGAGTGCCGCATCCAGCCCTACGACGAGGACAGGGGCACGGGGCTGCTGCGCCACATCCTGGTGCGCACCGGCTTTGCCAGCGGGCAGGTGATGGTGGTGCTGGTGACCGCCTCGCCCATCTTCCCGGCGCGCAGCCGGTTTGTCTCGCTGCTGCGGGAGAAGCACCCGGAGATCACCACCATCGTGATGAACTGCAACCCCAAGCAGACCAGCATGGTGCTGGGAACCCAGGAGCGGGTGCTGTACGGCAAGGGCTTCATCAAGGACAGCTTGTGCGGCCTGCGCTTTGCCATCTCGCCGCGGTCGTTTTACCAGGTCAACCCCGTCCAGACCGAGGCGCTGTATCAGCGGGCCATCCAGATGGCGCAGCTGACCGGGCGGGAACGGGTGCTGGACGCCTACTGCGGCATCGGGACCATCTCGCTGATCGCCGCCGGGCAGGCCAAGGAGGTCATCGGCGTGGAGCTCAACCGCGACGCGGTGCAGGACGCCATCGCCAACGCCAAGCGCAACGGGGTGCGCAACGCGACCTTTGTCTGCGAGGATGCGGGCCGCTTTATGACCCGGATGGCGCAGGAGCGGGAAGGGGTGGACGTCGTCTTTCTGGACCCGCCGCGTTCCGGCAGCGACGAGGCGTTTTTGCGGTCGCTGTGCGCGCTGGGGCCAAAGCGGGTGGTTTACATCTCCTGCAATCCGCAGACGCAGAAGCGCGACCTTGCGGTGCTGGCCGCCGGAGGGTATCGGGTCGAGGCCATCCAGCCGGTGGACATGTTCCCGCAGACGGGGCATGTTGAAACGGTAGTACTTTTGTCCAAACTTAATACCAAGCAACATATCGAGGTGGAGTTGAATCTGGACGAACTGGATTTGACGTCGGCGGAAAGCAAGGCTACCTATGAGGAAATCAAGGCGTATGTACTGGAGCATACTGGCCTGAAAGTCAGCCATCTCTATATCGCCCAGGTCAAACAGAAGTATGGCATTATTGAGCGGGAGAACTATAATAAGCCAAAGTCTGAAAATGCCAAACAGCCGAAATGTCCGCCAGAAAAGGAAGCGGCAATTACAGAGGCACTGAAGTTCTTTGGGATGATTTGAGGTGAACAACATGGAGCGTGCGATCTCTTGTGAGTTCAATTTGGATACAGCCTGCGTTGAACTGAAATTTGCTGATGGTAGCATGATTTCGATTGATACGGTTGCTGTTGAAAATGAGGTAGCAGACAATATGTATCAACGATCCGAATTGGACTGGTTAATCTATAACCAGCCACTAGAATATGCAAATGTAGTGTTGAACGGAGGCTTGGAGAAATATATTCACGGAACACCCCAGCATCGTTTGACAGATTAACTGTAATATGGCGATTGAAGCCGGTCGCTATGTTGTTAAAAACGGAAATGACCCCAATCCAGGGAATATAACCGAGGAGACAGAGAGCGAACTTGAAGAGTTTATCGACTATGCGAAAATTGTGATGGGCACTCTTGGGCATAAGGTATTTGAGCCGTTTGCGCCTTCTGCAGAATCCGCTGACACAGAACCAGTCCTATACATGGAATATGGAAAAGGCAAGGCATCCGGTAAAAGGACAAGCGATGGGTTCGTTGTTCTGAAAGGCAGCATAATCAATCCTACCATGACGAAGAGCTGCCCTAAAAGAACCGTAAAGGACCGCAAGAAGTATGAGAACAAGATTGACAGTAATGGGATCTTAACAGCTGATGTACTGCTTTCCAGTCCTTCATCAGCTGCCGGATTTGTTGGTGGTGCGTCTTTGAGCGGAAATGCGCACTGGAAAGACGCTGATGGAAAAACACTAAGGGAACTCCTTGAAACAGATTGAACCTTTTAATTTTGCCCCACCTTTTAATTATTCCAAAATCGCTACACCGCAAGGCTGGCATCCCGCCGCATTACCGAGCAGCAGCAGGACAACTAAACACATAAAATAAGGGCTTCCAAAGTCAGCGTATGACCTCGGAAGCCCTTATTTCAAGCCTTTTTCGGCGGCTTTTGCTCCGGAGAAGGCTTTTTCTATTGTATCAAAATCAGTAGGAACATAGATCGTCCATGTGGTACTTGCAATCCTTGCGGCAGTGTGGGTGTTCCCGATTATCTGGGTTATCCTGACTAGTTTCCGCGCGGAGAAGGGGTCCTATGTATCCACCTTCTTCCCACAGTCCTTTACTCTGGACAACTATACGAAACTGTTCAATGACACAACGATCTTGAATTTCCCGCAGATGTTCGGCAATACATTGTTTATCGCCATCTGTTCTTGTATACTGGCAACATTCTATGTGCTTGCGGTGTCCTATTGTCTGTCAAGGCTTCGCTTTAAAATGCGCAAACCATACATGAATATGGCGATGATCCTCGGGCTGTTCCAAGGATTCATGTCCATGGTGGCCGTGTATTTCATCCTGAAAGCCATCGGATTGACAGAGGGGAACTTAATTAAGCTGGCGCTGATCCTTGTGTATTCTGGAGGCGCGGGACTGTCGTTTCAGATTGCCAAAGGATTTTTTGACACCGTGCCGTTTGCGGTGGATGAGGCGGCTCTTCTCGACGGATGCACGAAGTGGCAGATCTTTACGAAGATTACCTTGCCGCTAAGTAAGCCGATCGTCATCTATACCGTGCTGACATCCTTTATGTCCCCATGGCTGGATTTCATCTTTGCGAAGGTAATCTGCCGTGCGAATTCTGATCAGTATACCATTGCCATCGGGTTGTGGAAGATGCTGGAGAAAGAGTACATTGACAATTGGTATACGAGCTTTGCCGCAGGAGCGGTGCTGATCTCGATCCCGATTGCAGCATTGTTCTTGTATATGCAGAGATACTATGTAGACGGCTTATCCGGCGCAGTGAAAGGATAGAAAAACAATAAATGGACGAGCAGGAACGTCTGTAACAGGCGCTCCTGCCTTTTACATAAAAAAAATAATTGGAACCTAATAATACGTTTAGAGAGGCAGATTTTATGAAGACAGCATTAGAGTGGAAAAAGTATTATTCAAGTCCGGAATTTAAGAACCGGTATTTGTACAGCGGAAATGATCTGGGGGTGAGCTGCACGGACCAGGGAACTTCCTTTAAACTTTGGAGTCCCTCGGCGGACAGTGTCGCCCTAAACTTGTATCATGGGGGAAGCGGGCAGAACCGATACGAAAGCATTCCCATGGAGAAAGAAGAAAAAGGCGTATGGAGCTGGCAGTCAGCTGAAAATATGCATGGAGTTTACTATGACTTCACGCTAGAAATCGAAGGCAGAACTGTGCGCTCTGCAGATCCTTACGCGAAAGCTTGTGGGATCAATGGACGACGCAGCATGGCTGTAGATTTAAGGCGCACGGACCCGGAAGGATGGGAGGCGGACTGTGCGCCCGCAAAAGGGAAAGAACAGTTTATCTATGAAATTCATGTCAAGGAGTTTTCGTGGGATGTATCCGGCGGTTTTCCGGAAGAATACCGGGGAAAATATAAAGCGTTTACATGTTGTGATACTACCCTTTATAATGACGGTATCCATCCAACAGGGCTTTCTTATCTTAAGGATCTCGGAGTGACGCATGTGCAGATCATGCCGGCGTATGATTATGGATCGGTGGATGAAGCTGGGAAGGATACAGAGTTCAACTGGGGGTATGACCCTGTGAACTATAATGTACCTGAGGGATCCTATTCCACGGATCCGGAACATGGAGAGGTGCGTATCCGGGAGATGAAGGAGATGATTCATTCTCTTCATGAGCAAGGATTCCGCGTGATCATGGATGTAGTGTATAACCATACTTATGTATTGGATTCATGGTTCCAGCGCACGGCTCCGTGGTATTTCTACCGTGTATTTGACGACGGCAGGGTATCCAACGGTTCAGCCTGCGGGAATGACGTGGCGAGTGAGAGGGAGATGTGCGCGAAATATATCTTGGAATCAGTTCTTTACTGGACGGAAGAATACCATGTGGATGGTTTCCGCTTTGATTTGATGGGGCTTCTTGATGTTGACCTGATGAATCGGATTCGCAGAGCTTTGGACGAACGTTACGGCAGAGGGGAGAAAATCCTGTTTGGAGAACCATGGTCCGCGGATGAGACGGCGATGGAGGGGGATGCGGTCCCTGCGCTGAAAACAAATATTGGGCTTTTGGATGAAAATATCGGAATGTTTTGTGACGACACGAGAGATGCAGTGAAAGGTTCCGCTCTAAAGATCCACAAACCGGGATTTATCAATGGGGCGGAAGATAAAGAAAACGATATCATTAACGGGGTAAGTGCTTGGAATGCCGCCGGAGTGAAGGCGCCCTCTCAGATTATCACTTATGTATCCGCCCATGATAATCAGACTCTCTGGGATAAACTCTCCGAAACAATGCCCGAAGCGGGCGAGGAGGAGAGACTGCGTCTCAACCGCATGGCGGCGGCGCTGTACATGACTTGTCAGGGAACCATCTTCTTCCTGTCGGGGGAAGAGTTCGCAAGAACAAAGGACGGGTTGGAAGATTCCTTTAATGCACCCATCGCACTGAACCGGCTGGACTGGGAAAAGGCGTGGGAAAACCGGGAACTGGTAGAATACTATAAGGGGCTCATCGCTCTGCGCAGTCAGCTTCCCGGGCTGTGCGACAAGTCCGCGAAAGCGGCGACGCGTATCCATCATGTGGTGAAGGAGGAAAACGCGATCAGTTTCCTTGTGGATAATCGCCCGGAGAATGGCAGGACTCACTGGCAGACTTTAAAGGTGGTCTACAACAGCAGCCGGACACCCCGGACAGTGTCTCTGGAAGGAGACGGATGGAATGTCCTGTGTGACGGGATGGACAGCCGTCTGTGGGAGAAGGAACATCCGGCGCAAGACGGGATCCGTGTAGCGCCTCAGAGCGTTCTTATACTGGGAAAAACCGAAGAAGAAAGTACATGGAGGAAACGGGCTGTATGAGCAGGAGATGGGTCTATGGAAAACAGGATTGGAAGACATTTGAGAGAGGACAGGAGAACTGCTATCTAATGACCAATGGACTTGGGGGATTTTCCTCCATGACCATGATCGGATCCGCGGCGCGAAACGATCATGCTTTCCTCATGGCGTGCGTCAAAGCGCCGAACAATCGTTACAACATGGTTCACCGCCTTGCAGAGACAGTGGAGATCAATGGGAGAGACTACGCGATCTCGTCTCAGGAATACGCAGATGGCTACAGGGAGGAAGGATGGCGCTGGCTGTCAGAGTTTTCTTTCAAGGATATCCCGGTCTGGAATTTTCACGTAAATGGTGTGGAGATTAGAAAGGAGGCGGCGCTAAAGCAGGGAGAAAATACAGCCGCGCTCTGTTACCGGATTACCAACCGAACCCGGAAGAATGTTAGGTTTACTGTGACGCCGTTCTATCAGTTTGCGCCGAAAGGAAGCGAACCAAAGGAGGAACAGCATTTTTCCCTGAAGATCTGCGAGGATGAAAAAAAGAGTGTTCCAGACAAAAGGGAAGAAAAGCTTGCTGGAGAAAAAGGCAGCGCTGTCTGCCGTGTTACGAGCAACGGGCTGTCTCTCTTTGTAATGACCGACGGCAGGATCACGGGGATGCCGGAGACCGCGCAGAAATACTATTATGCTTACGATGCCTGCGATGGCAGGAGAGAGCGCGGAATGGCAAAGGCTTGCCACCAGATAGAATTGTCTGTGAAGAGCGGATGCGAGGAAACTCTTTCCATCATATACACAATGGAAGAAGGGAAAGAGGATGTCCGGACAGCGGGACAGGAAAGATCCGCCACATGGGATAGTGTAAGCGGAAGCGACATACAGCGCATGGTACAGGATATCGTAGAGGGACAGGAGGACTACCGGGAAGGGCTGGAACACCTGTCGGGGATTCAGGATGAGAATGCCCGGACTCTCGTAAAAAGTGCGGATCAGTTTCTCTCTTTGAGAGAATCCACCGGGGGAAAGACAATCCTTGCGGGATATCCGTTCTTTGAGGACTGGGGGAGAGATACAATGATTGCCCTGCCGGGCGTGTGCATTTCTACCCGCAGATATGAGGAGGCGGAATCCATCCTTCGTACATTTGCCCGGTATGAGAGAAACGGGCTCCTTCCGAATTTATTTCCAGAAGGGAAGAGCGAACCTATGTACAACACCGCGGACGCGTCACTTCTGTTTATCAACTGTGTCTGGCTATACTATAAGGCATCGAGAAAGGCATCTTTTGTAAAAGAGATGTATTCTGTTATGGAAAGGATCATTCATGCATATAAAGAGGGGACAGACTATGGGGTTCATATGGATGATGATGGTTTGATCAGCGCAGGGAGTGGTCTGGATCAGGTGACATGGATGGATGTGAGAGTGGGAGAGATTCTGCCTACCCCGCGCCATGGAAAACCGGTAGAGATCAATGCGTATTGGTATAATGCGCTGAGAATTATGGGAGAATTTGCGCGGCTTTCGGGCGTAAAAGCCTCCGATGGGGGAAAGGGATACGATGCGCTGGCGGAGAAGGTTAAAGAGTCTTTTACGGAACAGTTCTGGATGGAAGATAAACACTGCCTCAAGGATGTGATTTCTGGAACAGAGGCAGATACGCAGATCCGTTGCAATCAGATTTGGGCGGTGTCCATGCCTTTTGCTATGCTAGATGAAAAGCGGGAAAGGCAGGTGGTGGATACGGTGTTTGAGAAGCTGTATACACCTTATGGGCTGCGCACGCTTTCATCGGATGACCGGGAGTTCCAGCCGTTTTATGGCGGAGAGATGATCCAGAGGGATCTTGCTTATCATCAGGGAACAGTCTGGACATACCCGCTAGGAGCATATTATCTGGCATATCTGAAAGTGAATGGCTGCAGCCCGAAGGCGAAGCAGCGTGTAAAAGGACAGCTGGAAGTGATGGAGAGCGCCATGCGGGAAGGCTGTATCGGGCAGCTTCCGGAGATCTATGATGGAGAGAATCCAGTTTCGTCGAAGGGATGTTTCGCGCAGGCGTGGAGCGTAGGAGAGATATTGAGAGTCTATGAAGCTCTGGAAAGAGATTGACAATCTATATAATACTGGATAATACTGGAGAGACAGGATGAAAGGAGAGCAGGCATGGAATTTACAGGAGTATATCACAAGACATCAGAGCAGATGAGTTATGCTCTCAATGACAAAGAGCTGGTTGTCAACTTAAAGACGGGCTATGATGTAAAACAGGTGTTTATCATCCACGGGGATCCCTATGACGCGGGAATACTCGGAGGAAATGAGAAATGGAACGGCACACGGGAGGAGATCGTTTACAAGAAACGGCTCTCCCATCAGATCTGGTGGACAACGACCCTTGTGCCGCCGTATAAGCGGTGCAAATATTATTTTGAACTGCGCACGGACAGCGAAGTATGGTATTATTTTGAAGATGGATTCCTGACGGAAGAGCAGGTCAATATGGAAGGGCGTCTTCTGCAATATTTCATTGTGCCGTGGATGAACCCTGCGGATGTGAACAGGACTCCGGTATGGGTGAACGATACGGTATGGTATCAGATTTTTCCGGACCGTTTCTGTAACGGACGTGTGGACAATGACGGGGAGGACGTGCTGCCATGGCAGACAGGCCCTGTGAAGAGGACGGAGAAATACGGCGGGGATCTGGAAGGGATCCGGCAAAGGCTTCCATATCTGGAAAAGCTGGGAGTCACAGGGATCTATCTGAATCCGATTATGGAGGCAGAGACCAATCACAAGTATGATACAAAGGACTATACGAAGATTGATCCAGCTTTTGGGGATGATGAGACGATGAAAAGACTCGTTATGGAGGCCCACGGCAGAGGTATACGGGTAATGGTGGATGCGGTGTTTAATCACTGTGGGCGGAAGTTTGCCCCTTGGCTGGATGTGCAGGAAAAAGGCCGGGAATCTCAATACGCGGACTGGTTCATGGTTCAGGACTGGACGGATATCCGCAGACATGAAAATACGAGGGATGGGAGATTCTATTCCTTTGCGTTTGCGGACTGGATGCCAAAGCTCAACACGAACAATGAGGAGGTCATACGCTATTTCTGCGGCGTGTGTGAGGAATGGATTCGGAAATATGATATCGACGGCATCCGTTTTGACGTGGGAAATGAAGTGTCCCATTATTTTCTGAAGCGGATGAGGCGTCATCTAAAGAAGATCAAGCCGGACATCTATCTGCTGGGAGAGATCTGGCATGACGCCATCCAGTGGCTTGCGGGGGACGAGTATGATTCAGTTATGAATTATCCGCTCATGAGCGGGATCCATGATTTCTTTTTGGACAGCTTAGCGGACCGGGAGGAATTTGAACGCATGGTGAACCGCTGCTATACGATGTACATGCAGCAGAGTAACAACGTCCTGTTTAATCTTCTGGATTCCCACGACACAGAGCGGTTGATGAACCGTTTTCATGATCTGGATATTTTTTATCAGCAGCTTGCGGTTCTCTTTACCCTGCCGGGAAGCCCATGCATCTATTATGGCACAGAGATCGCCATGGAGGGTGGATTTGACCCGGACTGCCGCAGGTGTATGCCGTGGAATGAGATTGATTCGGGAAAATATGAAGACCGCATCCGGCAAATGCAGACGCTGATCCGTCTGCGTAAGACAGAGAAGACATTTCGCAGCTTGCATTTCCATTTCCTTAATGAGTATGGGAACAAGCGGTGCGTGCATTACATCAAACTGGACGAACGCCAGCACAAGATTGAGGTTGTTTTAAATTGCTCGGAAGAACCGGTACATGCCGGCGAAAGAGGGGAAATACTCTTTTCGCGGAGATTTGAGGGCGGGACGCTCCTGCCTAAAGGGACATTGATAAGGAGGATCACATAGGCAATGACAGAGAATATAGCACAGAATCAGAAGCACCTGTGGTGGAAGAATGCAGTTGTTTATCAGATATATCCGAAGAGCTTTCAGGATTCAGATGGGGACGGAGTGGGAGATATCCGCGGCATCATCAGCAGGCTTGACTATCTTAAGGAGCTTGGCGTGGATGCGGTGTGGATATCTCCGATGTATTGTTCCCCCCAGAATGACAATGGATATGACATTTCGGATTATCAGGATATTGACCCCATGTTCGGAACTCTTTCAGATATGGATGAGTTGATCGCTGAGTCAGGGAAGCGGGGGATCCGTATCATCATGGATTTGGTGCTGAACCATACATCCGATGAACACCGCTGGTTTGAGGAGGCGAAGAAAGGAAAGGATAATCCTTATCACGATTACTATGTGTGGCGTGATGGGGAGGAAGGTGTGTACCCGAACGATATGAAGGCTGTGTTCGGCGGCTCTGCGTGGGAGTGGGTGCCTGAGCTGGGACAGTATTATTTTCATCAGTTTGCCCCAGAGCAGCCGGATTTGAACTGGGAGAATCCTAAAGTGCGGCGGGAGATCTATGACATGATCCTCTGGTGGATGGACAGGGGCGTGGGCGGGTTCCGCCTGG
Source organism: Candidatus Mediterraneibacter pullicola (assembly GCA_019117065.1). Classification (GTDB taxonomy): domain Bacteria; phylum Bacillota; class Clostridia; order Lachnospirales; family Lachnospiraceae; genus Mediterraneibacter; species Mediterraneibacter pullicola. Next base: position 178,786 of record DXAK01000008.1, on the reverse strand, counting down.
ATGTGATTGACCAGATCGCGAAGGAGCCCGACAGGGGTATCACCAACAACGGTCCACGGCTTCATGAATTCCTAAGAGAGTTAAGCAAGGAGACATTTCAGAAGGGCAATCTAATCACGGTTGGAGAAGCGTGGGGAGCAACCACGGAGATTGCAAAAAAATACAGCGCTCCCGACGGCAGCGAATTTTCCATGGTATTCCAGTTTGAACATATGATGCTAGATCAACAGGATGGAAAGGAGAAATGGGATCTTGCGCCCTTACCGTTTGTACAGTTAAAAAAATGTCTCGCAAGGTGGCAGGATGCATTGTTTCAGAAGGGATGGAACAGTCTGTTCTGGAACAATCATGACTTGCCCCGCATTGTGTCCCGATGGGGAAACGATGGAAGGTACCGTGTGGAATCAGCAAAGATGCTGGCAGCGGTGCTTCACGGGATGCAGGGAACGCCCTATATCTATCAGGGGGAGGAACTCGGCATGACCAATGTGAAGTTTTCTGATATTTCTAAGTACCGGGATGTGGAGACGACGAATATGTATTATGAGCGGATCGAGGCAGGATATGCTAAGGCTGACGTGATGCGCTCTATCTATGCAAAGAGCCGCGATAATGCCCGTACGCCCATGCAGTGGAGCAAAGAGCCAAACGCCGGATTTACGAAGGGCACGCCTTGGATCGCAGTCAATCCAAATTATGCTGAGATCAACGTGGAGGAGGAAAGGAAAGATCCGGACTCAGTGTATCAGTTTTACCGCAGTCTGATCCGGCTCAGGAAAGAGTATCCTGTATTTGTAGACGGAAAGTTCGAGCTTCTCCTTCCGGAAGATGAGCATATTTTTGCATACACCCGTACGGATAAAGATACTCAGATGCTTGTGTGCGCAAACTTTACGGAAGAGACAGTGAGTTGCCCTCTTCTTAGGCAGTGGGGGAGCGCCGGAGTCTTGATCCATAATTATGCGGGAAAGCTGGGAGAAGAACTGAAGCCCTTTGAGGTGGTTATCCTTGTAGCCCGCCGGTAAAGTGTGGTACACTGGCGGTAGAAAGATACACGGAACCGGAGGGAGGATACCCCATGAGAGAGAACGGATACAGCGGACAGGCCGCGCAGAGCGTAATTGCCGAAGTGGAACGGGCGGTGGTCGGGAAACGGGATACTTTGGCCAAGATCATGACTGCGATCTTGGCAGGAGGGCATGTTCTGATTGAGGATATTCCCGGGACAGGAAAAACGACAATGGCCCTTGCCTTTTCTAAGGCCATGGGGCTTAAGGTAAACCGTGTACAGTTTACCCCGGATGTGCTTCCTGCTGATCTGACGGGTTTTACCATCTATCAGAAAGAAACGGGAAGATTTGTATACCAGCCCGGCGCGGTCATCTGCAATCTGCTCTTGGCTGATGAGATCAACCGTACTTCTCCGAAAACACAGTCCGCGCTTCTGGAAGTAATGGAGGAACATCAAGTGACTGTGGATGGAATGACCCACAGAACAGGGGAGCCGTTCATCGTTATTGCCACAGAGAACCCTGCCGGCTCAGCGGGGACCCAGCTCCTTCCCGAATCCCAGCTTGACCGTTTCATGATCTGCGTAAGCATGGGATATCCTACGGTGGAAGAGGAGATGGAGATTCTGAACCGGGGTGGAACACACGGGAGGACATATGAAGATACCGTCCCCGTACTGGACGCGGATGCGCTTCTTGCTATGAGGGCAGAGGTGTCCGAGGTATTTGTGCATGAAAGAGTGTGTCGTTATATTGCGGAGCTAGCGAAGAGCACAAGGGAGAACGAATGGACAGAACTTGGAATCAGCCCGCGTGGAACGCTTGCTCTGACTGCCATGGCAAAAGCGTGCGCGTGGATGAAGGGAAGGACATATGTGATTCCATCGGATGTGCAGGAAATGTTTCCCTGCGTGGCGAGGCACAGGATCCTTCTGAATATGAAAGCGAAGATCGGGCATATCCATGTACAGGAACTGATCCGCCAGGTGCTGGAGAGCGTCCCGGGGCCGGAGCTGAAAACCAGGCGGTGATGCCAGTGTTGATACGGTAGCAATGGCACAGCGTCAGTGATACAGTGCAAAAGCACGTATAAGGTCAGGGGGGGAAGACGATGATACCAAGGCTTGTAGGATATGCCACCGTGGTGGCGGTAGCAGTATATTTGTACTTTATGTACGACGAGACTGTGATCTCGGGAATCCTTGTGTTTCTCCTTCTGTATTTTCCAGTGTCTTTCTTTTATCTTCTAGGTGTTAGAAAGAAGATTACGGCGGATCTTGGGAGAGTTCCCCCAATGGGGGAAAAGAGAAAGCAGATCCGGGCAGGAATAACATTAAAGAATCAGATGCTCCTAATGTCGGTACGCTGTGAGGCCTGTGTATCCGTGCGGAATTTCTACGATAGCAAAGGAGATAAGAAACGTTTTGCGAAAACTGTGCCGGCCGGAGAGGAAGAGACAGTTTGGTGTGTGTTTGAGACGGAAGAGTGCGGCAATACCAAGGTGTGTCTGGAATATGTACGGCTCTACGATTTCCTTGGAATTTTCTGTGTGAAACGGAAAGAAAACAAAGCCGCGTCTGTTAGAGTGATGCCGGGATTCGAGCCTATACCGGTGGAGATCACGAGAAGGACGAGAGAATTTCAGTCTGAGGCCGAGGAATACTCTCAGGATAGGAAAGGAGACGATCCCTCCGAACTTTATCAGGTGAGGGAGTACCGGGTTGAGGATCCGCTGAAAGATATCCACTGGAAACTGAGCGCCAAAGAGGAGACGCTCATGGTCAAGGAGAGAGGGTTCCCTCTCGGGTGTGCCGTCCTCCTCTGGTTTGATGTGAGGGAGGGAAAAGTTACGGGAAAAGGATTCTCAGCAATGATCGAGAAGGCAGCCTCCCTCTCTGTTACGCTGGCAGAGGAAAAATGTGTTCATATGGCGGCGTGGTATGAGGAGGAGAATGAGAGGATCCTGACATGCAGAGTAAGAGATGAGGAGAGCGCCTGCAGTATGATTTGGAAGCTGATGGAGATGAAACCGTGCAGGGACGTAGAGAAAAGAGAAGCATGCCGTGAGGATACCTTCCGCGGGCGAGAGTTCAGCAGTATTGTGACTATAGACGGAGAGGGGAATATCTGGAAAGACGGAGAGATGCAAGAGTTCCTCCGCCTGTGAAAAAAAGAGGTGACGGCTGGTGGCGGGAAAGAAGAAGGGAATACGGATTTGCCGGGAGAAGGGCAGAATAGGGCGCCAAAAGAGGATGTTTGGATGGGGCGAGCTTCTCACAGCCTTTTTTACAGCGTGCCTTGCTTGTGCGTGGTGGGCGGGGATACTTTCGGTATTCCCGATTGTGTTATCTCCTGCGTGGCTGTACGGAGTGATTGTCCTTCTTTCTGCCACGTGTGCATTCATCTTGTGCCGTATGGGAAAATGGGCAGCCGTGCCTCTCTTTGCTGCGGCAGGAGTGTTCCTGTGGTTTTTAAGGGAGGCAGTCCTAACGGTGTTCCTTCCAGGCGCTGGGGCGGATGAACAATCTGCCGGGATCGCCGCCGCAGTTATGACCCTGCCACTTTTGTGGTTGTGGGTCTTAGTGCTAAAGAGCGGGAGAGGAAAGCTGGCGGCAGGACTTCTGATGGCAGTGCCGTTTATCATAACGGCATGGGCCGGATTTCTTCCATCCATGTCCGCTTCATGGTTACTATTTGGGGCGGGAGGGATGTATTATGCATTTCTCGCTTCGGGGCGTCCTGACTCGATGGCGTCCGGGTCTGCTCTTTTGGAGAGAAGGCGTGTGCCTCATGCCCTGCAGGCTTTTTGCACAGTGGCGTGTACTTTTGCTTTTTTGGCTGGAATCTCAGTCTTTTTGGGAAAATATCTGGATGAAGGACGGGAAGAGGAAAACAGTTTTTATCAGTCCACGAGAGCGTGGATCCACGCAGATCTGATCGGAGGGGTACAGCGGTTCATTGAAGAGATGAATAAGGGAGGAGAAGAGGCCGTCGGGACGTCGGAAGATCAGCCTGAGACAGAGCAGTTAGAAGAAGGAGAAGATATGGGTGAGGAGGAACCTTCAGATATTGCAGGAGTGCCGGATATGGAACAGGAGGGAGAGAGTTTTGGGGAGGCTCTTGCGACAGGAAGTTCAATGTCTGACTTAAAGGCGGTTAGTTCCTTTGTCCCAGATGACGAGGCGGCCATGGATGTGGTCTGCATTTTGCCCGAAAAACCGACAGAGACCGTGTATTATCCTCTGAGGAACGGGATCATATATACAGATGACTCGTGGACAGAGAGCGAGGCGGGCGCTTCCGAAGAGGCGTCGCTGACCTCTTCGGAGAAGAGCGTTTATACCGATTATCCGTCAGATCTTGCGCGCATGGAAGCGCTCTGTGAAGATTGGGATACCTCATCCTTAAAGCGGGTGGCAGAACAGACCGACAGGACACTTTCTTCTATGGCGGTCTACGATACGGATCCGGGTGCGACGCCGGATGGTCAGAATTTTCCGGAATACTTTCTGTTTGAAAATCAAAAAGGATTTTGCGTCCATTTCGCGACTACTGCAACGCTTTTCTACCGAATGTGCGGATATTCGGCAAGGTATGCCGAAGGATATGCCATCCCTCCCTCAGCGTTCCGGGACATAGGCGGCGGGAGATATGAGGCGGTGGCAGACGGAAGCATGGGACATGCATGGTGTCAGGTCTTTGATGAAGAACAGGGGAAGTGGCTTGATATGGAACATACGCCCCCTGCATCGGGGGTCGTTCCTAAGAGTAACGGAGGGATTTTGGACAGTGTGCGGGAGAGTGGGGGTGCAGGAGCCGTAAGAGAGAGCCTTATGATCAGTGGTTTCATCTTGGCGGGCATATTGGTTTTTGTGGGAATTATGGCGCTTCAGGCGTCGGTCAGAAGGAAAAGGCTGCGGGAAAAACTGAGATATCATGCGGACGGATCGGGCATCCTTGCTCTGTACGATGTCATTCTTTGTACCGCACAGCTTGAAAAAGGTATTCTCACAGACAAAGAAAACAAGAACCGGCTGTCTGAGAGTACGCTGGATATCTTAAAGAACAGCTATCCACAGATACAGCCAGAGGAGTGGGATCAGCTGTATGATCAAGTGATGCGCGGAATGTTTGACCGCCCTGCGGACACAGAAGAAAGGCGGAGAGAATGGGAGAGATCGCTCCAGCTTTTCAGTGTGTTTGCGGAAACGGCAAAAGAAAGTATGGGCAAATGGAAGAGAATGGCATACCGGTATGTGTACTGTCTGGATGTCCTGCCGTAAGAAAAAATAAAGATGTACAAAAAGGAGAATATTTCAATGATACGAAAATTAACAGCGGACGATAGAGAACTTTATATTAGCATGGCGGAGGAATTCTATCACTCAGACGCGGTGCTCAGTCCGGTTCCGAGATCTTATATTGAGAAAACTGTGGATGAGGCGCTGCATTCAGATGCTTATGCAGAACTTTTCCTCTTTGAACATAAGGGAGAGATCGCCGGATACGGTTTGACTGCCAAAACATTTTCACAGGAGGCGGGAGGTTTTGTCTTGTGGATTGAAGAGATCTATATCAGGGAACCGTTCCGTTCAAAAGGGCTTGGAAGAGAATTTTTTGCCTATATTGAAGATCACAAAGGGGAGAATGTAACCCGTCTGAGGCTGGAAGTGGAAGAAGATAATACGAGGGCGGTTGCTCTTTATAAAAAACTGGGATATAAAGTGTTAGATTACGTGCAGATGGTAAAAGAAAACTAAATGCATACATGTATACAATGATGCGCAAAATCTTTTAATCTCCCATTGCAAGATACTGTCGAACGATGATATAATAATTGCGTATAGCGTAATTCAGACCGCAAATGCGGTCTGTTCTGTGCTGCCCGTTGGGCGGAGAAGAATTATGAGTAGGTGACAGTTTTGAAGAATAAGATCAAACGTTTTGCCAAAGGAGATTTTCATATTCCCCAGCCGGAGATCATCTTTCCGGAGACGCGGATTATCATGCGCGTGGGAGAGGGAGAAAAATATAGAGGAAGCTTTTCACTTAAGAATCAGGGGGAGGGGACCATAAGGGGTCTTGTATATCCCTCTTCTTACCGTATTCGCTGTGATGAGCAGGGGTTTGACGGAAACCCGGTAAATATTTACTATACATATGATGGGACCGGCTTGCTTCCGGGACATGTAGAACACGGTAAGTTTACCATTGTCTGCAACGGCGGTGAATACGACGTGGCATTTACGGCGATTATCGAGAAGCCGTATGTAATGACAAGTTATGGAAAGATTCAGAGCCTTGACGACTTTAAAAAGCTTTCTTTCCGCGATGCAGCTGAGGCTGTCAGGCTGTTCAGATCTAGAGATTTTTATGAGATCTTAAAGTATGAGGATAAACGGATTCAAGCACTCTATGACAATATGCGCCGGTGGGAACTGGATCAGCAGGCGCTGGAAGAGTTTCTGGTGGGCTGTAAGCAGAAAGAGAAGATCTTTCTGACGCTGGAGGAGGAGAGCCGCGCGTTCATCTCTCTGGAGGAGGCCCGCAAGGAGACGTTTACTATCAAGAAAAATACATGGGGTTATCTGGAGATCGACGTGCGCACGGAAGGCGACTTTCTTATGGTGGAGCACACAAGAGTGACCACCGAGGAATTTATTGGAAATTCCTACCGTCTTGAGTATTTTCTTGACGTAAGCAAGCTTCATGAAGGGAGCAATTTTGGCCGTGTCATCATGGAGTCGCCTTACGAGACTCTGACGTATGAGATCGTGGTCGAGAAGGATATCAAAAGAGATGAGGACTGGCGTGCCAATGACAGAGAGTTCACAGGTATCATCCGCAACTATCTGAAATATGAGAGTGGGAAGATGGAGCTTGCCGACTGGGTAGAGGAAGCAGTCCGAAGGATCAGCCACCTAAGGGATATGGATCCGTCCAACGAGTTTTACCTGCTGTTCCACGCACATATCTGCCTGATCGGAAACCGCATGGACGAGGCAAAATGGCTTCTTGAATCCTATAATTATAACCGGTTTGCGATCGGAAAGGATGTGGAACTTAGTTCCTACTATCTATATCTGACGACGTTTTTATCAAGTGATACCATCGGACAGCGCAAGGTTGCAGAGGAACTGTCAAAGACGTTTATGAAGCATCCAGATAACTGGAAAGTACTCTGCATGCTGGTGGAGGTGGACTCCGAGTATAAAATATACAGCGAAAGGCTGCGGGTGCTGGAGAAACAGTTTTATGAGGACAAGTCCCACAGCGTTTGGTTTTATTTTCAGGCATTTAAATGTTTCCGGGATAAAAGCTCTTCTTTGAAGAAACTAGGAGAGTTTGAGGTGAGGGTCCTGCTCTTTGCGGTAAAACATAAACTTATGACACGGGAGCTGGCTCTATATACAGCAAACTTGGCAAGTCAGATCAAGACATATGACAAGCATCTTTATAATGTTCTTGTCCTTTCCTATAAGATGTACAATGAGTCAATGATACTAACGTCCATATGTACGCTTCTTATTAAGGGGAACTGTATTGACCACATATATTTTAAATGGTATGAAAAGGCGGTAGAGTCAGAACTTAAGATCGCCCAGCTCTACGAGTATTACATGGCTGCCATTAAGCCGGAGCAGTTTCACAAGGCGCTGCCACGGTCTGTGTATCTGTATTTTATGCATGGAAATTCTCTGGACTATCGGAAATGTGCGTTTCTGTATGCGAACCTGATCACTTACGAAGATGAGGCCAGCGAGATCTATGCCCATTATAGGGACGAGATGGAGGCGTTTGCATGGAACCAGCTTGACCGGAGAAATGTAGATGAACAGCTCCGTATTGTGTATAAGCGCTTTGTGACGGAGAGCGCTATGAATCCGGAACGGGTGAAAGCGCTCTATGACGTGTGCCACGCTTATTGGATCACGACAAAGGTTCCGAATATGAAGTATATCCATGTGATCGCAGAGGATGGAACGATTACCCAGAAGGCGGCCTATATGGAGCACGGAGCACGCGTATTTTTGTACGCTAAGACGGACCGGCTTGTGTGGGAGGCGCGTGACGGACGGCATTATACGGATTCCATTCCTTATGAGAGCAAGCGCCTTTTCTACGAGCTGCGCTATATGGATATGTGCAGGAAATATATTAATGGCCTGCGCCGCAACCGGGAAGAGGAAGAAACAGAAGAGATTACTTTGGAGACAGTCCATAACAGGGGCGTTGAAAATTATACGGAAGAAGAGATGCTGGGACTGTGCAGTAGGACGATCCGTGAAAATAATTATGAGAATGATGATTTTCTGACATATGTATGCTTTGAGTTGTTTAAAAAGCAGCAGTATGACAAGGTAATCTTGACGTATCTGGCAAACTATTACTGCGGGGCTACTTCGGATATGAAGTATCTCTGGAGAGAAGCGAGAGACTATGAGGTGCACACCCACAAGCTGGCAGAAAGAATCCTCACACAGATGCTCTTTTCAGAAGAGCTGTTCCAAGAGGCGCAGGTCTTTGAGCAGTATTATGCGGAGGGTGCGTACTTCCGTCTCCAGCAAGCGTATCTTGCCTATGTGTCAAGAGAGTATGTGGTGGAGGAGAGAAGGATCACGCGCAGTGTGATTGATATCATTTGCCGGGAATACGAAAAGGGTGAGGAAACCATCGATATCTGTAAGATTGCGGTGCTAAAGTATTATTCGGACAGGGAATACAACGCGCAGACGCGCAAGACGCTGAAAAAATTCCTTCAGGAGCTGTGCGGCAGGCAGATTTATTTCCCGTTCTTTCTCTCTTATGAGAAAGAATGGCTGATCGAGCTCCAGCTCTGGGATAAGACGCTGATCGAGTACAAAGGGCAGAAGGGCAGCAAAGTCATGCTCTACTACCAGCTTCAGAAGGGCAGTAAGGAACAGGCAGACTACTCGACCGAAGTACTGACGCCGATGTACGAGAATATCTATGTGAAAAAATTCGTGCTCTTTGCCAACGAAAAGCTGAAATATTACTTTAAAGAGACCATTGACGGCAACTCATATCGCAGCGACAAGGAGACCTGCGTGCGGGAGACAGAAAGCGGCGAGCAGGGCAGATACGGCAGGCTGAATGATATTTTAAAAGAGGGAAGCGAGAAAAAACGCAGGCAGAAGATGCGGGACTATGCGCTGGAGGATGCGGTGGCGTCCTATATGTTCACGCAGGAATAAGGAGGGTGTCTTTCCATGGGACAAGGCAGTATCATAGGTTATGAAATAAATGAAAAGACATGTCAAATCAGTTTCTACAATGAGCAGCAGCTTGAGCCGGACACACTTGAAGTGGATACGGACAATTATCAGATCCCGCTGATCATTGGAAAACTGAGGGATACATGGGCATACGGAAAAGAGGCGAAACGTCTTGTCACGATCAAAGAAGGATTCACGGTTACAAGGCTTCTGAGCAAAAGCCTTGCAGGAGACAAAATCGAGTTTGGGGAAGAAACGTACGATGCAGTATGGCTTTTGTCCCAGTTTATCCAGATGTCCTTACAGTCATTTCCTGAGATCGAGGGGATCGTGTTTACGGTTCCTGTATTGACGGAAGAACTGGCACAGCTGCTTCGGGGAATTGCGGTGCGCATGAATATTGATAAGAGGCACATTTTTATACAAGATTATAAAGAGAGCTTCTGTAACTACTTGTTCTATCAGCCCAAGGAACTGTGGCAGTACGACGCGGCGTTATTCTGTTGTGACAGAAATGAGATCAAGGCGTATATGCTCCGGCGGCTCCGCCCGGGACTAGGCGGCGGAAAGGCCACTTTCGTGACGGTGGATGAGGTTGCCAGCGCCCATATGAGGGAACTGGCAATGGTTTACCCGGTGCTTAACGAAGACAAGGCAAAAGAAGCGGATGCTATGTTTTGTAAATTCATTGAGAGTGTGTTCGATAAGCGCATTGTATCCTCGGTATTTCTCACGGGAGAAGGATTTGAGAACCAATGGTATCCGAAAGCCCTGCGTGTGCTGTGCAACGGTCGGCGCGCCTTTGTCGGAAACAACTTATACAGCAAGGGCGCTTGTTATACTGCTTACAGAAAGCTCTATATGCACATTGAGAATCCAGTTTATCTCTCAGAGGACAAGCTGACAGATCAGATTACGGTCAACATGCGCGTCGACGGGCAGGAGATGTGGTATCCGATCGTGTCGTGGGGAGCGCACTGGTACGAATCTAACAACCAGTGGGAAGTTCTTATGGAGGGTGTTAAAGACGTTGAATTTCACATTGAATCACTGATTCAGGGAAATGTAAAGACAGAGAAGATCTCTCTGGAAAAATTTCCCAAGCGTGCGGAATATTCCATGCGGCTTCAGATCGAGACGTTGTTCCTCGACGAAAAGACATGTAAGATCACAGTGCGGGACGCGGGATTTGGAGATTTCTTCCCCTCCACGGATTTCCATGAGGAGAAGATCATACACTTAGGAGGCAATGATGGGAAATTTAATTCTTTGTCATGACAGACATGCGGCACATCCTTATGAGATTACAAGAATACACAGCAGGATCTTTACCATTGAGGAGCTGTGTTATTACCTGTGCAATAACCTCTATCTGATCGATTATACGATCATGAACGAGCAGCTCTGCGACTGGCTTGACGAGGAACTGGGGATGGAAGCCCTTGCGTCGGAACTGAGGGATATGCTTCGTCTGCGGGGCTCTGTGGAAAAGTTTGTTCTGACGATTCTAAAAGCTTCTAAGATCTACCGGGAGCCGGAGATGATCCGCATCCAGAACGTGCTGGAGCATCTGAAGAATCAGAAGGATGTAGAACGCCAGAAATTCAAGGGTGATAATCTTCTGGAAAGTGGGGAATTGGAAGAGGCGATTCTTGTGTATCAGGCGATCCTAAACGATGAGAAGGACGAGACAGTAGACGACAAGTTTTACGGCAGAATCTATGCCGGGCTGGGGGCTGCGTATGGACGGCTTTTCCTTTATCAGGAGTCAGCGCGCATGTATGACAGGGCTTATCAGATGTGCGGCGACAAGACGCTTATCAAGCCGTATCTTTACGCGTCTTATCGGTATATGTCGCTGGAGGAATACCATATTCTTATCACGAAGAACGAAGAGTATATGGAAATCAACGCTCAGATGCGCCGTGAGATCGACGAGGTGAAGAAAAATATGCCAGAGGAAGTTGATCCGGGCATGTTGGAAAAATGGAAAAGACAGCACCGGCGGAGTCACGCTTAGGAGCGAGATGCGTTTTGCAGCCCTCTTTTTTATTTGACAGGGTATGCTCCTTATGGTAGAATACAGTGGAAACTTTACTATGGTACAGTGGCTCATTGGTAGAGAAAAAAAGTAAAGCCGGATATCCGGCGATGGAGGGTATTATGAAGAAAAAAGTGTTAAGCGTTTTGCTCTGTGCGGGACTTGCGGTTTCCATGCTGGCGGGCTGCGGCTCGAACTCCGGATCTGATTCGAGCGGAGATGACGTCCAGACAAGCGACATGGACTATGTGAAAGAAAAAGGCAGCCTTGTGGTGGGCATCACGAATTTTGAGCCCATGGACTACAAGGATGAAAACGGCGAGTGGATTGGATTTGACGCGGAGCTTGCGACTGCCTTTGCAAAAGAGCTGGGCGTGGACGTGGAGTTCGTGGAGATTGACTGGGACAATAAGATCCTTGAGCTGGAAGGACAGACAATCGATTGTGTGTGGAACGGCATGACTTTGACAGAGGAAGTGACCAGTTCCATGGAGTGTACGGACGCATACCTTGAAAATGCGCAGGTCGTAGTTGTGCCGTCAGACGTGGCTGACCAGTATCAGGATGAGGACAGCCTTTCTGACTTAAGTTTCGCTGCTGAGGCAGGAAGTGCAGGCGAGGAAGAACTCGAGGCAAGAGAACTTAACGTTACGCCGGTGACGGCGCAGGCCGATGCTCTGATGGAAGTGGCTGCGGGCACGTCAGACGCGGCGGTGATCGACCTTCTCATGGCAGCTGCCATGATCGGGGAGGGCACAAGCTATTCTGATCTTACATACACGGTTCATTTAAATAGTGAAGAGTACGGAGTCGGATTCCGTAAAGGCTCAGATATTGCAGCGGAGTTGAATGATTTCTTCGCGAAATGCTATGAGGATGGGACGATTCAGGAGCTTGCTGAGAAGTATGGAGTACAGGCGGCCTTGATTCAAGAGTAATATCGGAAAAAAGAAGATGAATTTACAGACGGAGTTGTAACATGAACTTTTCAGAACAGTTTCCAATTGTTTTTCAGGCGCTGAACACGGGATTTCTGCAGACTCTGAAGCTGTTTTTTGTGACGCTTCTCGGAGCAGTTCCGCTGGGATTGATTATCTCCTTTGGATCAATGTCCCGGTTTAAGCCGCTGAGTTATTTGACAAAGATCATTGTGTGGATCATCAGGGGGACCCCTCTGATGATCCAGCTTTTGATTATTTATTTCTTTCCCGGATTGCTGGGGAATAATATCTGGGGCGGCGGGGAGACCGGAAGGTTTCTCGCGGCTTCTGTGGCGTTTATCTTTAATTATGCCTGCTATTTTTCCGAGATCTACAGAGGGGGGATCCAAGGGGTGCCAAAAGGTCAGGAAGAGGCAGGGCTTGTGCTTGGTATGACGAGGAGCCAGATCTTTTTCAAGATTACGCTTCTGCAGATGATCAAAAGGATCGTTCCGCCAATGTCCAATGAGATTATTACACTGGTGAAGGATACATCTCTTTCCCGCATTATTGCCCTTCAGGAGATTATCTGGGCGGGTCAGTCTTTTTTAAAAGGCAATCAGGGGATTGCAGGCGTGATATGGCCGCTGTTCTTCACGGCAGTGTACTATCTGATCTTTAACGGAATACTGACTGTCCTTCTGGGACGTCTCGAGAAAAAGCTGGATTACTTCAGGTAGGAGGTGGAGCAGATGGCAATATTGGAAGTACAGCATGTAAGCAAAAGCTTTGGAAACACGGAAGTATTGAAGGATATCAGCTTCTCTCTGGAAAAAGGAAAGGTATTGTCCCTGATTGGATCCTCAGGAAGCGGTAAAACTACATTGCTCCGATGCCTGAATTTTCTGGAACGGCCGGATGGCGGTGTGATCAGGGTGAATGGCGAGACGTTGTTCGACGGAAACGACCCTGAGACCAAGCAGGAGAGCGAGATACGGCGGAAACGTCTACATTTCGGTCTTGTGTTCCAGTCCTTTAATCTGTTCCCGCAGTACACAGCGTTGGAAAATGTGATGCTGGCGAAGGAGCTTCTCGAGAAAGAGAAGCCGGATTATAAGTCCCGGAAAAAGGAGATTCACGCACAGATTGAGCAGGAGGCGAAGACGCTGCTAGGACAGATGGGCCTGTCTGACAGGATAAATAATTATCCCCATCAGCTTTCAGGCGGTCAGTGTCAGAGAGTGGCGATCGCGAGGGCGCTGGCGTTAAAGCCGGATATTCTCTGCTTTGACGAGCCGACCTCGGCGCTGGATCCGGAACTGACCGGCGAGGTGCTAAAAGTGATCAAAGGGCTGGCGGATCAAGAGACGACCATGATTATCGTCACACATGAGATGGCGTTCGCAAGGGATGTGTCCAGTCAGGTTATCTTCATGGATGACGGGCGTATCACGGAAAAAGGCACGCCGGAAGAAGTGTTTGAAAACCCGAAAGAGGAGAGAACGAGACAGTTTTTGTCGAGATATACAAATGGATAGGAACTTCAAGGCAGAAGAAAAGTATTGGTCTTTTCTTCTGCCTTTTTTGGGAAATTTAGAAGAAAAGGAGCAGGATGAGATGACAAAGTTTGAGAGGGTAGCAACAGGAATGGGTGAGGAGTGTGGAGTATTCGGGGCGTATAGCTTGGGTGGAGAAGACGTGGCTGCCTCCGTATACTATGGGCTGTTCGCCTTACAGCACAGAGGGCAGGAAAGCTGCGGAATTGCAGTGACCGACACGTTTGGCAGAAGAAGGTTTCTGTCAAAGAAGGGGCTGGGGCATGTGAATGATGTCTTTGATGAAGAGACACTTTTAGAACTGAAGGGAAATCTAGGAGTGGGGCATGTGCGATATTCGACAGTAGGAGGAACGCGGGTGGAGAATGCACAGCCTCTTGTTATCAATTACGTGAAAGGTACCCTTTCCATCGCCCATAACGGCAATCTGGTCAATGCTGTGGAGCTTAGAAAGGAACTGGAGTATACAGGTGCTATTTTTCAGACAACCATTGACTCTGAGGTGATCGCCTACCATGTGGCGAGGGAACGCCTGAATACGGAAAATGCGGAGGGAGCGGTAAAAAATGCCATGAAGAAGATCAAAGGCGCTTACGCGCTTGTCGTGTGCAGTCCGCGTAAAATGATTGGGGCAAGGGATCCCTTCGGACTGAAACCTCTTTGCATTGGGAAGCGGGATCAAACCTATTTTCTTGCATCAGAGAGCTGTGCCATTGCCGCGGTGGACGCAGAGTTCATCCGGGATGTGTTTCCCGGAGAAGTTGTGACCATCTCGGAAAAAGGGATTGTTTCAGATATGAGCATGGCAATCCCAAAGGAGAAGCAGGCGAGATGTATCTTTGAATATATTTATTTTGCCCGCACGGACAGTACAATCGATGGGATCAATGTCTATCATTCGCGGATCCTTGCGGGAAAAGCGCTGGCAAAGTCTTATCCCGTGGAGGCAGATCTTGTGATAGGAGTGCCGGATTCCGGTTTGGTGGCGGCAAAGGGGTATTCGGAGCAATCAGGGATTCCTTATGGGATCGGATTTCACAAGAACAGCTATGTAGGACGTACTTTTATCAAGCCAAAACAGAGCGAACGAGAGACTAGTGTCAAGATCAAGCTTAGCGTCATACCCGAGGTGGTGAAGGGAAAGCGGGTAATCATGGTAGATGACTCTATCGTGCGGGGAACAACTTGCGCAAATATTATAAAGATGTTGAAACAAGCAGGTGCAGAAGAGGTTCATGTGAGGATCAGCGCGCCGCCATTCCTATATCCGTGTTACTTTGGGACGGATGTGCCGTCCGGCGACCAGCTCATCGCGCACACGCACACGCCGGAGCAGATCCGAGAGATGATCGGGGCCGATTCTCTGGGGTATATGGAGATTGGAATGCTAAAAGATATGGTGGGGGACTTGTCCTACTGTGACGCATGCTTTACCGGAAATTATCCGATGGAAGTGCCAGAGGAAGATATCAGTCTGGCATTTGAATAGAAAGCTTTTCTGTTATCCGGGCAGATGCGGCGGCCGGAGGCTGTACGGCACATGGAACAGATCTTGATGATGCGGGGCATGGCGTACGGAACAGATGTTGGTGATTTGGGCTTGCATGAGGCAGGGGACAAATGTTAGTATAATAGTTGTGTATATATCATCATACAGATAAGGAGATAAGAACATGTCACATGACCGTTATGTAAGTCCGCTTTCAGAGCGTTATGCGAGCAAGGAAATGCAGTACATCTTTTCCCCGGACAAGAAGTTCCGCACATGGAGGAGACTCTGGATCGCCCTTGCGGAGACAGAGAAGGAACTAGGATTAAATATCACGGATGAACAGATCGAAGAATTGAGAAGCCATGCCGACGATATCAACTATGATGTGGCGAAGGAGCGAGAACGTATCGTGCGCCATGACGTAATGTCCCATGTGTATGCCTACGGCGTCCAGTGTCCGAAAGCCAAGGGCATCATCCATCTGGGGGCCACGTCCTGTTATGTGGGTGACAACACAGATATTATCGTAATGTCCGAAGCGCTGAAGCTGGTGCGCAGGAAACTGGTCAATGTGATCGCAGAGCTTGCAAAGTTCGCCGAAGAGCAGAAGAGCCAGCCTACACTGGCATTCACCCATTTCCAGCCGGCTCAGCCGACCACAGTTGGAAAAAGAGCGGCACTTTGGATACAGGAGTTTGCCATGGATCTGGAAGATCTTGATTATGTGCTTGGAAGCCTGAAGCTTCTCGGCTCAAAAGGGACGACAGGAACGCAGGCAAGTTTTCTTGAGCTGTTTGACGGGGATCAGGAGAAGATCGACAGGATCGATCCGATGATCGCGGAGAAGATGGGATTTTCAGCATGCTATCCGGTGTCAGGACAGACGTATTCAAGAAAGACTGACACAAGGGTGCTTAATGTACTGGCGGGCATTGCGGCAAGCGCCCATAAGTTCTCTAATGATATCCGGCTTCTCCAACATTTAAAAGAAGTGGAAGAGCCCTTTGAGAAAACACAGATTGGTTCCTCCGCCATGGCATACAAGAGAAATCCCATGAGAAGCGAGCGCATCGCCTCCTTGTCCCGTTATGTGATGGTGGACGCGTTAAACCCGGCGATCACCTCGGCGGCTCAATGGTTTGAACGTACCCTAGATGATTCTGCGAATAAGCGGTTAAGCGTGCCGGAGGGCTTCCTTGCCATTGACGGAATTCTTGACCTGTGCCTCAATGTAGTGGACGGTCTCGTCGTGTATCCTAAGGTCATTGAGAAACGCCTTCTGTCAGAGCTTCCCTTCATGGCCACGGAAAATATTATGATGGACGCGGTCAAGGCCGGAGGGGACAGGCAGGAACTTCACGAGCGGATCAGGGAACTCTCTATGGAAGCGGGAAAGAATGTCAAAGAAAAGGGGATGGACAACAATCTTCTGGAACTGATCGCAAAGGATCCGGCGTTCAATCTCAGTCTTGAGGACTTGGAGAAGACCATGGACCCGGCAAAATACGTTGGACGTGCAAAAGAGCAGGTGGAGGCGTACTTAAAGAATGTGATACATCCTCTTCTCAAGGAAAATGAGGATATCCTCGGACTTACGGCGGAGATTAACGTCTAAACCGCGCAAAAACAAAAACTTGCAAAGGAATGTTGCAAAAGATTGCGGCATTCCTTTTTCTCTGGTACCTTATCCTGTGGAAGAAAATATGGAAAATATTTCCTAAGATATTGCGGTGAAGAAAGGAAAGGTATTTCAAATGGAACGGTGTGAAATATTTTATGAGGGAGTCAAGACAACAGAAAAATCTGCAAGGATGATTAGAATTCTGATCGTTCTTCTCGGGTTTGGGATAGTGGCAGGCAGAGGATATTGTACGGAATATGTACGCCCTGAGATCGTTGCAGAGTATTTGCCTGAAGAGAATCCGGCAGAAGAGACTGCAGCAGCGGGAATAATGGAGAAGACCGTGCCTGCAGAGATTGCAGCGGAACCGGATGATGGAGCTGCGGATAAAGGGATTGATATCCCAGCGGCTTTGTCAGTTTGGGAGATCGAAGAGTCTGTACTGCCGGCGTATACTGAGAATATTTCTGAGACAGAAGCAGAGGTCGCGCTGCCTCCGGCTGTGGATGAACCTGCCTTGAAAGTCCCAGAGGGAGCGGGCGAGATGGGTGAATCCACGACAGTACCGATAGTGCCGGGCAATTCGGAGCCAGAAGTACCCGCAATGCCGGAGGAGCCGGAGATAGAAGTACCCGCAGTGCCGGGCAATCCGGAGGCAATACTTCCGCCGGCCACGGATTCCACAGATGATCCGGGCGTCTCAGTCCCGCTAGCAATAGATGGATTCCTTGTGGATGAGTCTGGAATGATCTGTGGTGTGACGGATTCGCTTCTCATCGAAGACGGCTGTATGGTTCTGCCCTCGGAAGGCTGTACGGGAATTGCTTCTGGAGCGTTCATCCATGCTCCGGGCGGAATCTGTGAAATCTATATCCCGGCAAATATTACATACATCGCGCAGGGCGCGTTTGCCGGCCTTGCGGAGCTGGAGTGGTTTGAGACTGCGCCGTCAGGCGTATACTGTACGGAAGACGGAGTGCTTTTGTCGGATGGCGGGACATGTATTCTAAGCTTTCCGGCGGCGAGAACGGGAAGCTATAAAGTTCCGGCGAAAGTGACTCGGTTTGCTCCGGGAGCATTCGACGGCGCATGTATCAGCACAATTGACGCAGTGGACTGTTCCCTGACCGATACAGGCGGTATTCCAGAAACCATACAGTTGCTGCAGAAGTGATGGATCCCGCGCAAAAAACAGGTGTTTATTGAAGATTCCTCCGATATGCTTTATAATATTTCTGTATAGAAGGACCGCTGCCGGATACGGCAGAAGGGAGGGGTTTTATGGGAGAAAGAAATATACTCCAGATACTCAGAGACAGCAGATACACTGTGATTTTGAGCGGTTCAGGTTTGATGATGGAGAGTGGATATCCTCTCTTGAGGGATGGTGTGGAATCTTATGAGATTGAAGAAAAATACGGATACTCTTATGAAGAGATGCTCAGCAGCAGCTTTTATTCAGCGAGGAAGGAATTGTTCTTCCGATTTTACAAAGAGGTTATCCTTAAAGTGGCCGAGATGCCTCCGGGAAAAGGGTTCCACATGCTGAAAAAACTTCAGGATTACGGGCTTGTCCACTCCATTATCACACGCCGCATCGCAGGGCTTGAGGACAGAGCCGGATGTACGAATGTGGTGAATCTAAGAGGGACAGTGTTTGAGAATTTCTGCCCAAACTGCGGGAGGCATTATCCCATTGAGTACATGAGGGAGGCGAAAGGCGTGCCTTTATGTGAACAGTGCCTTGTGGCGATCCGCCCGAAGATATGCCTTTTTGGGGAAATGATTGATAACAGCCTTATGACACGGGCGGCGGAAGAAGTGGAGAAAGCGGAGATTCTCCTTGTGCTGGGAGCGAATCTGACCACACCGCTGTGCAGCCAAATGCTGCAGTATTATACAGGCGCGAGCCTGATTCTTGTGACAGAGTCAGAACACTATTCGGACCAGAGGGCGGACATCATCGTGTATGGGCGGTGCGATGATTTCCTGGAGAGATTGGTTTCAGAGTGTGAGAACTAAAATACAGACTAGAATTGGAGAGAGAAAATGAGTAACAGAGTAAGGACAAGATTTGCTCCGAGCCCGACAGGCCGGATGCACGTAGGGAATTTAAGGACAGCGCTCTATGCGTACCTGATCGCCAAACACGAGGGAGGAGATTTCATTCTCCGGGTGGAAGATACAGATCAGGAGCGTTTTGTGGAAGGAGCTCTTGATATTATATACCGGACACTAGAGAAGACAGGACTGATCCACGATGAGGGGCCAGACCGGGATAAGGGGTACGGCCCGTATGTGCAGAGTGAGAGACAGGCGTCGGGGCTTTACCTGAAGTACGCGAAACAGCTTGTGGAGCAGGGAGACGCGTATTACTGTTTCTGTGACAAAGAGCGTCTGGACTCTTTGAAGACATCAGTCTCTGATGACGGGACAGACATCGTGGTCTATGACAAGCACTGTCTCGGGCTGAGCAGGGAAGAGGTGGATGCAAATCTGGCGGCAGGCAAACCGTGGGTTATCCGTCTTAATGTACCCAATGAAGGGGAGACAACATTCCACGATGAGATCTACGGAGATATCACCGTGCCGAACAGCGAACTGGACGACATGATCCTTATCAAATCGGACGGATTTCCAACCTATAATTTTGCAAACGTAATCGACGACCATCTTATGGGCATCACGCATGTGGTAAGAGGAAACGAATACCTTTCTTCCGCGCCTAAGTACAACCGTCTTTATGAGGCGTTTGGATGGGAGGTACCAGTGTATGTACACTGTCCGCTGATCACGGATGAGAACCACAAGAAACTGAGCAAGCGGTGCGGACACTCTTCCTACGAGGATCTGATTGATCAAGGGTTTGTGTCTGAGGCTGTGGTCAACTATGTAGCGCTGCTGGGATGGTGTCCGTCAGACAACAGGGAAATCTTTTCTCTTGAGGAATTGGTGGAGGCTTTTGATTACCGTCACATGAGTAAGTCCCCTGCCGTATTCGACACTGTGAAATTGAAATGGATGAATGGGGAGTACTTAAAAGCCATGGATTTTGACCGGTTTTATGAGTTGGCTGAACCCTATATCAAAGAGACGGTGACAAAGGATTATGATCTGAAAAAGATTGCAGCTCTGGTTAAGACAAGAATCGAGATTTTCCCGGATATTGCAGAGCAGATCGACTTCTTCGAGGAGATGCCGGAGTATGACAACGAGCTGTACAGGCACAAGAAGATGAAGACAGATCCCGAGAAGGGGCTTGCCCTTCTCAAAGAAGTGTATCCTCTTCTTGAAGAACAGGAAGACTACAGCAACGATGCGCTTTTTGAGATGCTCAAAGGGTTTGCAGAAGAAAAAGGATAT
The DNA here is from genome assembly GCA_019117065.1 of Candidatus Mediterraneibacter pullicola. Taxonomy (GTDB): domain Bacteria; phylum Bacillota; class Clostridia; order Lachnospirales; family Lachnospiraceae; genus Mediterraneibacter; species Mediterraneibacter pullicola. The sequence continues at coordinate 158,546 of DXAK01000008.1, read as the reverse complement.
AAGATCGGGTATGTGATGTGGCCGCTGCGCACTGCGGTGTCAGGAAAGCAAAATACGCCGGGCGGCGCGACGGAGCTGATGGAAGTATTCGGAAAAGAGGAATCTCTGCGAAGGATCAGCGCGGGGATTGAAAAGCTGAGTTAAGAAATGGGGTTTAATCAATCACAGAAAAAGGCTGTCTGCCATAAAGAGGGGCCCTGTCAGGTACTGGCAGGGCCCGGTTCGGGTAAAACGCTGACGATTGTGAATAGAGTCAGGTATCTGATAGAAGAATGTCATGTAAAACCGGAAGAAATCTTAGTCATTACCTTTACGCGATATGCAGCGGCAGAGATGAAGACAAGGTTGTGCGCTCTGATGGGTAGGCAGGACATTCCCGTGACAGCAGGAACTTTTCACGGGATTTATTATGGTATTTTAAAGTGGGCGTACCGCTTCGGACCGCAGAATGTGCTCTCGGAGGAAGAAAAATACCAGATTCTGCGCTCTGTGGTGAGCGGACAGAATTTAGATGTATTTGACGAGGAAGATTTCTTGAGGGATATTGCGGAGGAAATCGGGAAAGTAAAGAATAACCGTGCGGATATCGGGCAGTTTGTGTCCGCAAAATGTGGCGCAGAAAACTTCCGTGATATATACAGAGAGTATGAGAAACAGAGAAAAGGCCTGCGGAAGGTCGATTTTGACGATATGCTTGTTGTCTGCTATGAGCTTTTTGCCTCGCGGCCGGATATACTCGCACAGTGGCAGAAGAAATTCAGATACATTCTTGTAGATGAGTTTCAGGATATTAACCGTGTGCAGTATGACGTGATCCGAATGTTGGCGCTTCCGGAGAATAATCTTTTTGTGGTGGGAGACGATGATCAGGCGATCTATGGCTTTCGCGGCGCAGATCCTGAGATTATGTTTCAGTTTCGGAAAGATTATCCTGAGGCGGAACAAATTGTGCTGGATGTGAATTACCGTTCCACCGCCAATATTGTCAGAAACTCGCTCAAGGTGATCGGAAATAATGAAAAACGGTTTCAGAAAACGGTCTCGCCTGCCAGAGGACAGGGTGATTTCCTTCATGTTCAGGAATTGAAAGACCCCAACGAGGAGGCACAGTATGCTGCAGAGGAGATTGAGAAACGCATTAAAAGCGGCGTGCCTTCGGATGAGATTGCGGTTTTGTTCCGCATCCATACTGATGCGCGGCCCGTTGCGGAGGAACTGGTCGAGAGAAAAATTCCTTTCTATATGAGAGAGCACCTGCCCAACATCTATGATCATTTTATCGCGAAAGATATACAGGCATACTTCCGTCTGGGGATGGGCCAGATAAGCCGCAAGGATCTGCTTCAGGTCATGAACCGGCCGAAACGCTATATCGGGCGGGACAGTGTATCGGGCGGTGTTTCTTTTGAGGACATGAGGAAATTTTACTGTGACAAGGATTGGATGATTGACCGGATCGATCAGTTTGAGTGGGATATAAAAATGATTGCGCACATGGCGCCCTATGCTGCAATTCAATATATACGAAAGCGGATCGGGTATGACGATTTCCTGAAAGATTACGCATACACGCATAAGGTGGAACGCTCGGATTTAAATGAAGTGCTTGCGGAGATCAGTGAGGCGGCGAGACCGTTTACCTCTTTGGAAGAGTGGTTCCGGCACGTGGAGGAATACTCGGAAGCGCTTAGAAAAAAAGAACAGCGCAGGGACACAGCCAGAGAGGGCGTGCGCCTGATGACGCTTCACGCTGCAAAAGGGTTGGAATTTGATACTGTTTTTCTTGTGGGAGCGAACGAAGGACAGATGCCATACAAGAAAGCAAAGACGGACAGGGAGACCGAAGAGGAGAGAAGGCTTTTCTATGTGGGGATGACACGCGCTAAAGAAATACTTAAAATCTGCTATGTAAAGACAAAAAACGGGAAAGAGGTATCTCCTTCCCGTTTTGTAGACGAACTTCTTGACGCAGAGGTATAATTATTCGATATCGTCAAGATCAATATCGCCAAAATCCTGCTCCTCCATCCACTCGTTGAACACTTCTGAGACGCGATCAAATTCATCGTCGTCCAGAATATTTTCAAGTCCCGGTTCCTCGTCCTCACCGTTGTCGATAAAACGGTAGAGATAGACCTGACCGTCGTCATTGTCCCCCTCCTCATCAAGAGGCAGTAGCGCGATGTACTCTCTGCCATCAGCCTCAAAGATGGTGAGTACGGCACATTCCAATTCTTCGTCATTTTCAAGTGTGAGCGTTACAGTGAGTGATTCATTTTCATTCATATGAATTTCTCCTTTTCGTCTGTATTGTACCATGATGGTATCAGAAAGAAAGGGAAAAAGCAAGATGGAACTGTACTATTGACATTCCTTTGAAACACGATAGAATGAAAAGTGAATGGCGACAGCAAGATAGTAATGAGGTAAGAAGATGAAGAGAAAACTGACTGTGATCATACTGACAGCGGCATTTGCCGCTGCTTTTCTGCCGGGGTGCAAGAAAAACGTGGGCACGCCGGAGGATAATCCTGTTCAGGAGGATACGCAGGAGACTGCGGCTGAAGAAGAGTATATCTTCGCATACAGCTGCGGCGATTTGTCTGATCCTTTCTACGATGTGCTGAAAGAATCGATCCGAACAGGGGTAGAAGAACAGGGACACCGTCTGATTGTCAAAGATGCCGGTCAGGATTCCGCACAGCAGGCACAGCAGCTTACCAAACTGGCTGAGGACGGTGTGGACGCTGTGTTTCTCTGTCCTCTGGATGAGGAGACAATCACCCCATCGTTGGAAATGCTTGATGAAGCAGGAATCCCGGTTATTGATCTGAGCGTGAGGCTTGATAAGGACGAATTGTTTGATGTGTTTGTCGGATCGGATGAAAGGAATGCAGGTAAGGTGTGCGGGGAAGATCTGCTGGAGAGACGGCCTTTGGGCGGAACGCTGGTAATTGTGGAAAACTCTGAAAACAGCCTCGTCAACGAAAGGATTACGGGATTTGAGGAAGCTGTTCAAAACGGGGGATTCGAAGTGATAAAACGGATCGACGCAGGGAAGACCTCAGAGGGCGTACAAAAAGAGATAAGGCAGCTCCTAAGCGGCGATGATCAGATTGACGCCGTGATGTGCGGGGACGACCAAATGGCAAGTGAAGTGCTCACTGCACTTGAAGAATTAGAAGATACCGGACTCATTGTATACGGTGTCGGGGGATCACCTGAGATAAAAAAAGTCCTTTCGGATCCAGAAAGTCCTATGGTGGGGACGGGCGCCCTGTCGCCGATCAATATCGGAAAGACAGCGGTGAAGGCAGCGCTGTCCATCATAGACGGAGGGCTTTATGAGAAAGAAATAAGCGTGGAGACATTCCTGATTAACAGGGATAATCTGGAGATGTATGGAATAGACGGCTGGCAGTAGGAAAGGAACAAAACATGAAAAAGACATCAGGAAGACCACAGCCTTTCGGGGCGGTTGTGGAGGGAAACAGCGTGAATTTTGCCGTGCATGTACCAAAGGGCAAGTCCTGCGCGCTGCTTCTGTACCGAATCGGAAAGGAAACACCGGAACAGATCTTTGATATGCCGGAGGAAGAAGGGATCGGCGAGGTTCGCTTCCTTAAGATTGAAGATATCGAGGCAAAGAGTTATGAGTATAACTATCAAATAGGAGGAAAGGTCTGTATTGACCCATACGTAAAGGAGATTACGGGAAGGCATGTATTTGGCAAGGCGCGGGATCTGTCAGAACATCAGGTGCGCGGCAGGTTGGTCTGCCAAGAATATAACTGGGGAGATGACAGAAGGCTTCATCTTCCGTGGGATGAGGTTGTGGGATACAGCCTTCATGTGCGCGGATTTACAAAGCATAGTTCATCAAGGGTAAAACATAAGGGAACCTATCAGGGAGTGATTGAAAAAATCCCCTATCTGAAAGAACTGGGGGTTAACCAGATCCAATGTATGCCCGTATATGAGTTTGAAGAGTGCGAAAGAGGAAAGATCAATTACTGGGGGTATGGCCCAGCTTATTATTTCGCGCCAAAGGAAGCATATGCGGCGGGGGAATCCGCGGTGCGTGAACTTAAAGACATGGTGAGAGAGTGCCACAAAGCGGGTATAGAGGTTGTTCTAGAGATGCCTTTTACAGAAAATGTATCTGTGTATACAGTTATGGAATGTCTCCGTTATTATATGTTGGAGTACCATATAGATGGTTTCGTAGTAAACCCGTACAATGTTCCATGGGAATTCCTGACAGAAGACCCATTGCTAAAGGATGTCAAACTGATGCGAAAGGACGACGCTTTCCAAAATGTGATGCGGCGTTTCTTAAAGGGCGATGAAAATATGGTCAACGATGTAGTGTGGGCGTTGAGACACCATTCAGCTTCTGATGGAAAATGCAATTATATTACGGCGCATACCGGATTTACTCTGTGGGATCTTGTATCTTACGATGGCAAACACAATGACGCAAACGGAGAAAACAACACAGATGGTCCGGACTATAATTATAGCTGGAATTGCGGAATAGAAGGACCGAGCCGGAAACGCGTGGTTACAGAACTGCGGAAGAATCAGGTGAGGAATGCGTTCTTTCTTCTTCTTATGGCACAGGGGACACCCTGCATTCTGGCAGGAGATGAGTTTTATAATTCCCAGAGAGGGAATAATAATGTATATTGCCAAGATAACGAGACCGGCTGGGTAGATTGGAGCCGGCTTAAGACAGATGATACTCTTTTTCGGTATGTAAAGGGGCTGATCGCATTTCGCAAGGTTCATCCTTGCCTGCACCGCAAGGAAGAACTTAAAGGGCTTGATCAGACTGCGTGCGGTATGCCGGATGTATCTTATCACGGGGAGAACGCGTGGCAGATACAGAACGAAGTGTCCAGCCGCCAGCTTGGCGTCCTCTATTCAGGTTCCGGGACAGGTGGAAGCGATTGTTTTGCAGCCTACAATATGCACTGGGTTCCCCACGCTTATGCGCTGCCGTCTCCAGGGAAGGGAAAGGCGTGGTGCATGGCGGTGTGCACGGCGGATGGAAACTTGGAACAGCCGGAGCTTTTAGAGAACCAGAAAGAGATTGTGCTTAGGGAGAGAAGCATCGCCCTGTTGGTGAGCGTGAAGGATGAGAGGAAGAACGAAAAGCCTTCCGGACGGCAGGCAAAGGGCGGGAAAAAGTCGGTTCAGGCAGCCGTGCAGATAGAAAAAGAGACGGATGCCTCAGATGAGAAGACAGAAAAGGAGCGGAAAGGCTCATGAAAGCATGGCAGCATTTTCAGACAATCACAAAGCACAAAATTCTTGTGATGAGAGAGTGTTTTCAGGTAGGACTCTATAGTCAAGGACTTCTCCATGATCTGTCCAAATATGGATGGACGGAGTTCCGTATCGGGTGCAAATATTATCAGGGGACGAGAAGCCCGAACAATGCGGAGCGCGAGGATCGGGGATACTCTTCCGCGTGGCTTCACCACAAGGGGAAGAATAAACACCACTACGAATACTGGATCGACTACGGACTGGACGGAAGTCACAGGCTGACTGGGATGAGGATGCCTGTGCGCTATGTGGTTGAGATGTTCCTCGACCGCATTGCGGCGAGCAAAGTATATAAAGGAGATCAGTACAGGGACAGTGATCCGCTGGAGTATTATCTGAACGGCAAGGCAGGAGATATGATGCACCCGGATACACGGCGCTTGTTGGAGCGGCTCCTTTTCATGCTTTCGGAGCAGGGAGAGGAGAGAACTTTTCGGTATATCCGTAAGGAGGTACTGAAAAGAGGCGGCAGAAAAGGGATGTTTTTCTTGCGGGACAAGAAACGAAAATACAAGTCAGGGAGGAACAGATGGCTATGATGCTGTATATTGTCAGACATGGAGAGACGGACTGGAACAGAATGCGCAAAGTGCAGGGACATACGGACATTCCCCTTAATGATTATGGCAGGCATCTGGCGGAAGAGACAGCGGAAGGGATGAGAGACATCCGGCTCGATATGGCGTATACAAGCCCCCTTTTACGAGCAAAAGAAACGGCGCAGATCATTCTTGGCAGCAGAAAGGCGCCTTTGATTGAGGAGGAACGGCTCAAGGAGTTATCTTTTGGAAGTTACGAAGGACTTTGCTGCAGCGGCGAACACAAAGAACCGGGAAGCGATGAGTTTAACCGGTTCTTTACAGATACAGAGAATTACATACCGCCAAAGAACGGGGAGACAGTTGAGCGTCTTTATGAGCGGACAGGGGATTTCCTCCAAGAGATATGCCTAAGAGAAGAGGAGTTCAAGGACAAGAATATCCTTGTCTCAACCCATGGAGCAACGATGAATGCACTTTTAAACCGAGTCAAGGGAAATGTATCTGTAGAGGAGTTCTGGAGGGATGAAGTGCCGCCGAACTGCGCAGTCTCCATGGTGGAGATCAGAGACGGGAAGATGAAGATTATCAGGGAAGGCGTGATCTTTTACAAAGAGAAAGTGAAAAAGTGGAAGGCGGTATAAGAAATATCTGTCTTTTTACCTTGGGATTTGCGGATATTGCATTTTAGATATGCGTATGCAATAATGCCGGCAGGCAAAGTGAAACAAGTAGTGCATGTGGTTCGACTACAACCCTCCCCCAGTGTTGCAACACTGGGGGATTTTTGTTTCCCATTTTAGTAGGGCAAGGATTACGCCTCAGGCTGATTATCGACTATTTATCGCCGTCCGACCATTTGATGATGTAATGGCAAATTACACCAGCCGCGACAGCCGGGGAAATGCTTTTTGGTAAGGGCAGGAAAATTTCAAGTGATAGAGAATTGAATATCAAAAGATTTTATCATACAATAATTTGTAGTGAGATATAGGAATGTACTGGGATGGAGCGTAAAACTGTGGAGGTACAGAAATGTTAAGTTTACAAAAAGTAAAAAGTGAATTGGAAACATTTGGTTATACATATGATAACAATATTTTATGTGGACATACTAAATCAAAGGTAAAATGGGTTTTGCCAACAGGAATTGTCAATGTAATCGCATTTGAACGAGCAACATCTTATTTATTCGGATTTAGCGATAATGGAATTAACCTGTTCCCCATTCAAGGCGATTGGGATATTGCAGACAATTTATTTATTCCATGGAATGAAATAACAAATTTCAAGATGAAAAACGGATTATTAGAAAATGAAATGGCGTTATCAACATCAACAATGAAGATTGAAATGAAAATAAACAAAGTGGTTGCGAACAATTCATGGATTAAAGATAATATCAATAATTTGAAAGCCAAGAATTATTTTTATCATCAATAGTTCAGATTCCAAGTTATTAAGCCAGAATCGAAGGAGGAACATATGGTGACGATATTTAATCGTAAAGAATTGATTGTGACAATGGAAATGGATCGTCAATCAGAAGTAAGGAATATTCTTTCTCAAAATGGTATTGACTATACAGTAAAAATTACAAATCTTGAGGCGGCGCCAATGATTGGCAATCGAAGAGGGGTGGTTGGCAGCTTTGGGATAAATCAGGACTATTCCTACGAATATAAAATTTATGTTCATAAAAAAGACTTTGAAAAAGTAACGTATTTGATCCGTTAAATCCCACATTATCAAATTTAAGATAATCGCTATTTTAAAGATAAAAAGGTATGAACAGAAAGAATTGAAAAATAAGATAGAAGCAATCAAAAAGAGTGAGGCGGGAACTCTTGTAAAAGAAATGGCTCAACATATTGAAGCGTTGGATATGGCTGCAATTCTTCCTGCAATGTTCTCTGTTTAATAGAGTTGGTTGGCTATATTTAAAATTAAGGAAGTATTAAACCACTAGATTTCTGAGAAAAATGAGATATCCGCAGGAGTGTGCTGCGTAAGCGGCTTGAAACCGCGATGCAGGCACAGTCTTGCGGATATTGTATTATTCTTATAGATATCCTCTCTTCTCAAGGGTATTGAGGATATTCCGTCCTTCTTCTGTTCCTTCGATGATTCTTCTCGCGCGCACGCTGTCGCCGATATTCATGATCTCGATATGATCATCATCCTCAAATGCCTCTCTAAGCTGCTGCAGCACTGGGTGTTCCGCTTTCATTCCAAGGCATACAAAACCGTAGTCAAAGGGAAGTTCTTCCTGCCCGTCTTTCGTCTCCACAAGGAAGTTGTCCGGACGGACTTCCTTTAATGCGGTATTGGGCATCTGACGCACATTGTATTTCTTCATGAGCGTGTTGATGTCAACCTTGGATACCGGGTCAATGCCGTTTCCGATGACGGGCATCATCTCCACAATGCTTACTTCAGCGCCGCGGGGGGCGAAGAATTCTACCACGTCGAGACCCACCGCGCCGCCGCCGATGACAACGACCTTTTTGCCGGAGAGATCTTCTGGGTACTCCTGTACATGCTCAATCATATTGAGGATAGAGGAGACCTTTCCGCCTTCTTTGTCAATATTTTCGTGAAGCCCGGCGATTGGGGGCAGGAGCGGAGAGGAACCTGTGGCATTTACGATGATGTCCGGCTTTAAGCTGCGGATAAAATCTACATCTGCTTCCATGTTTGTGAAGGAGAAAAGGTTGCGCAGCGAGTTTGTGCGGTGCACCATGTAGTTCGGAAAATCTGACAGACGTTTTTTGTCCGGGATCTTGGAGATCTCGGCAGCAAGCCCGCCTAAGTACGGCTTTTTCTCGATAAGGAAGGTGGTGCATCCAACCTCTGCCGCCGTACAGGCTGCTTCCATGCCCGCCGTGCCTCCGCCGACTACGACCACATTACACGGTTTGCTGATCTTGTGTTTTTTATAATCCTCACCTTCCGCGATGGCAGGATTGATGGTACAGCGGATTGGCCGGTTGATTCCAATACGGTTTCCGGCGCAGCCGATATTACAAGAGATACATTTGCGGATATCGCACACATTTCCGAATTCTACTTTATTTACCCATTCCGGATCTGCGATTAGCCCTCGGCCCATACCGATTAAGTCCGCGTCTCCTCTTGCAAGAATATCTTCGGCAACTTGCGGATCGCGGATATTTCCCATTGTGACGCAGGGTTTGCCGTAGCGTTCTTTGACAGCTTTTGCCATGTAGGATCTCCAGCCGTCCGGGAAATGATTGGCATCGATCTGGTACTGGATGGAGCCGTTAAGACCGCAGGAGACGTCAATAACGTCAGCTTCTTCCTGAATATACTGCAGATAGTCCAGACAGTCGTCTAGAGTGTTGCCGCCTTCCATGAATTCATCTGCGCTGACACGGAGGAAAATGGGGAAGAACGGTCCTACCTGACGTCTCACTTCCTCCATCACAAGCCGGGCGAAGCGGGCGCGGTTCTCCGGCGAACCGCCGAATTCATCTGTCCTCTTATTTGTAAGGGGAGAGAGGAACTGGCTTAGCAGATAGGAGTGTCCGGCATGGATTTCCACAGTATCAAAGCCTGCGATCTGCGCACGTCTTGCGGCCTCTCCATACTTTTTTACAATGCGCATGATTTCGTCTTTTTCCAGAGGACGCGGAACCTCCCCGCCTTCCTTGGAAGGAATGTTGGAAGCGGACACAGGCTGCATGTTGGTGCGCGCAGACTGTGCGGATGCTCCGGCGTGATTTAACTGGATGCCGATGCATGTGCCGTGTTTGTGGATTGTCTCCGTCAGCTTGAAAAGACGGGGAATATAGTTGTCGTGGTCGATGCGCAGCTGGGTTGTTCCATTAGAACCTTCCGGCGAATCAACACTGGCGTTTTCTACCATAATAAGCCCGGTACCTCCTTTGGCCCGTTGTTCATAGTAGTTAATATGGAGAAAACTCATTTCTCCACTCTGTTCGCCGTAATTTGTTCCCATGGGGGTCATCATGATACGGTTCTTTAACGTCATGCGGCGGACCGTAAAAGGTTCAAAAATGTGTCTATACTCTTTTTTCATTTTGATTGATCTCCTATAAATAAATTACAGAATTTACTTTCTGCCTCCGCGCGCAAAAAAAGACTTTTAGGTTTTTGCCTGCCTTGGCAGATGTGGTTTTGATTTTGAAGAGATTGTTTGATATTTGATTAACAATTTGTTTACGATTCAATTATAAGAAAAGAACGCTTATATAACAAATAAATATTTTTAAATAAATTTATAGAAAATATCTATGAATTGTGATATTTTATAAAAAGAACAAAGAGAAGTGTATATAAAGGACCGAGTAAAAAGGAGCCAGAATGAACCTGAATCAGCTGCATTATTTTTCAAAACTTGCGGAGGTGGAGCATTACACAAAAGCCTCCCAGGAATTAAATATCTCTCAGCCGTCATTGAGCCATGCTATCCGTGAACTGGAAAAAGAACTAGGAACAAAACTCTTTGAAAAGCAGGGAAGAGGCGTCACGCTGACAAAATACGGAAGATTGTTTCAAGAATATGCGGATGAAGCGCTGAAGATTCTCGATACGGGAGTGAGAAAGGTCCGCAGTCTGAACGGCCAGACAGAAGGCGTAGTAGAACTGGCGTATATCTACACATTGGGAAGTGAGTTTGTTCCCCGGCTTGTCAGTGATTTTATCCGCGCCCATGAGGAACTGAAGGTACAGTTCCGATTTACCGTGGGCAATACATCGGAGATCATACAGGGGATCAAAGAAGGACATTTTGATATCGGATTCTGCTCCATGACAGAGAGGGAACAAGAGATTCAGTTTACCCCTGTGGGAACAGAAAATCTGGTGGTAGTGGTTCCTAAAGGGCATCCCCTGTCCAATGAGACAGCGGTGGATCTGGAGCAGGCAGCAGCTTACCCACAGATTTTTTACACGCCAAACAGTGGCCTGCGTCCAGTGGTGGATCGGATGTTCGGACAGATAAAGATACATCCCCAGATTGCCTATGAGATCGAGGAGGACGGATCGATGGCAGGACTTGTGGCGCAGAATTTCGGGATTGCCGTGATGCCTGAGATCCCGGTTTTAAGTCAGCTTCCCGTAGATATCCTGCCGATCCGGAATCAGCACGAGAAGCGGTATGTCTACATGGCGAGGACATCGGAGAAGTATCAGCCGCCTATTGTACAGAAATTTGCGGAATATGTAAAGCGGCGCGGACTGTAGAAAGGTTAGAGCTTTGTACCTTCTTTTCTGACAAAAGAGATGAAATTTTTAACCGCAGGAATCTGGTAATGGCTCTTAAGATAAGCCATATATACAGTATGCTGCAGGTTGATATCCGTCAGATGCAGGCGCTCTAGACGGAAGTGATCAAGACTGTCTGCGTCTGCTACGAGAGCAATGCCGAAATCTTCTGCCACAAGGGAGGCGATGGCATTCTCATCGGGGGATTCACAGATAATGTCTGGATGGATGGAATAGGCTTCATATGTGCGGTTCGTAAACCTTCCCAGGCCGGAGTGCCGGTCATATCCAATGATTGGATAATGCTCCAGATCACGGAGAACAGGTTTTTTATTTTCAGAGAGGGGATGTCCTATGGGTGTGATGATGATCATTTCCTGATTGAGGATGGGAACAAACTGGATATCCGGTTCATTTTCTACGTAGGATCCGAGGATGACATCGTACTGTTCGGATTTCAGCCCTTCCACAAGCTCTGTGGTGTGTTTCTGATGAAAGGAAAATGTGATCTCTTTATTCTTGTCGCTGCTTAGGAAACGACGCACAAGATGGGGAATATAGCGTTCCGCCAGCGGGAAGACATAAGCGATATCCACATGACCTGCGCTGCTGGAGAGACGTTTCATTTGCTTTTCGGCAAGAGTGACTTCAGATAAGATACGCTCTGTATGTTCAAGGAAAATGCGGCCATATTTTGTGAGAGAGACCGTGCGCCCGTGGCGTTCAAACAGAATGATTCCCAGTTCTTCCTCCAAGTTGGCGATGGAACGGCTCAGAGAAGGCTGGGAGATATTAAGCTCTGACGCGGCAATGCGGAAATGCTGGCGGCGGGCAACAGCCTGAAAGTAGATAAGCTGATTTAATGTCATAGTCATAACTCCTTTCCCGCGGAAGAAATCGCTCCGCGGCTTTTAAATGATTTTGTTGTATTATACCATAAATAATAGCATAAAACTATCAAAATAAGAAAAAAGATATATTAGAAGTATGGAATAGAATATCGTATAATAAAACATAGAGATTGTTTGATATTTAACAAACGCATTGCGGCGCAAAAATAAGGCGCCGGTGCAGGACATCATGGGCAGGACATTTATTAGGGAAAAGAGTAAAAAAGGAGAGAAAAATCATGGCAGAGAGAATCACAGGACACACAGAACTTATTGGACTTATGGCGTACCCGATCCGCCACTCCAGTTCACCGGCAATGCACAACGAAGCATTTGCCCAGCTTGGTCTGGATTATGCTTACCTTGCGTTTGAGGTTGACAACAGTACGCTGGAGGACGCTGTGAAGGGGCTTCGTGCATTAAAAATGGTAGGATCGAATGTATCCATGCCGAATAAGACAGTGGTAGGACAGTATCTGGATGAGCTGTCACCGGCGGCAAAGATGTGCGGCGCTGTCAACACGATCGTAAATGACAACGGGAAACTGATTGGTCATATCACAGACGGTATCGGATATATGCAGTCTTTAAAAGATAACAATATTGATATGATCGGGAAGAAAATGACGATCACAGGAGCAGGCGGAGCCGCGAAAGCAATCGAGGTTCAGGCAGCTTTGGACGGCGTGAAAGAAATATCCATCTTTAATATAAAGGACAAATTCTGGGAGGCGGCAGAACAGACTGTGAAGACGATCCGCGAGAACACAGACTGCGTCGTCAACTTGTATGATCTGGACGACAAGGAAAAGTTAAGGGAAGAGATGGCGGACAGCTATCTGTTCGCACAGGCGACAGGCGTTGGTATGAAACCTCTGGAAGGACAGTCTGTTGTTCCGGATAAATCTTTCTTCCGTCCGGATCTGATTGTGACAGATACTATCTACTCACCGAGAGAGACAGCCCTTCTGAAGATGGCGAAAGAGGCAGGCTGCAAGACCATGAACGGTCTGGGCATGATGCTCTTCCAAGGAGACGCAGCGTTTTATCTGTGGACAGGCAAACACATGCCGATTGATCATATGAAAGAAGTGCTGGATATTAAGTACGACTAAAGATTTAAAAGGAAATACACAAGCAGGTGTGGAAAACCACAGAAAAATCTATATAATAAAAGAAAGAGAGAAAAGGAATGAATAAGAAATATCTGCCAAGTGCACTGATACTTTACTTAAACTATTTTATTCACGGCATCGGATGCTCTATCTTAAGCCAGCAGGTTGTAAAGGAGCTGCTTGCTGAACAGTGGGGCACAGGGGATGTCATGGGAGTGACAGCGATCGCGGCGGCTCTGGGGCTGGGACGCCTGATCTCCCTTCCATTTGCAGGTCCGCTGTCTGACAAGCTGGGAAGAAGGCTTTCCGTGCTGATTGGATGCGCTTCCTATGTGATTTTCTTTGTGGGAATCGCCTTCTCACCGAACACGACGGTCGCATATGTGGCGGCAGTTCTCGGCGGTATTGCGAACTCCTTCCTTGACACAGCTACATATCCGGCAGTTGCAGAGATTATCTACAAATATACGGGTGTCGCTACTATGGGGATCAAGTTCTTTATCTCCATTGCCCAGCTTTTGATTCCGTTCTTCCTCGGGCTGTGCGCGGGAACATCTATGTCTTACCTGATGCTTCCTCTCATTTGCGGTATTGTAATCGCGGTGCTTGGCGTGCTGGCTATCTTCGCCCCGCTGCCGAAAGTCGAGGGAGTGGGAAAAGGAGAATCTTTCCTAAACAATTTGAAGAATGCACACTTCTCACTTGAAAGTGTGGCGCTGATCCTGATTGGCTTCACATGTACAGCTACTTTCCAGTTATGGTTGAACTGTGCTCAGACATTCGGCACAGAGGTGGCAGGTATCGCCTCCGATGAGGTTTCTATGATGCAGACATATTATTCTGCAGGAACTCTGGTAGCTCTTGTAATCACAAGTATCTTGATCATGAAGTTTAAACAGGTGCGTTTCCTTGTGATCTATCCTGTGATCTCCGCAGTGATGCTGGTCATGGTATATGTGATCCGCACACCGATGATCTGCTATGTGGGCGCATTTGTGCTTGGTTACGCGGCAGCGGGCGGCGTGCTTCAGATGGCGACAGCAGTTGTTAATGACTTGTTCCCGAAGATTAAGGGAACGATCACCAGCCTTGTAATGATCGCATCCAGCCTGTGCAATTATACGATCCTTACGGCTGCGGCTAAGATGACTGCGTCAGGTGTTATCGTCATGAATATCGTGATTACGGTGATTGGAATCCTGCTTGCAGTGTTCGTCAACGCAAGATACGGTGTGCTGCTGAAAAATTCAGAGGCGTCTGACAAATAAAATATGATGATGCGTGGCTTACCGGCGGACAGCCAGAGAATTGGCGCGGCGGTAAGCCTACGGTTTTGTAAGGAGGTAAGAGATATGAATCCGGTAAAAGTAAGAAATGTTGAGATTGGGACAGGCATTCCAAAGATCTGTGTGCCGATCGTAGGTGTTACGAAAGAAGAGATCATCGAGGCAGCTGAGAAAATCAAGACAACTGCGGCGGATGTGGTAGAGTGGCGCGTGGACTGGTACGAGGACATTTTTGATTTTGGCAAGACAGAGGATACAATGAAAGCTCTTCGGGAAACGCTGGGAGATATGCCAATTCTTTTTACATTCCGCACATCAAAAGAAGGCGGAGAGAAAGCGATTGAGACAGAAGCTTATGTGGAGCTGAATCAGAAAGCAGCGAGGACAGGCCTTATTGACCTTGTGGACGTGGAGGCGTTTACGGGAGACGACGCTGTGAAAGCCGTTGTTGAGACAGCTCATGGATGCGGAGTGAAAGTCGTTGCTTCTAACCATGATTTCCACAAGACATCGTCTCAGGAAGAAATTGTTTTACGCCTCAGGAAAATGCAGGATTTAGGCGCTGATATTCCCAAAATCGCGGTAATGCCTCAGAATAAGAAAGACGTGCTTACTCTTTTGGCCGCTACAGAGGAGATGGCGGAAGAGTATGCAGACCGTCCGATTATCACCATGTCCATGTCAGGAACAGGAGTTATCAGCCGTCTGTGCGGTGAAGTGTTTGGTTCTGCGCTGACATTTGGGGCAGTCGGGAAGGCATCTGCCCCGGGGCAGATGGGAGCGGAGGATTTAAGAACTGTGCTCACCCTTCTTGACAAGAGCCTGTAATAGAGAGAGCGGCACATTCTATGTGCCATATTTCAAGGAGAACATCATGAAAAAAGTTTTACACTGGATTGACGAATATCTAGAAGAGACTCTGTTGGTGGCGGCGCTTGCTGCCATGGCTGTAATTATGGGGATACAGGTGTTTTCAAGATATGTACTGGGCGCGTCTTTGTCATGGTCTGAGGAACTGACCAGATATATCTTTATCTGGGCGGGTTTTTTAAGCGTGAGCTATTGTACAAAAAAGTGTATCTCGATTAAGATCGAGCAGTTTGTGGCACTGTTTCCAAAGCGGGGTAAAGCCATGTTCAAGGTCGTGAACCATACGCTGGAACTGATTCTGTTCTGTTACCTGCTCCCGTTCGCGTGGAAATACCTGATGTCCGCGGTAGCTAACGGGCAGACAAGTCCAGCCATGGGCATCCCTATGTATTTTGTACAGGCCGCGCCTCTTGTAGGATTTGCGCTCTGTGCAGTCCGTGTACTCCAGCGGTGGATTATAGAGTTGCGTACGGTATTGGGAAAGGGGGAAAAGTAAGATGTCATCGATTGTGGTATTTATTCTATTTATCATCTGTCTGCTCATTGCGATTCCCGTATCCATTTCCCTTGGGATCGTCTCCGTGCTTCCGGGTGCTTTTGATCCGTCCTTTACAGCCAGCGGCACCTATGTAATTCGTTCTATGTTGGGCGGATTGGACAGTTTCCCACTTCTTGCGGTTCCCATGTTCGTGCTCTCAGGTATCATCATGGCCCGGGGAGGAATCTCGAGGAAACTGTTTGACGTGTTCGCGTTTTTCATGGGAAAAAGAACGGCGGGAATGCCCTGCGCGGTTGTCGTGACCTGTCTGTTTTATGGAGCCATATCAGGATCTGGGCCGGCTACGGTGGCCGCGGTGGGCAGCATGACGATTCCGATCCTGATTGAGATGGGATATGACAAAAAGTTTTCCACAGCTCTTGTAGCAGTGGCAGGGGGGCTTGGAGTAATTATACCGCCTAGTATTCCGTTTATCATGTATGGCATGGCGTCGGGGGCGTCTGTGAGCGATCTGTTTATTGCGGGAGTGATCCCGGGGCTTTTAATCGGCGGGCTTCTCATGATCTATGCGTTTTTCTACTGTAAAAAGAACGGGGAGGACCAGCAGAAGAAGGAAGCTATGGTAGGGGAACTCCACGAGAAAGGCTTTCTTAAAGTGTTAAAGGAGAGCTCGTTCGCCCTGCTTAGCCCGGTCATCATCCTAGGATGTATCTACACGGGCATCGCATCGCCCACGGAGGCGGCAGTGATATCTGTATTTTACGCGCTGCTTATAAGTCTGTTTATATATCGCAGCATCAAGGTGAGGGACATCTGGTCGATTCTTGTGGAATCCATCCGCACATATGCGCCCATCCTATTCATTCTGGCAGCATCGATTGCATTTTCAAGGGTGCTTACACTGATGCAGGTGCCTCAGGATATCAGTACGTGGATCTTGTCCCACTTTACGAATAAGATTGTTCTGCTGCTTGTGATCAATCTATTCCTGCTTATTGTGGGAATGGTCATGGATACGACGCCGGCGATCCTGATCTTGACGCCGATCCTGCTTCCGATTGTGGAGGCAGTGGGAGTGGATCCGATCCATTTTGGTATCATCATGGTCGTGAACCTTGCCATCGGATTCGTAACGCCGCCCATCGGTGTGAACCTGTTCGTGGCAAGTTCATTGACGGATCTTTCTGTGATGGAGATCGCAAGGAAGGCAATGCCCATGATCGTGTATTTCCTGATTGCGCTGCTGGTGATCACGTTCGTGCCGGCTGTCAGTCTGGTGCTGTTAAGTTAAAAGAGAGGAGATGGCGATATGAGAAATGCAAAAATAACATCCCGGCTTCTGTCTGTGCTTCTGGCAGGCGGGCTTACAGCGGGCTTGCTATCCGGGTGTGCGCAGAGCGCCGGAGGGGAACAGAGATACGCCTATCCTCTCGGCACGGCCAGCCCGGAGGATACAGTGACGCAGATCTACGCGGAGAAATTTGCAGAGGAGGCAGACCGCTTGAGTGGCGGACGGATCAAGATCACGGTGTATCCGAACAGTGTGCTCGGAGGAGACAGAGAGCTTCTTGAGAGCTGCTATGACGGAGATATCCCTTTTGTGGTGCAGAATACGGCGCCTCAGGTAAACTTTATCGATGATACAGCTGTCTTCGACATGCCCTGCGTGTTCGAAGATATTGATTCCATGAGGGAAACTGTAGATAATGAAGAGTTTATGGAACTGATGCAGAACTCATATAGAGAGGCGGGCTTTGAGCTTCTCGGATATGCGGATCAAGGTTTCCGCGTCATGTCCAGCAACAAGGCGGTGGAAAACTTTTCTGATTTTAAGGGGCAGAAGATCCGCACAATGGAGGATCCTTATCAGCTTGCGTTCTGGAAAGAGCTTGGATCCAATCCGACACCCATGAATTTTAGCGAAGTGTATATCGGATTACAGCAGAATACCATTGATGCTCAGGAGAATCCATATGAGGTCATCGTCTCCAACCGCCTGTATGAGCAGCAGGATTATATTATAGAGACGAACCATGTTCCCCATCTAATTTCACTTGTGGTAAGTGAGGCGTTTTTTGAAGAGCTCTCCAAGGAGGATCAGCAGATTCTAATCGAAGCGCAGGAAATCGCCAAAGCGTATGCAAGAGAGCAGTCAGATCAGAGAATCGATGAGAGAATACAGATTATTAAGGACAGCGGGACAGAGATTATCACACTGAATGAAGAAACGATGGAAGAAATGAAGACAGCTTCCCAACCAGTGTATGAAGAGATCGCTGAAGTGGTTGATTCGGAAATATTAAAATTATACAGCAGATAAGAAAATCTGAAACCTCATAGAAGATATGAGAACTATATAGGTAAGCCGGACAGAGACCGGTCAGCAGGAGGCTTGAAATAAAGTCTCCTGCTTTTTTGTTAGGAAATTTTTCCAGTAGATTTGCGGATAAAAAAGTACCCGGGATAATGTGCAGCATAAAAAATTTAATTAAGGTATTGCATTATACCCTGATGGGGTATATAATACTCCTTGTAAGACGGATACCCCCAAGGGGTTTATAGAATAATTCAAAAAGAGGAGAAGAATATTATGGAGGAAAAGAAAAAGGAATGTTCCAGATGCCAGCATAGGATGAAAGATCGTTCGGAAAAAGAACGGAAGAATATGATCAACCGCCTAAACCGCATTGAGGGACAGGTAAGAGGAATCAAAAAGATGGTGGAAAACAACGCCTATTGTCCGGAGATTCTTATTCAGGTATCAGCGGTTAACGCTGCCCTTAACAGTTTTAACAAAGTCCTCCTTGCGGAACATATCCGTACTTGCGTGGCCGAGGACATACGCGGCGGTGATGAGGCGGCTATTGACGAGTTAGTTCTTGTTCTCGAGAAATTGATGAAATAGGAGGGATATTATGGAACAATATCATGTGACGGGCATGAACTGCGCGGCCTGCAGCGCCCGTGTGGAAAAAGCTGTGTCTAAATTGCCGGGGGTGACATCCTGTTCGGTCAGCCTTCTGACAAACTCTATGGGAGTGGAGGGAACGGCGTCTCCAGAAGAAATTATCGCGGCGGTGGAAGATGCGGGATACGGAGCTTCGGAGAAAGACGCAAAATCTCAAAACAGCTCTTCGGCGGGCGCATCTTCTCTGACGGCGGCAGAAGATTCGCTTACAGATAAGGAGACGCCCCAGATGAAGAAACGGCTGATTGCGTCGTTATGCTTTCTCATTCCGCTTATGTATTTTTCAATGGGGCATATGATGTGGAACTGGCCTGTGCCTCCGGCTTTAGACGGCAACCATGTGGCAGTGGCACTGATTCAGCTACTGCTCACCACAGCGGTCATGGTTATCAACCAGAAGTTTTTCATCAACGGGGTTAAGGGGCTGATTCACCGCGCCCCAAACATGGATACGCTGGTGGCGCTGGGGGCGGGAGCATCTTATGGATATAGTGTTTACGCACTTTTTGCCATGATAGATGCTCAGTTAAGGACAGATATGACCGGTGTGATGACATACATGCATGAACTGTATTTTGAATCTGCGGCGATGATTCTGACATTGATCACGGTAGGGAAGATGCTGGAAGCCCGGTCTAAAGGACGTACTACAGATGCTTTGAAGAGTCTGATGAAACTGGCGCCCAAGACAGCGACAGTTATAAGAAACGGAAAGGAGGAGACAGTCTCCATTGAGCAGGTACGGGCAGGAGATATCTTTGTTGTAAGACCCGGAGAAAATATTCCCGTGGACGGGATTGTCACAGAAGGACACAGCGCGGTCAATGAATCCGCCCTAACCGGAGAAAGTATCCCAGTGGATAAGAAGGCGGGGGATACGGTGTCGGCGGCCACATTGAACCAGTCTGGTTTCCTGAAATGTGAAGCGTTAAGAGTGGGAGAGGATACCACCTTGTCTCAGATTATCCAGATGGTCAGCGACGCAGCGGCGACGAAAGCGCCTATCGCAAAGGTGGCGGACCGGGTATCCGGGGTGTTTGTTCCAGCAGTGATCGCAATCGCGCTTGTGACGATTGCAGTGTGGCTGGTAGCGGGGCAGACCATCGGATTTGCTCTTGCAAGGGGGATTTCTGTTCTTGTAATCAGCTGTCCGTGCGCGCTGGGGCTTGCGACTCCAGTGGCGATCATGGTGGGAAATGGCATGGGAGCAAAGAACGGGATTATGTTCAAGACTGCCGTATCACTAGAAGAGACAGGGAAGACACAGATCGTTGCATTGGATAAGACGGGTACGATCACAAGTGGGGAACCGAAGGTGACGGATATGATTCCTGCAGAGGGAGTGACGGAGAACGAACTTCTATCTCTCGCTTACGTTCTTGAGAAGAAGAGCGAGCATCCTCTTGCCCGCGCCGTCATTTTAAAGGCGGAGGAAAGAAAGCCGGACATAGCAGACGGCGGGGAAGAACTGAAGGATTTCCGTGCGGTTCCAGGCAATGGCCTTGCAGGCACTTTAAATGGGGTATGGCTCTGTGGTGGAAATCTGAAATTTATTAGAGAAAAAGCTACGATTTCAGATGAGGTGAAGAAAAAAGCGGAAGGACTGGCAGAGCAGGGGAAAACCCCGTTGTTTTTCAGCAAGGACGGAGAATTTGCTGGTATTATCGCCGTAGCGGACGTAATCAAGGAAGACAGTCCCCAGGCGGTGAAAGAACTTCAGAACATGGGAATCCGGGTAGTTATGCTCACCGGGGATAATGAACGCACTGCCCGGGCAATTGGAAAACAGGCGGGTGTGGATGAAGTTATCGCAGGTGTGCTTCCCGATGGGAAGGAAAGCGTTATACGCTCCTTGAAAGAAAAAGGAAAAGTAGCGATGGTAGGCGACGGCATCAATGATGCACCGGCACTTACAAGGGCAGATATGGGAATCGCCATCGGGGCGGGAACAGACATCGCTATCGACGCGGCGGATGTAGTGCTTATGAAGAGCCGGCTAAGCGATGTGCCGGCGGCGATCCGTTTAAGCAGGGCGACGCTCCGTAACATTCACGAGAACCTGTTCTGGGCGTTTTTCTACAATGTGATCGGTATCCCGCTGGCAGCGGGCGTGTGGATCCCTATTTTCGGATGGCAGCTAAGCCCTATGTTCGGGGCGGCGGCGATGAGCTTGTCCAGCTTCTGCGTGGTCAGCAATGCGCTGAGGCTGAATTGGTTTAAGATGTACGATGGCAGCAAAGATAAGAAAAGAAACAAGAGACATACAACAGTACACAAGACAGAGATTAGAGAAAAAAAGGAGGAAATAACAATGACGAAGACAATGAAGATTGAAGGAATGATGTGCGGGCACTGTGAGGCAAGGGTAAAGAAGGCTCTGGAAGCTCTTCCGCAGGTGGAAAAGGCGGAGGTAAGCCATGAGGAGGGAACTGCAATTCTTACACTCAGCGGGGAGGCAAGCGACGATATTTTGAAAAAGGCGGTCGAGGATCAGGATTATCAGGTGACCGGTATCGAATAACCCGCTCTGCGTGTCAGAAAAAATCCGATGTAAAATCTGGTAGAAAATACTGCACCTTGCGAAAAAGAATGGTACAATAAGAGAAAAGCGAAAAGGGTTGGTGAGACTATGAAGCTTACTTTTATTGGAGCAGCCCATGAGGTTACAGGGAGCTGTCATTTTCTCCAGACAGCGGGGAAGAATATCCTGATCGATTGCGGGATGGAGCAGGGGCCGGATCTGTATGAGAATCCGGGTCTGCCAATCCCTGAGAAGGATGTGGACTATGTGTTCCTCACCCATGCTCACATTGATCATTCGGGAATGTTGCCGAAACTGGCAAAGAACGGGTTCAAGGGACAGATTTTTGCAACCTTTGCCACAGCGGATCTGTGCAATATCATGCTCCGTGACAGCGCGCATATTCAGGAGTTTGAGGCGGAGTGGCGCAATCGGAAAGGCAAGAGAGCAGGACAGCCGGAGTATGAGCCAGTGTACACCATGCAGGATGCGCTGGACGCCATTGAACTGCTCGTGCCATGTCAGTATGGGGAGCGCATACGGATCTGCAACGGCGTTGAGATCTGTTTCACGGATGTGGGACATCTGCTCGGCTCCGCCAGCATCGAGGTGTGGGCCACAGAGGGAAATGTGACGAAAAAGATCGTCTTTTCCGGCGACGTGGGGAATCTGGACCAGCCGATCATCAAAGATCCGACATACACGGAGGCGGCGGATTATGTGGTCGTGGAATCTACATACGGGAACCGGGTCCATACCGCGGAGAAGCCGGACTATCTGGGAGAGTTTACAAGGATCATCAAGGAGACGTTCGACAAGGGCGGCAATGTGGTGATTCCCTCTTTTGCAGTAGGAAGGACGCAGGAGATGCTGTATTTTATCCGCGAGATCAAAGAGAGGCATCTTCTTCCGGAATACGAGGATTTTGACGTGTATTTAGACAGTCCGCTGGCAATCGAGGCGACCAAGGTGTTCACCATGAACATGAGAGACTGTTTTGACGAGGACGCCATGGCCTTGGTAAACGCAGGTGTGAATCCTCTTATATTCCCCGGACTTCACACTTCCACTACGAGCGATGATTCCAAAATGATTAACTTTATCGAGAAGCCGAAGGTCATCATCTCTGCCTCTGGAATGTGCGACGCCGGCCGGATACGCCATCATCTTAAGCATAATCTGTGGCGGCCGGAATGTACGATTCTATTCGTTGGATATCAGGCGAACGGGACGCTGGGGCGCCGTCTTCTGGAGGGGGAGAAGAACGTGAAACTTTTCGGAGAGCCCATTGAGGTTCATGCGAGGATTGAAAGCCTGCATGGGGTCAGCGGGCATGCGGACATGAACGGACTCTTAAAGTGGATCGGAGCATTCTGTACCCCGGTGGAGCGTGTGTTCGTCGTACACGGCGAGGATACCGTGACAGAGGAATTTGCCCGCACGGTAGAAGAGAAGTTTGGATACAGTGCATATGCGCCTTATCCATGCTGCGAGGCAGATCTGATCGCCAATGAGATCATTAACGAGGGTGTCCGTATCCCTGTTAAAGCGAAAAAACCGGCCCGGAGAAAGGCGGATACAGCATTTGACCGTCTCGTTGCCGCCGGGAAACGCCTGCTTGACATCATTTACAGCAAGGAAGGACTGTCCAACAAGGACAAAGCGAAATTTGAATCCCAGATCAACAATCTGGCGGATAAGTGGGAGGATTGACTGGGAGAGGCGCAGCTTTCGCAAATCCTTGACATACCATTTGTCAAGGGCTAAAACTTTATAAAATTTTCCTGCTTGCGGAATATCTTTTTGCCGGAGTGAGAATCATTCTAACTAGACAAATGCTTAGGAGGATTCTTGCGATGATGGTAAACAAAGTAGAGCTTTGCGGCGTGAACACATCGAAGCTGCCGCTTTTAAAAGAAGAGGAGAAGGCGGAGCTGTTCGAGCGGATCAAAGCCGGGGATGAGGAAGCAAGAGAACAGTATATCAAGGGAAATCTAAGGCTGGTTTTAAGCGTGATCAAGCGGTTTGAGGGCAGCAGTGAGAATGCAGATGATCTGTTCCAGATCGGCTGTGTGGGACTGATGAAGGCGGTGGATCATTTTGATCCGTCCAGATTAGTGAAGTTTTCTACCTATGCGGTACCCATGATTATCGGGGAGATCAGGCGGTATTTAAGAGATAACAGCCCCATGCGCGTGAGCAGGTCCTTAAGAGATACCGCTTACAAGGCGATCTATGCAAAGGAAGGATATATCCGCAAGTATATGAAAGAACCTACCGTGCAGGAGATCGCGGATGAGATTGGGATCGCCAAAGAGGATGTGGTCTATGCGCTGGATGCCATCCAGATGCCGGTGAGCCTTCACGAACCGGTGTACAGTGACGGTGGGGACACCCTGTATGTGATGGATCAGGTAAGCGATAAGAAAAACAAAGAGGACAATTGGGTGGAGGAGTTATCCTTGGAGGCGGCCATGGAGCGCTTGAACGAGCGGGAGAGGTATATCATCAGCCTGCGCTTTTTTGAGGGAAAGACCCAGATGGAGGTGGCGGATGAGATCGGTATCTCGCAGGCTCAGGTGAGCCGTCTGGAGAAGAACGCCCTGAAGGTTATGAAAAAATATCTTCTCGGAGATTGAAATTTTTCCTCCGTCGTGATAAGGTCTGTGTACGGAGAAGCCCTTGCGGGGATACAGACGGGGCGCAGGCAGGATACGGACGAAATGGAGGAAGAGGAAACATGGGATACAGAGCATGTATATTTGACTTGGATGGGACGCTGACGGACACGCTCAGTTCTCTTGTCTTTTCCGTAAACGAGACGATGAAAGAGATTGGCATGCCGCAGATTACGCGAGACCAGTGCAGGCAGTTTGTGGGAAACGGGGCGAAGGTGCTGATCGAAGAGGCGTTAAAGGCGGGAGGAGATGAAAAGCTCACACGGTTTGAGGAGGCGTTTGAAGCGTATGGCAGGATCTTTGACGCCAACTGTACCTATCAGGTGAAGCCTTATCCCGGTATCCTTGAGATGCTCGCGCAGATGAAGGAGCGGGGGATGAAGCTGGGGGTGCTCTCGAACAAGCCTGACGCTCAGGCAGTATACGTCGTATCGGAAATCTTTGGCAAGGATGTTTTTGAAGCCGTGCAGGGGCAGAAGGAAGGAATCCCGAGAAAACCCGATCCCACGGCAGCCCTGTCCATGGCGCGGCAGTTCGGCGCGCGCCCTGAGGAGACGCTTTACATTGGGGACTCCGAGGTGGACGCGGCGACGGGAAAGGCAGCCGGGATGGATACCGTCCTTGTGTCGTGGGGATTCCGCTCGAAGGAAGCGCTGAGGGCGGCGTCTCCCAATCGGCTTGTGGATAAGACGGAGGAGATCACGGCTATCATAAGAGGAGAGGAGTAAGTGAGATGAACGGTTACAGCGAAGAATGTTTAAAGACGTTTCTTAAGAATCAGGGGCAGCTCTTTGACGAGCCCGTGGCGGAGAATCTTGAGGAGGCGGAAGCGTTTCTCGAGGACTGCATGGCGGTGGTCGTGGATTCCCTGAAGGAAGTGCGGGAATATTTTGAGGAGGAGGGGGTGGACGTGGACGGCATGGCGCCGGAGGAGCTTGAGGAAGCCTCCGAGGTGTTTGCCCTTCCGGACGGTACTTATCTGATAGTTGAGGGATAACACAGAAAGCCGCAGTCTTAATCGACAGCGGCTTTTTCCACGGCTTCTTTTATGGCGTCCAGTATGATCTGCGAGGTGTAGGGCGCGTCGTCTGAGAATGTGATGTCGTCCAGCGACTGGGTCTCATACACCTGCTCTGCGATATCTTCTATGGCAGGCTGGATGAGGGGGAACATGGTGGTCACCGTCTCATCCAGATTGGAGAACCGAATGGCGTTGATGCGGGAGCTGTCCACGGATACCTCCACTTCAAGATTTGTGTTGTTTAAGGTAAGGGTCGAGGTGTAAATACCCGGAGTGTACTGTTTTTCGGCGCCGTATGCGCTGTCTCCCTTACCTGAACGGAACATGATGACAAGAAGGACGATCAGCAGGATGCCGAGGGCGGCAAAGATAGCGGTGTAGATGATTTCCTTCATGTGCAGGACGACAATCTTAGTTCTGGAACCCATAGAGTTACCTCCCGAAAGAACCGGGCTGACGTGTTTGCGGCAGTCCGTTTTTTATAAGTGTATGAGTAAAAAAGGAAATTATTCAGAAAAACTTGATTATCTCGGATACGGAAAATATAATAAGTCAATAAAAGGCAAACTGTTACAAGAAGGATGAGGTACGGTATGACAGCCGTGAGAGGAGCAAAGGATATGGTATTTGCAGCGGATGTGGAAAAATTTTTGCTGGAGGGGATCGTCTTTGTGCCCTCCCTGATCGTGTGTGCGGCATTGACGAAGCCGCGCTTTTCGTGGAAAATAAGCCTGTCAGTACTTTTTGGACTTGCGGCGGCAGTCGTGGGCATTCAGGCAATGCTTCTTGCTGCCGGTCAGGATACGACAAGGGTACTCACCCTCCTTCCGCTTACGGCATATCTCCCGGCGATCCTCTGCCTGCACATCCTTTCCGGGACAGGGTTTTACCGGACCATGGCGGTGTGGACAGTCGGCATTACCGTATATTTTATCTTGGATCTGCTGCGCAAGATCCTCGTCAGTGAGGTGGGGGCAGGCAGCGCGTTCAAGGGCTGGAGACTGGAGACGATGTTGCTCTTTGCAATGTCTGCCGCGGCAGCCCTGATCGTATTCCTTGTGTTCCGTTTCCTTAGGAAGCCTTTTCGGACTTACGTGTCGGAGAATCAGACGAACTGGCAGTTGCTCTGTTTCCCGGTGCTGATGATATTCCTCTTGTTCTCCTATTTTTCCAATTCCGCCACTAACACTGTGAATCTAGCGCCCCTTCTTCTGAGTGCGTTCTCGATGTTCCTTGCGCTGATCCGCGTCCTTGCGGTTTCATCGGATATCGCGGAGCTAAAAGCGGCGGAGAAGGAAGTCGCGGGGCAGATGGAGCTCCAGCGGCAGGAGTACGAAGACATGTGTAAAAAGGTCGAATCCGGGCGTGAGTACCGGCATGATATGCGCCATCACCTTCTTGCTATGGAAGAGATGGCAAAGGCGGGGGACAATGGAGAACTGCTCGCTTATATCGGAGACTTAAGCGGGCGTCTGGCAGAGACCGCGGGCAGGACTTACTGTAAAGACCCCGCGGTAAATGCCGTGCTTTCAGCTTCCCTTCAAAAGGCGGAGAGAGCCGGGTGCAAGGTGACGGAAAATATCTGTCTTCCCGATGAGCTGCCGTTTGAGAGGACTGACTTGTGTATTCTGCTGGCGAATACTATCGAGAACGCGGTAAACGCCTGCGCGGAGTTTCTGGAGAAGGACAGGTATATACGCCTGTCGGCGGAGTTTCAGGAGGATAAGAAGCTGGCAATAGCCGTGGATAATCCCTGCGCGGGGGAAGTACATTTTGACAGGGAAGGTTTCCCCGACGTTCCCCAAAGAGAAGGGCACGGGATCGGACTGAAGAGTGTGAGAAGGATTGCAGATAAGTACAGAGGATTCTTCCAATGTGAATGTGAGAACGGCGAGTTCCGCTTCCGTGCGGTGCTGTTCGGCGTTGCGGAGGCGCCACAGGAGAGCACAGAAGCGGCACAGGGGAATACTACCATTCAGGGAGAAAATGCGAAGGAAAATGCTGTGCTGCCGCTGCCAAAGAGATTCGCCGTGGAGCGGGGCATTACCTGCGGGATACTTTCGCTGCTTACCCTGTTTTTCCTCATCAACTGTGCGCCCTCCATAGCGGAGGCGATGGAGCAGATCCCCGGACTGGGCGATGTGGCGCGGTTTGCGGATGTCCGTGGGGAATCCTACCAGTGGGGAGATACCTCATTTAACGCCGAGTATCCTGTGGTTGAGGTAAGCGAGGTAGAGACAGTGCCTGATGAAGAGACGGAAGCAAAGACGGGGGAAGCTTCCCCTCTGACAGAGGATGACAAGAAGCTTCTTGATATGTTAAAGAGCGGGAAGATATCTTTAGAGACGGGAACCCCGGAGGAAGAAGAGGAGGAAGCGGAGACA
The DNA here is from genome assembly GCA_019117065.1 of Candidatus Mediterraneibacter pullicola. Taxonomy (GTDB): domain Bacteria; phylum Bacillota; class Clostridia; order Lachnospirales; family Lachnospiraceae; genus Mediterraneibacter; species Mediterraneibacter pullicola. The sequence goes on along the minus strand of DXAK01000008.1, from coordinate 131,191 downwards.
GCTGCCGTGCCGGAGACGGAGCAGGCAGAGACGGAAGAGCAGGAAGAAAAAAAAGAACAGGAAGAATTGGATCTGTCCGAGGGCGTAGAGGATTTAAACGACCGCATGGAGGCCTACGTCGCGCAGATGAAGGAAAAATTCCAGTGGTATGCCAACAGAAAGTACAATGGATATGTGGGCATGGACGTGACCTATGACGTGATGCGGGATGACGAAAAGCTCATGGCAATCCGATTCGTCGGCACCATCAATGCCGGTGGTTCGGGAGAGTACTGCCGTTGGTTCGTTCTGGACAAGCAGAGCGGCGAAGTGGTGGAACTGCGGGATTTATTCGCCGAAGGCAGCGATTACATGGGGGTTATTAGCGCGGAAGTCCTGCGCCAGATGCAGGCGCAGGTGGACGCGGGGACCGGGGATTACTATATACCCGGCGGCATCTGGTCGGATGACGAATGTTTTAAGTCCATCGCGTGGGACCAGAACTTTTACATCAATGACAGCAATGAGCTGGTCATCGTGTTTGATGAATATGAGGTTGCTTCTGGGAATATGGGGATGCCAAAGTTCGTCATTCCCACGGGCGTGCTGGCGGGAATTTTAAACCAGCCGTCCCTGATCGGATAGAAAACGGAAAGTGCAAGGAGGCATATATTTTGATACGGATCTGCATTTGTGACGACAAGAGAATGGAGAGAAAAAAATTACAGGAATACGCCACACTTTTTTTGAAGGAACATCCGAAGCTGCGGGGAGAGACAGAAGTGTTTTCTTCCGGGGAGGAGGTATTAAAGGCGATTGAACAGCGTGGGGGATACGACATCTATCTTCTCGATATCCTTATGCCGCAGATAGACGGTATCGAGCTTGCCCGCAAGATACGCGGGAGAGGAGAAACGGGGGAGATCCTGTTCCTGACCGTGACGAGGGAGTATGCGGTGGAGGCGTTCGAGGTGCGGGCATCTGGATATCTGGTCAAACCCGTCACAAAGGAGGAATTTGACCGTGAGATGGGATACTGTGTCGGGAAGCTAGAACCGAAGGATCAGCCGGTACTCTTCTTAAAGACAAGATACGGCACACGGAAGGTACATGTCAGGGAGATTGTTGAGGTGGAGAGTTTCAACCATGTCCGTGTCTGCACCCTTTCGGACGGAACGGAGATAGAGACGTCAATGACCCTGTCCTCTCTTAAGGAAGAACTGATGAAGTATCCGGACTTTTTCTTCCCTCACAGGGCGTACATCGTGAATATGGGGTATGTGAACGGGTTGACGAAATCGGAGCTTCTGATGGAGAACGGCAGGAGTATTCCTGTCTCCCGGCGGGCGTACCCGGAGCTTAAAAAAGCATATATGGAGTATATTTTCTGACATTCTGTTCAGGGCTTTGTCCGGCGCTTTGTTCAGGGGAAAATATCAGAACGGCGTCTCACGCAGGAAAAGCGGCATCTCGCGCAGAAAAGCCGCTTTTTTGCGTGTTATCCTGTATTATCTATCTATTAAGCGGCTTTTATTACCGCGGCTTACTGACGGAAAGGAAAACGGAAATGAGGAACATTTGTGGTAAGAAGAATGATAAGAAAAAAAGGCATATAGGGACGGCACTTCTGCCACTGTGCGTGCTGACGCTACTATCCTCCTGCGGCACGTGGGGTGCGGGGAAATCAAAGTCTCTGTTGGATGAAACTCCTGCCCGCGAAGAGACGCAGGTGACGGAGGAGACGCGGACAACAGAAGAACTGTGGGACGCCGCGGTGGAGGATGCAGTGTTCAGTGAGAATGATGAGATTGAAGCTCTCGTCTCGCTTACAAAGGAGGATGACCGTGTCATATGGGACGACGCGGGGGAACGGGTTCTGGTCGTCACGTGGAATGATTACGAGGAGGACTGTTCACCGGGAAATTCCATCAGCGCGGAGCAAGGGGAAATTTGGGTAACCTCTCTAGGCGAGATGCAGCAGTGGTTCTTAGCGAACAGTTCCGGCGTTGAGGACTGGAAGCTTCGGTTCTCCCAGCTTCTGGGAGTGCCCGCGGACGGAGACTACAGCCAGTTCACCGCCTTCTGGATAGAGCCGGAGTATCTGATCCGTCCGGCTTATGTGACGGATGTCACGGCAGATATGATAAATGACTATGAGGCGGTGACAGACCCGGAGTACAAGGAGTGGTTCGATCAGAATATCATTAACTCCTATTTTGATGGGGAATATCCGTGGACCCGTCTCGGATACACTTACGACTGGTGTGAGGGCGGTACGGATTACGGGCTGACGGAATTTCTTACCTTCGATGGAAGCAAAGGGGAGATCGAAATTACGCTGAGCACAGAGGATTTCGTGGACTGGCTTGGTTCACAGGGCTCGTAAGGCGGGTGATTTTGCGGGAATCGATAAAATAAAAACAGGAAGTATATGCACATGATGACAAGAGGGAAAAAACTGAAGAAAAAGACTGAACAGATCAAACTTAGCCCGGCGGGGATCGACAGAGCCGCCGAGCTTATGGAGGAGACGCTCGCGCAGACGGGAGCGGACAGGAGGGATATCCTGCGCCTGAGGCTGGCGGCGGAAGAAATCCTGATGATGTGGTACTCAAATCTTCCCGGGGACACGGATTTCATTTTCCGGTGCGGCACGCGGCTGGGAAGACCGTACCTTCATCTCTGCGCGCGGGGCCGCAGGGTCGACCCTGTGGACACAGAGGAGGGGGAGGAGAGCGAATGGTTGTACTCGAACCTGCTGGCGCGGGCAGGGCTTTGTCTGGTGGCGTCTTACAAAGACGGAGAGAACCGAATGTCCGTGTATCCGCCGAAGGAGAACCGGTTCGGAACGCTCTCACAAATTATTTTAGCCATAGCGCTGGCAGTTGTAGCAGGGTTTGCCTGCCGCTCCCTTCCTCAGGAGGCGAGGGAGGGTATCAGCGCTTTTGTGGATCCGCTGTTTACGGCGATGATGGGAATCCTGCAGACGCTGGCAGGCCCCATGGTTTTCCTGAGCGTGTGCTGGGGGATCGTCAATATCGGGGACGTAGGTATGCTGGGGAAGATCGGCAGGACCATCGTTCTTAGATTTATCGGGGCGATCTACGTGGTCACGGCTGTGACCGCGCTCGTCACGGTCTGGTTCTTCCATCCCGGAAGCGGGACGGAGGCGGAGGGCGGAAATGCCGTCTTGGGAATCTAAAATATGCTGATGGAAGTCATTCCTCAGAATATGATCTCTCCGCTTTTGGACGGGAATACCCTCCAGCTTATCTTTATGGGAGTGTGCATCGGGCTTGTGCTCCTGATGCTGGGAGAGCGCGCGTCCGCTGTCACGGAGTTTACGGAACAGGCAAACAGCGTAGTGCAGTTTATGATGGAGATCTTCGGGAAGGGGATCCCCCTCTTCGTGTTCGTCAGCCTGTTCTCTTTGATCATCACGGACATACTAGATGGCATCGGCGGCGTTGTAAAAGGAATCCTGTTGTGTATGGCGGTATGTGTCGTATGGCCGCTCCTCTATGCGCTTGCGGCATCCGTGAAGCTTCGAGTATCCTTTCCGCTGCTGCTTAGAAAGCTCCTTCCCACCTATCTGATCGGACTGACCACCGCTTCCTCGTCGGCTGCCCTGTCCACGAATTTAGAGACCTGTGAGAAACGTCTCGGGATCTCATCGAAGATCACCGGATTCGGTGTGCCGCTGGGGCAGGTGGTATTTAAGACAGGAGGCGCCATGGGATTTCTTATGATGGCGCTGGGACTGGCGGAGAACTACAAGGTGGCGGTCACGCTTCCATGGACCGTGACGGCAGTGCTTATCACGGGTATACTGGCGGTGGCGGCTGTGCCTGTGCCGGGAGGTTACATCCCCTGTTACACGGTACTGTTAGCGCAGCTTGGCCTTCCAGAAGAGGCGATCGCTCTGGCGATAGCGGCGAACGTGATCCTCGACTTTTTCATGACATCCTGCGGACTTTCCTGCCTGCAGTCGGAGCTGGCTCTTGTCTCGCGGAAGCTGGGACTTTTGGATATGGAACTTTTGAGAAAGGAACTGTGACTGATATGAGACTTATAATTGCTGCCCTGTGCCCGGTTCTTGCTTCGGCAGTCCTTTATCTGCTGCATAAGAGGACGGTGTTTGGCGGGGCGGCCGAGTGGAAAAAACAGATTCTGTACGGCTTTGTGTTCGGAGCGCTGGCGGTTTCCGCATCTAAGCTCACCATTGCTGCAGACGGGAATGTCATGAGCATAGGGGATATCGCTCCCCTCTGTGCAGGGCTGATCTTCGGCTCTCCAGCAGGAGTCTTGGCAGGAGTGATCGGGGGCGTGGGGAGATGGTTTGCCGTACTCTGGGGCGCGGACACATACACGAGGCTTGCGGAGGCTGTATCCGTGGCAGCGGCAGGGCTTCTCGGGGCGGCGCTGCGCCGGTGGATGTTCGATGACAAAAAAACGGCGTGGCATTATGGTTTTGCCGCCGGGCTCGTGATGGGTGTCCTGCATATGCTTGGTGTATTCTTTACGAATATGGACGACGTGCAGAGGGCATTTGGCTATGTGAAGACCTGTTCCGTCCCCATGGTGTCTGTCTGCGCGGTTTCCGTCATGCTGTCCGCCCTGGTGGTGTCTATGCTCGGAAAGGAAAAACTGCGTATGGCGAAGGAACATAAAAAACTTTCCCAGTCATTTTCAAGGTGGCTGTTTCTTGTCGTGCTTGTCGCTTTCTGTATGACAAGCGTCTTTACCTATATCCTCCAGACAAGATTTTCTATCAGCAACAGTGAGCAGCTCCTAATGCTGAATATCGAGGACGTGAAAGCAGATATCGAGGATGCGTCCGACGAGAACCTGCTGGAGCTGACCCGGGGTGTCGCGGCGGATATCAACGCCGCGGAGACGGTAGATAACAGTCTGCTGGAGGAACTCCTCACGAAGCCGGGAAATGATTTCTCCGAGATCAATGTGATTGATGAGGACGGGATCATTGTATACACGACGAATCCCAAGTACGATATGTTCGATATGACTTCCGGGCAGCAGTCAGCGGATTTTCTTGTGCTTTTAGAGGGAGAGGAAGCGTTTGTTCAGAATTACCGGCGTGTCTCGGCGGACGATGCCACTTACATGAAATATGCCGGGGTAGCGCTTGCGGACGGCGGATTTGTTCAGGTGGGCTACAATGCGGAGCGCTTCCGCAAGGATATTGACTCACAGGTTATTGGCGTGACAAGAAACCGCCATGTGGGAGAGAACGGCTATATGATCATCGCCGCGGAGGACTGGACCATCGTCAGTGACCCCCATGGCAATGAGGGGAAAAACCTCGACGCGACGGGCATCTGGATCGACACGGCAGCCATGCCCGAAAATGAGCGGTTCGAGAGCACGGTCTACGGGGAGGAAAGCTACTGTATCTACACGGAGACGGAGGGGTATTATATTGTCGCCGTAGAGCCGGTGAGCGAAGTAATGTTCTCGCGGGACCTGTCGGTCTGTGTGACAGTGTTCATGGAGATCATCATATTCGCGGTGCTCTTTATCCTCGTGTACTTCCTGATCAAGAAGCTGGTGGTGGAGAACATCCACAAGATCAATCGCTCCTTAAGTGAGATCACGGGAGGCAATCTTAACGTGTCAGTGAACGTGCGCACCAACGAGGAGTTTGTCTCCCTGTCCGATGACATCAACTCCACGGTGGTCACGCTGAAAGGTTATATCGCTGAGGCGGCGGCGCGGATCGACAAGGAACTTGAGATGGCGAAGATCATCCAGTCGTCCACCCTGCCCGGCGTGTTCCCGCCTTATCCGGACCGCACTGATTTTGATATATTCGCGATGATGGATACGGCAAAAGAGGTGGGAGGAGATTTTTATGATTTTTATCTTCTGGATGAGAACCGCCTTGCATTCCTCATTGCGGACGTCTCGGGAAAAGGGATCACGGCGGCGATGTTCATGATGAACGCAAAGACGCTGATCAAGAGCTATGCAGATAACGAGACGGACACCGCCAAGATCTTGACAAAGGCAAACCGCGCTCTGTGCGAGGAAAACGACGCGGAGATGTTTGTGACCTGCTGGATGGGGATCTTAAGCTTTACCACGCATACAGTCACGTTTGTCAATGCGGGGCACAATCCTCCCATTGTCCGCCGCGGGGGCGGCAGGTTCGAGTATTTCAAGTCCCATCCGGGCTTTGTCCTTGCGGGCTTGGAGGAGACACAGTACAAGAGCGGGGAACTGAAACTCTATCCGGGAGATGAGATCTTTCTGTATACGGATGGTGTGACCGAGGCGACCGACACAGATAATGAGCTCTACGGAGACGACAGGCTGCTGGGCACACTGAACACTCTGGGGGATGTCCGTGCAGAGGAGATCTGCCGGGCAGTCAGGGAGGATGTGGACCGGTTCGTGGGCGACGCGCCTCAGTTCGATGATATTACCATGCTCCATCTGAAGCTCCTGCCGAAAAATTCCATCCGGCTTACGCCCACCAAAGACAGCATAGAGAAAGTGAGCGGATTCGTGGAGCGCACGCTGGAGGAAGCGGGCATCCCGCCGAAGATTATCATAAAGATGAACGTCGTGGTGGACGAGGTGTTTTCAAATATCCTTAGCTACAGCGGAGCCTCCGAGGCGGAGGCCGAGTGCGATGTCCGTGACGGCAGGATCATGCTCGTCTTTACCGACGACGGGCGTCCCTACGACCCCACGGCAAAACCCGACCCCGACATCACCCTCTCGGCTAAGGAGCGGGAGATCGGCGGTCTTGGGTTCTTTATGGTGAAAAAATTCATGGACAGCATCGGATACGAATACCGGGAAAATCGGAATATCCTGACACTGGCCAAGGAGTATGATGCTTGCCCTTGCAAAGACGAAGACAAACAGTTATGATTATGATGGAAGTGCGAATACAGTGACAATCACATTTTAATAAAAGGAGAACATGACAATGAACATCGAGAAGAAAACGAGCGGATCAACATTAAACATCGCGCTGGAAGGACGTCTGGACACCACGACGGCGCCGCAGCTTGACGCGGAGCTCAAGTCGTCCCTGAGCGGGATCACGGAACTAAACATGGACTTCGAAAAACTTGAATACCTGTCTTCCGCAGGCCTGCGAGTCCTGCTCTCCGCACAGAAGGTAATGAACCATCAGGGGGAAATGACGATCAGCCATGTGAATGAGATGATTATGGAAGTGTTTGAGGTGACGGGCTTCATCGATATCCTTACGATCATCTAGGCAGGGATGACTGCCATGAAAGGGGACTGTAATGTCCTGACGATTGAAAAAAACTGGTGATAGAGAGGGAAACAATGTATATCATAGCCGGACTTGGAAATCCTGACAGACAGTACGAAGGCACGCGGCATAACGCGGGCTTCGATGTAATAGACCGGATTGCGGATAAATACAATATATCTATAGATGGAAGGAAACACAGGGCATATATCGGAAAGGGGATCATCAATGGACAGAAGGTGATACTCGCGAAGCCTCAGACTTACATGAACTTAAGCGGGGAGAGCATCCTAAGCCTCGTGGATTATTATAAGATAGACGAGGAGACGGAACTGCTAGTGATCTATGACGATATCAGTCTGGATGTAGGACAGATACGCATTCGGGCAAGAGGAAGCGCAGGCGGGCACAATGGGATGAAAAATATCATCGCCCATCTGGGTACGCAAGTCTTCCCCCGCATCAAGGTGGGCGTGGGTGAGAAGCCCAAAGGATATGATCTGGCTGATTATGTGCTGGGGCATTTCTCCAAGGCTGAGAGAGAACTTATGGATGAGGGATATGACCACGCGGTCCGCGCGGCGGAGATGATCATATCCGGCGAAATGAGCGAAGCGATGAACGAATTTAATAGAAAGAAAAAAGAAGGGGAATAGACTGTCACCCAAAGGAATCAAAGGAGGGAATGGAGGGCAGATGCAGGCTTTACTTGCACCGCTTTTGGAACTTGCGGATCATCAGGAGATCGTAAGGGACAGACAGAAAGAAAAAGGAATTATACAGGTGGCGGGATGTACAAATTCCCAGAAAACCCATCTGATGTATGCGTTGAGCGATGGCTGTGAATACAGAGTCATCGCTTTTTCCAGTGAGGAGAAAGCAAAAAAGGCATATGAAGAGTACCGCATCTTTACGGACGAGGTCTATCTTTACCCCGCGAGGGACCTCCTCTTTTACTATGCGGATATTAAGGGAAAGGTGCTTACGAACCGCCGCATGGAGGTTCTGCGCGCTCTGATTGAGAAAGAGGCCGAAAGTCCGGTGACAGTGATAACTACGATGGACGCTTTTCTGGACGGGCTTCCCCACCCTGAAGAGATCCGGAGGGAGAGGATATCCCTTTCCGGGGGAGACGAGATCAATTTGACAGAGTTTGAGGCGCGCCTTAGCGCCCTTGGATATGAGAGGGAGAGCCAGATCGAAGGTCCCGGACAGTTTGCTGTGCGCGGTGGCATATTGGATGTATTCCCACTTACGGAAGAACTCCCTGTCCGCATTGAACTGTGGGGCGATGAGATCGATTCGCTCCGCAGTTTTGACGTGGAGAGTCAGAGATCGGTTGAGAATCTGGAGACAGTCACCATATATCCGGCGTCGGAAAACTGGAAAAGAGAGATGGATACGGTGTCGTTTCTGGAATATTTCCCCAAAGAGAAAAGCCTTCTTCTTCTGGATGAACCTCAGCGGCTTCAGGAGATGGCGGAGGAGGTGGAAGCTGAGTATTTCCACAGCCGGGAGAGCAGAATTGAGGCGGGGATGGACAGGGAAGAGGACATAAGTCTTACAGTGTTTGCGACGAAAGATATTATCGGAAAGATGAATCAGTACAGCGGGATTGCGGTAACCACGCTGGAGTCAAAGTGCGGGCTGTTCCGCCTGCGCAAAACGTACAGCATCCAGGCAAGGGGAGTGAATCCTTACAACAACAGTTTTGAACTTCTGACCCGCGACCTAAAGAGGCTGAAACGGGAGAAATACCGCGTCGTCCTTCTGTCTGCGTCAAGGACAAGGGCAAAGCGTCTCGCGGAGGATTTAAGAGACTACGATCTGAGCAGTTTTTACAGCGAGGACATGGAGCGCACGGTAAATCCGGGGGAGATCATGGTATCCTGCGGATATGTGGCGGAGGGATATGAGTACCCTATGCTAAAGTTTATGGTGATCTCGGAGACCGATATCTTTGGGCGAAGAAAGAAGAAAAAGCACAGAAAGAAATATGAGGGGCAGAAGATTCGTGATTTTGCAGAGCTTAAGCCGAATGATTATGTGGTGCATGAAAATCATGGGATCGGCATCTATCAGGGAATCGAAAAGATTGAGGTGGATAAGGTCGTCAAGGACTATATGAAGATTTCCTACGCAGAGGGCGGCGTCCTGTACATCCCTGTGGCTCAGATGGACCTGATTCAGAAATACGCGGGTTCGGACGCAAAAAAACCGAGGATCAACAAGCTGGGAACTATCCAGTGGGGAAAGACGAAAAGTCAGGTAAAGAAAGCCGTCCAGACAGTTGCCGCGGATCTGGTGGAGTTGTACGCCGCGAGGCAGAGAGCAGAAGGATTCGTGTACGGACCGGACACGGTGTGGCAGAGAGAATTTGAAGAGATGTTTCCTTTTGAAGAGACAGAGGATCAGATTCAGGCCATCGAAGACACGAAACGGGATATGGAGAGCACAAAGATCATGGACCGGCTTATCTGCGGGGACGTGGGATACGGGAAGACGGAGATCGCCATCCGCGCTGCGTTCAAGGCGGTTCAGGAAGGAAAACAGGTGGTCTACCTCGTTCCAACTACGATTCTTGCACAGCAGCATTACAATACCTTCGTACAGCGGCTGAAGGATTTCCCGGTGCGGATCGATCTTCTGTGCCGTTTTCGCACGTCATATCAGCAGAAAAAGACGGTGGAGGATCTGAAAAAGGGAATGGTGGATATTGTGATCGGAACCCACCGCGTCCTATCCAAGGACGTGGGATATAAAGATCTGGGGCTTTTGATCATTGACGAAGAACAGCGGTTCGGCGTGACACACAAGGAGAGGATCAAGAAACTTCGGGAAAATGTCGATGTGCTTACGCTGACTGCGACCCCGATTCCGCGCACCCTTCATATGAGCCTGATTGGGATCAGGGATATGAGCGTACTTGAGGAAGCGCCTCAGGACCGTCTTCCGATTCAGACGTATGTGATGGAATATAATGACGAGATGGTGCGGGAAGCGATCACAAGAGAACTCTCCAGAGGCGGTCAGGTGTATTATGTCTATAACAGGGTCACAGATATCGCTGATGTGGCAGGACGGATCGGCCGTCTTGTACCAGAGGCAAATGTATCTTTCGCCCACGGGCAGATGCGGGAACGTGAGCTGGAGGATATTATGTATGACTTCATTAACGGGGATATCGATGTACTTGTATCCACCACGATTATCGAGACCGGGCTTGACATCTCCAACGCAAACACGATGATCATTCAGGATGCAGACCGGTTCGGACTGTCTCAGCTCTATCAGCTCAGAGGGCGCGTAGGGAGGTCAAACCGGATGGCATATGCGTTCCTGCTCTATCGGAGGGATAAGCTTCTCAAGGAAGTGGCGGAGAAACGGCTTGCGGCGATCCGTGAATTTACCGATCTTGGATCCGGCATCAAGATCGCCATGAGGGATCTGGAGATACGGGGAGCGGGGAACCTGCTGGGAGAGGCTCAGAGCGGGCACATGGAAGCTGTCGGATATGATCTGTACTGTAAGATGTTAAACGAAGCGGTCATGCAGTTAAAAGGCGGCGGAGAGCAAGAGGTATTCAATACATCGGTTGACCTGAATATAGACGCGTATATCCCGGAATCCTACATCAGAAACGAATATCAGAAATTGGATATCTACAAGCGGATTGCCGCTATTGAAACGGAAGAGGAAATGGATGATATGACGGAAGAGCTGATCGACCGCTTTGGGGATATCCCGAAAAAGGTGCAGCAGCTTCTTCATATTGCCGCTTTGAAAGCCTTGGCGCATGAGGCATACGTAACGGCGGTAGAGCAAAAGGGGGAGACCTTCAAATTCACCATGTACGAGAGAGCGAAGATCGATGTGCAGAAGATTCCGGCGTTGCTTGCCTCTTATCAGAATACACTGTCCTTCAAGGCGGAAGAGACGCCGTATTTCCTATACCGGAAACTGGGAAGGAGCGGCAAAGAGACGGGAGAGAGCGTGCTTGATACGGTGAGAAAAGTGCTGGAAGATATCCGAAAGTTAAAGACGGCAGAACAGTGAGTACACATATGTAACATGTAGACGGCAGGGGGGATTTTTGGTGAAATTTTAGTGGATTTTCATGTTTCCTACTTGTTCCTTCTTTGAAAACACGCTATAATGTTACAATGTATGCGGGTATTACAGCAGACCCGGCGCCGGGTGCGCGAAAGAAAACAGCATGACAGGCGGCAGACGGCGAAAAATGAGGAGGCTATTATGATACGAATTGGGAAGAAAGCGGCGGTTCTTACGGCAGCAGGCTTATTTGCTGCGGCGTCCGTCACAGGATGCAGCGGTTCAATCGATACAGAGGCGGTAGTGGCGACAGTGGGAGACGAAGAGATTACACTGGGCGTTGCGAATTTTTATGCGAGGCTGACACAGGGACAGTATGAGACATATTATGCGGGCATGATGGGAACTACGGCAGAGGCTATGTGGACACAGGAAGCAGAAGAGGATAAAACATACGAGGATTCCACAAAGGAAACTCTTATGGAAGCTCTTGAGAACCTGTATCTGATGTCCCAGCATGCGGAGGAGTACGAAGTGTCCTTGTCCGAGGATGAGCAGAAGGCTATTGAAGAGGCGGTAAAGCAGTTTGATGAGGACAATACAGACCAGGCGAAAGAAATCGTCTCAGGTTACAGGAAAGACGTCCAGAAATATCTGGAACTTATGACGATCTCCCAGAAAATGACGGAAAAGATGAGAGAGGGAGTCGATGAGAATGTATCTGATGAAGAGGCTGCGCAGAAGGCGATGCAGTACGTGTTTTTTTCCTACCAGACAACGGATGAAGAAGGAAACTCCATAGAGCTGACAGATGAAGAAAAGGAGAGCTTAAAGGAAACGGCGCAGGCGTTCTGCGATGCGGTGAGAGCAGGAACAGACGCGGAGACTGCCGCCGCCGATGCCGGAGTAGAAGTTCAGACTGCGACGTTTGACGCAGAGAGCACAACGCCGGATACCGCGCTGGTCGCTGCTGCGGACGCTCTGGAAAACGAGGGCGATGTGACGGATGTGACAGAGACGGAGAACGGACTCTATGTGGCGAAGCTGACAAGCCTTTTCGACAGAGAGGCGACGGACGCTGAGAAAGAGAATATTATTGAGGAGAGAAGACAAGATCAATATGATTCACTTCTGGAGCAGTGGCGTGAAGATACAGAGATCAAAGTTGACGAGAAGGTATGGAAAAAGGTCGATTTTGAGAACTACGGCGTAACGGTCATCACATCTGAGGATGGGAGTACAGATAGTACGGAAGATGGCAGCGCAGCGGACGATGGTACGGCGGCTGAATAGTATAAATAACGACGGCAAAGATTTCTTCTTGCCGTCGTTATATTTTTCAAAAAATATTTTTTCTGAGAAAATGTCATCGGAACTTGTTAGATATACTCGCATTTCTCGAAGTAGTGCATCAGGATATCCGCACAGTTTTCCACTCCCAGCTCAGAAGTATCGAGGATCATATGGTAATCATTTACATCTCCCCATGTCTTTCCGGTATGGTCATAATAGTAGGAGGCGCGCTCCTCATCGTTTGTCTCCACCTTTTCCTTTGCTTCATCGTAAGTCAAGCCATATTTCCCCATGATTCTCTGAATACGGTCCTCTTTATCCGCGCAGACAAAAATGTTCAGTACATTCATGCGGTTCTTTAAAATGTTGGAGGCACAGCGGCCTAAGATGATGCATGGCTGTTCCGCCAGTTTGCGGATTGCTTCCGCTTCACTTTCATACATGTGGTCATGAAGTTTTTCCTCGATGTAAGCTTTATCATATACAGGAATGCCGAGCCGTCTGGAAAGTTCTTCTGCGATAATGCTTGCTCCGGTTCCAAAACGTCGGCTCATGGTGATTACTAATTTCATAAGAACTCCTCCTTCGTAGACATAATTGTGAGATGGGTACTATTATAACACTTCTGCCGCTATTTGTCTTGCAAGAGATTGGATTTCTTCCATGTGGGAATCTTTTACTGAGGACTTTATGGTTATAGCAAGATCCAGAAGCCTCATATTTTTCATCTCGCCTATTTTTGCCGAGATGAGTTTGGAGGACTGGGGTGCCCATGTGCCGTTGCCAAGTACAGCTATTGTGCGGTTCTGAAGTGACAGTGCTTTCATATCCTCGAGGTAACTGTGCATCAACGGATAGATTCCGTTATTATATGTAGGAGCTGCGAGGATAATATGGCTGTACTTGAAGCTGTCCGAGATCAGTTCGGATACATGCGTCTTCGAGATATTATGCATCCGGATATTTTTCACTCCGGCTTCAGCCAGTATTGCAGCAAAGATTTCCGCCATGTTCTCGGTGTTGCCGTACATGGAAGCGTAGGCGATCATCACGCCTGCTTCTTCCGGCTCATATCTGCTCCATGTGTCATATTTTTCGATGATGTAGTCAAGATTCGTCCTCCAGATCGGGCCGTGGAGAGGGCAAATTACGCGAATGTCAAGCTCAGCGGTCTTCTTTAATACATTCTGTACCTGTATACCGTATTTCCCTACGATATTGGTATAATAGCGGCGTGTCTCGTCAAGCCATTCTCTGTCGAAATCTACTTCGTCGTTGAAAATATTCCCATTCAAGGCTCCGAATGTCCCGAAAGCATCAGCGGAGAACAGAACTTTGTCTGTCTCATCATAAGTCATCATCGTCTCCGGCCAGTGGATCATGGGAGCCATGATAAAATGGAGTGTGTGGGCACCGGAGGAGAAGGTATCCCCTTCTTTTACGGTAATGGCTTTCCCGTCCAGATCAAAATCAAAGAACTGGCTAATCAAGGGGAACGTTTTGGCGTTTCCGATGATCTGCATATTCGGATAGCGCAGTATTAGTTCCTCGATCATGGCGCAGTGGTCCGGCTCCATGTGGTTGACAACGAGATAATCCAAAGCGCGGCCGTTCAACACGGCTTTTATATTCTCAAGGAACTGGTGCCCTATGGCATGATCCGCGGTGTCAAAGAGGACGGTTTTTTCATCCATGAGCAGATAAGAATTGTATGACACACCCTTTGAGAGAGGGAAGATATTCTCAAACAGTTCCAGCCTGCGGTCGCTGCCTCCTACCCAGTACAGGTCGCTGGTTATTTTTCTAAAACAATGCATTGTAAGATTCCTCCTTTTTTTCAGACGTCTCTATTCTATCATATAAAATGAAAACCGCAAGAGGAAACCATAAAGGGATTGTTTGAAAAACAGTACATGGATGAAATGAAAAAACCATACCTGTACCGCGCTTCAAAGTTGTCATACAGGGAGAAAAGGAGTATGATAGAAAAAATATCTGAAAAGAGAGGGAAAGTTAAATGTTATTTGTATGTTATCCGAAATGTAGCACATGTATGAAAGCAAAGAAATGGCTGGAAGAAAAAGGCGTGGAATATGAGCTCCGTGATATTAAGGCAGACAACCCTACGGAGGAGGAACTGAAAACGTGGTGGGAGAAGAGCGGCCTTCCGCTCAAACGGTTTTTCAACACCAGCGGGAACCTGTACAAAGAGATGAAATTAAAAGACAGGCTGTCTAAGATGAGCGAGGGGGAGCAGATTGCTCTTCTTGCGACGGACGGCATGCTTGTCAAGAGACCGATCCTTGTAGGCAGGGATACGGTTTTGGTCGGGTTCAGGGAAAAAGAATGGGAAGAAAAGATTTTGCTATAAAAAAGCGTTTAGCACTTTAACTCGCAAAAGTATTGTGGTATAATGATTGCGCACAGCGCAATCCAGACCGCTTGCGCGGTCTGTTCTGCTGCGCAGAAATTATACCGGTGAGCCACAGCTTAGAAAGTAAATGCCCTGCCGGGCGCTTCCTTTCTTACGCCTGTGGTATAATGATTGCGCACAGCGCAATCCAGACCGCTTGCGCGGTCTGTTCTGCCGCGCAGGGAGCGGGACAGCAATATGGAATGTGCATCAAAGGAGGGAGACACAATGATATGGGCAAAGGAAGAAACTCTGCCGCGAAGTGAAATTGAGGCCATACAGCTTGAAAAGTTAAAGGATACGGTCCGCTATATTTATGGCAGAGTCAAGCCTTACCGTGAGAAGATGAATGCGGCAGGGGTGAAGCCGGAGGATATCCAGTCACTGGATGATTTAAGGAATCTGCCGTTTACATACAAGGCGGACTTTAGGGACAATTATCCGGATGGGCTTTTTGCGGTAGACAAAAAGGAAATTGTCCGCTACCACGCTAGTTCAGGCACAACGGGAAAACCGACGGTAGTAGGATATACGAGGAATGATCTTGATATGTGGCTGAATAATGTGGCAAGGCTTGCGTGCATGGGCGGCGCAACAGCGGATGACGTGGCGCAGATCTCGTTTGGCTATGGCACATTCACGGGAGCGCTGGGACTCCACGGAGGGCTGGAGAAAATTGGAGCAAGCGTGATCCCCATGTCTTCTGGAAATACCAATAAGCAGATTATGTTTCTTCAGGATATGGGCGTAACCCTTCTCGTGGCGACGCCGTCTTATGCCCTTCATTTAGGAGAGGAGCTGCGCAAGAGAGGAATCGATCCATCGAAAGACTTGAAGATACATATCGGGCTGTTTGGCGGCGAGGGAATGACCGAGCCAATGCGCGAGGAGATGAATAAGGTTTGGGGCGATCAGTTCGTTTGCACGCAGAATTACGGCATGAGTGAACTGTGCGGTCCGGGTGTTGCCGGGGAGTGTACGGAATTGTGCGGCATGCATATCAATGAGGATTGGTTTATTCCAGAGATTATCGATCCGGAGACAGAGGAAGTGCTCCCTCCGGGAGAGCGCGGGGAACTGGTGGTAACATGTCTTGGAAAAGAGGCACTGCCCTTAGTCAGATACCGCACCGGGGATATGTCCAGACTAATGTATGAGCCATGTAAATGCGGACGAACAACCTGCAGGATGGAGAATGTATCCGGAAGAGCGGACGATATGCTTGTGATCCGGGGTGTCAATGTATTCCCCACACAGATTGAGGAAGTACTCTTAAAGATCGATGAGATCGGACCGCACTATGAGATTCTTGTAGAGAGAAAGAACCGTCTCGACGTGATGACGATCACTGTGGAGCTTACGGACGACAGGCTGCTTGACAGTTATGCGAAATTAAGCGAGCTGGAGGCAAGGATCAAGTCGGCGCTTAAGTCACAGCTTGGACTTGGTACTCAGATCCGGCTTGTAGGGCCGAACTCTCTGAGGCGTTTTGAGGGAAAAGCAAAGAGAGTAACAGATTTACGAAAGGATGGGCTGTAAAATGGCAGAGAAAGTGATCATGCTGGGCAATGAGGCAATCGCCCGCGGAGCGTATGAGGCGGGAGTAAAAGTTTCCTCCGCATATCCGGGAACACCCAGCACAGAGATAAGTGAGTACCTTGTTCAGTATAAGGACGATGTATACGAAGAGTGGGCGCCCAATGAAAAGGTGGCCACAGAGGTTGCTGTGGGAGCGAGTCTTGTCGGAACGCGCGCCATGGCGTGTATGAAGCATGTGGGGCTGAACGTAGCGGCGGATCCGCTGTATTCAGTGTCTTACATGGGGGTAAACGGCGGGCTGGTGATCGTGGTTGCAGACGACCCGGGACTGTACAGCTCCCAGAACGAGCAGGATACGAGGATGGTGGCAAGGGCTGCCCAGATTCCGGTGATTGAGCCTTCTGACAGCGCGGAGGCAAAAGAATTCTTTAAGACAGCCTTTGAGCTGAGCGAACAGTTTGACCGTCCATTTATCTTCCGGATCACCACAAGGCTTGCGCACTCACAGGGACTGGTGGAACTGTGTGAGCGTGTGACTCCGGAAGATAAACCTTATGAAAAGAATATTCCGAAGAATGTTATGATGCCGGGAAATGCAAAAATGCGACACATCGAGATTGAGAAGCGCAATCTGGAGTTGGCAGAGGCGGCTGACAGCCTTCCCATTAACAGGGTGGAGATGAAGGATACAAAGATCGGCGTTATCACAAGCGGAATCCCATACCAGTACGTCAAGGAGGCGCTACCCGAAGCATCTGTCCTCAAACTGGGCATGGTCAATCCTCTGCCGAGAAAGCTGATCGAGGATTTCGCCTCAAAGGTTGACACATTGTACATTGTAGAAGAGCTGGATCCCGTGATCGAGGAACAGGTGAAGTCATGGGGGATTAAGGCTGTCGGGAAAGAGATTTTTACCGTTCAGGGAGAGTATAGCGTCAACATGTTAAAGAAAGCTATCCTGAAACAGGAACTGGATTTAAAGGAGCCGGCAAAAGCTCCGGGAAGACCTCCCATCCTCTGTCCGGGATGCCCACACAGGAGCGTATTTTATGTGCTCAATAAGTTAAAGATGCACGCCGCAGGAGATATTGGTTGCTACACACTCGGCGCGGTGGCTCCTTTAAGCGTCATTGACACAACCATGTGCATGGGATCGAGCATTTCCACGCTACATGGCATGGAAAAAGCAAAGGGCAAAGATTATATAAAGAACTGGGTGGCAGTGATTGGGGACTCCACCTTTATGCACACAGGTGTGAATTCTCTGATGAACATGGTATATAACAATGCGACGGGAACAGTCATTATCATGGACAATTCCACAACGGGGATGACCGGACATCAGGACCATGCGGCTACGGGGAAAACACTTCAGGGCGATCCGGCCTATGCGATTAACATTCAGGCGGTGTGCCGTGCTATGGGCGTGAAAAATGTGATTGAGGTGAACGCGCTTGACATCGCGCAGGTGGAAAAAATTATCAAAGAAGAGACGGCAAAGGATGAGATATCTGTTATCATCACAAAGACGCCGTGCGTTCTTCTTGACAAGAGAAAGAAACCGATCTATACCGCTTATACAGACAAGTGTAAGAAGTGCGGCATGTGTATGAAACCAGGATGTCCGGCAATGACGAAAAATCCGGACGGAACCATTCACATTGACGACACCATGTGTACCGGATGCGGTCTGTGCAAAGACCTGTGTAAATTCGACGCGATCGAGCTTGTAAAGGAGGGGGAATAGGAATGGCAGTAAAAAACATTATGATCGTCGGTGTAGGCGGTCAGGGAACCCTTCTGACAAGCCGTGTTCTCGGAGGGCTGGCTATAGCGGGAGGTTATGACGTAAAACTGTCCGAAGTGCACGGTATGGCACAAAGAGGCGGAAGCGTAGTCACTTTTGTGCGTTATGGTGATAAGGTGGCAGAGCCCATTATAGAGGAAGGACAGGCGGATGTCATCATTGCTTTTGAGAGACTGGAAGCACTTCGGTACGCCCATTTTCTTGAAAAAGACGGCGTGCTTATTGTGAATGACTGGCGAATTGATCCCATGCCCGTTGTCATCGGGGCAGCTCAATATCCGGAGAACATATTGGAAGAACTTGAGAAGGAATATAAGGTTTACAAGGTGGATGCGACTCAGGAATCAAAAAAACTGGGAAATCCGAGGGTATTTAACCTGATTGTGCTCGGCATTGCCGCTCAGCATATGGACTTTACGAAGGAGCAGTGGTATGAGGTGATCGAAAAAACAGTGCCTCCAAAGACCATCGAGATCAACAAAAAAGCATTTGACGTCGGATACGGGATTACACAGTGAGCATGCTAAAGCGGTCCTGCGCGGACAGTGAACGACGCGGGGGCGTGGAAGAGCTTAGATGATAGAATAGGAAAGACGCTGTCGGAAGGACAGTTTACAGAGAAGGGCGGTGATAGTAATGATCAGGCAGATATCAGTATTTGTGGAAAATCAGCCGGGCAGCATGATGAATGTGACTTCTGTGCTAACAGAAGAGCATGTGAATATCCGGGCAATCTCAACATTTGATTCGCCGGAGTTCGGCATCATGCGCCTTGTAGTCGATGATCCTGTCAGGGCAAAAGAAAGTCTGACAAAGCGTGGGTTCGTCACTAGAGTGACCGAAGTGATTGGCGCAGAGCTCAAGGATGAGAAGGGAAATTTAAACCAGATGCTCAAGATCCTTGCAGACGGACAGATCAATGTGAACTACATTTATTCTTTTGTGATCCGCGAAGGGAAAGCTCCTGTCATGGTATTTTACACGGATGATTTTGAGAGAGCAGAAAATGTCCTCCGGACCGCTGATGTAAAGCTGGTGGAGGAAGAAGAACTATGAGGATATCAAAGGAGAAAGAATAAAATGGCAGCAGTATCATTGGAAAACTGGGTAGAGCGGATCCGTGATCCGAAGATCGAATGTATGAGCAGGGATGAGATGGCAGTCCTGCAAAGCAAGCGTCTTGTGGATGTGGTGCGCAGAGTGTACGACAACGTGGAGTTTTACAGAAAGAAAATGCAGCAAAGAGGCGTGGAACCAGGAGACATTAAATCCATTGAGGATATCGAGAAACTCCCCTTCACTACAAAAGAGGATTTAAGGGATAATTATCCTTTTGGGCTTCTGGCAATCCCGATGAAGGACGTGGCAAGAGTGCAGGGAACATCGGGAACGACAGGAAAGCTTACCATTGCGCCTTACTCGCAGAAAGATGTGGAAGTATGGGGAGAATGTGTGGCAAGAGGGCTGACTATGGCAGGGCTGACAGAGGAGGATATTATTCATGTCTGTTATGGGTACGGACTGTTCACTGGAGGAATTGGTCTGGATTACGGTGCGAAAGCACTGGGAGCTACGGCTATCCCTATGTCAGCCGGCAATACGAAGAGGCAGATGATGTGTATGGAGGATTTGGGGGCTACGGCATTTGCGTGTACGCCTTCCTATGCGCTCTATCTTGCCGAGTCTATTCAGGAAGCGGGACTTGTGGACCATATGAAATTAAAGGCAGGAATCCACGGCGCGGAACCGTGGACGGAGGAGATGCGCAAAAAGATTGAGAGTATCCTGAATATCAATTGTTTTGATATCTATGGGTTGTGTGAGATTACAGGGCCGGGTGTGGCTCAGGACTGCATTCATAAATCAGGGCTTCATGTTCATGCGGATTATTTCTATCCGGAAGTATTAGATCCAGCGACTCATGAACGGTGCGCGGATGGTGAGACGGGAGAGTTGGTATTCACAACGCTGGCAAAAGAGGCGATGCCTCTTATCCGTTACCGGACAAAGGATCTGACCAGCATTGATCACAGCACATGCGAGTGCGGCAGAACGCTTCCGAGAATCTCTAAGTTCACGGGAAGAACAGATGACATGAAAGTTATCCGTGGTGTCAATGTATTCCCGACTCAGGTGGAGACGGCGCTTCTGTCCATGGGTGGAGTGGTTGCGCCGCACTATATGATGATCGTGGACAGAGAGGATAATATGGACGTACTGACGGTCATGGTAGAAGTGGATGAGAGCGTATTCTCCGATGAGATCCGCAAGCTGGACGCGCTGAGAAATAGGATCGCCGGAGTGCTTAAAACAGCGCTGGGCGTATCTGTAAGAGTAAAACTGGTTGAGCCCAAGTCTATCCAGAGGAGCGAAGGCAAGGCTGTCCGGGTGATTGACAATAGGAACCTGTAGAAGAGGGAGGTAGAAGAGATGGGAATCACAATCCAACAGTTATCAGTATTTCTTGAGAACCGTGAGGGAAGGCTGGATGAGGTACTCTCTGTTCTGGCAGGCAATGATGTGAACATTGTGGCGCTGAGCCTTGCGGACACAACAGAGTACGGTATGCTCCGCATGATCGTCTCTGACCCGAATAAGGGAAAAGCTGTCTTAAAGGAAAACGGCATCACAGCCATGCTCACCGACGTGATTGCTCTGAGAGTGCCCCATGAGACAGGATCTTTGAGCCGTGCTATGCATCAAATTGTGGACGGCGATGTAAATATTGAGTATATGTATGCTTTCGCGAACGGGGATGACGCGTCCGCCGTCTTAAAGTGTGATGACCCCACAAGAGTAGTTGATATTCTAAGAGGAAGCGGCTTTGATGTGTGGGAGGCGTCCGAGGCGTATGTCTCCAATGTAAAGAGTACGATGTAAATGGAAGTTTAAGAGATTGTGCAAAGAAACAGTCTGGCGGGAGGCATATGCCTTCCGCCAGATTTTCGTATGATACTCCGGATTGGAGAATAAAAACAGAAAAATAAAAAATTGTAGAAAAATGAATGGATTATAGTCTGTCAGTCGTATTATAAATGAAACTAAAAATACTTACCCAGAATAAGAAGGAGGGACAGACTATGAAAGGAAAAGTCAGAAAAATAGTAGCTGGTGTCTTAATGGCAGTGGCAGTACTGGTTGTCGGAACAACAAGCGTATTTGCGTCTAATACGAAAAATATCAGAAGTTCTGCCTATGCCGGTAGGAACAATATTTGTGATCATAAGGGGACATTCTGTCCTTATATCGATGAAGATAATGACGGCATTTGTGACTATTATGGCACAAGGCAAGGGAAAAAGTTCTGTGGCGGGCAGAACAGACAGCAGGTGACAATTCAATGCGGAGTGAACAAGAAGTAAACAGAACGATCGAACTATATTCTAATATGGTACGGCGTATTTGCATGATACATTTGAAAAATTACGCGGACACTGAGGACATATTTCAAACAGTATTTTTGAAGTATGCCCTTAGTTCTATTTCATTTGAAAATGAAAGACATGAGAGATCATGGCTTATCCGCATTACAATCAACGCTTGTAAAGATTTACTCAAAAGTTTCTTTCACAGCCGTGTTACATCTTTAGATGAGATTATAGAAAAGCCTGAGGCAATGCGGGAGGACCATACAGAAGTTCTGGAGGCCGTATTGTCACTTCCACAAAAATACAGAGATATTATATATCTGCACTATTATGAAGACTATACCGCCCCGGAGATTAGCCGGATTTTAGGTAAAAAAGTAAATACGGTTTATACTCTCCTGACTCGTTCTAAACAAATGCTTCGGGAAAAGCTGGGAGGTGATGAGGATGAATGAAAAACTAAAAGAGGCTTTCGATGAAGTGCAGGCGGAAGATCAATTGAAAAGAAAAACAAAAGAGTTTGTTTTTCAAAAAACAAAAGGATACACACAGCACAGGTTTACAGGTTATAAATATATAATATCCGCGTTTGCGTGTATGGCACTTTTTCTGCTCGGAGGCCGCTGGGTCTACTTCACCCCTACAGTGGAAATCAGCATAGATATAAATCCGTCAGTGGAATTAGGCGTTAATCGGTTTAATCGTATAATTTCTTTTGAAAGTTATAATGATGACGGACAGGAATTAGTGGATTCTCTGGATATAAAATTTATGGATTATTCTGAGGCGGTAAACCAAATCGTAGAAAGCGAGGATATCACATCCTTATTATCAGATGGCGAAATACTGACGATTGCTGTCGTCGGAGCAGACAATCTGCAATCTCAAAAAATTTTTTCTAATATACAGTCGTGTACGGAGGAGAAGAATAATACTTATTGCTGGTATGTACATTCCGAAGAAGTGGAAAAGGCTCATGAATCGGGATTGTCATATGGTAAATATAAAGCTTTTTTAGAGGTGCAAAAGTTAGATCCCGGCGTTACTGTTGAGGAGATACAAAATATGACAATGCGGGAAATCAGAGATCTGATCAATGAGCTTTCGGACGACGGGGAAAATGGAACAGATTATTTGGGCAATAGCAACAGGCAGGGAGAGAAACAAAAGGGAAGAGGGAGAAAGCAGGCAGAATAAAAAACAAGAGCCGGGCAGTCTGTACTGTCCGGCTCTCATTTTTAATCTCATTTCTCTGTATTGCTTTTTAATAATAAATCAAGTTTGT
The DNA here is from genome assembly GCA_019117065.1 of Candidatus Mediterraneibacter pullicola. Taxonomy (GTDB): domain Bacteria; phylum Bacillota; class Clostridia; order Lachnospirales; family Lachnospiraceae; genus Mediterraneibacter; species Mediterraneibacter pullicola. Next base: position 108,199 of record DXAK01000008.1, on the reverse strand, counting down.
TTATATATTAAAAGGTACATTAAAAAATCTGATTAAAGTTTTACTACATTGGTTGCCTGCGGTCCTTTTTCGCCTTCTGTCACTTCAAACTCAACAGCCTGGCCTTCTTCAAGAGTCTTGAATCCATCCATTACAAGTCCTGAGTAGTGTACGAAGATATCGTTTCCCTCAGAATCTGAGATGAATCCGTAGCCCTTCTGGTTGTTAAACCATTTCACTGTACCTGTCATTGTGTTGCCCTCCATATTAAGAAAAAATAAATAAGTTTCTGTATCAGAGCTGAAAGCATTGATACTTGGTCAGTGTAGCATGTTTAACAATGAAAGTCAACGGATTTCTGGGACGGTTTGTAAAAATATACAAAAATTGTCGAACCCTTGTAATAGAGTCAAAGTGCAGATAAAATAGAGAAAGGAATAATGCGGTCATATGTCCGCATCATACAGTGAAAACGGAGAAATAGAAATATGAGAATATCTACAAAAGGAAAATATGCTCTAGAGGTTGTGGCCGATCTTGCCCTTCACTCGGATGCGAAGCATCCTGAAAGCTTGAAAAATATTGCCCTCCGGAGAAATTTGTCGGAGAAATATCTAGAGAGAATCATGAAGATGCTTAAAGACTCTGGTATTGTCCGCAGCGTACGAGGGGCAAGAGGGGGATATTGCCTCGGACGTCCGCCGGAGACGCTGACTGCATATGAGATTCTTAAGGCATCGGAGGGGGAGCTCGCCCCAGTAGAATGCCTGATCCGAGATGCAAGCTGCGGAATCGCCTGCGGGAAATGCCCTACGCAGAATATATGGAGAAATATGTGGGAAGTTATAAAAGAGGTATCTGGGCGTGTGACGGTCGGAGACATCATCAGGGAGACAAAGAGGAAAGAAGGGATAAAAACAGGTTGACACGTCATAAGATCAGTGATATAACATTTAAAACATAATATATATTAAAATGGTAGGAATTGGGAAGGAGGAGACATGAAGCTATCGACCAGAGGAAGATACGGCTTGAGGGCTTTGGTTGATCTGGCGGCAAATGCGGGAGAGGATACAGCGTCTCTTGTGCAGACTGCGCGGCGCCAAAAGCTCTCCTTGAATTATCTGGAGCAGGTTTTCGCATCGCTGCGCAGAGCTGGAATTGTCACAAGTGTGAAAGGATCCGGGGGCGGATACGCCCTGGCCCGGGATATGGATGAAATTACGGCAAAAGAGGTGCTGGAGGCGCTGGAGGGAGATTTTGCCATTACGGGTCATGATACCGGGGAAGATACAGATCCGGTCCGGCATGCCGTAAAACACCTTCTCTGGGATGAGATTAACAAACAGGTCAGTGATCTGCTATCGGACAGGACAATTGGCAGTCTTGTCAGGGAATACAAGATGATGTAAGAGAAAGGATTATGGAGAATGAGAAAAGATTGGAGATTTGAGACATTACAGTTACACGCAGGACAGGAACAGCCGGATCCGGCGACGGATGCAAGGGCGGTGCCGATCTATCAGACAACTTCTTATGTATTTAAAAATTGTCAGAATGCGGCGGACCGTTTTAGTCTGGCTGACACGGGCAATATCTACGGCAGGCTGACCAATCCGACCCAGCAGATATTCGAGGAGCGGATCGCGGCGCTGGAAGGCGGGAGCGCGGCTCTTGCGGTAGCTTCCGGAGCGGCGGCAATTACATATACCTTTCAAAATCTGGCAAAGTCAGGGGATCACATCGTAGCGTCAAAATATATATACGGGGGCAGCTATAACCTTCTTGAACATACCTTGAGAGCACAGGGTATCACAACCACTTTTGTAGATCCGGATAAGGAAGGGGGTTTTGAGGCGGCAATACAGGAAAACACAAAGGCATTTTTTGTTGAAAGCATTGGTAATCCTAATGCAAATCTTGCAGATATCCAAAAAATTGCGGATGTTGCACATGCCCATGGGATCGTTCTCGTCGTGGACAGCACCTTTGCCACGCCATATCTTCTACGGCCTTTCGAGCACGGGGCAGATATTGTCGTCCATTCTGCGACTAAGTTTATCGGAGGACACGGAACGGCTCTCGGCGGAGTGATTGTGGAGCGCGGTACGTTTGACTGGGTCGCGTCAGGAAGATATCCGCAGCTCACAGAGCCGGATCCCAGTTACCATGGGGTGAGATTTTCTGAGGCGGCAGGAGCGGCGGCTTTTGTCACAAGGATCCGCGCGGTACTCTTAAGAGATATGGGAGCATCCGCAGCCCCGCTGCATGCCTTTCTTTTCCTTCAAGGGCTGGAGACACTGTCGCTTAGAGTGGAGCGCCACGTGGGGAACACATTGAAAGTCGTAAAATTTTTAAAGGATCATCCAAAGGTGTCAAGGGTGAATCACCCGTCGCTTGAGGACAGCCCTTACCATAAACTCTACAAAAAATATTTTCCGCACGGAGGGGCATCCATATTTACATTTGAGATTAACGGGACTGAAAAAGATGCGAAAAAGTTCATTGACCGGCTGGAAATCTTTTCCCTGCTGGCGAATGTGGCAGATGTGAAATCCCTTGTCATCCATCCGGCGAGCACTACGCACTCGCAGATGACAGCGGAGGAACTTAAGAATTCAGGGATCAGACCGAATTCAGTCAGAGTTTCTATCGGAACAGAACATATTGAGGACCTTTTGGCAGATCTTGAACAAGCTTTTGAGGAGATATAGATATGAATATTTATAAAAGTGTTACGGAACTTGTCGGAAGAACCCCGCTTCTGGAAGTGGGAAATATAGAAAAGGAAGCAGGCTTAAAGGCGCGGGTGCTTGTGAAACTGGAATATTTTAACCCGGCGGGAAGCGTGAAGGATCGTGTGGCGCTGAGCATGATCGAAGATGCGGAACAATCTGGCAGGATTCAAAAAGGCGCGACTATTATCGAACCGACCAGCGGAAACACAGGGATTGGTCTTGCATCAATCGCTGCCGCAAAGGGGTATAAAACCATATTTGTGATGCCGGAGACAATGAGTGTCGAACGAAGAAAACTGCTGCTTGGATACGGAGCCAAAATCGTTTTGACAGAAGGCGCGAAGGGTATGAAAGGCGCGATCGAAAAAGCGACTGAATTGGAAAAAGAAATCGGCAATGCTATTGTGCTTGGACAGTTTGAGAATAAGGCGAATCCGGCCGCCCATTATCGAACCACCGGACCGGAGATCTGGGAGGACACGGATGGCGCTGTAGATATTTTCATAGCGGGCGCAGGGACCGGAGGTACAGTCACAGGAAACGGACGATATCTGAAGGAGAAAAAACCTTCTGTGAAGGTGATCGCTGTGGAGCCGGAAAAATCCCCGGTACTCTCAGGAGGACAGCCCGGTCCTCACGGTCTTCAGGGCATTGGCGCAGGGTTCATCCCTAAGATTTTGGATACCGGGATCTATGACAAGGTCATCCGGGTGAAAGAAGAAGAGGCTTATGGCGCGGCGCGGCTTCTGGCGGAAAAAGAAGGGGTTCTGGTCGGTATTACATCGGGTGCGGCTCTTTATGCAGCTATTGAAGAAGCGAAAAAAACAGAGAATGAAGGCAAGACAATTGTAGCCCTTCTTCCGGATACGGGAGAAAGATATCTTTCCACGCTTCTCTTTAGTAAAGATGCTGAAAACAGCGATTGAAAAATCAGTAGATGTGGTATATACTGATAGAAGAATTACGAAATCAAAGGAGGACATGTAGTTATGAAAGAATTCAAATATGTGATCACAGATCCGGAGGGGATCCACGCAAGACCGGCAGGTATTCTTGTAAAACAGGCGGCAGGTTATCAGTCGGCTGTGAAGATCACAAAGGGTGAGAAATCAGCCGACGCGAAGAGAATCTTTGGCGTTATGGGCCTTGGCGTGAAGACAGGTGAGGAAGTGACGATTACAGTCGAGGGAGATGACGAGGATACAGCGATCACAGAATTAGAAGCGTTCTTCAAGGAGAATTTATAAATCAGGTAAGGAGATTAAGCCATGATCACGATAAGCGGTAAAAGTGTATTCGGCGGTGTGTCTATTGGAAAACTGATGTTTTATAAAAGGAACGACAAAGTGATCAAGAGGACACATGTCGATGATGTAGATGCTGAGTGGAAGAGATTCCAAGATGCAAAAGATACGGCGATATCTCAGCTTAAAGGCCTGTATGACAAGGCGATTGCGGACGTAGGAGAAGCGAACGCAATGATCTTTGAGATCCATCAGATGATGTTGGAAGATTTAGATTACTTAGAATCCATTGAAAATATCATACGCACGCAGGAGGTCAACGCAGAGTTCGCGGTGGCTACTACGGCAGACAACTTTGCCCAGATGTTTGCGGCCATGGACGACGCTTACATGCAGGGGCGCGCGGCGGACGTAAAGGATGTATCTGAGCGTGTTCTGGATATCCTGTGCGGCGTGGACAGCGGCATGAAAGAGATGCGCGAGCCGTGCATCATTGCGGCAGATGATCTGGCACCTAGTGAGACCGTACAGCTCGACAAGAGCAAGGTGCTTGGATTTGCCACAATGTATGGTTCCTCAAACTCTCACACAGCGATCTTGGCACGTACAATGAATATACCGGCGGTGATCGGTCTCGGAGAGGAGCTTCTTGCCGAATATGACGGGAAGATAGCGGTTATCGACGGATTTACAGGAACGATTTACATTGAGCCGGACGAAGAGACGATGAAAGTGATGCAGGAGAAGCGTCAGAAGGATCTGGAACAGAAGGCTCTCTTAGAGCAGCTCAAGGGCAAGGAGAATATCACAAAGAGCGGGCAGAAGATCAATGTATACGCCAATATTGGAAATGTATCTGATGTTGGAGCGGTGCTCAAAAATGACGCGGGCGGAATCGGTCTGTTCCGTAGTGAGTTCCTGTATCTGGAGAATACGGATTTTCCCACAGAAGAGCAGCAGTTTTCTGTGTATAAGCAGGTTGCGGAGAATATGGCGGGCAAGAAAGTCATTATCCGGACACTGGATATAGGCGCGGACAAGCAGGTAGACTACTTCGGGCTTGATAAGGAAGAAAATCCGGCGCTTGGTTATCGTGCGATCCGCATTTGCCTGACAAGACCAGAGATCTTTAAGACACAGCTGCGCGCCCTGTACCGTGCGGCAGTGTATGGAAATATTTCTATTATGTTCCCGATGATTATCTCTATCGAAGAGATCCACAAGATCAAAGCGATCATCGCGGATGTGAAAGAGGAACTGAAAAAAGAGGGAATCCCATACAGAGACGAAGTTGAACTTGGTGTGATGATCGAGACGCCGGCTTCTGTTATGATCAGCCGCGAGCTGGCGAAGGAAGTGGATTTCTTCAGTGTTGGTACAAACGATCTGACCCAGTATACTCTGGCGATTGACCGTCAGAATTCTAAGCTGGATCCGTTCTACGACCCGCATCACCCGGCAGTGCTTGCTATGATTAAGATGGCGGCGGACAATGCTCATGCCGAGGGAAAATGGATCGGTATTTGCGGTGAGCTGGGAGCTGATCTTGAACTTACGGAAGAGTTCCTTAAGATGGGGCTGGATGAGCTCTCCGTGTCGCCGGCAATGGTGCTTCCGCTGAGGAAACGGATCAGAGACTGTGAGTAGTACACGGCAAAATCGGTTGAAAATCTACAATAAACTTTATTTTTATAACATATACTATCCGCAGAATTGTGACTGTGCTGTGGCTTGGAAACGTTGTGTTCTCTCTAATGCCCATACAGCATAACTCTGCGGATATTTTATCGTCAGGACAGGACTCTGTTTTCATTTTCCAGAAATCCTTTTATTTCCTCCTTGCAATAACCGAACATATGTGCTACACTGTGAAATAGAACAAATGTTCGAATGAAAGGGGTGGAAGAGATGAAAGACAAGATGCAGTCGGAGATGCCATTGTATGAGAAGCTGAATATTCTATCTGATGCGGCGAAGTATGACGTTTCATGCACGTCCAGCGGCGTGGACAGACAAAATGACGGTACAGGCATAGGCAACTGCAGGAAGGCGGGTATCTGCCACAGCTTCTCAGCGGATGGCAGATGTATTTCCCTGCTCAAAATATTGTTTACAAATGAGTGTATCTATGACTGCAAATACTGCATCAACCGGTCTTCCAACGATGTGGTGAGAGCGTCTTTTACCCCGGATGAAGTGTGTGACCTAACGATGGAGTTTTACCGGAGAAATTATATTGAGGGGCTGTTTTTGAGCTCTGGTATACTCAAAAGCCCGGATTACACCATGGAACTGATTTACGCCACTTTGTACAAGCTGCGCCGCGAGCGCAATTTTCAGGGGTATATCCACGTGAAAGCCATACCGGGAGCGGATCAGCGCCTGATACAGATGACAGGGTATCTTGCGGACAGGATGAGCGTGAATATGGAGCTTCCCACAGCGGAGAGCCTGCGCCTGTTAGCTCCTCACAAATCACGGAAAAATATCCTGACCCCCATGCGGTTCGTGCAGGAGAAGTCAAAGGAGAACAGGCAGGAGATCACACTGTACCGGAATGTTCCCCGGTTTGTCCCTGCGGGCCAGAGCACGCAGATGATCGTCGGGGCTACGCCGGAGACAGATTACCAGATTCTTCACGTGACGGAATCACTGTATAAGAAATTTGGCCTGAAACGGGTGTTTTTCTCTGCCTTTGTGCCGGTCAATGAGGATAAGGCGCTGCCGTCCATCCGCGATCAGGGACCGCCCCTTCTGCGGGAGCACCGTCTCTATCAGGCGGACTGGCTTCTTAGGTTCTACCACTTTGAGGCGGATGAACTGCTGGATGAAGAAAATCCGAATTTTAATGTGCTTCTCGACCCGAAGTGCTGCTGGGCGCTGAAACATCTGGATGTTTTTCCAGTAGAGATCAACAGGGCTGATTACCGCACTCTTTTGCGGGTGCCGGGGATCGGATACAAATCTGCGGGGCGGATCGTGAAAGCACGCCGGATGGGCACTCTTCGGTTTGAGGATCTTAAGAAGATGGGAGTCGTGTTAAAGAGGGCGCTGTATTTCATCACCTGCGAGGGCAAGACGATGTATCCGGTCAGGCTGGATGAGGACTATATTACAAGAAATCTTCTGAACACAAAGGAAAGGCTGCCGGAAGGAGTGGACGGGATGACATACCGGCAGATATCGCTCTTTGACGACGTTAATTTCGGCAGCGGCACGGTTGTGTTTTAAGGAAAAGGAGGAGCGCGGCGTGAGACAGATCTATATTTGCACGGATACCGTAACCGGTCTTTGTTCTGCTCTCCATGACGCGTGGAAAGAGAACAGGGATAACGACGCGGGAATCGAGATCAGGGGAAAGACACAGCAGCAACTCTTCTGCGAGTACCGGACCGTGGCTGAGTGCGAGCAGAAGGCGCTGCGCCTGGAGAGAATGATCAAGCGTCACATGGGATATAACACCTACTGGGATATCTATCATGCTTTGCTTGCGGATGATGGGGAAAAGGGGACGGCGGTATTTAAGACTATGCAGGCTTCACGGGACATCAGGGACAGTCATAAGATCATGGATCATCTCAGCCACCCAGATGTGGCGAAGGTGTTCGCTCTTAGCAGGAGCGTGTCCAATGAGGCTCATATGTATGAAGAGTTCATCCGCTTCCGGGAGCTGGAGAATGGGATTCTATTTTCAGAAATCACACCAAAAGCTCAGGTTCTGACCTGTGTTGCCGATCACTTTGCTGATCGTTTTCCTCTTGAAAACTGGATGATTTATGACAGGACACATCAAGTGTTTCTTGTCCATAGAGCAAGGGAGGAGTGGGGTCTTGTGTGGGGGGAGACGCTGGATCATGAAGCGGCGGGAAAGGTGTCGGACAAGGAGCGGGAATATGAACGGCTCTGGAGAGGTTTTTTTGAATCCATCTCCATTAAAGAACGAGAGAATCCAAGATGCCAGCAGAACCATCTCCCCTTGCGTTACAGGCCCCATATGACAGAAATGACACAGACTTGCATAAAGCCGGAAATCAGATTATGATAGAAGCATCATTAGGTAAAAGGCGGAAGCATACAGTTGTTGGAAGAAGAAAAAAATATTGTCCGGATTTCCGTTAGGAATCTGGTGGAGTTCATCCTGCGTGAAGGCGACATAGATAACCGGCGGTCAGGGGGCATGGATAAGGACACCATGCTCATGGGAGGGCGTCTGCACCGTAAGATCCAGCGGCGCATGGGGCCGGAGTACCATGCAGAGGTAGGGCTTAAGACCCTGTCTGACTGCGGAGATTTCTATATCCAGGTGGAAGGACGGGCGGACGGAATTATCATAAAAGAAGAACCGGGAGCAGATGAAAAAGGTCCCCGTGTAATTATAGATGAGATCAAGGGTGTGCTGAAGGACCTCTCCTATATTGAGCAGCCGGTGAATGTTCATCTGGCGCAGGCAAAGTGCTATGCGTATATCTATGCAGAACAGCATGACCTTGATCAGATCGGCGTTCAGATGACTTACTGTCATCTGGACACAGAGGAGATCCGGCGTTTTCATTTTGTGTACGGGAGAGGAGAACTAAAAGAGTGGTTCTGCCATCTGGCCGGGAGCTATGAGAAATGGGCAAGATTCCAGATTGAGTGGAAGGGGGAGAGAGATGCGTCTATCCGCCAGATTGAATTTCCTTTCCCTTACCGTGAAGGGCAGCGGGATGTGGTGGCGGCAGTCTATCGGACGATCTTGCGCAAAAAGAAACTTTTCATACAGGCCCCTACAGGGGTGGGGAAAACGATGTCTACTGTATTTCCTGCAGTCAAAGCTGTGGGGGAAGGCCTTGGAGAAAAAATATTCTATCTGACTGCGAAAACCATCACCCGGACTGTGGCGGAGAATGCGTTCCGAACCCTTCGGGATCAAGGGCTTCGCATGAAGGTCATCACTCTGACGGCAAAAGATAAGATATGCTTCTGTGAGGAGACTGTCTGTAACCCGGACGCGTGCCCGTATGCAAAAGGACATTTTGACCGTGTCAATGATGCGGTGTTTGATATGCTCACAGGAAAAAATGAGATCGACAGGAAGTCAATTGAAGAGCAGGCACAGAAATACAGAGTGTGCCCTTTTGAACTGTCTCTGGATATCTCTACATGGACGGACGCGGTCATCTGCGATTACAATTACGCGTTTGACCCGGCTGCTCATCTGAAAAGGTTCTTCACAGAGGGCGGGAACGGAAATTACATTTTTCTCATCGACGAGGCCCATAATCTGGTGGAGCGGGGACGGGAGATGTACAGCGCCCAGCTTTACAAGGAGGATCTTCTGGAGATCAGGCGGCTTATAAGGGCGGATTCTCCTCCTTTGGCGAAAAAATTAGAGGAAGTGAATCGTCTGTTTCTAGCATTGAAGCGGGAGTGTGAGGACTACGTGGTATTAGACAGCGTCTCCCATATTGCGCTCAAGCTGATGAACCTTCTGACAGAGATAGAGAGATTTCTTGAGGAACCCATGGAGGAGGAGAAGAGGGATCAGGTGCTGGATTTGTATTTCCATGTGAGGTCTTTTGTCAGCATCCATGATATTATGGACGAGAACTATGTAGTATACAGTGAGCTGGAGGCTGACGGCCGGTTTAAGGTGCGCCTTTTCTGTGTAAACCCAGCGCAGAACCTGCAGTCCTATCTGGAATACGGGGCGGGAACTGTATTTTTCTCGGCAACCCTTCTTCCGATTCATTATTATAAAGAATTGCTCTCAGTGGAGAAAGATGATTACGCGATTTATGCAAAGACGCCTTTCCCTGCGAAGAACCGCCTCCTGCTTATGGGCAGGGATGTGAGTACGCGATACACTATGCGCGGCGCGGATATGTACGAGCGTATCGCGCAGTATATCGTTACGGCGGCGGAAGGGAGAAAGGGGAACTATATGGCGTTCTTCCCTTCCTATAAAGTGATGGAGGAGGTATACGGGTATTTCCTTTCCTTTGCCGGAAAGATAGATTCTGTGATCCAGTCTCAAAGCATGCGGGAGGCAGAGAGAGAAGCGTTTCTCAAAATGTTTGAAGAAGATAGGGAAAACAGTCTGGTCGGTTTCTGCGTGATGGGCGGGATATTTTCTGAAGGAATTGATCTGACCGACGACAGGCTGATCGGAGCGGTGATTGTGGGAACAGGATTGCCTCAGGTGTGCAATGACACAGAGATTGTGAAAAACTATTTTGATAGGATGGGAATGAGAGGATTTGACTACGCTTACCTCTATCCTGGGATGAACAAAGTGCTGCAGTCTGCCGGGCGGGTGATCCGTACAGAGACGGACAGGGGAGTGATTCTTCTTCTGGACGACCGGTTCTCTCGGAGGCAGTACCGGGAGATCTTCCCGAGAGAATGGGATGGGTGCCGGACATGCAGCAAAGATACCCTCACTGCCTGTATGAGAGAATTCTGGAACAGACCGCCTGAAAACGGAGATTAGGACGGGTTCTCCTGAAAATAACTGAGAAATTCCATGGCAGCACGAGAGAGGGGAAGGTGTTCGTTGTAGGCAATGGCAAGTTCGCGTTGTGGAAGTTTTTCTTTCGTCTTTAGGACAAAGAGATCTTTCGTGGCATCGGGAATACAGTAATCCGGCACAAAAGCAATACCAAGCCCGATCCTAGCAAGATCAATCAGCAGATCGTTGCTTGTCAGCTCGATCTCAGGAACGAGATCCAGCTGATGCTGTTGGAACACCTGATGAAGGAATTCGTTTGTGGTGCTGTTTTTATCAAGCATCAGGATTGGATAGTGCAAAAGCTGTGAAAAGGAAAGGGTTTCATTCTTAAGGTCAATAAAAGGCTCTCCGGCGATAAAGACATCGTGGAATTTTTTGATCCTCAGCGTGGACGATGAGGTTCCAAGATAGCTGTTTGGGTAGTTCACTACGATCAGATCCACAAGCCCGTTCTGAAGAAGCTGGGTACATTTCATCGAAGTCTGATTGACAACTTTGATGTGCGCCCCGGGGAAAGCCCTGTGAAAACGTTCCAGATAAGGGACGAGGAAGTAGCGGCAGATTGTGTCGCTGGCTCCGATCCGAATCTGTCCTCCCGCGGAAGTCGCGTCTAGAAGCTGTGCTTCCCCTTTCTGTATAAGGTTCATGGCAGGCTCGATGTGGCGTATGAGGATCTCTCCTTCAGGAGTCAGGCGGACTCTTTTGGTGTTTCGTATAAAGAGCGTCTGATCTAGTTTCCGCTCCAGTGTTTTAATGGATTGGCTGACTGCGGACTGGGAGATAAAAAGCTGTTTGGACGCCTCAGAAAAATTCAAGGTTGAAGCTACATGGTAGAATACTTTGTATAACTCATAATTGATATCTATCACTATAAGACCTCCTAATAAATACTGATTGTATTATAAGCTATATCAAATAGAAACACAATATGGGAAGAGGAACATCAATGGGAATTATGAAAAAAATACAGTGGACAGCGGGAATTATCTTCGCGTTTTTGGTCATAACAGCGGCTCTAATCTCAAGTTTTGAGATTGGTATGTATTCGGATTTTGGTTTTTATGAGGAAGAGTATGAAAAGTACGGCGTCCTCACGGAACTGGATATGACAATGGAAGATACAATGTATGTGACGAGGGAGATGATGGCGTATCTGCGAGGGAAAAGAGAGACGTTATCCGTGATGACGATGGTGGAGGGAGAATATCAGGACTTTTTCAATGAACAGGACCGCTTCCATATGGGGGAAGTGCAGGATCTTTTTATCGGAGGGCTAAACATCCGGACTGGCGCGTGTGCGGTGGGGATATTGTGCATAGTTTTCTTGCTTGTGTCCCGGGCAGATATCAAAAGGATTCTTTCCAAATCTTACTGGGTGTCCCTGGGAATATCGGTAGGGGTTGTGGCGCTGATAGGCATTGCGTCTCTGGTAGACTTTAACGCAGTTTTTGTGCGTTTTCATCACATTTTCTTTGATAATGACTTGTGGATCTTTGATCCGGCTAAGGACTACATGATCCGTATGCTTCCGGAAGGGCTCTTCTATGATTTTGTCATGAGAATCGGGGGGATATTTGTAGGAATGCTGGCTGTGCTGTTCTTGTTAAGCATTTTGCCGGTTGTGATTTCAAAAATGAAGAAAAAGAAATGTGATTAGCAATGCTTATCACAAGCCTTTAATTATATTAATTGTACTAATGAAGAGAACTGTGATACGATACGGGCAGATAGTTTCATCATGATACATGTATAGAATGTAAAGGAGACGGTATATGAGCAATGTAAGACGAGTTTTTGTAGAGAAAAGACCGGAATTTGCCGTGGGGTCAAAGGAGCTGCGCCATGAGATCCGGCACTATCTCGGAATTCAGGCTGTGACGGGTGTGCGTGTGTTGATCCGCTATGACGTGGAAGGGATTTCCGACGAGACGTTCGAAAAGGCATGCAGCGGTGTGTTTGCCGAACCGCCGGTAGATATTTTGTATAAAGAAGAGTTCGTGATGAAGGAACAGGACCGGAGTTTTTCTGTGGAATATCTTCCGGGACAGTTTGATCAGAGGGCAGATTCCGCAGAGCAGTGCATCCGTTTCATCAAAGAAGATGAGACGCCAGTGATCCGCACGGCGACTACATATGTGATAGAGGGAGACATTTCTGACGAGGAACTCTCTGCCATCCGCAGCCATTGTATTAACCCTGTGGACTCCAGAGAGGCGCAGGCAGAAAAGCCGGAGACACTTGTGACGGTATTTGATGAGCCGGAAGAAATTAAAATATTTGACGGGTTCTGCGATATGCCCAAGGAAGAGCTAAAAGAACTATACGGATCTCTCGGGCTTGCCATGACGTTTAAAGATTTCCTTCACATCCAGAACTATTATAAAGGAGAGGAACACAGGGATCCGTCTATGACAGAGATCCGGGTTCTTGATACATACTGGTCTGATCATTGCCGGCACACAACGTTTTCCACAGAACTTACGGATGTGGTATTCGACGATGGCTACTATCGGAAACCTATCGAGGATACTTATAAGCAATATTTGAAAGATCACAGCGAGATTTTTGCCGGAAGGGAGGACAAGTTTGTCTGTCTGATGGATCTTGCCCTCATGGCCATGCGGAGGCTGAAAAGGGAAGGGAAGCTTGAAGATCAGGAGCAGTCCGATGAGATCAATGCGTGCAGTATTGTTGTGCCAATTAAGGTGGACGGCGTGGAGGAAGAGTGGCTCATCAACTTTAAGAATGAGACCCATAACCATCCGACCGAGATCGAGCCTTTTGGAGGCGCAGCAACCTGTCTGGGAGGCGCGATCCGCGATCCGCTTTCGGGACGTACCTATGTATATCAGGCGATGCGTGTAACTGGAGCGGCAGATCCGACTGTGTCCGTGAAGGATACGCTCAAAGGGAAGCTTCCTCAGAAGAAACTTGTCAGAGAGGCTGCTCATGGATACAGTTCATACGGAAATCAGATCGGTCTTGCGACAGGCCTTGTAAAGGAGATTTATCATCCGGATTATGTGGCAAAGCGTATGGAGATCGGCGCGGTGCTTGGCGCAGCTCCGAGGCGCGCTGTGATCAGGGAGACGTCAGATCCGGGGGATATTATAATCCTCCTTGGAGGGCGCACAGGACGCGATGGCTGCGGCGGTGCAACAGGATCTTCCAAGGTTCACACAGAGGAGTCCATCGAGACATGCGGCGCGGAAGTGCAGAAGGGCAATCCGCCCACAGAGCGTAAGATTCAAAGATTGTTTCGCCGGGAAGAAGTGAGCAGGCTGATAAAGAAATGTAACGATTTTGGCGCCGGCGGGGTATCCGTTGCCATTGGCGAACTGGCGGACGGATTAAGAGTTGAGCTTGACAAGGTACCGAAGAAATACGCGGGGCTTGACGGCACGGAGATCGCGATCTCTGAGTCACAGGAGCGTATGGCTGTGGTAGTTGATCCGAAAGATGTGACAGAATTTATGTCCTATGCAAAGGAAGAGAACCTCGAGGCCACAGAGGTCGCGGTAGTGACAGAAGAGCCGAGGCTGGTACTTGTATGGAGGGGGAAGGAGATAGTGAATCTATCCCGCGCGTTCCTCGATACCAACGGCGCCCATCAGGAGACGTCTGTTGAGGTGGAGATGCCGAAGCGCGGGGAAAGTTTATTCGAACGTAAAGAGATCGGTGACGTAAAAGAGGCGTGGATTAGTACTTTAGGTGATCTGAACGTATGCTCGCAGAAGGGGCTTGTAGAGATGTTCGACGGCTCTATCGGAGCGGGTTCCGTGTTCATGCCGCACGGTGGAAAATATCAGATGACAGAGACGCAGGCCATGGTGGCGAAAGTGCCGGTGCTTAAAGGCAAGACAGACAGCGTATCCATGATGAGTTACGGATTTGATCCGTATCTGTCAAGCTGGAGTCCATACCATGGAGCGGTCTATGCAGTCGTTGAGTCTGTGGCGAAAATTGTTGCCGCAGGAGGGGATTCTCAGAAGATCCGCTTTACCTTCCAAGAATATTTCCGCAGGATGAGCGAAGAGCCGAAGAGATGGAGCCAGCCGTTCGCCGCGCTCCTTGGAGCATACGCGGCTCAGATTGGGTTCGGTCTGCCTTCTATCGGAGGAAAAGACAGTATGTCCGGCACATTTCAGGATATCGATGTCCCGCCGACCCTTGTATCCTTTGCTGTGGATATGGCCACAGAGAAGGATATCATCACGCCGGAGCTTAAGAAAGCCGGGAATAAGCTTGTATGGCTCCGTGTTGAGAGAGATGAGTATGACCTTCCTGTATATATCCAGATCATGGATCAGTACGGGAAATTTACGGAAGATATCAGAGCGGGCAGGATCGTGTCAGCGTACGCTCTTGACCGCCATGGCGTGATTGCGGCGGTAAGCAAGATGGCGTTTGGGAATAAGATGGGTGTGAAGATCGAACATAGCATGGATCCAAGAGATCTGTTTGCCCCGGCATTCGGAGATATTATTGCGGAAGTGGCGGACGGACAGGTTGGTAACTTGCAGATCGGCTACACTGTGATCGGCGAAGTGACAGACAGAAGTGCCTTTGAATATGGAAGTATGCAGATTCGTATGGACGAGGCGCTTGGCGCGTGGACAGGAACGCTGGAAAAAGTTTTTGCCACAAAATCGGCAGAAAGCTCGGACCAGAAGATAGAGGAGAGGCTTTACAATACGTCTGACATCCATATCTGCAGCCACAAGATCGCACAGCCCACTGTGTTTATTCCAGTATTCCCGGGCACGAACTGCGAGTACGACAGTGCCAAGGCATTCGAGAGAGCAGGGGCGAAGGTGATCACAAAGGTGTTCCGCAATCTGGATGCAGAGGATATCCGATCGTCTGTATCTGAATTCGAGAAAGCGATCTCTCAGGCGCAGATGATCATGTTCCCGGGAGGATTCAGCGCTGGAGATGAGCCGGACGGTTCTGCGAAGTTCTTTGCCACCGCGTTCCAGAATGAAAAGATCAAGGAAGCGGTCGAGAAACTGCTAAATGAGAGAGACGGACTGGCGCTGGGTATCTGCAATGGCTTTCAGGCGCTGATCAAGCTAGGGCTGGTGCCATGCGGTAAGATCACAGGACAGACAGAGGATTCGCCGACACTGACATACAATACTATCGGACGCCATATTTCCAAGATGGTATATACGAAAGTTGTGACGAATAAATCTCCATGGCTTCAGGAAGCGGAGCTGGGAGCTGTATATACGAACCCCGCATCGCATGGAGAGGGACGTTTTGTGGCAAATGAGGAGTGGCTTGACCGGCTGTTTGCCAATGGTCAGGTGGCAACACAATACTGTGATCCAGAAGGAAATACCAGTATGAATGAAGAGTGGAATGTGAACGGCTCCTACCGGGCGATCGAGGGGATTACAAGCCCGGACGGACGAGTGTTTGGCAAGATGGCGCATTCCGAACGACGGGATGATTCCGTGGCGCTGAACATTTACGGAGAACAGGATCTGAAGATCTTTGAGTCCGGAGTGAAATACTTTAAATAATCAGGGGATCGTCCCTTGTTAGGATGAGAGAAAAGCCCCCACGTGGACAGCTGAAGGAAGCTGTTCCCGTAGGGGCTTTTTTGAAACTGGTATTTCTTAGACTGTGCTGCGCTGTATGCGGCGTTATTGTCCACTGTAGACTTTTCTTACATGATCCAGCTTGGAAGACATGTTCCGAAGCAGAAGATCGGTCAATGTGATGGCGGTCATGGATTCCACGACGACGACAGCCCGGGGAACAATGACAGGGTCGTGTCTTCCGTGGACGGTGATATCTGCATTTTCACCGTGTATATCCACAGTTTGCTGTATTTTTGCAATCGAAGAGGTAGGCTTGATAGCCGCCCTGAGAATAAGATCCGCCCCGTCGCTCATTCCGCCCAAAGTTCCGCCAGAATGATTGGTCATTTTGCAGATGGAACGGTCGGTGTCTCCATTTCCGCCGCGGCGGAAAGCGTCGTTATTTTTACTTCCCACGGAGGAGGCCGCTGCGAATCCGTCTCCGATCTCCACACCTTTTACCGCGCCAACGGACATGACTGCCTGTGCGAGAAGGGCGTCCAGTTTATCAAAGACCGGTTCTCCAAGCCCTACGGGAAGTCCCTTGGCGATACACTCAATGATACCGCCGCAAGAATCGGTCTCTGACATGAGAGAAGAGATGTACTCGCCGGCCTGTTCTGCCACAGCATTGTTTGGCATATAGAGGCTGTTCTCATAGATTTCAGACATGCGGTAATCGGCCGGGGATATGCTGAATGAGCCGATAGCCTTTGTGTAGGCAAGCACGGTGATTCCCAGTTCTTTTAGCAGGAGAGAGGCAACTGCGCCTGCCGCCACGCGCCCGATCGTCTCACGCCCAGAGGAACGGCCGCCTCCGCGGTAGTCGCGGAATCCATATTTTTCCGTAAATGGGTAGTCCGCATGTCCCGGGCGGAAAAGAACGGCAATATTGCCATAATCTCTGGAACGCTGGTCTTGGTTGCGGACAAGAAGGGAGATTGGAGTCCCTGTTGTCTTTCCTTCGAATACCCCGGACAGAATTTCGACAGTGTCGGATTCTGTACGTCTTGTCGTATATTTGCTTTGCCCGGGTTTGCGTCTGTCCAGATATTTCTGAATATCCTCCTCACATAGGGAAAGCCCTGCAGGGCAGCCGTCGATAACGACGCCGATTCCCGGCCCGTGGGATTCCCCCCATGTGGTGACGCGGAATATTGTTCCAAATGATGAACCACTCATAAATGTACTCCTTTCCAGATAAACTGCACAGCAGTATCCATATGAGCGCCGTGCAGGAATATAGAAACCATTATATAAGATAGAAATATATCTGACAAGCATTGCCAGCCAGAAGACACGGATAATCTTTCGAAATTTTCTTTTAAGAATGGGAAAAGATAAGAGAATTTTCTGTACTTTTTATATGTTTCGTACTATAATGTTGCCGTAATAGTGTAAAAAGGAGAGGAATGGCGAACTGATGAGCAGAAAAAGAAGAAAGAGAAAATCTGGAAACCATCAGGAAGATATAGAAATACTCTACAATACAGAAGAAGATACAGGTATGGAGGGTGAGGAAAAAGAGCATTCCGGGGAGCTTCTTTTTGTAGAAGTGGAAAATGATGAGCCTGCAGATTTCGCAGAAGAGGAGACAGGCGAAGAGAAATATGCTGAGGGCACAGAAGATCCTGCGGACGAAGAGGGATCAGAAAGTACGGACGAGACAGACGATTTGGAAGATGCTGCTGGAGCAGATGATGATCTTGAGGCGGATGCTGCTGCTGAAGTAGATGATGATCTTGAGGCGGATGATACTGCTGCAGCAGATGATGATTGTGAAGCGGATGATGAAAATTCCGAGCCGGATGGTATAGAGGGTTCCGATAGAAAGAGTAGGCGCAGAAGACGCAGGAGAAGGAGAAAAAAGAAGGAAAGAAAGCCTTTGGGCAAGAAATTCTGGATTATTCTTGGCAGCATCTTCGGAGGGCTGATCCTTGTTTATCTGGGAATTTCTGCGTACTTTATTGGGCATTTCTTCATCAACACGACGATCAACGGTAAGGATTTTTCCGGTAGTTCGGCGACAGCTGTGGAGGACTATTTTAAAGATCAGGTTAAAGATTATAAACTTACCATCATAGAGATGAACAATGAGACAGATGTCATTAATGGTTCCGACATCTCGCTGGCTTATAAAGAAAATTCTGGTGTGGAGAAAGCATTGAAGGAGCAGAACCCTCTTCTATGGGTGACTTCATTCTTTTCAACTACGGATAAAGACATTCGGGTTCAGGTGGATTATGACGAGCAGGCGCTTGAGGAGAAAATTCAGTCCATCAAGGCGGTGACGCAGGAGCAGACTGAGCCGGTATCCGCTTACCCGAAATTTAACGGAGAATCCTTCGTAGTTGAGCCGGAAGTGTATGGCACGGCTGTCGATCCTGAGGTTCTCACAGAAAAGATCAAAGAACATATCTCGGGATTCGAGCCAGAACTTGTGATGTTTGATGAGGGATGCTACAAGCTGCCCAAATATGTGTCGGATTCATCTGAGGTACAGGCAGCGTGTGATACGATGAACGAGTACTGCAAGGCGAGCGTCACATATACAATGACAGAGAATGTAGTTGTAGATAAGAGTGTTATCTCCGGTTGGCTGACTTATGACGATAATATGCAGGTCACTCTTGACGAAAACGCGGTCAGAGAGTGGATGAGAACATTCGGACAGACTTATGACACTGTAGGAAAGACAAGGACGATTACTACTCCGGGCGGCAAGACTGCGGAAGTATCAGGCGGAACTTATGGGTGGTCTATCGACGAAGATACAGAGACTCAGAATCTGATTGCGAGCATCAATAACGGAGAAGTAGTGACAAGAGAGCCTGTCTACGAGCAGACGGCGGCGTCCCACGGCGCGCAGGACTGGGGAAGCACTTATGTGGAGGTGGATCTTTCCGCACAGCATATGTGGTATATCGTAGATGGATCGATTGCCCTTGAGACGGATGTGGTAACAGGAATCCCCACACCTGATAGGATCACTCCTGCCGGCGTGTACTCTATTTTAGAGATGAAGAGAAATAAAACGCTTGTGGGAACCACGAATCCTGCCACGGGTAAGCCGATCTATGAGACGCCGGTTAGATACTGGATGCGTGTTACATGGACAGGAATTGGATTCCATGATGCAGATTGGCAGTCATCCTTTGGCGGCACCAGATATCAGACAAGCGCCGGCTCCCACGGATGTATCAATATGCCTGTCAGCAAAGCAGGAGAACTTTACGGCATGTTGAATATGGGAACCCCGGTTATTATCCATTATTAGAGAGGACAGAACAGATCTTTATGTATGAACTTTTAAATAAAGACGGCAGGGCAAAGCGAGGAAAGTTTCACACAGTCCACGGAACTGTAGAAACGCCGGTGTTCATGAATGTAGGGACCGCGGCCGCAATCAAAGGCGCGGTGTCGACGGATGATCTAAGACAGATCAAGACACAGGTGGAGCTCTCCAATACATATCATCTCCATGTAAGGCCGGGGGATAAGATTGTCAAAAAGCTGGGCGGCCTTCACAAGTTTATGAACTGGGACAAGCCCATATTGACAGATTCTGGCGGATTTCAGGTGTTTTCTCTGGCATCCCTGCGCAAGATCAAGGAAGAGGGCGTACATTTTCACTCCCACATCGATGGGCGGAAGATCTTTATGGGTCCGGAAGAGAGTATGCAGATCCAGTCCAATCTGGCATCAACTATTGCTATGGCGTTTGACGAATGCCCGTCCAGTGTGGCGGACAGGAAATATATGGAGAACTCCGTAGAGCGCACGACTCGCTGGCTCAAGCGCTGTAAAGCTGAGATGGAAAGGCTCAATTCACTTCCGGATACAATCAACCCTAAGCAGATGCTTTTTGGTATCAATCAGGGAGGTGTTTACGAGGATATCCGTATCGCCCATGCACAGCAGATCGCGGAACTTGATTTGGACGGCTATGCTGTCGGCGGTCTGGCGGTAGGAGAGAGTCATGAGGAAATGTACCGCATTCTTGACGCAGTTGTCCCTTATCTGCCGGAAGATAAACCTACATATTTGATGGGGGTTGGGACGCCTGCAAATATCTTGGAGGCAGTGGATAGAGGCATTGATTTCTTTGACTGTGTATATCCGACGAGAAACGGGCGGCACGGACATGTGTATACAAACCACGGAAAGCTGAATCTGTTCAACGCAAAATACGAACTGGATGAGCGTCCCATTGAGGAAGGATGCGGCTGTCCGGCATGCAGAAGTTATAGCAGGGCATATATCCGCCATCTTCTGAAAGCGAAAGAGATGCTTGGTATGAGGCTGTGCGTGCTCCATAATCTGTATTTTTATAATACAATGATGGGGGAGATCCGCAAAGCCATTGAGGCGGGAGAGTATCAGGCATATAAAAAGAGGAAGCTGGATGGAATGATACAGCGGTAAAAAGGACTGATTCCCATTATTAGAGGAAAAAGTGCGCTTTTTTGAAAAGGCTCTTGAAGATTGTCCCTTTTTTGTGTATAGTAATCTTATTGTTGGAAGAAAGTTAGGAGGAGACTACTATTATGGAAACAGTAATCATGCTGGTCTGGCTGATTGTTATGTTTGGTGTTATGTGGCTTTTGCTCATGCGCCCGCAGAAGAAAGAACAGAAGAGGATTCAGGCGATGCTTGCATCCATGGAAGTGGGTGACACAGCACTGACGACAAGCGGATTCTATGGAGTGATCATCGACATCACGGATGATGATGTGATCGTGGAGTTCGGAAACAATAAGAACTGCCGCATTCCGATGCAGAAAGCAGCGATTGCCCAGATCGAGAAGCCGAACGCAGAGTAGATTCAAAAAATCATATGACAGAAGAACACGCCGGATACTTTGCAGTCCGGCGTGTTTTTTATGCAGATAAAAATACAGAGTGCCCTCTATTTTATATTTCAACTACTTGAAACGCTTTGCGAAATGCGGTATGATAATTAGTAATATTTTTATTGGAGGGATGGGCAGTTATGGAAATGAAGATCGGAGTGATAAAAGGAGACGGAATCGGCCCTGAGATCGTGGACGAGGCCGTAAAGGTGCTCAATAAGGTCGCAGAGGTGTACGGTCACTCCTTTTCTTATACAGAACTTTTAATGGGTGGGGCGTCCATCGACGTAAACGGGGTGCCTCTTACAAAGGAGACTCTTGAGAGAGCGAAGGCTAGCGACGCGGTGCTGATGGGTTCTATCGGAGGGGACGCAAAGACTTCTTCTTGGTATCAGCTTGAGCCATCAAAGCGCCCGGAAGCCGGGCTTTTACAGCTTCGGAAAGGACTGAACCTGTTCGCAAACCTAAGGCCTGCTATTCTCTATGAAGAGTTAAAAGGGGCGTGTCCACTGAAGGAGGAGATTTCTGACAGGGGTTTTGACATGATGATCATGAGAGAGCTGACCGGCGGACTGTATTTCGGAAAACGGAGCACAGAGGCGGAGAACGGTGTTCTCGTGGCAAGAGACGAGCTTACATACAGCGAGACGGAGATTCGCAGGATTGCAAAGCGGGGCTTCGATATCGCCATGAAGAGAAGGAAGAAAGTGACCAGCGTCGATAAGGCAAATGTTCTGGACTCCTCAAGACTCTGGAGAAAGATTGTCGAGGAGGTGGCAGCGGATTACCCGGAAGTCACTCTGGAGCATATGCTTGTGGACAACTGTGCAATGCAGCTTGTAAAAGATCCGGCACAGTTCGATGTGATTTTGACCGAGAATATGTTCGGCGATATTCTCTCTGATGAGGCGAGCATGGTGACAGGTTCCATCGGGATGCTTGCCAGCGCCAGCTTAAATGAGACGAAATTCGGTCTTTACGAGCCAAGCGGCGGTTCCGCGCCAGACATTGCGGGAAAAGGTATTGCGAATCCCATTGCGACGATTTTGTCCGCCGCTATGATGCTGCGCTATTCTTTTGATTTGGACAAAGAGGCGGATGCGGTTGAGTCGGCGGTAGAGGCGGTTCTTAAGGCCGGATACCGAACTATTGATATTATGTCAGAGGGAAAGATACAGATTGGTACAAAAGAGATGGGAGACCGTATCTGCGGATATATTAAATAGGCGGATACTTTCTGCCAGTCTTTGATATAAAAACTATAGTTGAGAGGAAAAAAAGAAAGAGAGGAATGACATATGAGAAGTGATACAGTGACAAAAGGCGTGCAGCAAGCGCCGCACCGTTCTTTGTTCAATGCGCTTGGCATGACGCAGGAAGAACTTGACCGTCCGCTGATCGGCGTGGTCAGTTCCTATAACGAGATCGTACCCGGGCATATGAATCTTGACAAGATCACAGAGGCAGTGAAGATGGGAGTTGCCATGGCGGGAGGCACACCGATTATGGTGCCGGCGATCGCGGTGTGCGATGGAATTGCTATGGGGCATATCGGAATGAAATATTCTCTTGTGACGAGAGATCTGATTGCGGATTCCACAGAGGCATTAGCCATGGCGCATCAGTTTGACGGTCTTGTAATGATCCCCAATTGTGACAAGAATGTGCCGGGACTTCTCATGGCGGCAGCGCGCGTGAATATTCCAACTATCTTTGTCAGCGGCGGCCCGATGATGGCGGGGCATGTAAAGGGTCAGAAGACTAGCCTTTCCAGTATGTTCGAGGCGGTGGGGGCCTACGCGGCAGGCAAGATGACAGACGAAGATATCTGTGAATTTGAGAGTAAAGCCTGCCCTACATGCGGTTCCTGCTCTGGAATGTATACAGCTAACAGTATGAATTGCCTGACCGAGGCGCTGGGAATGGGGTTAAAAGGAAACGGGACGATTCCGGCGGTCTATTCTGCAAGGCTCCAGCTTGCGAAGCATGCGGGCATGCAGGTGATGGAGCTGGTGAGAAAGAATATCCGGCCGCGTGACATCATGACAGAGAAAGCAATTTTAAACGCTCTGACAGTGGATATGGCGCTTGGATGCTCTACTAATAGTATGCTCCATCTTCCGGCAATTGCCCATGAGATCGGCATGGACTTTGAGATTGATTTTGCCAATAAAATTAGTGAGAAGACGCCGAACCTATGTCATCTCGCTCCGGCAGGTCACACTTACATCGAGGACCTTAACGAGGCGGGCGGCGTCTATGCTGTCATGAACGAGCTGAATAAGAAAGGACTCCTTTATAAGGAATGTATGACTGTTACAGGAAAGACTGTAGGGGAGAACATAGAGGGATGTGTCAACAAAGA
This sequence comes from Candidatus Mediterraneibacter pullicola, assembly GCA_019117065.1. Taxonomy (GTDB): domain Bacteria; phylum Bacillota; class Clostridia; order Lachnospirales; family Lachnospiraceae; genus Mediterraneibacter; species Mediterraneibacter pullicola. Next base: position 84,942 of record DXAK01000008.1, on the reverse strand, counting down.
TCCTGATGTGATCCGTCCCATTGAAAATCCGTACAGCGAGACCGGCGGGCTTGCTGTATTAAAAGGAAATCTTGCGCCGGACGGCAGCGTGGTAAAACGCTCCGCAGTCTGCAGCGAGATGCTTGTGCATGAGGGGCCGGCAAGAATTTTTGAGAGCGATGAAGAGGCGACAGAGGCGATTAAGAGCGGAAAGATCAATCCGGGCGACGTGATCGTGATCCGCTACGAAGGGCCCAAAGGCGGTCCGGGAATGAGGGAGATGCTCAATCCCACCTCCGCTATCGCGGGTTATGGACTGGGGTCAACGGTGGCTCTGATTACAGACGGGCGCTTTAGCGGCGCTTCAAGAGGAGCGTCCATCGGGCACGTTTCGCCAGAGGCGGCGGTAGGAGGTCCCATCGCTCTTGTGGAAGAGGGGGATATTATCAAGATCAATATTCCCGAGCTAAAACTGGAACTTGATATCTCGGATGAGGAGATGGCTGTAAGACGCGCAAAATGGCAACCGCGGGAGCCGAAGGTTAAAACGGGATACCTTGCGCGCTATGCGTCCATGGTAACATCCGGCAATCGGGGAGCGATACTGGAGGTGCCGTCATGCAATTAAACGGAGCGGAGATCGTGATCGAGTGCTTGAAAGAACAGGGAGTGGATACCGTGTTCGGCTACCCGGGCGGCTCGATACTAAACGTATATGACGAGTTGTATAAACACAGAGATGAGATCCGTCATATCCTGACTTCCCACGAGCAGGGAGCGGCCCACGCGGCGGATGGATATGCCCGTGCTACGGGGAAAATAGGTGTATGTCTAGCGACAAGCGGACCGGGGGCCACGAATCTTGTCACAGGCATTGCCACAGCGTACATGGATTCAATCCCGATCGTGGCAATCACCTGCAATGTAGGAGTGTCCCTTCTTGGAAAAGACAGTTTTCAGGAGATTGATATCACGGGCGTTACAATGCCAATAACAAAATACAGCTTTATCGTAAAGGATGTGGCTAAGCTGGCGGACACGATCCGCAAGGCGTTCCGTATCGCCAAGGCGGGAAGGCCCGGGCCGGTGCTTGTGGATATTCCAAAAGACATCACGGCGGCGGTCACAGAATACCGCAGGGAGGAACTTGGTAAATATATCCCGGATCACTCTCATATAAATGAAGAAAGATTGTCACATGCAGTCTCCATGCTGGAGGAGGCTAAAAAGCCGTTTGTCTTTGTGGGCGGTGGTGCAGTTCTCTCAGGAGCCAGCAAAGAACTCAAGGAGTTTGTGGATAAGCTGGACGCTCCAGTGACAGATTCCCTTATGGGGAAAGGCGCGTTCCCGGGAATTGATCCCCGATATACAGGGATGCTGGGAATGCACGGGACAAAGACTTCCAACTATGGGGTCAGTGAGTGCGATCTGCTGGTAGTCATAGGAGCGAGATTCAGCGACCGTGTCACGGGAAATACGGAAACTTTTGCCAAAAATGCGAAAATTCTTCAGATTGACATTGACCCGGCAGAAATCAATAAAAATGTCATTGTGACGGAAGAGCTGATCGGCGACGTGAAGGAAGTGCTGAAGATCCTCAACAGGAATTTAAAGCAGCAGGATCATTCCCAATGGCTTGAGAAGATCTGGTCTTATAAAGAAAAATACCCGCTTAAGTATCGTTCCGACGGATTGACAGGTCCCTACATCGTGGAGGAGATTTACCGTCAGACAAAGGGAGACGCTCTGATTGTCACAGAGGTGGGACAGCATCAGATGTGGACGGCTCAGTATTACAAGTATACGAAGCCGAGAACCCTTCTCACATCTGGAGGACTGGGGACGATGGGATATGGTCTTGGCGCTGCCCTTGGAGCGAAGACCGGCTGCCCGGATAAAACGGTAATCAACATTGCTGGAGACGGATGTTTCCGCATGAACATGAACGAGATTGCCACGGCGGTAAGGCACCATATCCCGGTCATACAGGTGGTTGTTAACAACCATGTGCTCGGTATGGTGCGCCAATGGCAGGATCTTTTCTATGATGAAAGATACTCCGCGACAGTGTTAAGAGATGCGGTAGACTTCGTCAAACTGGCAGAGGCTATGGGCGCGGAAGCTATCTGTGCAAAGTCGCAGGATGAGTTTAAAGAGGCGTTTGCGAAAGCGCTGACACTAGACAAACCTGTTGTTATTGACTGTCAGATTGACAGTGATGATAAGGTATGGCCTATGGTGGCTCCGGGAGCGGCTATCAGCGAGGTCTTTGATGAGGATGACATGGCAGAATGATCATGAGAAAATGGCCGTAAGGAAATGGCTGTGGAATATATAATGATATGACAAAAACAGGAGGTAGACAAAATGAGCAGAGTGTATAATTTTTCGGCAGGGCCTGCTGTACTGCCGGAGGAAGTTCTGAAGGAAGCAGCGGAAGAGATGCTGGACTATAAGGGCACAGGGATGTCTGTGATGGAAATGAGCCACCGTTCCAAAGCATTTGAGGAGATTATTACCGATGCAGAACAGGATTTAAGAGACCTGATGAACATTCCTGACAACTACAAAGTGTTGTTTCTTCAGGGCGGAGCGTCACAGCAGTTCGCGATGATTCCAATGAACTTAATGAAAAACGGCGTGGCGGATTATATTGTTACAGGGCAGTGGGCGAAGAAAGCTGCAAAAGAGGCGGAAAAATATGGGAAAGTAAACTGCATTGCTTCCTCTGAGAATAAGACATTTTCCTATATTCCGGACTGCTCAGATCTTCCTGTATCCGAGGATGCAGATTATGTATACATCTGCGAGAACAATACCATTTACGGGACAAAATTTAAAGAGCTGCCCAACACAAAGGGGAAGACGCTGGTGGCGGATGTTTCTTCTTGCTTCCTGTCTGAGCCTGTGGACGTGAGCAGATATGGCATCATTTACGGTGGTGTTCAGAAGAATATCGGCCCTGCAGGCGTCGTCATTGTGATCATTCGTGAAGACCTGATTACAGAGGATGTGCTTCCGGGTACGCCAACTATGCTTACATACAAGACACATGCGGATGCTAGATCCCTTTATAATACTCCGCCGGCATACGGTATTTATATCTGCGGTAAAGTATTTAAGTGGCTGAAAGCGCAGGGCGGTCTTGAGGCAATGAAGGAGAGAAACGAGAAGAAGGCGAAGATTCTCTATGATTTCCTCGACCAGAGCAAACTCTTTAAAGGAACGGTGGAGAAGAAGGATCGGTCTCTTATGAATGTGCCCTTTGTGACAGGCGATGCGGATCTGGACGCGAAGTTTGTCAAAGAGGCGAAGGCAGCGGGACTTGAGAATTTAAAGGGACACCGCAGTGTAGGAGGAATGCGCGCCAGCATCTACAATGCAATGCCTTACAAGGGTGTTGCGGCACTTGTTGAGTTTATGAAAAAGTTTGAAGAGGAGAATCAGTAAGATGTTCAGATATTATTGCCTGAATCCAATCTCACAGATGGGACTGGATCAACTGGATGAAAATTATGTAGCTACAGATAAAGTGGAAGAGGCGGACGCCATCCTCGTAAGAAGCGCGAAGATGCACGAGATGCAGTTTTCAAAAGAGTTAAAAGTCATCGCCCGCGCTGGGGCGGGGGTAAATAACATCCCATTGGAGCGCTGTGCAGATGAAGGAATTGTTGTGTTTAATACGCCCGGAGCCAATGCAAACGGTGTGAAGGAGCTGGTGATTGCCGGCATGCTTCTTGCTGCCCGCGATATCATAGGAGGCATCAACTGGGTTCAGGAGTATGAAGAGGACGGAGATATCGCCAAGATCGCGGAGAAAAAGAAAAAAGCTTTTGCAGGAACTGAGATTCAGGGAAAGAAGCTGGGCGTGATCGGGCTAGGAGCAATCGGAGTTCTTGTGGCGAATGTAGCGGTCAGCCTTGGAATGGAAGTATATGGATATGACCCATATGTATCCGTGGACTCTGCTTGGAGGCTCAGTGAGAAAATTTACCACGCCAAGACTGTGGATGAGATTTACAAAGAGTGTGACTACATTACAGTCCACGTTCCAGCTCTGGACGACACAAAAGGCATGATTGACAAAAACGCGATCAGTTTGATGAAAAAAGATGTTGTGATCCTGAATTTTGCCCGTGACGTGCTGGTAAATCAGGAAGACATCGTGGATGCGCTTGTGTCTGAAAAGGTGCGCTGCTATGTGACGGACTTTCCAACTAAGGAGATCGTGGGTGTAAAGGGAGCTATTGTTATCCCGCACCTTGGGGCCTCCACGGAGGAATCCGAGGATAACTGTGCGGAAATGGCAGCGGCAGAGGTGAGAGATTTCCTTGAGAACGGAAATATCAAACATTCTGTCAACTTCCCAGACTGTGATATGGGCGTAAAAGGGGATGGATCAAGAGTGACCATTCTGCACAAAAACATCCCGAATATGCTTGGCCAGTTTACAGGGCTGATGGCAGAAAAGAATATCAATATATCCCTAATGACAAACAAGAGCCGCAAGGAGTATGCATACACAATGATGGATGTGGACGGGGAAGTGCCTTCTGATGTGGAAGAGCAGCTTTCCAAAGTGAAGGGAGTTCTCAAAGTGAGAATGATACGCTAGTATTTAACATGGATATGTACGTTCCCGGAATTGTATCATAACGCAAAACAGTTCTCTTTTGCTTATATGATACAGTTCCGGGAACTTCTTTATCTATGAAGTGAAATCTGTGTTGACAAATTTTGTATAACTGTATACAATTATACAAAAATGTTCTAAGGAGGAAGACACAGATGGAAGACAGGAAAGTATTTTTGAACAAGCATACGAATCTGCTGGAATTGGAAGAGCACATGTATCCTCTGGTGGACGTGGACACCCCCAATGTGTTCCGCAATCTGTTTCATTATGACGAGATACCGAAGATCGCGTTCAATGATAGGATAGTGCCCCACAATATGCCGGATGAAATCTGGATTACGGACACTACATTTCGGGATGGGCAGCAGTCCAGAGCTCCTTATACGACAGAGCAGATTGTGACGATCTACGACTATCTGCACCGTTTGGGAGGTCCGAAGGGCAAGATACGCCAGAGCGAATTTTTTCTGTACGGCAAGAAGGATAGGGAGGCAGTGTACAAGTGTCTGGAAAAAGGGTATGAATTTCCGGAGATCACCAGCTGGATCCGGGCGAGTAAAAAAGATTTTGAGCTGGTGAAAGAGATCGGATTAAAAGAGACAGGAATTCTTGTAAGCTGTTCTGATTATCACATTTTTTACAAGTTGAAGATGACGAGGCGGCAGGCGCTGGAACATTATCTATCCGTGATGAGAGAATGTATGGAGACGGGCGTGCGTCCCAGATGTCATCTGGAGGACATTACCCGGTCCGACATCTACGGATTCGTTATTCCGTTTTGCTTAGAATTGATGAAACTGAAGGAGGAGTATCAGATTCCTGTAAAGATCCGTGTCTGTGATACGATGGGATACGGGGTGAATTTTCCAGGCGCGGTGATACCAAGATCCATCCCCGGTATTATCTATGGTTTGATGACCCACGCAGGCGTTCCCAGCGAATTGATCGAGTTTCACGGGCATAATGATTTCTACAAGGCGGTGAACAATTCCACTACGGCGTGGCTTTATGGGGCGTGCGGAGTTAATTGCTCCCTTTTCGGCATTGGGGAACGTACGGGGAATACGCCTCTTGAAGCAATGGTATTTGAGTATGCCCAGCTCCGGGGCACATTGGACGGAATGGATACGACAGTGATTACAGAACTGGCGGAGTATTACGAAAAAGAGATTGGATACAATATTCCGTCGAGAACTCCTTTTGTAGGCAAGAATTTCAATGTCACAAGAGCGGGAATCCATGCGGACGGAATGCTGAAAAATGAAGAGATCTATAATATATTCGACACGGATAAATATTTAAACCGGCCTGCGCTGGTATCTGTGTCCAATACTTCTGGAGCGGCGGGCATCGCCTACTGGATCAACGCATACTATAAGTTGTCGGGGAATCGTCAGGTAGATAAAAATTCCCGGCTTGTGCAAAAGCTGAAGGAATGGGTAGATCAGGAATATGAAGGCGGAAGGGTTACGGTCTTGACAGATGAGGAAATAGTTGAGAAAATAGCAAGTGTGTGTGAAGAACTGCATGTGACAATATGACGTCAAAAGGAGCGAAAGATGGAAGAGTATCAGGATCATTCCCTTGGCGGGCGTGTTTTCCAGAAGATCCGTGAAGATATCCTGAACGGTAAATATAAGGAAAACGATGAGCTCAGGGAAAATACAATAGGAAGAGAGCTTGGCGTGAGCCGTACTCCTGTCAGAGAGGCGCTGCGTCAGCTTGAACTGGAGGGACTGGTGACGATCATCCCCAACCGGGGAGCCTATGTGACTGGGATTTCCCACAAGGATATATGGGATATTTATATGATCCGTTCGATGCTGGAAGGGCTGTGCGCCCGCTGGGCGTCGGAGAACATTTCGGAGGCGCAGCTTGATGAACTGGAGGAAGCAATACTTCTCTCGGAATTCCAGATGAAGAAAGAGAGTGGGTTTAATGCGGAACAGGTGGCGGCGCTGGACGGAAGGTTCCATGCCATTCTCTATGAAGCGTCGGGCAGCCGGATCCTAAGCCATGTGCTGACGGATTTTCACAATTATGTACAAGCGGCCAGAAAGTCTTCGGTTGTATCGGAGGACAGGGCCAGAAAATCTATCCGGGAGCACCGTCAGATCCTGCGCGCGATCCGGGACAGGGACGCGGAGATGGCGGAACAGCTGGCAAACGAGCATATTATGCACGTGATGCAGAATTTAAAAAAGCAGGGATATTAGAAAAAGTACCTCAGCCGACAGGAGGACGGAGAGTTTAGATCAGGAGGAGACAGACAATGGAAAAAATTAAGATGACTACACCACTTGTAGAGATGGATGGGGACGAGATGACAAGGATCCTTTGGAAGATGATTAAGGATGAACTGCTCATTCCGTACATTGATCTTAAGACAGAGTATTACGATCTAGGTCTGGAACATAGAAATGAGACGGATGATCAGGTGACAGTAGACTCCGCAATGGCCACGAAAAAATATAAAGTTGCGGTGAAATGTGCGACCATCACTCCGAACGCGGCGCGTATGAGCGAGTATAACTTAAAACAAATGTGGAAGAGCCCGAACGGTACGATCCGGGCGATTCTGGATGGAACTGTGTTCCGTGCACCTATTGTGGTCAAAGGGATTGAGCCGTGCGTGAAGAACTGGAAGAAACCCATCACGATCGCCAGACATGCCTACGGCGATGTGTATAAGGGAACTGAGATGAAAATACCGGGAGCCGGAAAAGTGGAGCTTGTATACACGGCTGGGGACGGCGCGCAGACGAAGGAATTAATACACAACTTTGAGGGACCGGGCATTGTGCAGGGAATGCATAATCTGAATAGCTCTATCGAGAGCTTTGCTAGGAGCTGTTTTTCCTATGCTTTGGATACGAAGCAAGATCTTTGGTTTGCTACAAAGGATACCATCTCTAAGAAGTACGATCATACGTTTAAGGATATTTTCCAAGAGATCTATGACGCGGAGTTTGATCAGAAATTCAAAGAGGCGGGGATTGAGTATTTCTATACGCTGATCGACGACGCGGTTGCCCGTGTCATGAAATCAGAGGGGGGATATATCTGGGCGTGCAAGAACTATGATGGGGATGTGATGAGTGATATGGTATCCTCTGCCTTTGGCTCCCTTGCCATGATGACGTCCGTGCTTGTATCTCCGGAGGGGTACTATGAGTATGAAGCAGCTCACGGAACTGTTCAGCGCCACTATTATAAACATCTGAAAGGCGAGGAGACTTCCACCAACTCGGTGGCTACCATCTTTGCTTGGACAGGCGCTCTGAGAAAGCGCGGCGAGCTGGATGGGAACAAAGAACTGATAGAGTTCGCCGATAGGCTGGAGAAGGCGACAATTGACACGATTGAGGCGGGAGAGATGACAAAGGACCTTGCGCTCATCACCACGATTGAAAATCCAACGGTACTTAGCAGTGAAGGGTTTATCAAAGCCATTGCTAAACGACTGTAAATTTGTAGAAAACAGCGCGGCAGTTAAGCGCTGTTTTCTTATATCTTCAGAATCCCATGCTTATATTCATTCTGGAACGCGGTTTTATATTTATCCGTTACTACAGACATATACAGGTTAGACGCGAGAAGATCATTTCTCAGCATTTTTTGTCCCAAGGCCGGCAGTGATTCTCGGTCGGAGAGGCGTATGAGCACTGGAAGGGTGCTTCTTTTGACAATATGGGAGATAAGCTTCGCCTTATCTTTTCTGTAGCCGAGCAGGCGGGCGTAGAAATGCCTTCCGCTTTCAGCGTACTCGGCCACATCTGTTTTTTTTGTTCCCAGCATAATGTGGAGGAGCGCGCGGTTGATTCGGGTTTGTGTGACTTCCCTTGTTTTAAGGAGTTCTGCGAATTGCTTATAGTTAAAGAAGTTATTCAACTTATCGCAGATCCGGTTGGCAAGTTCTTCAGACACATCCATGTAGCGGGTGAGTGTGGACGGCGTCTTGTTGAGCAGTTTATATTTTAAAAGAATGGAGAAGTCATTTCGGTATATTGGATATGCGACTCTGTGATAGTCCTTTAAAAGCGCCAGACAGGAGGAGGGCATTTGCTCCTCGAGCTCGCCCAGCACTGTGGAAAAGGCTGTATCTTCAAAACCGCCTCCCATGCGCTCTGTGCTAATGACGGCCCCGGAGTATGCAAGCAGAGAACGTATGGCGGATGCGGAGCTGAGGTTCCCGCTGTCAAGGCTCTGGTCATGGTAATGAGATCCCATTCGCCGGATGGTGAAAGGAACCATGGGACTTTCTACTTTTTTCAGGGCTTTGAGGTATTCGATTCCCAGTATGTTGTTGGGATCATCAAGCAGAGAGGCATAGGAGGAATTTTTTGTGTATTCCAGCATGGCATTCTGTCTGGCGGAAGGGAAGGACGATCCCTTTTTTAAGTTGTTTTTCAGAAGAGTGCGGTAGTCATGAGGCTCCCGGCTTAAAATGTCAGCGACGTGGGAAAGAGCGTCCAAATCGTTGCATTCGCTTCCAAAACAGATACAGTCAACAATGCCCAGGCTATCCAGCAGGGACACGGCGCCAAGGGCAAAATGCTCTGCGCTGCCGGTGGCATAGCAGACGGGAAGTTCGAAGATGGCTGATGCTCCGCACTTAAGCGCCATCTCCGCTCGTACGCGTTTTGGCATGAAGGCGGGAACACCACGCTGGACATAGTCGCCGCTCATGACGACCACGGCGGCGTCAGCGCCCGTGATCTGTTTTGCTTGCTCTATATGATGCAGATGACCGTTATGGAACGGATTGTATTCTGTGATCAGACCGACAATTTTCATAAGAATCTCCTTGTATATCGATTTCTACCATATTATACTATAAAAAGATGGATTCTTATAGTACCATATTTGGGATGCCAGAGAAACGGGAAGGGATAAAAGAATGAATCAGGAGAACAGAATGGACTCCGGGCAGATCATTCGGCTGCTGGAGGCACATAATTTTAAACAACTGAAAGAGGAACTAGAGACTGTTCACCCTGTGGATATTGTCGATATATTAGAGGAATTGGACAAGAAACAGCGCACGCTTGTATTCCGCCTTCTCGCAAAAGAAGAGGCTGCGGAAGTGTTTACGGACATGAACAGCGACATGCGCGAGGACCTGATCAATGCACTGACGGATTCAGAGCTGGAAGAGGTCATGGATGAAATGTACGTGGACGATACGGTGGACGTTTTGGAGGAGATGCCCGCCAATGTGGTGGACCGTATTCTTACCGTGACTGACGAGGAGACAAGACAGAAGATCAACGCGCTTTTGCAGTATCCGGAAGACAGCGCAGGCAGCATCATGAATATCGAGTATATCAGCCTGCGCAAAGAGATGACAGTGGCTGAGGCGATCTTAAAGATCCGTCAGGTCGGTATCAACAAAGAGACGATCTATACCTGCTATGTGACAGAGAAAAGAAGACTCATCGGGATGGTTGACGTCAAAGATCTTCTGACAGCGGGAGAGTCCCGGCTGATTGAAGAGATCATGGATGAGAACGTGTTGTATGCGAGAACGCTGGACGATCAGGAAAAAGTGGCAAACATGATCAACAAGTACGGTTTGGTGGCGATCCCTATCATTGATCATGAGAACTGTCTTGTAGGTATTGTAACGGTTGACGACGCTATGCTCGTGCTTCAAGATGAGGCGACGGAAGATATCAGTATCATGGCCGGTGTCAGCCCAAATGAGGACTCATACTTTGAGACGTCCGTTCTCCGGCAGGTGCGAAACCGTACGCCGTGGTTGATGCTTCTGATGCTCTCAGCGACGGTGACTGGCGAGATCTTAGGGTATTATGAAAACGCGATGGCAGCGATGCCGATTCTGATTACCTTCATCCCTATGCTCATGGGTACGGGCGGAAACTGCGGCTCTCAGAGCTCTACGCTTATTATCCGCGGGCTCGCGGTGGGGGAGATCGAGTTTTCCGATATCTTTAAGGTAATATTTAAGGAGATCAGAGTGGCGGTAGTCGTCGGAGCCCTGCTTGCTTTTGTAAACGGTATCCGCATCTGTATCATGTATGACAGGGATATCATGCTGGCTGTGGCGCTTGGAGTCACAATGATCGCAGTGGTCACCATTGCAAAATGCATCGGCTGCATCCTGCCGTTGATTGCAAAGAAGATCGGTATAGATCCGGCGATCATGGCCGCGCCTCTTATTACCACGATCACAGACACATGCACGATTCTTGTATATTTTAATATTGTAACGTCAGTATTCCATTTATGATAGTGTCGGCGTACAAAAGACAATACGCTTCAATTGCGCAATGCCTTTTGTACGCCGACGTTTCTTTGACTGAATAAGATTGTTATTTTTGTGACAATCATATAAAGAGACTGTGAAAAACAAGGGGATTGTACTTAAAAATGCACATAAAATCCCCTTGTATACAAAAAACCTTTGCGTTATAATAAAGTCACATGTGATAAAAAATGAAAGGTGGATTTTTAATCATGGGATTCATTGATGAGATCAAAGAGAGGGCAAAATCAGATAAGAAGACGATTGTCCTTCCTGAGACAGAGGACGAAAGAACGTATAAGGCTGCGGAGGCGGTCTTAAGGGAAGGTATTGCAGATCTGATCCTCGTGGGCAGCAAAGAAGAGATCGAGAAAAACAGAGGTACATACGACATTTCCGGTGCGGTGATTGTAGATCCGGCGACTAATGACAAGACAGAGAGTTACATCGCAAAACTTGTTGAATTAAGACAGAAAAAGGGGGTGACGGAGGAACAGGCAAGAGAGCTTCTGCTGAACAATTACCTGTATTATGGTGTTATGATGGTCAAGATGGGGGATGCTGACGGCATGGTATCCGGAGCGTGCCACTCTACGGCGGATACATTGCGTCCGTGCCTTCAGATCCTCAAGACAAAACCGGGCACAAAGCTGGTATCCGCTTTCTTCCTTATGGTAGTTCCGGACTGCGACATGGGGGCGGACGGAACATTTATTTTCGGAGACGCAGGGCTTGAGCAGAATCCGGATCCGGAGAAACTGGCCTATATCGCTCTTTCTTCCGCAGAATCTTTCAGGACTCTGACAGGGAAAGAACCGATTGTGGCAATGCTTTCTCATTCCACAAAGGGCAGTGCAAAGCATGCAGATGTGGATAAGGTTGTGGAGGCTACACGCCTTGCGCGCGAGTTCGCTCCGGAACTGAAACTGGACGGGGAACTGCAGCTTGACGCGGCTATCGTTCCGGAGGTGGGCGCTTCCAAGGCGCCGGGCAGCGAGGTCGCAGGCCATGCTAACGTGCTGATTTTCCCAGATCTGGATGCAGGAAATATCGGGTACAAGCTGGTGCAGAGGCTTGGCAAGGCGGAGGCTTATGGTCCGTTGACGCAGGGAATCGCGGCTCCGGTCAACGATCTGTCACGTGGATGCAGCGCAGAGGATATCGTAGGCGTGGTAGCGATTACAGCCGTTCAGGCACAGGCTATATAAGCTCAAAAGACAGTACGGAAAAAGGTGTGTTTGAATAAGACAGGATAGAATAGGGAATATCCTGTATGAGAAATAAGAAAGCATTTGGGAGGAAAGGAAATGAACGTATTAGTAATCAATTGTGGGAGCTCTTCTCTGAAATTCCAGCTTATCAATGCGCAGTCAGAAGAAGTTCTTGCAAAAGGAATCTGTGAGAGAATCGGGATCGACGGGCGCCTGACTTATCAGCCTGAGGGTGGAGAGAAGGAAAAATATGACAAAGCAATGCCCACACACACAGAGGCGATCCAATTCGTAATCGAGGCGCTGACAAACGCGCAGACCGGTGTCGTCAAGCGTTTAGATGAGATCGGAGCAGTGGGACACCGTGTTGTGCATGGCGGCGAGAAATTTGCATCGTCTGTTGTCATCACAGAGGAAGTAAAGAAAGCGATTGAAGAGTGCAATGATCTAGCTCCGCTTCACAATCCGGCTAACTTGATCGGGATTGAGGCGTGTGAGGAGCTGATGCCGGGCACTCCGATGGTTGCTGTGTTCGACACCGCCTTCCATCAGACAATGCCGGAGAAAGCGTATATGTACGGTCTTCCCTATGAATACTATGAGAAATACAAAGTAAGACGTTACGGATTCCACGGGACAAGCCACAGTTATGTATCCAAAAAGGCTGCTGAAGTCATGGGAAAACCTTATGAGGAGCTTAAGACAATCGTATGCCATCTCGGAAATGGTTCCAGCGTATCCGCGGTCATGAATGGAAAATCTGTCGATACTTCCATGGGTCTGACGCCGCTTGAGGGGCTTGTAATGGGAACGCGTTCTGGGGACATCGATCCGGCGATCATGGAATTTATCGCTCAGAAAGAGAAAATGAATATTCAAGAAGTTATGAACGTGTTGAACAAAAAGTCCGGTGTATTCGGACTTTCTGGGGGGCTTTCCAGCGATTTCCGAGACTTGACAGACGCTATGAACGCGGGAGATAAGAAAGCGAAGATTGCTATGGATACATTCTCTTACAGAGTGGCAAAATATATTGGTTCCTATGTCGCTGCCATGAATGGCGTGGATGATATTGTTTTTACAGCAGGGATCGGCGAGAACGATGACTATGTAAGAGAACAGGTGTGCAGCTATCTTGGATATCTTGGCATTGAGTTTGATAAGGAAGTGAACGACGGGCTCAGAGGCAGACAAGCTGAACTGACAAAACCCGGTTCGAAGGTAAGGGTGTTTGTCATTCCGACTAACGAGGAGCTGGCTATCGCAAGAGAGACTTTGGCGCTTGTGAAATAAAATATTTTTCAGAACCACAGGGAAAGCCACGTAAAACCAGTTTATTTTATGGTTGACAAACACAATTTACATGATATAATGGTCTAGGTATGAATAGGAGTAATAACAATGTTGATTAACCTATCAGACGTTTTGTCAGACCAGTATAAGACGGTTGAAGAGACTGTGCCGCTTACCATGGACACGATCCGGATGAAATCCGGGGAATATCCGATTGTCAAAAGCGGGCCGGTTCATGTCAGAGTGGAGCATGTCAAGGGTAAGGAACTGCTTATCCATGCGGACGCCGGACTTGAGACGCTCATTCCCTGTGACAGGTGCCTTGAGGATGTCAGACGTGAGTTCGTGCTGAACGTCACGAAGCATGTGGACGTAGGTCTCTCCGACGCAGAACTGACAGAGGAGCTGGATGAATCAAACTTTATTGACGGATATCATCTTGACGTGGACAAATTGCTCTACAATGTGATTTTGTCAGAGTGGCCAGAAAAGACATTGTGCCGTGAGGACTGCAAAGGCCTCTGCAAAGTGTGCGGCCAAAATTTGAATACGGGGTCCTGCGACTGTGAGGAACCGGGACTTGATCCTAGAATGTCAGTTGTCCGTGACTTATTTAAGAATTTTAAGGAGGTGTAACCTATGTCAATCTGTCCGAAGAATAAATCTTCAAAAGCGAGAAGAGATAAGAGAAGAGCTAACTGGAAGATGAGTGCTCCGAACCTTGTAAAATGTAGCAAGTGCGGCGAGCTCATGATGCCTCACCGTGTATGCAAGGCATGTGGCGCGTACAATAAGCGTGAGATCATCTCCGTAGACTAATCGCTGATGTGCAAAAAGACGTAAAAACTTTGTGTTTTACGTCTTTTTTTTATTGATTTTTATAATGTTTTCCAGTAGAATATTTTCAGTAGTGTTAGGAGGAAGGATCATGTCTGAAATTACACGGGTTGCTCTAGACGCGATGGGCGGGGACAATGCGCCGTCAGAGATCGTGAAAGGAGCAGTGGAAGCAGTACAGCAGAGAGAAGACATTTTGATTCTGCTGACAGGGCAGGAAGAGGTTCTGAAAAAGGAACTGTCGCAGTACACATATCCAAAAGAGCAGATCAGGATCGTCAATGCGTCCGAGGTCATCGAGACGGCGGAACCTCCGGTGAAAGCAATCAGAGGGAAAAAAGATTCCTCTATTGTGGTTGCCATGAAGCTGGTGAAGGACGGAGAGGCTGACGCTTTTGTATCCGCCGGAAGCACGGGTGCGGTTCTTGTAGGAGGACAGGTGCTGGTGGGCAGGATCAAGGGCGTGGAAAGACCGCCGCTAGCGCCTCTTGTCCCAACGCTCAAAGGGGTGTCCCTGCTGATCGACTGTGGGGCGAACGTGGATGCAAGACCTTCTCATCTCGTACAGTTTGCCAAGATGGGATCCATTTATATGGAGAGCATTATAGGCAAGAAGAACCCAACTGTCGGTATCGTAAATATCGGTGCGGAAGAGGAAAAAGGCAATGCTCTTGTAAAAGAGACTTTCCCGCTTCTGAAAGCTTGCTCTGATATCAATTTTGTGGGAAGCGTCGAGGCGAGAGAGATCCCCTACGGAAACGTGGACGTTATCGTCTGCGAAGCATTTGTGGGAAATGTGATCCTCAAACTTTACGAGGGAGTCGGCGGAGCGCTGATGAAGAAGGTAAAAAGAGGGATGATGTCGAATCTTCGCAGCAAGATCGGAGCCCTTCTTGTAAAACCGGCTCTGAAAGCTACCTTAAAAGACTTTGATTCCAGCGAATACGGAGGAGCGCCTCTGCTGGGCCTAAAAGGTCTGGTAGTAAAGACACATGGAAGTTCCACTTCCAAAGAGGTATGTAATTCCATTATCCAGTGCGTCACATTTAAAGAGCAGAAAATAAATGAAAAGATAAAGGCAGCAATCCAAAAGACGCAGGAAGAAGAGAGAGAAAGTGAGTAAAACAAGGAGGATTTATCATGGAATTTGAAAAGCTTCAGGAGATCATTGCGGACGTTCTTAACGTACAGAGAGAAGAGATCAGGCCAGAGACTACATTTGTAGATGATCTCGGCGCGGATTCACTGGACATTTTCCAGATTATCATGGGGATCGAAGAGGAGTTTGACATCGAGATTGACAATGAAGAAGCAGAGAAGATCGTAACCGTTCAGGATGCGGTAGATCAGATTAAAAAAGCAGCGGAATAAGTAATGATTCATGAAATGAAAAAGCCCCTGTGGGCTTTTTCATTTTCATAAAGAAAAAGGAAACATCTATGAAAGAAAGATTAAAAGGACTGGAGCAGAAGATCGGCTATAAGTTCCGGGATTTCTCCCTTCTTGAGCACGCCATGATGCACAGCTCCTATACAAATGAGAGGCACCTTCCGAAAGAACAGTGTAACGAACGCCTGGAATTTTTAGGGGACGCAGTACTTGAACTTGTGTCAAGCGAGTTTTTATTTAAGGAATCTCCCAAAATGCCGGAAGGCGAGTTGACAAAGACAAGGGCAAGCATGGTGTGCGAGCCGTCTCTTGCTTTGTGCGCAGGGGATATCGGCCTCGGAGAGTACCTTCTTCTCGGAAAAGGCGAGGAAGCTACCGGGGGAAGAAAGCGGGATTCCGTAACATCCGACGCGCTGGAGGCGTTGATCGGGGCGGTATATCTGGATGGTGGTTTTACTAGTGCAAAAGAGTTTATCCATAAATTCGTGCTGACAGATCTCGAGGATAAGAAACTCTTTTATGATAGTAAAACGATCCTTCAGGAGATGGTTCAGGCGGAGAAAGGCGGGAAGATATCTTATCGTCTGGTAAGCGCAGAGGGGCCGGATCACGACAGGACCTTCTCTGTGGAGGCGCTAATCGGCGAGAGGGTCTTCGGGGAAGGAAAAGGGCGCTCTAAAAAAGCGGCGGAACAGCAGGCTGCCTATCAGGCGATCCTCTGTCTGAAAAAACAAAGATAAGCAGGTGTTATATGTATCTTAAAAACATTGAAGTGCAGGGCTTTAAGTCCTTTGCAAACAAGATAAAATTCGACTTTCATAACGGGATTACCGGGATCGTGGGACCAAACGGGAGTGGAAAGAGTAACGTTGCCGATGCGGTGCGCTGGGTGCTCGGGGAGCAGAGAGTCAAGCAGCTCCGCGGCGGGAGCATGCAGGATGTTATCTTCTCGGGTACAGAGAACCGCAAGCCTTTAAGTTATGCATCTGTGGCGATCACACTGGATAATTCAGACCATCAGCTTCCTGTGGACTATGAGGAAGTGACCGTGACCCGTAAACTGTACCGCTCTGGGGAGAGCGAGTATCTGATTAACGGTGCAGCGTGCCGGTTAAAAGATATCAATGAGATGTTCTACGATACGGGGATCGGAAAAGAAGGATATTCCATCATCGGTCAGGGCCAGATCGATAAGATCTTAAGCGGCAAACCAGAGGAGAGGAGAGAACTCTTTGACGAGGCGGCGGGTATCGTAAAATTCAAGCGGCGCAAAAATCTTTCTCTTAAGAAGCTGGAGGAAGAACGGATGAACTTAACCCGCGTCAACGACATCCTTCAGGAGCTGGAACGGCAGCTTGGCCCGCTGGAGAAACAGTCTGAGACGGCGAAAGAATATCTAAAGAAAAAGGAAGAGTTAAAGACTTTTGACATCAATATGTTCCTCCTTGAGGAGGAACGGATCCGCGAGCGGATGAAAGAGGTGGAGGAGAAGTATGATATCGCCGCTGCCGAGATGGAAGATTCCAATGTCCGATATGAGGAGATGAAAGCGGAATATGAGGCGATTGAGGAGGAGGTCGAGACTATTGATCTTGCCATTGAGACCGCCAAAAACCAGCTTAATGAGACGAATCTTTTGAAGCAGCAGTTAGAAGGGCAGATCAACGTCTTAAAAGAGCAGATCAATACTGCGCGCATGAATGACGAGCATTATGACAACCGTCTGAATACAGTGCGTGTGGAAATAAAGACAAGGCAAGAGCAAAAATCTTCCCTCGAGAAAGAAAAGCAGGACGCGCAGGAAAAATTACAAGAAGCATCTGAGCGTGATAGGGAAGCAAGAGAACAGCTGATTGAGGTGCAGAGCCGGATCGCCGAACACACCGCAGAAATTGAGGGCAGGAAGCAGGAGATCATGGATATCCTTGGGAACAGGGCTTCCACAAAGGCAAAGATCCAGCATTATGACACCACGAAAGAACAGATCGCGATGAGAAAGTCTGAGCTGGCGAGAAATATTCTGGAAGTTTCGGCAGAGGCGGAGCGTCAGGCAGAACTCTTAAAACAATACGAGGAAGAACTGCATCAGGTTCAGGAGACAATCGCGCAATATAATGCAAAGATTGCGGACAATGAACAGAAGATCGCTAAATTTCAGGAAGAGCTGGATGAGAAGCAGGAAAAACTCCGTATCGGGCAGACCGCATATCACAGAGAGTCTTCCCGCCTTGAATCACTGAAGAATATTACCGAGCGCTATGACGGCTACGGAAACAGTATCCGCAGAGTCATGGCAAACAAGGAGAAAGAAAAAGGCCTGATCGGCGTTGTGGCAGATATCATTAAAGTTGACAAAGAATATGAGATCGCCGTTGAGACCGCGCTGGGGGGAAGCATCCAGAATATCGTCACGGACAATGAGGAGACGGCAAAGCGGATGATTGCTTTCTTAAAGAACAATAAGTTCGGGCGGGCTACCTTCCTGCCGCTGACAAGCATGCGCGGAGCCGGGGGGATCCGCAGTGAGGAGGCGCTTAAGGAAAAGGGTGTCATCGGGCTGGCGAACACGCTCGTCCATGTAGAGAAACGTTTTGAAGGTTTGGCAGACCAGCTTCTAGGGCGCACCATCGTGGTGGACACTATTGATAACGGCATTGCCATAGGACGCAAATACCGCCAGTCTCTGCGCCTTGTGACGTTGGAAGGTGAGCTGATCAATCCCGGAGGTTCCATGACCGGAGGAGCGTTTAAGAATTCCAGTAACCTTTTGAGCAGGCGAAGGGAGATCGAAGAGTTTGAGAAAACCGTAGCCATGTTAAAGGAAGATATGGACGCAATGGAGCAGGAGGTTTCGCGGATCAAAAATACCCGTGCGGTATGTTACAACACGATCGATCAGATCCAGCAGGAGCTGCGCAAGGCATCGGTTGTCGAGAATACGGCAAAAATGAATGTAGAACAGATCAGTGTCCGTATGGAAGAGGCAAAGCTAAGATGTGGCGTATATGCCGCAGAGCAGGAGAAGTTAGAGCGCGACCTAAGGGAGATTGATGACAACGAAGAATCCATCCGGATGGAACTGGAGACTTCAGAGAATTTGGAACAGGAATTAAATACAAGGATTGAGGAACTTCAGAGGCTGCTCGATGAGGAGAGGGTGACAGAAGGCGCGCAGATGAAAGAGTCGGAGGAGGTACATCTCTCCCTTGCCGCACTGGAACAGCAGGCTGCGTTTATCATGGAGAATGTATCCCGTATTGACGAGGAGATCGCGAAATTCGAGGAAGAACTTAAGGAGCTTGACTCCAATAAGGATAGTGCTTCTGAGGAAATCCGCGGGAAGGAAGAGAAGATCCGGGAACTTAGGCAGACCATCGAGGATTCCAAGGAACTGTTTGAAGAGATCAATAAAGAGATTAAGGCGCAGACGGAAAACAGGGATGCTCTGAATCAAAAGCATAAGGATTTCCTGAGAATGCGTGAGGAACTTTCAAAACATATCTCATCCCTTGACAAGGAATGTTTCCGTCTGAACAGTCAGAAGGAATCCTATGAAGCGGCTTCTGAGAAGCAGATGAATTATATGTGGGAGGAGTATGAGCTTACATATAATCACGCTATGGAATTGCGGGATGAGAACCTGACGGATTTGTCATATATGAAACGTCAGATCCAGAATTTGAAAAATGAAATCCGAAAGCTGGGCACGGTCAATGTAAACGCCATCGAGGACTTCAAAAATATTTCCGAGCGCTATGAGTTCTTAAAAGGCCAGCACGACGATCTGGTAGAGGCGGAAGCAACCCTTGTACAGATTATTGACGAATTGGATGTTGCTATGAGGAAGCAGTTCACAGAACAGTTTGGCCGTATTGCTGAAGAGTTCAACAGCGTGTTCAAACAGCTTTTCGGAGGAGGAAAAGGAACATTAGAGCTGATGGAGGACGAGGATATCCTTGAGGCTGGTATCCGCATTATCGCGCAGCCGCCCGGTAAGAAACTTCAGAACATGATGCAGCTCTCCGGCGGGGAGAAGGCGTTGACCGCCATCTCGCTGTTGTTTGCGATCCAGAATTTAAAACCGTCGCCTTTCTGTCTTCTGGATGAGATCGAGGCGGCTCTGGACGACAATAACGTGAGCAGGTTTGCCCAGTACCTTCATAAGCTGACAAAAAACACACAGTTTATCGTCATCACCCACAGAAGGGGAACAATGGCGTCGGCGGACCGTCTGTATGGCATTACCATGCAGGAAAAAGGAGTGTCCACCCTTGTGTCGGTAGATCTGTTAGAGGACAAGCTAGACAAGTGATCACAGAGAAAGACGCAGAAAGGAAGAGTCATATATGGAAGAAAAACAGGGATTTTTTAAACGCCTTGTCTCGGGTCTTTCAAAGACGAGGGATAATATTGTAACCGGGATGGACAGCATTTTCCACGGGTTTTCAAAGATAGATGAGGACTTCTATGAGGAGCTGGAAGAAACGCTCATTATGGGAGACTTAGGCGTGCACGCGACCATGAGTATTTTGGAAGATTTAAGAGAAAAGGTTCGCGAACAGCACATCAAAGAACCGATCGAGTGCAGGCAGCTCCTCATCGACAGTATCCGGGAACAGATGGATGTGGGCGTTGCAGCTTATGAGTTTGAGGAACGCACATCCGTGGTGTTCGTGATCGGTGTCAACGGGGTGGGAAAGACGACCACCATCGGAAAACTTGCGGGAAAACTAAAATCTCAGGGGAGAAAGGTGGTGCTGGCAGCGGCAGACACATTTCGCGCAGCGGCAGGCGAACAGCTGCGCGAGTGGGCAAATCGCGCGGGCGTGGATATGATCGGTGGTCAGGAGGGCGCTGACCCGGCATCCGTCATATACGATGCAGTGGCGGCGGCAAAGGCAAGAAAGGCGGACGTCCTTCTCTGCGACACGGCAGGACGCCTCCACAATAAGAAGAACCTCATGGAGGAGTTAAAGAAGATTAACCGTGTCATTGACCGGGAATATCCGGAGGCGTTTAGAGAGACTCTCGTAGTGCTCGACGCAACGACCGGACAGAATGCTCTCGCTCAGGCGAAAGAATTTAATGATGCCGCGGACATTACAGGAGTGATCCTGACGAAAATGGACGGAACGGCAAAGGGCGGTATTGCGGTTGCAATACAGGCGGAGCTGGGTATCCCAGTGAAGTATATCGGCGTGGGCGAAACCATCGACGACCTTCAGAAATTCGATTCCAATGAGTTTGTAAATGCATTGTTTTATAGAGAAGAGGAGCAGACATCATGATGACTTTAGAAAAATTCGAGGAGGCAAGCGAATTAGTCAAGAAAGTAACTAATCCGACAAAGCTCATTTACAGCGATTATTTGAGTGAGAATAGCGGCGGAAAAGTATATTTAAAGCCGGAAAATATGCAGCACACAGGCGCGTATAAGATCCGTGGAGCGTACTATAAGATCAGCACTCTCACAGAGGAGGAGCGCGAAAGAGGGCTCATTACCGCATCTGCTGGCAATCATGCGCAGGGCGTGGCTTTTGCGGCGAAGCAATTCGGGTGCAAGGCAGTGATCGTTATGCCCACGGTCACACCGCTCATTAAGGTGAACCGGACAAAGAGCTACGGCGCGGAAGTCATCCTTTATGGAGACGTGTATGACGATGCTTATGAGTATGCGTGCAAACTGGCGGAAGAGAAGGGATATACCTTTGTCCACCCCTTCAATGACCTAGACGTGGCAACCGGGCAGGGCTCCATCGCGATGGAGATCGTGCAGGAGCTTCCTACAGTGGATTATATTCTTGTCCCCATTGGTGGAGGAGGATTGATCTCCGGTGTGTCAACCCTCGCTAAAATGCTGAATCCAAAGATCAAAGTTATCGGTGTGGAACCTGCGGAGGCGGCTAGCATGACCGCGGCGGTAGCCGCGGGAGAAGTGGTGGAGCTTGAGAGCGCCAACACCATCGCCGATGGAACGGCAGTGAAGGCGGTCGGGGATCAGCTTCTTCCGTATGTGCAGGAAAATGTAGACCAGATTCTTCTTGTGGAAGATGATGAGCTCATTGGAGCCTTTCTTGATATGGTAGAGAATCATAAGATGATCGTGGAGAATTCTGGGCTTCTGTCCGTGGCGGCATTAAAACAGCTAGACTGTAAGGGAAAAAAGGTCGTTTGTATCTTAAGCGGCGGAAATATGGACGTGATCACTATGTCCTCCATTGTACAGCACGGCCTTATCCAGAGAGACCGAATCTTCTCTGTATCCGTTCTTCTTCCGGATAAGCCGGGCGAACTGGTTCAGGTGGCAAAGACCATTGCAGATGAGCAGGGCAATGTCATCAAATTGGAGCACAACCAGTTCGTGAGCACTAACCGTAATGCAGCCGTGGAACTGCGTATTACCATGGAGGCGTTTGGGACGGAGCACAAACATAAGATACTGGATGCGCTGGAAAAGAAAGGATTCAGACCTAAAATGATCAGCGCGAAACTGTATTAGAGACAGGTTACCGTCTGCGGGAAAGGAGCTGTTTATGGAGAGAAGGATTCCGAGAGCGGGGGAGATCTACAGACATTTTAAAGGAAAAAAATATAGAATTCTTTATAATGCGACCAGCACGGAGACAGGAGAAGATATGGTCATATTCGAGACTGTGGAAGGCAGCCATAAAGTGTATGCCAGCCTTCTGGAATCTTTTCTTGCCGCCCTCGACATGGGAAAATATCCCCATGCCGATCAGAAGCGCCGTTTTGAACTTTGCCGGGATATGAGGGAAGGCCCTGCGGCCGAACTAAGACGTCAGGGAACTACCACGTCTCTTATATTGAAGTTCCTTGAACTGGAAGACAATGAGGAGAGAATCCGGTTCCTTCAACGGCATCAGACAGAACTCGACGGGCGCTTCCTGACCGCGGCGTCTGAGAGCTTGGAATTTACCGAGACAGGCGATAGCTTGGAAGAACGGTTTGCAGCTCTGATGCGGTTCTTAAAGACAAAGCAGAAGTATGAAGGACGGAGGCTGCGCTAGGAAAAGATGCACAAATAATGGTTCCCGGAGTTATATCACAGAGCAGAATGGCTTTGCGTTATGATATAGCTCCGGGAACATAGTTTTATATTTTTTCTCCCCGCGCTTTTTTCTCAAGAAGAGCGTGGATCTTATCTGTTGGGTTCAATACGGTTCCGATGGTGATGTCATGATTCAGGGAATCGATGATCAGCGCAAGGAATTTACTCATATCTGCATTTACAAAATACGGTTTTTCATAGAGTTCCGGCGGCAGATAGGTCAGGTTTGTGGTGATGACCTTATCGATGTATCCTTTCTCATAATACTCGTCGAATTTATCAAATCCATCAGTGAACAAACCAAATGTCGTGCATACAAACACACGCCCTGCATTGCGCTCCTTGAGCTGTTTTGCCACATCCAGCATACTTCCACCAGAGGAGATCATATCGTCTACGATAATGACATCTTTTCCTTTCACATCATCCCCGAGAAATTCATGTGCCACGATAGGATTCTTGCCATTTACGATCATGGAATAGTCGCGGCGCTTGTAGAACATTCCCATGTCCACACCGAGGACGTTGGAGAAATAAACAGCACGGTGCATTGCGCCCTCATCAGGGCTGATGATCATGAGATGATCCTTATCCGGTATCAAATCCGGGACTGCGCGGAAGAGCGCTTTCATGAACTGATAAGGCGGATTGAAACTGTCGAATCCGTTCAGAGGGATCGCATTCTGAACCCGGGGATCGTGGGCGTCAAAAGTGATAATATTGCTGACGCCCATGGTAACAAGTTCGTCCAGAGCAAGAGCGCAGTCAAGAGATTCACGCTTTGTGCGTTTGTGTTGGCGGCTTTCATAGAGAAAAGGCATGATGACATTGATCCTGCGCGCTTTTCCCGTAGCCGCGGAGATGATTCTCTTCAGATCCTGAAAATGATCGTCCGGGGACATGTGGTTCAAATGTCCGCTCACAGTGTAGGTCAGACTGTAATTGCACACGTCCGTCATGATAAACAGGTCCGTGCCGCGGATTGTTTCTCTTAAGATTCCCTTTGCCTCGCCCGTCCCGAAGCGGGGGCAGCAGCAGTCCACAAGGTAGTTGTTGGACTTGTAGTTGACATACAAAGGGGATTCCTTCACTTCGCTAACTGTGTTCTCGCGGAAAGAAACGATGTAATCATTCACCTTCTGCCCCAGATCTCTACAGCTTTCCATAGCCACAATCTTTAGGGGAGCCGAGGGAAGTGTTTTTTCTAAAAGTTCGATGTTAGACATACTTTTCTCCTGTCAGCGGCGCTGGTGTATCAGGAAAAACGCATCCTGTATAACTGCGCCGGCTGTTCATTTGTTTTTTACATATCATTTATACCATTTTTCCCCTGTCAATTCAAGCATCGTACAGGGAAATATGCTTTGCGGGACTAGGGAAGTGTGTTATACTATGTACGACACAGGGCTTTCCCCGCGGAATTCCTGATTTCGCGGGGAGGAACGATAATGCCGCTGAGATATAACAATGCGAAAGAACGAGGAGTTTTAATATATGAAAAGACACGAACATATCATTTCCGGGGTGCTTGCGGGAAGTATCGCCGAGGAGATGGGGATCCAGGCGGGGGACAAGCTTTTGTCTATCAATGGTCATGAGATTGAGGATGTTTTTGACTATCAGTTCTATGTGGAGGATGAGGAGATCCTTCTCCTGATCGAGAAGCCGGACGAAGAGCAGTGGGAACTGGAGATCGAGAAAGAGGCAGACGAGCAGCTAGGACTTGAATTTGACGGGGGATTGATGGATGAGTATCGGTCTTGCTATAATAAGTGCATCTTCTGCTTCATTGACCAGATGCCGCCCGGGATGAGGGAGACGCTGTATTTTAAGGACGATGATTCAAGACTTTCCTTTCTTCAAGGCAATTATGTGACATTGACAAACATGAGTGATCATGATATCAGGCGCATTATCAGGTACCGGTTAGAGCCTATCAATATTTCTTTCCAGACGACCAACCCGCAGCTTCGGTGCAAGATGCTTCATAACCGTTTCGCCGGGGACGCACTGAAGAAAGTCGATATGCTCTATCAGGGCGGGATTGAGATGAATGGGCAGATTGTGCTCTGCAAAGGCGTAAATGACGGGGAAGAGCTGGAGCGATCCATCCGCGATCTGACGGCATATCTGCCACTGCTCAAAAGCGTGTCCGTGGTTCCTGTGGGCTTATCGAAGTACCGGGAGGGACTGTATCCTCTTAAGCCTTTTACAAAGGAAGAGGCAAAAGAAGTGCTCTCAGTGATCCACAGATGGCAGGAGAAACTTTACACGGAGTGCGGAACTCATTTTATCCATGCGGGTGATGAGTGGTACCTGCTGGCAGGCGAGGAGGTGCCGGAAGCAGAACGGTACGACGGATATCTCCAATTGGAGAACGGAGTGGGGATGCTGCGTCTTCTCCTTGACGAATTCCGTGCGGGCTATGAATCCCTCACAGGAGACGGACGGCAGGCGAAGCTATCCATTGCCACAGCGAAGCTGGCGTATCCGTATATCAGGAGGATGGCGGCAAAGCTGGAAGAAAAGTTCCCTAATGTGGAGATTCATGTATACTGCATCCGCAATGATTTCTTTGGTGAGATGATCACTGTGTCAGGGCTTGTCACTGCGCAGGATATCATAGCGCAGTTAAAGGATCAGGAACTGGGTGAAAGGCTTCTGCTTCCATGTAACATGCTGAAAGCGGACGAGGACGTCTTTCTGGATGACTATACGGTAAAAGAGGTTGCGGACGCTTTACAAGTTTCCATTCATATTGTAAAATCAAGCGGACAGGATTTTATCGACGCGGTATTAGAAGGATAAAACGTACAATAATATAACAGTGGAAAGGCAGATGAAAATGAGCAGACCAGTAGTAGCTATCGTCGGGCGCCCCAACGTGGGAAAATCCACGCTGTTTAACGCGCTGGCAGGGGAGAAGATTTCTATTGTAAAGGACACCCCCGGCGTGACAAGAGACAGGATCTATGCGGATGTGACGTGGCTTGATAAGGAATTTACTATGATTGACACTGGCGGTATCGAGCCGGACAGTAAAGATGTCATTCTCTCCCAGATGAGGGAACAGGCGCAGATTGCCATTGACACGGCGGATGTGATTATTTTTATTACAGATGTGAAACAGGGGCTTGTGGACGCGGATTCTAAAGTTGCGGATATGCTGAGAAGATCTGGGAAACCAGTGATTCTCGTGGTGAATAAAGTAGATAATTTTGATAAATATATGGCGGATGTGTATGAGTTTTATAATCTGGGCATCGGGGATCCTATTCCCATATCCGCGGCCTCAAGACTTGGTCTTGGAGATATGCTCGATATTGTGGCGGAGCATTTCCCGGAAGGAAGCGCCTTGGAGGAAGAGGACGACCGTCCACGCATCGCGATTGTAGGAAAACCGAATGTAGGGAAATCTTCCATCGTCAACCGGCTTCTGGGGGCGAACCGTGTGATTGTATCCGATGTGGCGGGAACTACGAGGGATGCCATTGATACAGAGATCGTCCACAACGGGAAAGAATATATCTTTATCGATACGGCGGGACTTCGCAGGAAGAACAAGATCAAAGAAGAACTGGAGAGGTATAGCATCATACGAACAGTAACTGCCGTGGAGCGTGCAGATGTAGTGCTCATGGTTATTGACGCTACAGAGGGTGTGACCGAGCAGGACGCGAAGATCGCGGGCATTGCCCACGAAAGGGGAAAGGGCGTTATCATCGTGGTGAACAAGTGGGATGCTATCGAGAAGAATGACCGGACCATGAGAGAGTATGAGAGCAGCATTCGTCAGGTGCTCTCCTATATGCCTTATGCGGAGATTATGTATGTGTCCGCATTGACCGGACAGAGGCTTGTTAAACTGTATGACATGATCGACATGGTGATTGAGAGCCAGACGCTACGGATCGCCACAGGAGTATTAAACGAGATCATGACAGAGGCAGTGGCGCTGCAGCAGCCACCTTCGGATAAGGGAAAAAGGCTGAAACTCTATTATATCACACAAGTAGCAGTGAAACCGCCCACGTTTGTGATCTTTGTAAATGATAAAGAACTGATGCATTTTTCATATACCAGATATCTTGAGAACAAGATCAGGGAGGCGTTCGGCTTTCGGGGAACATCTTTAAAGTTCTTTATTAGGGAGAGAAAGGAAAAGGAGCAGTAAAGTTATGGAGCGATTGATTTGTCTTGCAGTCGGGTATGTATGTGGGCTACTCCAGACCGGCTATCTGGTCGGGAAACTGAACCATGTAGATATCAGGAAGAAAGGGAGTGGGAATGCCGGCTCCACTAACGCGCTCAGAGTGCTGGGCTGGAAGGCGGGACTTATGACTTTTGCGGGAGACGTGTTGAAATGCGTGGCTGCGTTTCTCATTACATTTTTTATGTACAGAGGAAGCGACGCGCTGCCTATGCTTACGATGTATGCGGGCGCAGGGGTAACCCTCGGGCATAATTTCCCCTTTTATATGAATTTTAAAGGCGGTAAGGGGATCGCCGTGATGGCGGGGATGGTCGTGGTCAACAGTTTTTGGCATCTGCCGCAGAGCCTGCTGATGATCCCAGTCACGCTGGCGTTTTTCCTTGTCCCGGTGGCAGTGACAAAATACATATCCGTCGGTTCGCTGGCTGCTTACACGGTTTTTCTGATCGAGATGGTTATTGCCGGGCAGATAGGATGGTTTGAAATGGATGCGGCGAGATGTTATGAATTGTACGGAGTGCTATTTATACTGACCACCCTTGCATGGTACAGGCACAGGGAAAATATTAAACGTCTGGCGGCAGGGACAGAGAATCAATTCGGATCAAAGAAAAAGGAGCGGTGATAACATGGCAGATGTAGGAGTAATCGGTGCCGGGAGCTGGGGGACGGCTCTCTCGGTTCTTCTTGATAATAACGGGCATCATGTGACTATCTGGTCCATTGATGAGAACGAAGTAAAGATGCTGGATGAAAAGCGGGAACATGAATTAAAGCTTCCGGGAGTGAAACTTTCGCAAGAGATGGCTATCACAGGAGACTTAGAGAAGGCGGTGCGCCAAAAAGACTTCCTTGTGCTGGCAGTGCCGTCGCCTTTTACAAGGGGAACAGCCCGCAAGATGAAGCCTTATGTGGCAGAAGGTCAGATCATTGTTGACGTGGCGAAGGGAATTGAGGAGGATACGCTGCTGACACTTTCCCAGCAGATCGCTCAGGAGATTCCTCAAGCGGACGTGGCGGTTCTTTCCGGGCCGAGCCATGCGGAGGAGGTAGGCAGAGGACTTCCCACCACCTGCGTCATCGGAGCAAAGACCCGGAAAACGGCAGAGTATCTCCAGTCCATGTTCATCAGCAAAAAATTCCGGGTATATACAAGCTCCGATATCCTCGGTATCGAGCTGGGGGGATCCTTGAAGAATGTCATTGCTCTCGCAGCCGGTATTGCGGATGGGCTCGGATACGGAGACAATACAAAAGCAGCTCTCATTACGAGAGGAATCGCGGAAATCTCCCGCCTCGGAGTGAAGATGGGCGGCAAGATCGAAAGTTTCGGCGGTCTTACCGGGATCGGTGATCTGATTGTGACCTGCGCCAGCGTCCACAGCCGGAACCGGAAAGCCGGGTACCTGATTGGACAGGGCAAGTCCATGCAGGAAGCTATGGACGAGGTCAAGATGGTTGTGGAAGGTGTGTATTCTGCGAAGGCGGCTGCGAAACTGGCGGAGAAATACGATGTGTCCATGCCCATTGTCGAAGAAGTCAACCATGTTCTCTTTGATGGAAAATCTCCCGCGCAGGCAGTGGATGACTTGATGCAGAGAGAGTCCCGGAGTGAGAACCGGGATCTGCGCTGGGAAGAATAGAACAGAAAAGAAACAGTCATACCCCCTTTTGTGCCTGCATACATTGTATCAGCAGAACAAGGGGGTATTATTATGGATTCATTTCAGGTATACAGAGACATGAAGGCACGGACAGGCGGGGAGATCTATATTGGCGTGGTCGGCCCGGTCCGGACAGGAAAATCTACATTTATCAAACGGTTTATGGATCTTCTTGTACTGCCGAATATGATGGATGAGCATGCAAGGGCAAGGACACAGGATGAGCTTCCCCAGTCTGCGTCAGGGACCACAATCATGACAACAGAACCGAAATTCGTTCCAAAGGAGGCGGCGTCCGTGCGCCTGTCCGACGATGTGGAGGTGAAGGTACGCCTGATCGACTGTGTGGGATATATGGTGGAAGGCGCGTCCGGGCATACGGAAAACGATGCAGAACGTCAGGTTAAGACGCCGTGGTTTGAATATGAGATCCCATTTACAAAGGCCGCTGCGATCGGGACGCAGAAGGTGATCCATGACCATGCGACCATTGGATTTGTAGTGACAACAGATGGGAGTCTGACCGGGCTTCCACGGCAGAATTATATACCGGCGGAGGAAAAGACAGTAAAAGAACTTCAATCCATCGGGAAACCATTCCTTATCCTTCTGAATTGTCAGAAACCGTATACCGACGAGGTATCCGCATTAAAGCAGGAATTGGAACAGAAGTACAACGCATGTGTGCTCCCGGTGAACTGCGAGCAGCTAAAGCAGGAGGATATCCATGAGATCATGCGTCAGGTGCTCTACGAGTTCCCGATCACAGAGGTAGAGTTCTATGTGCCCAAATGGACGGAAATGCTTCCAAGAGACCATAAGATCAAGCAAGCTTTGTTGGAACAGGCACGTGCTGTCATGGCGGATATGGACGATGTCAGAAGCGCTGCCGGGCGTACCCTTGAGCCGGACAGTCCATACATAGACAATATCTCCATCGAGCAGATCGAGATGGATACTGGCAGAGTCAGGGTGCAGATTGGATTTGAACAGAAGTATTATTATGAAGTGTTAAGCGAGATGACTGGGGCAGACATCAGAGGAGAGTATGAGCTGATTGCCACAGTCAGGGAACTGGCGTCCATGCGGGATGAGTTAAGCCGTGTGAAAGATGCATTTGCAGATGTAAAGATGAAGGGGTACGGCGTTGTCAGTCCGTCGCGGGAGGATATCAGGCTGGAAGAGCCGGTTATCATCAAACAGGGAAGCAAATACGGGGTAAAGATCCGCTCCGAAGCGCCCTCAATCCATATGATCCGCGCTAATATTGAGACGGAGATCGCGCCTATTGTAGGAAATGAAAAGCAGGCAGAAGATCTGGTGGAGTATATCAAAAAAGAGAGCGAAACACCGCAGGGAATCTGGGGGACGAATATCTTTGGAAAATCTGTGGAAGAACTGGTTATGGACGGTATGAGAAATAAGATCGCCATGATCAATGATGAGAGCCAGATGAAGCTTCAAGATTCCATGCAGAAGATTGTCAATGATATGAACGGGGGAATGGTGTGCATTATTATTTGAGAAGTAACAGGTCAGCCATCAGGATGTCAGTGCGGTTTTCTGAATGGCGCTGGCCGAACTGTTACTTTGAGAAAATGTACGGAAACAGGTTTTTCCTCGACTTATAGGCGGGAAGAAGGTATAATAGAAAACAGCAGGTAAAAAGGCAGAATATCCTATACGGTGCAGTATGGGAAGCACAGCAGGAGGAAGCTTGATGAGTGTACAGTATGAAAGACTTTTGAGATGCTATGAATACTATCGATCCGTGACAGATTTTATTCCGCGGGTAGGGCTGATCCTTGGATCAGGGCTTGGAGGGTATGCGCGCAACATGGAAGTGCTGCATGAGATCCCTTACGGGGACATTCCCGGTTTCCCAGTATCGACAGTGCAGGGACATGACGGAAGATTCCTGCTTGGATATATCGGAGATGTCCCCGCAGTGGTAATGAAGGGGAGAGTACATTATTATGAGGGGTATACGATGGAGGAGGTTGTTCTTCCTGTGCGCCTGATGGAGCGCATTGGCATTGAGACTCTCTTTCTGACCAATGCGGCAGGGGGAATGGGAGAGGGCTTCCATGTAGGAGACTTCATGATGATTACAGATCAGATTTCTAGTTTTGTGCCATCTCCTCTCATTGGGGAAAATATCTCAGAACTGGGGGAGCGCTTCCCGGATATGACCCATATCTATGACAAGGGTCTCATGGAGATTATCAGGGAAACGGCTAAGAAGGAGAAGATCCCTTTGAAGGAGGGCGTATATCTTCAGACAACGGGCCCTAATTTTGAGAGCCCCGCGGAGATTAAGATGTACGCCATGATTGGCGCTCATGCAGTGGGGATGAGTACCGCGTGCGAGGCAATTGCGGCCCGCCATGCAGGGGTAAAAGTGTGCGGGATTTCCTGTATCTCAAATATGGCAAGCGGACTGTCTGACGAAGAGCTAAGCCAGCTGGATGTTCAGGCGGTAGCGGACAGAAGAGCGGAAGAGTTTGAGCGTCTGGTAACGAAGGTGATCGGACGGCTCTGAAACAGCAGGGAAATTGATAGGATAAAGATTTTATAAGAATACGGAGGTTCATATGAAAACAAGAATTTTTAATGCACGGATCCTGACAATGGAGGAGGGAAGAGGAATTTTCCAAGGTGAGATCGGGATTGAAGACGGCCGGATACGCTATGTAAGAGAAGAGGACGCCGGCCAAGAGACTGGCGAAAGCAGCAAGGCAGAGGACTGGGAGGAGGAGATTGACGCCAAGGGGAATCTGATTATGCCCGGGTTTAAAAATGCACACACTCATTCACCGATGACTTTCCTGCGTTCCTACGCGGACGATATGAAGCTTCAGGAATGGTTGTTTGAAAAAGTGTTTCCTGCTGAGGCAAAGCTTACGGGAGATGATGTGTACTGGCTGACCAAGCTGGCGGTGATGGAGTATCTGACAAGCGGAACCACGGCAGTGTTCGATATGTACAAGCTTAAAGGCGACAGCGCAAGGGCGGTGACGGAGTGCGGATTCCGCATGGTATTCTGCGGGGATATCAATGATTTCGGGGGCACATTGGAGGAGATGGAAGCAGACTATCTGAAATATAATCGGGAAACAGAGGAACTTCTTGCCTATCGTTTCGGTTTCCATGCAGAGTACACAACCTCAAAGGAACTAATGGAGAAGATTGCAGATCTGGCGCATAAGTATGAAGCCCCGGTCTATGTGCACTGTGCAGAGACAAAACGCGAGGTGGAGGAGTGCAGGGAACGCTCTGGCATGACTCCGGCGGCGTATATGGATTCTGTTGGGCTGTTCCGCCACGGCGGTGGTCTCTTTCACGGCGTGCATATGGAGGATAGGGATTTTGAAATCATGAAGGAAAAGGGCATCGGCGTTGTGACCAATCCTGCGTCTAACCTGAAGCTAGCAAGCGGGATCGCTCCGGTAAAACGCTATCTGGACGAAGGCATTACTACTGCCATCGGAACAGACGGGCCAGCAAGCAATAACTGCTTGGATATGTTCCGGGAGATGTTTCTTGCGACAGGCCTTCAGAAAGTTCTCTGTGATGATCCTGAGGCTGTTCCGGCGATGGACGTGCTCCGGATGGCGACGGTAAACGGCGCCCGTGTGATGGGCCTTTCCGATTGTGACGTGCTTGCCGAAGGGAAGCGGGCAGATTTGATCATGATCGATCTGATGCAGCCGAATATGCAGCCTCTTCACAATATTGAGAAGAATGTCGTGTACAGCGGCAGTAAACAGAATGTAAAAATGACTATGGTCAACGGAAAAGTCTTGTACCGGGATGGAAACTTTTATATTCAGGAATCGCCGGAGATTGTGTATGAGAATGTCAACCGGATCGCCCGGCGCATTTTAGGCGAGTAAGGGATTGTGGTCGGAGAAAAAAGGGACATGCAGGAGAAGATGAGGCGGATGATGAATGTTACTTACCTTGGGCACAGCGGATTTTTTGTTGAAATGAAGGACGCATATTTTTTGTTCGATTATTACAAAGGTGATTTCCCGGAAACAGATCCGGGGAAAAAGCTGTTTGTATTTGCAAGCCACGCGCATTACGACCATTATAATAAAGATGTATTTCATCTGCGGGAAAGATTTGACCAGATATGCTATATTTTTTCCTTGGACATCAGGCAAAAAGAAGGAAATGCCTTTTGGGAAAAAGAGGAAGAGAAAGGGGACCTTGTTTTTCTTAAGCCGTGTGAAGAGCGGGATATCCTTGGATGTCATGTGCGTACTCTGCGCTCCAACGACGAAGGAGTGGCGTTCTTGATTCACTATCAGGGAAAGACGCTTTACCATGCGGGCGATCTCAACTGGTGGCACTGGGAGGGAGAACCGGATGCCTACAATACCGGAATGAGGCGCTCCTACCAGTCGGAGATTAACAAGTTGGACAAAGAGACGATCGACGCAGCGTTCGTGCCGGTTGATCCAAGACTTAAGGAACAGTATTGTTGGGGAATTGATTGTTTTATGAAACGGACACAGACAAAGCGAGTGTTTCCTATGCACTTCTGGGGAAATTATGAAGTGTTTGACCGATTGATGCTGGAAAAATGCACAGAGGACTACAGAAGCAGGATCATGAGGATCGTGCGGGAAGGACAGACCTTTTTCCTAGAGGAAGAGTGAGAAAGACCATACAGAAAGTGAGTGGCAGAAAGAAGATGTTAGTGAAAATATATACCGACGGCGCCGCACGGGGGAATCCAGACGGGCCGGGAGGATACGGTACGGTTCTTGAATATGTGGACACAAAAGGGGAGCTTCATACAAAGGAGCTCTCACAAGGCTATGTAAGAACGACTAATAACCGGATGGAGCTGATGGCGGTGATCGCAGGACTGGAAGCTCTGAACCGCCCCTGCACGGTGGAGGTGTACTCAGATTCTCAGTATGTGGTCAACGCCTTTAACCAGCACTGGGTAGACAGTTGGTTGAAAAAGGGTTGGAAGAGAGGGAAGAACGAGCCTGTCAAAAATGTGGATCTCTGGAAAAGGCTCCTTTCCGCCAAGGAACGGCATGATACCAGTTTCCACTGGGTAAAGGGGCACGACGGGCATCCACAGAATGAACGGTGCGATATTCTCGCCACAACCGCGGCGGATGGAGAAGACCTGATTGCGGACGAAGGTGTTGAAGCATAAAACTGGACTGGTCAATAAATGTATTTCTGGCTGTTTTAAACCAATCCATATGTGATATACTTCTCTATATCATGATTTGCAGCTCCTCTGTATATTGCCTTGACAGGCGGAAAATACTCTATATTGGAGCAATGCAAAAAGGGAGGTACATCAAGATGAAACGAATTGTTACACTTCAGGATATATCATGTGTCGGCTGTTGCTCAATCACTGTGGCGCTGCCGGTTATATCCGCCATGGGTGTGGAGTGCGGCATCTTGCCGACAGCTGTTCTGTCTACTCATACCATGTTTAAAAATTTTACTTGCAAAGATCTGTCGGATCAGATCGAGCCCATATCTGATATGTGGGAGAAGGAGCACATCACCTTTGACGGGGTTTATACAGGATATCTAGCGTCCAAGGAGCAGTGTGCGCAGGTAGTGCGCTTTTTTGACCGGTTTTCCAATGAGAATAATCTGACGCTGGTGGATCCAGCCATGGCGGACAACGGGAAACTGTACCCCGCATTTGGAGAGGATTTTCCAAAAGCCATGGCAGAGGTATGCGCGAAAGCAGACGTGATCGTCCCCAATATCACAGAAGCGGCTCTTCTAACTGGGATGCCGTATAAGACAGAGTATGATCATGGATACATCAGAGAACTTCTGGAAAGACTTCTCGAGCTTGGCTGTGGCACGGCAGTGCTGACCGGCGTCAGTTATGAGCCGGAGAAACTGGGAGTTGCTTATCTTGACCGCAACGGAAAAGAATTTTCCTATTTCACAGAGCGGTGCGAACAGTCCTATCACGGTACGGGAGATATCTATGCGTCCACGGTGATGGGCGGTCTGATGAGGGGGCTTGATCTGGGAGACGCGCTCTCGCTGGCGGCGGATTATGTGGTGGCATGTATTAAAGCTACGGCTGTGTCAGAGGAGGGGAGATGGTACGGAGCCCGGTTTGAATCGGTGATCCCAAAGCTCTGCGCCATGCTTCAGGAACGGCTTGACAGCAGAGAGTAAGATGAATATAATCAAATACTGTGTTAAGTAAGACAGACGATCGCGGCTGCGCGGGCCGAAAGGCTGCAGACGAGGAAAGTCCGGGCTTCACAGGGCAGGATGCCGGATAACATCCGGTGGAGGCGACTCCAAGGCCAGTGCAACAGAAATAAACCGCCGCGGCAGAAGAGGGAAGAAAAATCGCCGGAAGGATTTCTCTTTCGTCTTCTGCCGCGGTAAGGGTGGAAAGGCAGTGTAAGAGACTACCGCCTCGCTGGTAACAGAGAGGGCACATGTAAACCCCATCCGAAGCAAGACCGGATAGAAGCAATGTGGCTGCCCGTCACGCTTCAGGTTGGTCGCTTGAGAACGCCGGCAACGGCGTGCCTAGACAGATGATCGTCCACGACATAACCCGGCTTATCGTCTTGCTTAGCACATTTTTTATCCGTTATGCCTGCGGTACTTCTCTTCGCAGTATTTGCAGCGGTAGATCTGTTTCTTCTCATCTGTGAGGACGAAGATGTGATCCAGACCCTGTTCGATGGAAGTGATGCACCTCGGGTTTTTGCAGCGGATCACATTTTTGATTTCTTTTGGGAGAGTGAGTTGCTTTTTGGCTACGATCTCCTCATTTTCAATAATATTCACCGTAATGTTATGATCGATGAATCCGAGGATGTCAAGATCCATGAAATCAATCGGGCATTCGATCTTCATAATATCTTTTTTTCCCATTTTATTGCTTTTTGCATTTTTGATAATCGCGACACAGCAGTCCAGCTTGTCAAGATGTAAGTATCTATAGATCTCCATGCTCTTGCCGGCTTCGATGTGATCCAGCACGAAACCTTCAGAGATGCGTCCTACATTCAATGTATTTCTTACCATAATATTTTCCTCTCTAATTTGAATCCGGGTTGTTAATTCACGTGAATGTCCAGCAGGGTCAGGATCAGCGCCATACGTACATACACGCCGTACTGTACCTGACGGAAATAAGCGGCGCGCGGATCGTCATCCACTTCTACCGCAATCTCATTTACTCTCGGCAGGGGATGAAGAACATACATATCCTCCGGGGCAAGCTTCATTTTCGCTTTGTCCAAGATGTAGAAATCCTTCATGCGCACATAGTCTTCCTCATTGAAGAAACGTTCTTTTTGTACTCTTGTCATGTAGAGAATATCAAGATCCGGCATTGCGTCTTCAAGACGGACAACTTCCTCGTAAGGGATGTTGTTCCGGTCAAGTACATCGTGACGGATATACTCGGGCAGGCGCAACTCCTCAGGTGAAATGAGGATAAAGCGGATGCCTTCATATCTGACAAGGGCATTGATAAGAGAGTGTACGGTACGGCCAAATTTTAAGTCGCCGCAAAGTCCGATCGTCATATCTCCGAGGCGCCCCTTTACGTTGCGGATCGTGAGTAAGTCTGTCAGAGTCTGGGTGGGATGCTGGTGTCCTCCGTCCCCGGCGTTGATAACCGGGATGGAAGAGTGCTGGCATGCCACCATGGGCGCTCCCTCCTTCGGATGTCTCATGGCGCAGATGTCTGCGTAACAGGAGATCGTGCGTATGGTGTCGGAAACGCTCTCGCCTTTTGCGGCGGAACTGGAATCCGCGGAGGAAAATCCCATGATGCTTCCCCCTAAGTTTAGCATTGCCGCCTCGTGGCTTAAACGCGTGCGGGTGCTTGGCTCGTAGAAGAGTGTGGCGAGCTTCTTTCCCGCGCATGCGTGCGCGTATTTTTCCGGTTTCTCCTCGATATCCTGAGCGAGATCCAGCAGTTTGTCAAGTTCCTCAACTGAAAAGTCCAGCGGGCTCATCAAGTGTCTCATAAATAGCCTCCTTAAATTTAGGTTTATCTGTATTGCAGTAATTGTTCTACACTCTTGCGTTTCGGCGCGTCCGGGGCAATATCCGGGTATCCCGCAGCGATCAGCGCTCCTAATTCCTGTCCATCGGGGATATCTAGAAGCTCCGAGATGCCGTCCTCGTCAAAAACACCCATGATGACAGTTCCCAGCCCATGGTTCCATGCCTCAAGACAGAAGTTCTGGCAGGCGGCGCCCACGTCAAACATCTGCCAGCGGTCCTGTTTTTTGGTCGTGAAGGACCCGTCCCTCTCATAGCCGCAACGTCCCTTGATAAACGTGACGGCGATCAGAAGAGGCGCCTGCCTTATTATGTTTGAATTGTAATCTGGGGTGAACTTGTCCGCGATTTCCGACAAAAGAGAAGAATTCTCGATTGCGGTGTAGCGGGTGATCTGAGTGTTTTTCCAAGAAGGAGAGTAAGATGCCGATGAAACGATAGAATCAATGATAGAATGATCAACAGGATCCGGCTTGTATTTGCGGATACTTCTGCGCGTTTTTAAACATTCCGTAACGTTCATTTGCGTACCTCCATAAATTCTCCAACTAATCATATAATAAAATGTATGGATTTTCAAGATATAAACAAAAAGTAGATTTTGTTCGTGAAATGTAATATAATAGTCGCACGGTGCGCGGCTTCAGACCGATGGGATCGGTATAATAGCGGTAAGTGCGATGAAGGGAGAAGAAAAATGGCAACACTGGAAGAACTTAGGCAAAAACTTGACGGGATCGACGATCAGATCGCAGAACTCTATGAGAAAAGGATGGAAGTCTGCGGGGAAGTCGGAGAATATAAAGTAAAGGCGGGACGCAAAGTCTTTGACCGGCAGAGGGAGAAGGACAAGCTTGCCGACGTAGCGTCGAAAGTGAGCGGGGATTTTAATAAGAAAGGGATACAGGAACTGTACCAGCAGCTTATGTCCATGAGCAGGAAGCTTCAGTACCAGCAGCTCGTGGAGGCGGGAGCGCTGGGACGCCTTCCGTTTATCCGCATTGATGATCTGGATAAGAAAAATGCCCGGGTCGTATTTCAGGGAACCGAGGGCGCGTACGGTCAGGCGGCGATGCAGCAGTTTTTCGGGGATGATGTGAATAACTTCCATGTGCGGACTTTCCGCGAGGCAATGGAAGCTATCGAGGAGGGCTCCGCGGACTATGCGGTGCTCCCGATTGAGAATTCCACCGCAGGCCCGGTGATCGAGATGTACGACCTGCTGGATGAGTTCGAAAACTATATTGTGGCGGAGACAATCCTGCCTATTGTACATACGCTTTCCGGTCTCCCGGGGACGAAGCTGTCGGATATTAAAAGGGTATATTCTAAGACAGAGGCGCTGATGCAGACAACACGTTTTCTTGATGATCACGCGGACTGGCAGAGAATCAGCGTGGTGAATACGGCGATCGCTGCCAAGAAGGTACTAAAGGAGCAGGACGTTTCTCAGGCGGCGGTCTGCGGCGCTTATGCGGCAAAGCTCCACGGGCTTTCCGTGCTGGTGGATGAAATCAATGACGATGCAGACAACTCCACACGTTTTATCGTGGTGACGAACCAGAAGATCTTTCTGAAAGATGCGTCAAAGATTAGCATCCGTTTCGAACTGCCTCATCAGAGCGGATCTCTGTACGGGATCTTGTCTCATTTTATTTACAATGATCTAAATATGTCTAAAATCGAGTCGAGGCCCATCAAAGGAAGACCGTGGGAGTATTGCTTCTTCGTGGATTTTGACGGCAATCTCGAAGATCCGGCGGTGAAGAATGCAATCCGGGGACTAAGAGAGGAGACAATGAACCTGAAGATACTGGGGAATTATTAGGAGGAAGAGTGATGCGCACCAATGAACTGATGCTGTATAAAAACATGGATTACGGCGATATCTTAAGTGATATGACGTTCCTTATGGAAAATCACGGGAATGATTATTACAATACGGAGGATTTAAGAAGCCTTTTGTTTGAAAGCGTCAACAGCCTGCTTGAGTTTTCGGTGGAGCATGGATTCGAGGGGAATCTGTGGCATACTTATCTGACATTCCTTCTTGTGAACGACGAGAACGCATATAGTACGTCCTGTGAGATCGTGGGACCGGTCATGGGAAGTATTAACGAGATTGCATTTCATGATTTTGAGATCTTTAAAGAGCTATTTGACTATGATTTTTCTGCCATTGAAAGGGATCTGGATGCGGCGTGCGTCGAGACGCTTATGGATTACCATATGCCGGATGGAGCGGGGAAGATATTTAACCGCCGGGTCAGAGACCGTATCTGTGGTCTCGCTCAGAAGCTGGGCAAGGTCCAGGATGTGGAAGATTTTCACCGTCTGATGACACAGTTCTACAAGGAGTTCGGCGTAGGTAAACTTGGGCTTCACAAGGCGTTCCGCATCGAACATCCCGAAGGAGGGAAGATGGAGATCGTACCTATCACGAACATCGCTCATGTCCATTTAGATGATCTGGTAGGGTACGCGATCGCCAAGAAGAAGCTGGTTGACAATACCGAGGCTTTTGTGAAAGGGAGACGTGCTAATAACTGTCTTCTCTTCGGGGACGCGGGGACGGGTAAATCATCGTCAATCAAAGCGATTTTAAACCAGTATTACGATCAGGGCCTTCGGATGATCGAGGTGTACAAACACCAGTTTAAAGACTTGAACGATGTGATTGCCAAGGTGAAGAACCGGAACTATAAATTCATCATCTATATGGACGATCTCTCCTTTGAGGAATTTGAGATTGAATACAAATATCTCAAGGCAGTGATCGAGGGCGGTTTGGAGCGCAAGCCAGAGAATGTGCTCATCTACGCCACCTCCAACCGGCGGCACCTGATACGCGAGACATTCCGCGATAAGGCGGACCGCGACGAGGAACTTCACACGAACGACACGGTACAGGAGAAACTCTCCCTTGTCGCTCGTTTCGGTGTGACGATCTATTTCGGATCGCCGGATAAAAAAGAATTTCAGGAGATCGTGCGCGTGCTGGCAGAAAAAGGAGGCGTCAAGATGCCAGAGGAAGAGTTGTTCCTTGAGGCAAATAAATGGGAGCTCTCCCACGGCGGGCTTTCTGGAAGGACGGCCCAGCAGTTTGTGGATTATCTGCTCGGGCAGGAACAAAGATAACAGTCATGTTTCCTATTATGCTTCCTGTATGCCGCTGATATCGCTGTCGATTACCAGTGAATAATTCGTGTAGTACACCACAAAACCGGGTTTTCCGCCCTTTGGTTTTTTCACATGCTTTTTCTCTACATAGTCGATCTCGACCTTTTCGCTCCCGCGCATACTGGAATAGTAGGCCGCCAGCCGCCCGGCCTCCTCAAACGTCCGGTCCGGGAGTTCTTTTCCGTCTGTCTTTACGATGACATGGGACCCAGGCGCCTGCTTTGCGTGGAACCACCAGTCGTTTCCGGCGGCAAAGTTAAAGGTCAGCTCATCGTTCTGGAGATTGTTTTTTCCTACATATATATGATATCCGTCGCTGGAAATATAGTGGAGTGGAGTGTTCTTCACTTTCTCTTTCTTGCGGGTGAACTTGCGCTTGATATATCCGCCTTGCGTGAGTTCTTCCTTAATCCCCGCAAGGTCGTCTTCGGTGAGGGCGATATCAAGGGCGGTTCGGATTGATTCCAGATAAGTGATGTCGTCTTTTGTCTCCTTGCATAGCTCGGATAATGCCTCAAAGGTTCGTTTTTGTTTATTATATTTGGCAAAATACCGCTGGGCATTTTCCTGCGGTGTCTGCGTGGGGTCCAAGGGAATCGTGATCAATTCATTTGTGTAATAATTGAGCGCCTCCAATTCTTTTGCACCATCCGCCACATTGTAGCCGTATGTGTTGATGAGTTCGCCGTAGACTTTGTATTTTTCCCGGTTCTCTGTATCATTCAGCTGCCTAAGCTGCAGGTCGTATTTCTTCCGGCTGCGCTCTAGCGCCGTCTGGACCACATGGCGTAGATCCGCGGATTTCTGGCGGATGCGGGTGAGCTTGCTGCGGACGGAGTAATAGGTGTGCAGTACCTCCGATACAGAGGAAAACTCCTGTCTTGTATAATTGGAAAAATGAGTCAGCGGAAGGGAGGAAAACTCTTTCGGCTCCTGTCCGTCGTAATAGATGGCCGGGGAGAAGTGCTGTTCCTTTACCGCCGACAGATAGATTTCAAACTGTGTATACAGGTGATAAAGGATATCCCCGGAATATTCTGCGGCAGGAACGGAAGAATCCAGACCTGCGAGATGGCAGATCTCTTCCGCAGTGACAGGGCTAATGCCTGTAAAGCCGGTGTAGAGCGCTTTGGAGAGAGAGCAGGGCTTTGCGGCCAGCAGGGAGATAAAATCTTCCTTTGATACGGTAAGTGGATCTGCTTTGTGCATGGTATCTGGGATGAAGTAATCTCTTCCGGGCAGTACTTCACGCACAGAGCTTATCTGGGCGGAGACATGCTTGATGCTGTCGATGATCTTCCCATCCTCCGTGCAAAAAATGATGTTGCTGTGTTTTCCCATGATCTCCACAACGAGCATTTTGCGGCAGATATCGCCCAGCTCGTTTAAGTGCTCGATGGTGAAGCGGATGATGCGCTCCAGTTTGGGCTGGGAGATGTCAATGATCCTGCCGCCTCCGATATGCTTGCGCAAAAGCATACAGAAATTAGGAGCGGTCATGG
The DNA here is from genome assembly GCA_019117065.1 of Candidatus Mediterraneibacter pullicola. GTDB lineage: Bacteria > Bacillota > Clostridia > Lachnospirales > Lachnospiraceae > Mediterraneibacter > Mediterraneibacter pullicola. The sequence goes on along the minus strand of DXAK01000008.1, from coordinate 43,655 downwards.
GCGCTGTCTTGTTCTCATTTGTCAGGTACACAAGGGGGAGAGAGGCGTCCGCACAGATAAGGAGGCGCTTCTGCCCCGAGGGGGATTTTATGGTAAGGAAAAGCTCGTCTGCCTCCGGCTGGACGATCTTCGCGATTCTTCCGTTTAATAATTCTTCTCGTAATTCGTGGACAAGGTCTGCCACGATAATTCCATCAAATGCCATAGATAAATCTCCATTTCTTTTTGATACAAAGAAGTATAGCATAAAAGGAAAATGTAAGGAAGATGGCGCCGGTTTTATTTGTGGATTTTCCTTTATTGACGCGCCCTGTCTCAAGAGAGTATAATAAAAGCCACAGCGCGGAGCAAAACAGAGTGGAGTGGGAAGCAGGATTGCCCGCTTTGTTCCAGATGATGGATCCGCAGGCAGACAATAACAATCAGCAGAGGAAGAAAAAATGATAAAGAGTATGACCGGATTCGGAAGATGTGAGATCCAGAAAGAAGCAAGGAAATTCACGGTGGAACTAAAAAGTGTGAACCACCGCTATCTTGACGTGAATATCAGGATGCCGAAGAAGTTTAATTTCTTCGAGACGTCCATAAGGGCGCTTTTAAAGTCTTATGCGAACAGGGGAAAAGTGGATATCTTCATCACTTATGAAGATCTGTCTCAGACGCAGGTATCGGTCAAGTATAATCCGGCGGTTGCCGCGGAGTATCTGAAATATCTAAGGCAAATGGAGGAAGAGTTTGGGCTGGAAAATGACATCTGTATCTCCACATTGTCCCGTTATCCAGAGGTCTTTACCATGGAAGAGCAGAGCGAGGATGAAGAGGAACTATGGAACGGGCTTAAGGAGGCGCTGGAAGGGGCTTTCGCCCAGTTCGTGGAGACAAGGACCACAGAGGGGGAAAATCTGAAGCAGGATATTCTGTTGAAACTGAATGTTCTAGAGGAGCAGATCGCCTTTATCGAGGAGCGCTCCCCAAAGATTACGGCAGAGTACCGCGCAAAGCTGGAAGACAAGATGAAAGAACTCCTTGTGGATACGCAGATCGAAGAAAGCCGGATCGCTTCTGAGGTTATCTTGTTTGCGGATAAGATCTGTACGGATGAAGAAGTGGTGAGGCTAAAGAGCCATATCAGCCATATGAGAAGCACGTTGGAGGAAAAGGAAGGTATTGGCCGAAAGCTGGACTTTATCGCGCAGGAGATGAACCGGGAGGCGAACACTATTCTCTCCAAGGCAAATGATATAGAGATCTCTGACCGGGCCATCGGATTAAAGACAGAGATCGAAAAGATCAGGGAGCAAATCCAGAATATCGAGTAGAAGATCAGGTAAAGGAAGAGAGATATGAAAAGAAAAGGGATTTTAATTGTTGTGTCCGGTTTTTCCGGGTCCGGGAAGGGCACCCTTATGAAGAGGCTTCTGTCACAGTACCCGGATACATACGCGCTGTCCATATCGGCGACAACCCGGGCTCCCCGCAAGGGGGAAGAGCATGGCAGGGAATATTTTTTCATCTCAAAAGATGAATTTGAAAAAATGATTGTCAAAGGCGAATTGATAGAGTATGCTAGATACGTGGAAAATTACTATGGAACACCGCGGGTATATGTAGAACAGAAGCTTGACGAGGGGAAGGATGTAATCCTTGAGATCGAGATTCAGGGAGCTCTGAAAGTAAAGCAGGCTTTCCCGGACACGCTTCTTTTGTTCGTCACACCGCCCAACGCCGCAGAGCTTGAGAAGCGTCTCGTGGGCAGAGGGACAGAGACAATGGATGTGATTAGATCCAGACTTGACCGCGCCTGTGAGGAGGCGGAGGGTATGGACAGTTACGACTACCTGATTGTTAACGATGAGCTGGAAGCGTGTGTCAGCCAGATGCACGAAATCATCCGCGGGGAACATCACAGAAGCTTCCGCAATGAAGTGTTTATAAAAGAGATAAAAGAAGACTTGGAAAAACTGAAGCGCCGTTAAAGTGTACGGTTATGCCGCACAATATAGGCAGATCAAGGAAAAATGAAAGGAGACAACCAAGTATGCTGCATCCGTCTTATACAGATTTGATGAAAGTGGTAAACAAAGACGTTGAGGAGGGAGATTCCAAGATTGTCAATAGCCGTTACTCCATTGTGATGGCGACCTCGAAGCGCGCTAGACAGCTGATCGCAGGAGACCTTCCGCTGGTTGATGTGAAGGAGGGCGAGAAGCCGCTTTCTGTTGCCATCGAAGAACTCAATGAGGGAAAACTAAAGATCATGGCTGAGAACACAGAAGAGGAATAGCAAGAAGCAGGGCAGATGCACATGTGGTATCTGCCCTTTTCTGGCAGAACAGAAAGCAGAATACACGATTGGAGGAAAGATATGAAAATCTTGTTTATCTCTCTTGGATGCGATAAGAATCTGGTGGATACTGAAGTTATGCTCGGACTTCTGGCATCCCGCGGTTACGAGATGACAGACGATGAGGCACAGGCGGATATTATTATCGTCAATACCTGCTGTTTTATCCATGACGCGAAGGAAGAGAGTATCCAGAACATCCTTGAGATGGCAGAATACAAGAAAGAGGGAAAGATCAAGGCGCTCATTGTGACAGGGTGTCTTGCGCAGCGCTACAGGCAGGAGATCTTGGATGAGATTCCTGAGGTGGACGAGGTGCTGGGCACAACCGCCTATGATAAGATACTGGACGCGGTGGACGCGGCCCTTATGGGGAAACACTCGGTAATCATGGAAGATATTCAGGCGCTTCCCCTGCCGGAGACAAAACGTTTAGTGACTACAGGCGGGCATTTCGCCTATCTAAAGATTGCGGAGGGATGTGATAAGCACTGCACTTACTGTATCATCCCGAAGGTCAGGGGAAATTTCCGCAGCGTTCCAATGGAGCGCCTCATAAAAGAAGCGGAAGAGCTGGCCAGACAGGGGGTAAAAGAACTGATCCTTGTAGCCCAGGAGACGACCCTGTACGGGAAAGACATTTACGGAGAAAAATCTCTGCACAAACTGCTCAAAGAACTGTGCAGGATCAGCGGAATCCATTGGATACGAATCCTTTACTGTTACCCGGAAGAGATCACGGATGAGCTCATTCAGGTGATGAAAGAGGAACCAAAGATCTGCAATTACCTCGATCTTCCCATCCAGCATGCAAGCGATGAGGTGCTAAAGAGGATGGGACGCAGGACCACAAAGCAGGAGCTTACAGACATCATTGGGAAACTCAGAAAAGAGATCCCTGATATCTGTCTGCGTACGACGCTCATTACAGGCTTTCCCGGAGAGACAGATGAACAACATGAGGAGCTGATGGAGTTTATCAACATCATGCAGTTTGACCGTCTTGGTGTGTTCACCTACTCGCCTGAGGAAGATACTCCCGCCGCGGTGATGCCGGATCAGATCGATGAGAAAGTTAAAGAAGAGCGGCAGGCGGACTTGATGGAGCTTCAGCAGGATATTGTTTTTGAAAACGCGCAGAACCTCATAGGCAGGGAAATGCTTGTTATGATCGAGGGCAAGGTGGCCGACGAAAATGCCTATGTGGGGCGGACATACCGGGATGCCCCGAATGTGGACGGGCTGATCTTTATTAACACAGATGAGCAACTTTTGTCCGGTGACTTCGCAAGAGTAAAAGTGACCGGGGCGTTAGATTACGATCTGATAGGAGAATTATTATGAATTTACCAAATAAGCTGACTGTACTTCGGGTAATTATGGTGCCGTTTTTCGTATTTTTTATGCTCACGGATGTGGGAGGCGCCGCGAACAAATGGATCGCTCTGGCTCTTTTTGTCATAGCAAGCCTGACGGATATGCTGGACGGCAAGATCGCGAGAAAATATCATCTTGTGACCAATTTCGGAAAATTTATGGATCCATTGGCAGATAAACTGCTTGTTTGCTCCGCCATGATCTGCCTGATCCCTCTGGGAAAACTGGATGCGGCGGTAGTTATCGTGATCATCGCCCGTGAATTTATCATCAGCGGGTTCCGTCTTGTGGCTTCGGACAATGGTATCGTCATTGCTGCAAGCTACTGGGGCAAGTTTAAGACCGTGTTTCAGATGGCGATGATTATTGTGCTGATTGCGGATTTTGGAGGAGTATTCGATTTGATCGGCACGGTGCTGATCTGGATTGCCGTGGCCCTGACCCTGATCTCTCTTGCCGACTATGTATGGAAAAATAAGCAAGTGCTCACACAGGGCGGAATGTAGGAAGCAGGAGCGGTCGTATGTATCTTGAATGGTATTTGAAAGAAAAAACTGCGTCAGAAAAATCTCTTGAGGAAAAAGCGGTGGAACTTCTGGCAGAGAAAAAACTGACTGTCACCACAGCAGAGTCCTGTACAGGCGGGCTGATCGCGGGAACTCTTGTAAATGTCCCGGGAGCGTCGGAAGTACTAAACGAGGGCTATGTGACTTATTCCAACGAAGCCAAAGAGCGTCTTGTGGGCGTGCGGCATGAGACGTTAGAGACATACGGAGCGGTCAGTGAGCAGACAGCAAAGGAGATGGCAGCAGGCGCGGCAAAGGCAGCAGGCGCTGACGCGGCCCTAAGCTCGACCGGGATCGCAGGTCCGGGAGGCGGAACGGCAGAGAAGCCCGTGGGGCTGGTGTACATCGGATGTTATCTGCAAGGAGAGACAACCGTGAAGGAGTTTCGGTTTGCGGGAAACCGGAGGGAAAACAGGCTTCGCACTGTGGAGGAGGCGCTTTTGCTGTTAGTACAGTGCTTAAATGACATGGCAGAATCCCCCAAAAGACGAAAGAGATGATTGACGAATGGTGTAAATTATGAGAAAATAATTCATATATAGTACAGAAAGATTTCCCGCGGCAGGTGGCGGAGGATCGATGTCGCACAGACAGTCCGTGTTCCGGGCAGCACAAGAACAGGACTGTCGGTTTTTGTGCGGAATCGTGTGCTGTATGTAGAAGAAAATCATACATATTGAAAGGAGTTTTAACATGATTTATTCACATGAAGTAGAAATGATGTGTCCGGTAGCGCAGGGCGCGAATCACGGACCAGCTCCAATCCCGGAGGAGGCGAAATGGGTACAGGCTAAAGAGATCAAGGATATTTCCGGCCTGACACACGGCGTAGGCTGGTGCGCGCCTCAGCAGGGAGCCTGCAAACTGACACTGAACGTTAAAGATGGTATTATTCAGGAGGCACTGGTTGAGACAATCGGATGCTCTGGAATGACGCATTCCGCAGCTATGGCGTCTGAGATCCTTCCGGGTAAGACTATTTTAGAGGCATTGAACACAGACCTTGTCTGTGATGCAATCAATACAGCAATGAGAGAACTGTTCCTTCAGATTGTATACGGAAGAACTCAGAGCGCATTTTCTGAGGACGGGCTTCCAATCGGAGCAGGACTGGAGGATCTTGGTAAAGGACTCCGCTCTCAGGTTGGTACTATGTACGGTACACTTGCAAAAGGTCCTCGTTACCTTGAGATGGCAGAGGGTTATGTAACAGGCATCGCTCTTGATGAGAACAATGAGATCATCGGATATCAGTTCGTAAGCCTTGGAAAATTCACAGACTTCATCAAAGCGGGCGATACGCCGAACGATGCTTGGGAGAAAGCAAAAGGACAGTATGGACGTGTCGCTGACGCAGCGAAGATCATCGATCCGCGTAAAGAGTAGAATCTCGAGAGAAGGTAAATAATCAGGAGGATATATAAATGGCTTTATTTGAATCTTATGAAAGAAGAATTGATAAAATCAATGAAGTTTTAAACAGCTACGGCATCGCTTCACTTGAAGAAGCTGAGAAGATTACAAAAGACGCCGGACTGGACGTTTACAACCAGATCAAAGGCATTCAGCCGATCTGCTTTGAGAATGCGTGCTGGGCTTACATCACAGGCGCGGCGATTGCCATTAAGAAAGGATGCACAAGAGCGGCGGACGCTGCTGCGGCAATCGGCGAGGGCCTTCAGGCTTTCTGCATCCCGGGATCTGTCGCTGACCAGCGTAAAGTAGGTCTTGGACACGGAAACCTTGGGAAGATGCTTCTCGAGGAGGAGACGGACTGCTTCGCATTTCTTGCAGGCCACGAATCATTCGCAGCGGCAGAGGGAGCGATCGGTATCGCAGAGAAGGCAAACAAGGTTCGTAAGAAACCTCTCCGCGTTATCTTAAATGGTCTTGGAAAAGACGCTGCCAAGATTATCTCCAGAATCAACGGATTTACATATGTTCAGACAGAGTACGACTACTATACAGGAGAACTTAAAGAAGTTTCCCGCACAGCTTACTCTGACGGGCTTCGTTCCAAAGTAAACTGCTATGGAGCAAACGACGTGCGCGAAGGTGTTGCTATCATGTGGAAAGAGGGAGTTGACGTGTCCATCACAGGTAACTCCACGAACCCGACACGCTTCCAGCATCCGGTAGCAGGCACATACAAGAAAGAGTGTGTAGAGGCAGGAAAGAAATACTTCTCTGTTGCTTCCGGCGGTGGTACAGGACGTACACTTCATCCGGACAACATGGCGGCAGGACCGGCTTCCTACGGTATGACAGATACTCTTGGACGCATGCACTCTGACGCACAGTTCGCAGGTTCTTCCTCCGTTCCGGCTCACGTTGAGATGATGGGCCTGATCGGCGCAGGAAACAACCCGATGGTTGGTATGACTGTTGCAGTGGCGGTTTCCATCGAGGAAGCGGCAAAGGAAGGCAAGTTCTAAGAGACGTCGGTACGCTGTCAGTAAACTGCCTGAGGCAGAATTTAAAAGATACTTCAGATAGAGAGAATGGGATCAGACGCCATTCTCTCTATTCTTTCATCAAAACAGAGATAGAAAAGAGGGATGAGCATGAAAGTGTTGATGATTAACGGGAGTCCCCGAAAAAACGGGAATACGTATATTGCTCTCCATGAGATGGAGAAGATTTTTGCCGGGGAAGGAATCGAGACAGAGATCGTACATGTGGGAAATCAGGCTGTGAGAGGTTGTATTGCCTGCGGTTCATGTGCGAAGAATAAAAAGTGTGTGTTCGACGACGTGGTGAATGAGACTGCGCCGAAATTTGCCGAGTGTGACGGGCTGGTTGTGGGAAGCCCGGTTTATTACGCTTCGGCAAATGCGACGCTGGTAGCGTTCCTTGATCGCTTGTTCTACAGTGCCCCAGTGGATAAGAGCATGAAAGTAGGCGCCTGTGTCGCGGCGGCGAGAAGAGGCGGGCTGACGGCGACTTTTGATGAGCTGAACAAGTATTTCACCATCTCGGGCATGCCGGTGGCTTCCGGGCAGTATTGGAATGGAATACATGGGGCGGCTCAAGGAGAGGCAGAACAGGATGAGGAAGGCCTCCAGATGATGCGCACACTGGCGCGGAACATGGCATTTCTCATGAAGAGCATTGCCCTCGGAAAAAAGGAATACGGGCTTCCCGAGAAAGAGGCGCCGTGCAAGACAAGTTTTATCAGATAAGATTACTCTTTATCGGCCGTGCGATTTATCTGAAGAGACATAGAAACTTCTCTTTACATTTGATAAATATTATGATATCATAACGATATCAAAAAGAAATATTTCTGCATAGGGAGGAATACAATGGAAGAGAAGATTTTGTCTAACAGGAAAAACGGTATGCTTGTACTTATACTGACAACGCTGTTGTATCTGGCGGCTGTGGCAGGCTGTATATTCGGCGGTATGATGATAGGAGACGGAGCAAACCCGGCGCTTCTTGTGATCAGTATTATATGGCTGTGCCTCGGCTGGATCCCATACTGCGGGCTGAAAGTGCTTAAGCCGCAGGAAGCTCTGGTTCTCACTCTGTTTGGTAAGTATGTGGGAACCCTAAAAGGAGACGGGTTCTATTTTATCAACCCCTTCTGTACCAGTGTAAATCCGGCCGCGGACACACATCTAAACCAGAGCGGGGATGTGGATAATAAATCAGCAAAATCCGTACTTTCCCTTGGCTTTAGTGTGGGAAAGACAGAGGTTGACACAACCGGGAACGGAAAAAAGATTTCATTGAAGATCATGACGTTGAACAATAACCGCCAGAAGATCAATGACTGTCTCGGAAACCCGGTGGAGATCGGGATTGCGGTTATGTGGCGTGTGGTTGATACGGCAAAAGCAGTGTTCCACGTAGATAATTACAAGGAATATCTTTCCCTGCAGTGCGACACAGCTCTGCGCAATATTGTGAGGATCTATCCCTATGATGTGGCTCCGAATGTGGATACGACAGGTGACGGAATCGCGGATGAGGGAAGCCTTAGGGGTTCCAGTGAAGTGGTAGCGGGAAGAATCCGGGACGAGATTCAGAGACGAGTGGATGAGGCCGGACTGGAGATCGTGGAGGCGCGAATCACATATCTTGCATACGCTCCGGAGATTGCAGCAGTGATGCTTCAGAGACAGCAGGCTTCAGCAGTTATCGATGCGAGAAAGATGATCGTGGACGGAGCAGTGGGCATGGTGGAGATGGCTCTTGACCGTCTAAGCCAAAATGGAGTCGTGGAACTGGATGAAGAGAGGAAAGCGGCTATGGTGTCCAATCTGCTTGTTGTGCTCTGTGGGAACAGAGACGCCCAGCCAATCGTGAATTCTGGAAGCCTGTATTGATAAAGGAGCGGATTGCTTATGGCTGATAACGGGAAAAAACAGATTCCGCTCAGGCTCTCGGAAAAACTGTATGACGCCATAGCGGCGTGGGCGGAGGATGATTTTCGGTCTGTCAACGGTCAGATCGAGTATCTTCTGACAGAGTGTGTCAGACAGAGGAAAAAGAATGGGAAATATGTATCCGAGCATCTGGACGAACCTCCGCAGCTGGATATCAAATAAGTGAATATGGACATAGAAAGAAGGGGATCGGTATGGTTTACAGAGATTTTCACAAGCTACAGCTCTCAGGGCTTGGGTTGGGCGCGATGCGTCTTCCAGTGATCGGCGGCGATGATTCCAAGATTGACGAGGCCGCTGCCGCCAAGATGGTTGAGTACGCCATGGAGAACGGCATCAACTACTACGACACCGCATGGGGATACCATGGCGGGCAGTCAGAGCTGGCGATGGGACGTATCCTCAAAAATTATCCGCGGGAGAAGTTCTATCTGGCGTCCAAATTCCCCGGATATGATCTTTCCAACATGGATAAAGTGGAGGAGATCTTTGAGAAGCAGCTGGAAAAATGTCAGGTAGAGTATTTTGATTTTTACCTGTTCCACAATGTCTGTGAGATGAATATCGACTATTATCTGGATGAGAAGTACGGGATTCGGGATTATCTGGTGAAGCAAAAGGAAGCGGGCAAGATCCGTCACCTTGGTTTTTCCGCCCATGGAAGCCGTGAAGTGATCAAGCGTTTCCTTGATGCATATGGGAAAGATATGGAGTTCGGTCAGCTGCAGATTAACTATCTGGACTGGAGTTTTCAAGATGCCAAGGAAAAGGCGGAGTTATTGAAAAAATACAACATCCCGGTATGGGTGATGGAACCCTTAAGGGGAGGGAGACTTGCTTCTCTCGAAGAAAAATATGAGGTGCAGTTAAAAGCCCTCAGACCGGAGGAAGAAATTCCTGCTTGGGCATTCCGCTTCCTCCAGACAATTCCAGAAGTGAAGATGGTGCTATCGGGAATGTCCAACATGGATCAGCTCAAGGCAAATATCCGTACATACGAAGAGGACAAACCACTCAATGAGCAGGAAATGAAGACGCTGATGTCTATTGCTGAGGATATGCTTGGCAGGAAGGTCTTGCCTTGTACTGCCTGCCGGTATTGTATCAGCCACTGTCCTCAAGGACTTGATATACCAGAGCTTCTGGCGCTTTATAATGAGCACAATTTTACGGAGGGCGGATTCATTGCGCCCATGGCGCTCTCTTCCTATCCTGAAGATAAAAAACCGTCCGCCTGCGTGGGATGCAGAAGCTGTGAGGCAGTCTGTCCCCAGCAGATCAAGATCTCAGAGGCAATGGCGGATTTCACAGAGAAATTAAACGCGTAAGGCGGGACATTAGAAAGGATAATAGACTATGAGTAAAACAACGAAAAATCTGACGCTTTCCGCAATGTTTCTTGCAGTCGGTATGCTGCTCCCGTTTCTGACAGGGCAGATTCCGCAGATTGGGAACATGATGCTCCCCATGCACATCCCGGTGCTTTTGTGCGGGGTGATCTGCGGGTGGCAGTACGGAGCGGCGCTGGGATTTATACTGCCGTTTATCCGCTACATGGTATTCGGGATGCCGGTGCTGTTCCCTACGGGAGTGGCGATGGCGTTTGAGATGATGACATACGGGCTGGTGATCGGTCTGGTGTATTCCGCTTCACGGTGGAAATGTATCGTATCCCTCTACCGTGCACTCATCGCTGCCATGATAGCAGGACGTCTTGTGTGGGCAGTAGTGCAGATGATACTGCTCGGCGTATCCGGCGGTGCTTTTACGATGAAAATGTTTCTGGCAGGGGCGTTTTTCAACGCTGTTCCCGGCATTATCATCCAGCTTGTGCTGATCCCGTCGGTAATGATTGCTCTTGGCAGGACAGGGTTCGTGCAGTTCCACAGCCACGGCAAAAGAGAGGCGGCATCACGGGCAGAGTAGATCATGCAGAAGAAATCAGGCAGAAAAGATCAGGAATAAGACAGCCGATCCGAAGAAAACCACACAATAGTATTTTCTTCGGATCGGCTGTCTTTCTATTGCATTATTCTTTACAAAATGTTATAGTATGAATAATACGAATAACATTTTAGAAAGTGGATCGTACAAGGAAGGGGGCCAGCCGGATGCACCAGAACACGAACATAGAATTTGCCGATTCAAAACTATGGGATTTATTTCGAAAACAGTTTAAGAGCAGCTCGACGGAGGCTTCTTACAGGTCGGATATCGGAGAATTCTGCCGATTCTGTAAAAAAAGCTTCAGGGACGTGACAGAGAAGGATGTGAGGCGTTATTATGGATTTATGAAAGAACGCGCAGGAAGTGGAGAGATCAGTCCCCTTACCGTTACGAAAAAATTCCGCGAACTTCATTCCTTTGCGCAGTTTCTGGAGGAACAGGGCGAGAACAGGGGACCAAGAGACTTTTTCTATCCTTATCTGAAGCATATGGAGAAGGAGCGAAAGCTTGCCCGGTCCGTGCCGGTAGAAGATATGGACAGGCTCCTTGATGCTGCCTCAGACAATCAAATGGAGTATACGATTCTGACACTGATGTACCGCGCGGGACTTGCCTCCACAGAAATCGCGGCTCTTAACAGGGAAGAGGATTTTGTGATATACGGTGAGGATTCGTTTGCGCTGCTTTCTGGCCGGGAGGAACCGTGTTACATTCCCAAAGATGCTTGGGAGATTTTAATGGATTATATGGAACAGAGGGAGAAATATCCGAGTTTTTTTTATAACCGGAGCGGAAGGCGGCTCAATACCATGTATGTCAGCCGTATGATGAAAAAGCTCTGTGCGAAGGCAGGAGTGCCAAATTACAGTGCCGAGGCGGTCAGGAACTGTTGCGCCTTCAATCTGTTCGCGTACGGGGCATCCGCCCGTCAGGTGGCAGGACAGATGGGACGAACGGAACAGCAGATACGACGTTACAGAGGGATAAGCTATAAGGGGCATTTAGGCAGGCAGGCGGACAGTCTTGTGAAGATACGGATAGAGAAACCGGAAAAATGAAAGGAGCATTCAGTATGGCAGAGATGTGGAATGTTGAAAAGGAAATGAAAAAGGTCACAAACGTAAGACTGAGCGGCGACCGAAGCGCCGTGATCATTATTGATCAGACCAAGCTTCCGGGCAGGGAGGAATATTTGGAACTTCGCACGGCGGAAGAAATCTACGACGCGATATTGAGGCTTAAGGTGCGGGGCGCTCCGGCCATTGGAATCTGTGCGGCGTACGGAATTGCCGTTCTTGCGGGAAAAATTCAGACAGAGGATTACGGAGAGTTCCTGATGCAATTCAGGAACTATAAGACATATCTGGAGTCGTCGCGTCCTACGGCTGTCAATTTAAGCTGGGCGCTTAACCGGATGGAGCAGACCGTAATAAAGAACAGCGCTCTGAAAGTGGAGAAAATTAAAGAAGCCCTGTTTGATGAGAGCTACAGCATACAGAGGGAAGATGTCATGATGTGCCGGGCTATCTCGGAACACGGGCTTACGCTCATTAAGGACGGCGCGGGGATTCTTACGCACTGTAATGCCGGGCCTCTGGCAACGTCGGGATATGGAACCGCTCTGGGACCATTGTTTCTCGGGAAGGAAAGAGGGATGAATTTCCGGGTGTTTGCCGATGAGACAAGACCGCTTCTTCAGGGAGCAAGACTAACGGCGTATGAACTGTATAAGGGCGGGATTGATGTGACGCTCATCTGTGATAACATGGCGGGCGTTGTCATGAAAAACGGATGGATAGACGCGTGCTTTGTGGGCTGCGACCGCATTGCGGCAAACGGCGACACCGCCAATAAGATCGGAACGAGCACAGTGGCTGTCCTTGCGAAACATTACGGCATCCCTTTCTATGTTCTGGGTCCGACGTCGACTATCGACATGAACTGCCCTTCAGGGCGCGACATCCCGATCGAACTTCGCCCGGAAGAGGAAATACGCTCCAAATTTTATAAGGAGCAGATGACTCCTGCAGAGATACCGTGCTATAATCCGGCGTTTGACATTACCGATCATGAACTGATATCGGGAATTGTGACAGAGCACGGCATTGCAAAGGCTCCCTATGAAGAGAGCCTGAAGAAATTGTTTTTATAAAGTTTCTTAAAAATCAGCCGGGCTTTAGAAATATTTCCGCACAAGGCAGGAGATGACGCCTGCGGTGCATAATCCAAGAAGGACATTGTGCATGGAACCGTATACGTCCAAAGCTCCTTTTAATCCGTACAGAACCTCCGGCGCTTCGGGGATGAAGCGGTAGAGAAGGAACGACAGGTAGGAGGTTCCGAACACGACAATAAAAGAAACAAGTCCCCGCCCGGTATCCTCCTTCCATGAGTCATAGCCATCCCTCACCCGTGTCCTTGTCATGGACCAGAGAAGGGCGATAAATTCCGAGAGGATGAAAATAGCCGCGACGCTTAAGTACGCGGCCAGCGTCATGGACATTTCTCTCGTGCGGACTGATTCCGAGACATCCCCGTACGGTGTGCTTGCTCTCCAGAAAGTGTATGTCACATAGGCTGTGGTGGCAAGGATGATAACGGCGGTAAGACAGCGAATGAGTGCGGATGTGACCCGTGAGAGGACACGTCCGCCCTTTCGAATCGGCGCGGCGAGAGGGACGCCTCGTTTCTTTCTGCGCTTTTCCGCGCGGCGCGGAGGGACATCGTACTCGTCAGTATTATACCGCGCAGCCTTCCGCGGCGGTTCGCTCTGCTTTGAGCGGCGTGAATCTGTACCGTCTTCATATTCTGTATCTTCATAGCCGCCATCGACAGCTCTTATATCGTCATAGCCCCAGTTGTCTTCATCATCTTCGTATATCACTTCAAAATCATCGTCAAATACATCTGAGATATCTTTTCTGTATGTCATGGATCCACCTCATTTCCCGATAATATCCCATCAAAAAATCTCCCTTATGTTATAACTTTTCTCATTTTTTCTCAAGCCGTACCCATAAAATTTAAAAAAGATTTCACTTTTCAGGTGACGCCTTACAAAAGTGTAAGCCGGACAGAGGCAAATGTAAGCCCGCAAAATGGCGGGGAAGCCTCCGGCTTTGGTACTATGAATATGCATACAAAAAATATTTAAATTAGAAAATATGCAGACAGTGAAATTTCTATCATGGCGAGGAGGAATGGATAATGAAAAGAAGGATCGGAAGAGCATTGAGCTGGGTTATGCTTGCACTTTTAATTTTGATCGTAGTTCCCATCGGAGCGGTATTGTTCGCCGTATCGGAGGTGTGGAGCGCTGCGGACCGCGCGCTGCTTAAATTGGGCAGAGAATAGAGTCGTATATGCCATCTTTCAGCATCGTTGTGTAAATCTTTTCAAAATCTTAAGAATTATATTGTAGTTATCTTAAGATTGCTTTTTTACAATTTGTTAGTAAAATGAGAAATGTATAAGGAATGAATGGAAAGATACCAATACACAGGAGGAAGATGAACTATGAAATACATTACGTTTGCAGTGCCATGCTACAATTCAGAGGGTTATATGAGAAGGTGCATTGATACATTGCTTACGGGTGGAAAAGACGTGGAGGTTATCCTGATTGACGACGGATCTACAGACGGTACGGCTAAGATCGCGGACGAATATCAATTAAAATACCCGGATATCGTCCGCGCAGTACATAAAAAGAACGGCGGTCATGGCTCCGGCGTGAACAAAGGATTGGAACTGGCGCAGGGAGTGTATTACAAAGTTGTAGATTCGGACGACTGGCTGGACGAGGAGGCCTACAGGAAGCTTCTTGAGCGTATAAAAACTTTATGTGGGGAAAAGGAGTACCTTTACGATCAAGCGATTCCAGATCTCTTTGTATGCAACTATGTGTATGACCATCTGGATGAGGGTACAAGCCGGGCGATGGATTACCGGAATATATTCCCGAAAGAGAAGATGTGCACGTGGAATGACATCGGGAGATTCCGGCCGTCTCAGTATCTAATTATGCACTCGCTTATGTTTCGGACAGAGGTTCTAAGAAGATCCGGGGTGAAGCTTCCGGAACATACATTCTATGTGGACAACCTTTTTTCCTATCAGCCACTGCCGTATGTAGAACAAATCTACTATATGGATATTGATCTGTATCACTACTATCTGGGCAGGGAAGATCAGTCGGTAAACGAGAAAGTGCTGATGAAGCGGATCGATCAGCAAATACGGGTAACAGAACTAGTGGCGCGCAGTGTGGATCTTAAAGCTGTGAAAGAACAATATCCGAAGCTGGCCTCCTACATGACGCGAAATATTTCTATTATGCTGTCCATTTCTTCGATTCATCTGCTTTTGATCAAGACAGAAGCGGCGAGAGCAAAACGAAGGAATATGTGGGAGAATATCCGGGCATACAACTCGGCGCTTTACTACCGTCTGCGGTATTCGACGCTGAGTGGGCTGACGTACCTGCCGGGGCGCTTAGGGGGGACCCTTACGCTGGGCGGATACCGTTTTGCGAGGAAAATTTATCAGTTTCAATAGAATAGATAAGGGGGAGACATATAACATGGCGCAAATATACATGGCATTTGTGGATACGCCGGGACTGTTCGCCGGGATTATAAGAAAAGTCATAAAACAGAAATATATTCATGTAGCAATCGGGCTTGACCCGGATCTTGAGGAGGCGTACAGTATTGGGCGCAGGCATCCGTCGGTTCCGCTGTTTGCTGGATTCGAGCGGGAGGATAAGGAAAAGATCCTGCGAGCTTTTCCGGGAGCAGATTATATGGTGTGCAGTATTGAGTGTACAGCAGAGCAAAAAAAATATGTGGAACAACAGTTAAAAGAAGCGATGAGACACAGGTTCCGCTATCATTACACAATACTTGGCCTTCCGTTTATTCTGATGGGGAAACCATTTTACCAGAAAAATCACTATACTTGTTCTTCCTATGCAGCCAAGATTCTAGGGGAAGCAGGAATCTGCAGATTCGACAAGCATTTTTCACTTGTAACCCCAAAAGATTTCTACGAGTACAAGGGAAAAGAAACCATCTTTGAGGGAAGTCTCTATGAGCTGGCCGGTATGCAGGGGAAGACTCCTGATTTCTGGAAAAGGCCGGTGTTTCGTCCGATGTTAACGTCATATGCCGGCTCCGCTTATATCAAAAGCATCGCCTATATCAAAAATGTACTGAAGTGGGGGATAAATTATGGACGTTAAGAAACGGGTGCTTCAGATCGTCTTATTTCTTGTAATTATGTTGCTGACCTTCTATGCGCTGCTTAGTGGGCGAGATCTGGCGCAGATCGGGCAGGCTATGAGAAGAATGTCGCCTTTCTATCTAATCCCGGCTGTGGGATTCGCGGTATTCTTCGTATGCGCGGAAGGTTATATGATCTGGTATCTCCTTCGGTCTATGAAGGCAAAAAAGGACGGAGAGCGTGCAAGTTCCCTGTTCCGATGTATTCAGTATTCCTTTATCGGATTCTTCTATTCAGGCATCACTCCATCGGCCACAGGTGGGCAGCCGGTTCAGCTCTACTACATGAATAAGGACGGAAACCGCGGGTCTGACAGTACAGTGGTACTCATGACCGTGGCAGTGGTCTATAAGTTCGTGCTTGTCGTCATGGGCTTTGGGATCTTACTGTTCTGGCTCCACCCTCTCAGAGACCAGCTGGGGAGATATTTCGCGCTGTATCTTCTGGGACTTTTGCTGAATGTGCTCCTTGTTATATTGATTCTGGGCGTCATGCTATTCCCGAAAGTAATGTTGAGCGCTGCGCTGTTTTTTGAGAAGCTTTTAATCCGTATGAAGGTATGGAAGCCCTCGATAGAACGAGAGGGAAAAATCAGAGGATTTATTGACAGCTACCAGAATGCGGTGATGTGGTTAAAGGGGCACGGAAGGAAACTGGGTTTTATAGTTTTTGTGACAGTTCTTCAGAGAATGAGCGTGTTCGTCCTTACCTACATGGTATATCTGGGATTTGGGCTGAAAGGTTCGGGCGCGATGCAGATTATCATTCTTCAGGCGGCTGTATACATTGCAGTGGACATGCTGCCTCTCCCGGGAGCGCAGGGAATCACGGAGCTGATGTATCAGGCGGTCTTCGCCCATGTGTTTACCGGGGCATATCTGATTCCTTCCATGCTGGTAAGCCGCGGGATTAACTTCTACTTTCTGCTTATCATCAGTCTGATGGTAGTGATTGCTGTCCGAGTGTGTGAGAAGAAGAAAGAACAATGCTATAGTTAAAATATAAAAATAATACTATGGCCATGAAACAATACTGTAGAGAACTCGTACTTGACAACTCCTGACAAACTCTGCGAGAATGTTCAAAAGCAGATTTGTGAGGAGTTTTTATTTTATGAATATCATCAATATCGAGCATATCAGCAAAATCTACGGGGGAAAGACGATCTACGACGACGCTTCTTTTGGCGTCCAGCAGGGTGACAAGATCGGTATCGTAGGGATCAACGGTACGGGGAAATCCACCTTGCTTAAGATGGTGGCAGGAGAGGAAATGCCGGACAAGGGGCAGATCGTCCGTCAGAACGGGCTGAAGATCGCTTACATTCCGCAGAACCCGGTATTTTCTGAGGGAACGGATATCCGGTCCTATGCGTTGGGAAACGGAGACACCGAAGACTGGCAGGTGGAGAGCAATCTGATGGAGTTTGGCATTACGGACTTTGATCAGAAGACGGATGCTCTCTCAGGCGGACAGAAACGCCGGCTGGTGCTGGCAAAGACGCTGGCAAAGGATTTTGACGTGCTTTTACTGGACGAGCCTACAAACCATCTGGATGAAGCCATGATAAACTGGCTGGAAGAGTATTTAAGGGCTTATCGGGGCACTGTGCTGATGGTGACCCATGACCGGTATTTTCTTGATCGTGTCACGAACCGTATCCTTGAGATCAGTCATGGGAAAATGTACGGATATGATGCAGATTATTCGGGATTTCTCGAACTAAAGGCAGCGAGGGAGGAGATGGAACTTGCCTCCGAGCGGAAGCGTCAGAGCATCCTGCGGATGGAGATGGAGTGGGCGAAGCGGGGATGCCGCGCCCGTACAACAAAGCAGCGCGCCAGACTGGAACGCATGGAGGCACTAAAAAACGCGCAGGCGCCTCAGGCGGATCAGACAGTAGAACTGGATTCCGTGGAGACCCGTATGGGAAAGAAGACTATCGAACTTCATCGTGTGAGCAAAAGCTATGGTGAGAAAAGGATACTTCAAGATTACAGTTACATCGTGCTTAGGAACCAGAGGATTGGAATCATTGGTCCGAACGGATGTGGGAAGTCTACGGTCATGAGGATGCTGGCAGGACTGGAACAGCCAGATTCCGGGAAGATCGAGGTGGGTGAGACGATCCGCATCGGATACTTTGCCCAAGAAGAACAGCATATGAATGACACTCAGAGGGTTATTGACTATGTGAAGGATATTGCAGAGTATATTACCACTCGTGACGGAAAGATCAGCGCCTCCGCGCTTCTGGAACGGTTCCTGTTCACGCCGGATATGCAGTATGCGCCCATCGGAAAGCTCTCCGGCGGTGAGAAGCGCCGGCTTTATCTCTTGGGTGTTTTGGCGGAGAACGCCAACGTCCTCCTGATCGACGAGCCAGGGAACAATCTGGATATTCCGACGCTGACCATACTGGAGGACTATCTGAATTCCTTCGTGGGTATCGTGATTGCTGTATCTCACGACCGGTATTTTCTGGATAATATCGCGGACCGAATTTTGGAACTGGATGGAGACGGGCATGTGGTCCAGTATGAAGGCGGTTATACGGACTATCTGGAGTCGAAGAAGAAAAGAAAGCTGATTACGGAAAATGATGTCGTAAGGCAGAAGATAACCCCCGGCTCTGACTCCGGTGCGGAACAGGAAAGAAATAACAACGCAAAGAAAGGGGCAAAAGACTGGAGGCAGCACGCGCCCCAGAAACTGAAGTTTTCCTATAAGGAGCAGCGGGAATATGAAACCATTGATGATGAGATTGCCGCACTGGAGGGAAAACTTGAGAAGATCGGGCGCCAGATCGACGCCAATGCCACAAACTCTGTAAAATTAAAGGAACTGTTGGAAGAGCAGGAGAAAGTGCAGACGTCTCTGGATGAGAAGACAGAGCGGTGGGTGTATTTAAACGATCTGGCAGAGCGGATCGCAGAACAGAGATAAAGCAAGAGAAGATTCATCTTGACAAAGAATGACTCAGGTGATAATCTAATTAAAGAGAAAACAGATTGCGCTCTGTTTTTGAGTGAGAAAGGGAGAAAACGATGAGAAGTCAGGTATTTTCATTACTCGTAGACAATAATCCCGGCGTCTTAAGCCGCATATCAGGGCTGTTCAGCCGCCGCGGATACAGTATTGACAGCATCACCGCAGGAATGACGGCAGATCCTAGATTTACAAGGATCACGGTCGTGTCCTCAGGAGATGAGTTGATCTTGTCCCAGATAGAGAAACAGGTCAGAAAGCTGGAAGATGTGGTGGATATCAAAGTGTTAAAAGACGGAGAGTCTGTATGCCGTGAACTGATTATGGTGAAGCTCCGTGCCAGCGCTGCTCAGCGGGGTGAGATCATCTCCGTGGCGGATATCTTCCGGGCAAAGATCGTGGATGTGGAAGAGGACTCTCTTATTGTCGAACTCACGGGAACTCAGAGCAAACTGGAAGCTTTCCTCAATCTTCTGAAAGGATACGAGATTCTGGAACTTGCAAGAACCGGGATCACGGGACTTTCCAGAGGAAGCAAGGATGTAGCATATTTTTAATCTAATCAGGTAGGAGGAATACAAAATGGCAGCAAAAATTTATTATCAGGAAGACTGTAACCTTTCCCTTCTGGAAGGAAAGACGATCGCGATCATTGGCTACGGAAGCCAGGGTCACGCGCACGCGCTGAACTTAAAGGAATCCGGATGCAATGTCGTGATCGGTCTGTATGAGGGAAGCCGTTCATGGGATAAGGCAGTGGCACAGGGATTTGAAGTGTATACCGCGGCAGAGGCGGCAAAGAAAGCAGACATTATCATGATTCTGATCAATGACGAGAAACAGGCTGCTTTGTATAAGAATGATATCGAGCCGAATCTTGAGGAAGGAAATATGCTCATGTTCGCGCATGGATTCAACATCCACTTCGGACAGATCGTTCCGCCGGCAAACGTGGACGTTACGATGATCGCTCCAAAGGCTCCGGGACACACGGTAAGAAGCGAGTATCAGGCAGGAAAAGGAACTCCGTGTCTGGTAGCCGTAGAGCAGGATTACACAGGAAAAGCGCTTGACAAAGCTCTGGCATACGGCCTTGCCATCGGTGGTGCAAGAGCGGGTATCCTTGAGACAACATTCCGTACAGAGACAGAGACAGACCTCTTTGGAGAGCAGGCAGTTCTCTGCGGCGGTGTGTGCGCTCTTATGCAGGCTGGTTTTGAGACTCTGGTTGAGGCTGGATATGACCCGAGAAATGCATATTTTGAGTGTATCCATGAGATGAAGCTGATCGTAGACCTGATCTATCAGTCAGGCTTCGCTGGAATGAGATACTCCATTTCCAACACAGCAGAGTACGGCGATTACATAACAGGACCGAAGATTATCACAGATGAGACAAAGAAAGCGATGAAGAAGATTCTATCCGACATTCAGGACGGTACTTTTGCAAAAGACTTCCTGCTTGACATGTCAGAGGCAGGCGGTCAGGCTCACTTCCGCGCTATGAGAAAGCTTGCTTCCGAGCATCCGGCAGAAAAGATCGGAGAAGAAATCCGCAAGCTTTACAGCTGGAGTGATGAGGACAAACTGATCAACAACTAAACATCTACAGGACATGTAATACTTAAAGGACCATGCAGGCAGATAAGCCTGCATGGTCCTTTATCTGACGTGCGAAGAAACGATGGGTGCACTGTTTCATCGGGCATTTTATTATGCTTCGAAGAATAGTTTCATGTCTTCTTCCACAGTGCCGATACCGGCAATCCCAAAGTTCTGGATCAGAGTGGCTGCCACATTTGGAGAGAGAAAGGCAGGAAGAGTAGGTCCGAGGTGGATATTTTTGACTCCCAAATACAGAAGCGCAAGAAGCACGATGACTGCTTTCTGCTCATACCATGCGATATTGTAGATGATGGGCAGCTCATTGATGTCATCAAGCCCGAAAACTTCCTTCAATTTCAGGGCGATCACTGCAAGAGAGTAGGAGTCATTACACTGTCCGGCATCCAGTACCCGGGGGATGCCTCCGATATCTCCTAAGTCCAGCTTGTTGTATTTATATTTGGCGCATCCGGCTGTCAGGATGACGGTATCCTTTGGCAGAGCTTTTGCAAAGTCCGTATAGTAGCTCCGTGACTTTGCCCTGCCGTCACACCCTGCCATGACCACGAACTTTTTGATGGCGCCGGATTTCACAGCGTCCACTACCTTGTCTGCAAGGGCGAGCGCCTGTGCGTGGGCAAAGCCGCCAATAATCTCGCCTTCCTCAATCTGAGCGGGAGCAGAGCAGCGTTTCGCATGTTCGATGATGGCAGAGAAATCTTTCTTTCCGTTCTCATCCTCCTCAATGTGTGTGCAACCGGGATAGCCTGCGGCTCCGGTTGTGTACATACGATCCTTGTAGCTGTCCAGAGGCGGGACGATACAGTTGGTGGTCATAAGGATAGGGCCATTGAAAGTCTCAAATTCTTCTTTTTGTTTCCACCACGCGTTTCCATAATTACCGATAAAGTTTTTATACTTCTTGAATTTGGGATAGTAGTGGCCAGGGAGCATTTCTGAGTGGGTATATACATCCACACCTGTTCCATGGGTCTGTTCAAGGAGCATCTCAAGGTCTTTTAAGTCGTGTCCAGAGATGAGGATACCCGGGCGGTCTTCCACGCCAAGCTTGACTGTGGTGATCTCAGGATTTCCGTATGCCTCTGTGTTTGCCTTGTCAAGAAGCGCCATACAATCTACGCCGTATTTTCCGGTCTCCATTGTGAGCGCCACCAGATCGTCAACAGTCAGGGCATCGTTCAGAGTGGCTGCAAGAGCACGCTGGAGAAAAGCGTCTGTTTCCTTGCTCTCAGCTAAAAGAGCGTTGGCGTGCTTTGTGTACGCGGACAGTCCCTTTAGTCCATAGGTGATGAGCTCCCTCAGGCTTCTGATATCTTCATTCTCAGTTGAGAGAACACCGACCAGAGCCGCCTTTTTCTCAAAAGTATCTTCTGTTTGGTTCCACAGGGAAGCTTCCGGCAGAGAATTCTGTTCTTTGACCTGTGGGAGCAGTTCCTGTGTTGTTTCTAGTGTTTCTTTGATGCGGGCAATGATCGCTTCCTTGTCAAAATTGGCGTTTGTAATTGTGACAAAAAGATTCAGGGTGATGAGACGGTCGATCCTTTCCGGGATGCTGGTTCCCTCTGCGCGCATTTGCGTGGTGACAGCGCAGAGCCCTTTTGTCGCATATACGAGAAGATCCTGCATAGCTGCTACATCCGGCTTCTTGCCGCAGACACCTGACATGGTACACCCACTGCACCCGGCAGTCTCCTGACATTGATAGCAGAACATCTTCTGTGCTTTTGTTCCTGTTTCCATTTCTTATGTCCTCCTTTAGTAATGATCACAATACTTTTTTGGACCTTGTCAGATCCTGTGATATGAGTATAATATAACCATGAGAATCTGAATGTTGTTATAACAACAAAAAAGGAGAAAATATGAATTTTTTTAATTTATCCAAAACAGCTCTATTTCGGGGAAGCACCGCAGAGGAAACGGAAAAGATATTAAAATGCATGGGGGCAGAGCAAAAACATTACAAAAAGGAAGCGATTATCTGTCACATGGGAGACACAATGACCTCCATTGGCATTGTGGTTTCGGGGAGCGTTCTGATAGAAAATGACGATATATGGGGGAACCGCAGTATTTTGGATCATATCGGACCCGGACAGATATTTGCGGAGACTTATGCCTGTGTGCCGGGGGAAAAGCTGATGGTCAATGTGACTGCAGCAGAGGATACGGTTATTCTTTTTCTGAACGTGGGCAGGATCATACGCACCTGCCCAAACTCCTGCGTCTATCACAGCAAGCTGATCCGTAATCTTCTTTCCATATCCGCGCAAAAAAACCTCAATCTGTCAAGGAGGATCTTTAACACATCGTCAAAGACAATCAGGGGGAGGCTGTTGTCTTACCTGTCCGATCAGGCGGTACAACGAGGTGAGCAGCAGTTTGACATTCCCTTTAACCGGCGACAGCTGGCGGATTATCTGGGGGTGGACCGGTCTGCAATGTCAAATGAGCTGAGCAAGATGCAGCGGGATGGGCTGATCCGGGTGGAAAGGAATCACTTTGAGCTTCTGTTAGGAGAACTGACGGGAGTATGACACGGGAGAGACCCCTGCAAAAAAAGACATCCGTCTGACGGTACGGATGTCTTTTTAATAATCTCTATAAAAATTAAGCAATGCTGTTCACAGCTTTTGACAGACGAGAGATTTTTCTGGAAACAGTCTTTTTGTGGTAAACGCCCTTGCTTCCTGCCTTGGAAATCTCAACGATCGCTGCGTGAAGTGCAGTCCTAGCTGCCTCAGCGTCTTTCTGTGCGATAGCAGCTTCAACTTTTTTAACAGCAGTCTTTACTTTAGACTTGATTGTTTTGTTTCTTGCAGCCTTTGTCTCGTTTACTAAAATTCTTTTCTTAGCAGACTTAATGTTAGCCAATCTGTACACCTCCAAATTATAACATTCAATTCAAATGGTAGATCTGTATTCCAGCAGATTCGGACACGGACGCTCCGCTGGAACATACTCATTTATTTTATGCTAACTGGAAGGGGTTGTCAATACATATTTTCCGAAATATTGAGAAAACTGTATTAACAGTTCAGCCATACATCTTTGCGCGAAGGCAGATCATGCTTGCATGAGCCTGCAAGCGCAAAGATGTATGAGATGAGCGCCAGCACATGAGCAAAAAAGCGGCATATGCCGCAGTAAGCACGAAGTGCGGTTTTGCGAATGGCGTGGGCTGAACTGTGGACGATGTCTGTGCATAAACAAAAAAGCGGCGTATGCTGCAGCGAGCGAGAAATGCGGGAAAGCGAGGATAAATCATGTTGAGAAATTACAGTGTGAGGACAGATCTTGCCTTAGAGGAGAAAGAGCGGTTTGAATCAGACAATGTAGAGATCTCAGGCGTGGTGCTCGAGGAAGAATATGATGAGGAAAAGGAATTGAAAGTCAGTCGTGTGGAGATCCGCACGGAAAACGGCGCTAAGGCAATGGGAAAACCTGCGGGAACTTATCTCACTCTTGAGAGCCCGAATCTTGCGCTTCCAGATGAGGATCTGCAGATGGGAATCGCAACGGAACTGTGCAGATATATGAAAGAACTGATTGATAAAAACATATCTGGAAAAGAAAAGGATATATCCATCCTTGTAGTTGGTCTGGGAAACCGGGAAGTTACACCGGATGCACTGGGACCGTATGTGGCTGATCATCTGACCGTGACGCGCCATATTGTGAAAGAATATGGAAAATACGCCATGGGTGAGGAACAGTCCCATCTGATAAGCGCCATTGTTCCCGGTGTTACGGGTCAGACGGGAATGGAGAGCGCGGAGATTGTGCGCGGAATCGTAAGAGAGACTAATCCGGATATTGTGATAGCAGTGGACGCTTTGGCGGCCCGCAACAGCAGACGGCTGAACCGCACGGTACAGATCGCGGATACGGGAATCCATCCGGGTTCCGGCGTGGGGAATCACAGGAGCGGCATGACAAAGGAATCGCTGGGAGTCCCGGTTATCGGAATTGGTGTCCCCACTGTAGTAGATGCAGCGACAATCGTAAACGATACAATGGAGAATTTTATCCGCGCGTTGGAATCTTCTGACGCTTTAAAGGGAGTAGGAGAGGTGCTTAGATCTTATAATACAGGAGAAAAGTATGAGTTTGTAAAAGAACTGATCGCGCCACATTTAAATGGGATGTTCGTGACCCCGAAAGATATTGATGAGATGGTACACCATATTAGCCACACTATTTCCGAAGCGGTAAATATGTTATTCATCAGTCCGGTTATACAAGACTAGAATTTGCATCAGAGAGAAAAACCGTGCATACAGAGACTTGTAGCAGCATAAAATTTCAGGAGAAAAGCCGGAAGGAGCCTACGCTGTATGGACCGACTGAAAAATAATAATCTGCGGCAGGCAGGAACCGGGATAATTTTTCTCCTTCTGGCTGCTGCTATTTTGTGGGCTGCCGCGGAAGGATTCAGTGGAAACTGGCGTTACAATTTTCAAAAACAGATCCTTAAAAGTGCGGAAGAGATGTACATGCCGGGGCTGTCTTATTTAAACCGGGCGCCAGGGAAAACCTTGTCACAGTGGATGAGGGAAGGTGCCTTGTGCTGGTTCCCGCTTGCGGCGTATGCAGAGGACCATGCGGCGGGCGATCCGGCTATTGAGGACGGGGAGACACTGGCAAAGATATTGGAGGCGCAGGCAAACGATGAGAATGCGGTGGATGAGAACGGGAACCTGATTGGCAGTGACAGCGGATCAGAATCGTCGTCCCAGAATGTTGCCCCCACGGTGGATATGTCCATCGAAAAACTTCGGGATTTTGATTATCTTCTTAGTAATTTTTATACGGTAGATAGTTCGACTATGATCGGGCCGGAACAACTTAATGCGGATGATCTCCTAAGCCGGAACATGAAGATTGACAATACCACAGGCGGTCCAAAGATTCTGATCTTCCATACACATTCTCAGGAGGAATTCGCGGATTCTACGCCGAGAGATCCAGCGACCAGTATTGTAGGGATTGGGGATTATCTGACGGAGCTTTTGAACGCAAAAGGAATCGAGACAATCCACGATACCGGGGTGTACGATATTATCAATGGGAAGCTTGACAGGAGCAACGCCTATGAGAACGCGGAAGCGTCTGTGCGCCCTATTCTGGAAGCCAATCCCACGATTGAGGTGGCAATCGATCTTCACAGGGACGGTGTGGCGGAGGGAACTCATCTTGTGACGGAGATCAATGGGAAGCCGACGGCAAAAATTATGTATTTTAATGGGCTGAGCCGCTCCCGTGCCAACGGTGATATTGAGTATCTCTACAATCCATACATACAGGATAATCTTGCGTTTTCTCTTCAGATGCAATTGGAATCAGAGACACTGTATCCCGGATTCACGCGCCATATCTATCTGAGGGCTTACCGATATAATTTGCACCTGCTTCCTAAATCACTGCTTGTAGAAGCGGGAGCGCAGACAAATACGGTGGAAGAGATGAGAAACGCTATGGAAGTGCTGGCAGATACGCTCTATCATGTAATCGTGGAAGAGTAGGACGGGAAAATGAAAGGGCAGTTGGGTGAAAAAGAGGTTGACAAACTCATACGGCAGGTGTAAAGTGCATCTATAAAGGCAAAGGCGTCTTTTAGGGAATTTCCTGAAAGACGTCTTTGCTTTTTTCGGTTCTACGGAACGGCTTGTGTGATGTGGATTTACACAGCACTGCCCAATACAGAAACGGAAATATAAGGTTTTAGGAGGATGACTGTTATGTGTTCTATTATGGGGTATTGTGGAGAGACAGCAGATATCAGTATGTTTGAGGAGGGGTTTGGACGGACGCATTCCCGGGGACCAGATGATATAAGGATCATCAATACGGGAAATGGACTTCTGGGATTCCAGAGACTGGCGATTATGGGTCTACATCCCGAGGGAATGCAGCCCTTTAGCCTTGATGGAAATTATGTCGTGTGCAATGGGGAGATCTACGGGTTCCAAAAGATCAGAGAGCAGCTTTCCAGTAAATATACGTTTAAAAGTGAGTCGGACTGCGAGATTCTCCTTCCGCTTTACAAGGAGTATAAGACAGATATGTTCGGGATGCTGGACGCGGAATTCGCTTTGATCCTCTACGACGCGGAGACAGAGGAATACATAGCGGCAAGGGATCCTATCGGAATCCGCCCTCTGTATTACGGGTATGACAGCGCCGGGACAATTTTATTTGCCAGTGAAGCTAAGAACTTGGTTGGTCTTGCCGGGAGGATCATGCCTTTCCCGCCGGGACATTACTATAAAGGTGGGGAGTTTATCTGTTACTGTGACATCACTGATGTGGATCATGTGTCCGGGGATGATCTTGAAACCGTGTGCAGAAACATAAAGGAAAAGCTCATATACGGGGTAGAAAAACGTCTGATTGCTGACGCGAAAGTAGGGTTCCTTCTATCCGGAGGGCTGGATTCTTCTTTGGTGTGCGCCATCGCTGCAAAGAAAAGCTCCGTTCCTATCCGGACATTTGCCATCGGCATGAGCGAGGACGCCATTGACCTAAAGTATGCAAAAGAAGTTGCGGATTATATCGGCAGTGACCACAAGGAAATTATTATACGAAAAGAAGATATCCTAAAATCTCTTGAGACAGTAATCTCGGTTCTTGGCACGTTTGATATCACCACGATCCGGGCGAGCATGGGAATGTATCTGATCTGTAAAGCAATCCATGAGACTACTGATATCCGGGTTCTTCTTACAGGTGAGATATCCGACGAGCTGTTTGGCTATAAATATACGGATTTTGCTCCGGACGCCCATGCGTTTCAGGAGGAATCAAAGAAGAGAGTGAGGGAACTCCACATGTATGATGTGCTGCGCGCTGATCGGTGTATCTCCGTTAATTCCATGGAGGCAAGGGTGCCCTTTGGAGATCTGGACTTTGTGAAGTATGTAATGTCCGTGGATCCGGAGATGAAGATGAACAAGTACGGGAAAGGGAAATATCTCCTCCGTCACGCCTTTGAGCAGGGAGATTATCTGCCGAAGGATATTTTGATGCGTGAAAAAGCCGCTTTCTCAGACGCAGTGGGACACTCTATGGTAGACTATCTAAAAGAATACGCTGAGCAGATGTACACGGATGAGGAGTATGAGGTGCTCCGCGGGAAATACTCCCACGCAAAGCCATTTACAAAAGAATCTCTTCTGTACAGGGAATTGTTCGAAAAATATTATCCCGGACAGGGGGAGATGATCGCAGGCTTCTGGATGCCGAACAAAGAGTGGGAAGGATGCGATGTGGACGATCCGTCCGCGCGTGTCCTGTCAAACTATGGTGACAGCGGGAAATAATGGCATATATGGGATACAGCGCGTTATAGAAAATAATTGAAAATTTCCAGTACAGGTGCTATAGTATCTACTGGATTGTTCTGCGCTGCTGGCAGGACACAGACGATAACGGACGTGTAAACGGATCCTTAAGCTTTAAAAGCAAAGGATCCGTATGCGGCTTAGAAGGAGAATGGAAATGGCAGTAAACAGCGCATATGACGCAGGCAGTATCTCAGTGCTGGAAGGACTGGAAGCAGTCCGCAAGCGCCCGGGCATGTATATCGGAAGTGTATCTACGAAAGGATTGAATCACCTGATCTATGAGATCGTGGACAACTCAGTGGACGAGCATCTTGCAGGATGCTGTTCCGAGATCCGGGTTGTTCTGGAGAAGGACGGCTCTGCCACGGTATCGGATAACGGGCGCGGTGTCCCAGTGGATATGCACGAGAAAGGAGTGTCTGCGGCGCGTCTTGTATATACGACACTTCACGCGGGTGGAAAGTTCGACGACTCGGCGTATAAGACGAGCGGAGGGCTTCACGGCGTGGGCTCTTCTGTGGTAAACGCTCTTTCAGCATATATGGATGTACAGATCAGCCGTGACGGTTACATCCATCATGACCGTTATGAGAGAGGGATCCCGGTGATAGAGCTGGAAGACGGGCTGCTGCCGAAGATCGGAAAGACGAAAAAGACAGGAACGACCATCAATTTTCTTCCGGACGAGACCATATTTGAAAAGACCAGATTCCGCGCGGAAGAAGTGAAAAGCAGGCTGCATGAGACCGCGTACTTAAACCCGGATCTGACCATCATCTTTGACGATAAACGCCTAGATGAGCCAGAACATATCGTCTACCATGAACCAGATGGCATCCTTGGGTTCATCCGGGATCTGAATAAGAAGAAAGAGACGCTCCACGAGCCAGTATATTTTAAAGGAGAGGCAGACGGCATTGAGGTGGAAGTTGCCCTTCAGTATGTGAATGAATTTCACGAAAATGTGCTCGGCTTCTGCAATAATATCTATAATGCAGAGGGAGGCACCCACCTTACTGGGTTTAAGACCACGTTTACCACGGTCATGAACCAGTATGCCAGGGAGCTGGGTATCTTGAAAGATAAGGATGCCAACTTCACAGGAGCTGACATCCGTAACGGTATGACAGCCATCGTGTCTATCAAGCACCCGGACCCAAGGTTTGAGGGACAAACAAAGACGAAACTGGATAACCCTGATGCCTCGAAGGCGGTTGGAAAGGTGACGGGAGACGAGATTGTCCGTTACTTTGACCGCAATCTGGATATTTTAAAGACTGTGCTCTCCAGCGCGGAGAAAGCGGCGAAGATCCGCAAGACTGAGGAGAAGGCGAAGACGAATCTGCTCACGAAACAGAAATATTCTTTTGACAGCAACGGGAAACTGGCAAACTGCGAGAGCCGGGATCCAAAAAAATGCGAGATCTTTATTGTGGAGGGAGATTCCGCCGGCGGCTCTGCCAAGACGGCAAGAGACCGGAACTTTCAGGCTATCCTCCCCATCCGGGGCAAGATCTTAAACGTGGAGAAAGCAAGTATCGACAAGATCCTTGCCAACGCGGAGATCAAGACGATGATCAATGCTTTTGGATGCGGATTTTCCGAAGGATACGGAAATGATTTCGACATTACGAAATTAAAATATGACAAGATCATCATTATGGCGGATGCAGACGTGGACGGCGCTCATATTTCAACGCTGCTTCTTACTTTGTTTTACCGTTTCATGCCGGAACTGATCTACGAGGGACATGTGTATATCGCGATGCCGCCGCTCTATAAAGCCATGCCGAAAAACGGGGAGGAAGAGTATCTCTATGATGATAAGGCTCTTGAAAAATACCGTAAGACCCACAGCGGGCCTTTTACTTTGCAGAGATATAAAGGCCTTGGTGAGATGGACGCGGAACAGCTCTGGGAGACGACGCTGGATCCCGAGAGGCGTCTTCTGAAACTGGTGGAGATCGAGGATGCAAGGATGGCGTCGGGAGTGACGGAGATGCTCATGGGCACAGAGGTGCCGCCAAGACGTGCGTTTATCTATGAGAATGCCACAGAGGCGGAACTTGACATCTAACGGGCATAAGCAGGACAGAAGCACTTTCGTGCCGGGGGATAAAATCATAATACATTTTGAAGCCGGGGCGGAAGATGGATCAAGGAGAAGATAGGAATGAACAGTGAATCGCAGATCATAAGGACGGAATACTCGGATCTTATGAAGAAATCTTATATCGATTATGCTATGAGCGTAATTATCGCCCGCGCCCTGCCGGATGTGCGCGACGGACTAAAACCGGTACAGAGGCGCACGCTTTACGATATGTACGAACTCGGCATCCGTTACGATAAGCCTTACAGGAAGTGCGCCCGTATCGTGGGAGACACCATGGGTAAATACCATCCTCACGGGGACAGCTCGATCTACGAGTCTCTTGTCGTGATGGCGCAGGATTTTAAAAAGGGACAGACCCTTGTGGACGGGCACGGAAACTTTGGTTCTATAGAGGGTGACGGCGCCGCCGCCATGCGTTATACGGAAGCGAGGCTTACAAAATTCACACAGGAGGTATGCCTTGCGGATCTGGACAAGAACGTCGTCGACTTTGGGCCGAACTTTGACGAGACGGAGAAGGAACCTCTGGTGCTCCCCATGCGTGTGCCGAACCTTCTGGTAAACGGTGCGGAGGGTATTGCCGTGGGTATGGCGACCAGTATCCCCACGCACAATCTGGGGGAAGTGATCGATGCAGTGAAGGCGTATATGAAAAACGACGCCATCAGCACGCGCCAGCTCATGAAATATATCAAAGGACCGGATTTCCCCACAGGAGGGATTGTAGTCAACAAAGACGACCTGCCCGATATCTATGAGAGAGGTCAGGGAAAAATCAAAATCCGCGGCAAGGTGGAGATCGAGGAATTAAAAGGCGGGAAGAAACAGCTTGTGATCAGTGAGATCCCGTATACTATGATCGGCGCGGGTATCGGCAAGTTCTTAAACGACGTAGCGAATCTGGTAGAGACAAAGAAGACTACGGATATCGTGGATATTTCCAACCAGTCGTCCAAGGAAGGGATCCGCATTGTTCTAGAACTCAAAAAAGGGGCGGATGCGGAGAACTTAAAAAACATGCTCTACAAAAAGACCCGTCTCGAGGACACGTTCGGCGTCAACATGCTGGCAGTGGCGGACGGCCGGCCGGAGACTCTGGGCCTTAAGAAGATCATCGAGCATCATGTGGATTTCCAGTTTGAGCTGGCGACCCGCAAGTATCAGACACTCCTTGCCAAAGAGAAGGAAAAGAGCGAGGTTCAGGAAGGCCTGATGAAAGCCTGCGACGTGATCGACCTTATTATCGAAATCCTGCGTGGGAGTAAATCTGTCAAGGACGCCCGCGCGTGTCTTGTGAACGGCGTAACGGATAACATCAAGTTTAAGTCTAATATCTCCAAGAAAATGGCGGCTCTTCTGCGCTTTACAGAGCGTCAGGCGACCGCGATTCTAGAGATGCGTCTGTACCGCTTGATTGGGCTTGAGATCGAGGCGCTTATAAAGGAACATGAGCAGACGCTGAAAAATATCGCTCGGTACGAGGATATCCTAAATAACTATGACTCTATGGCAGGAGTTATTATAGAAGAACTGGACGATTTCAAGAAAGAGTATGCCCGCAAGAGGCGTACGGTTGTTGAGAACGCTGAAGAGGCAGTCTTTGAAGAGAAGAAGATCGAGGAGCAGGAAGTCGTATTCCTTATGGACCGCTTCGGATATTCCAAGACAGTGGATGTCTCTGTCTACGAGAGAAACAAAGATGCTGCGGACAGTGAGAACAAATATATCGTCCATTGCATGAATACGGGCAGGCTCTGTATCTTCACGGACAGCGGGAAGATGCACCAAGTCAAAGTGCTGGATGTGCCTTACGGGAAATTCCGGGATAAAGGCACGCCCATTGACAATGTCAGCAATTATTCTACTAGCGAAGAGCAGATCGTTATGGTCTGTGATGAAGAGCAGATGCGTTTCGCCCACCTTCTTTTTGCCACGGCACAAGGGATGATTAAGAAAGTCGAAGGAACAGAGTTCCAAGTGGCGAAGCGTACAATCGCAGCGACCAAGCTTCAGGACGGTGACCGGCTGATCGCAGTAAAAGTGGTGAACGATAATCAAAACGTAGTGCTCCAGACAAAGAACGGATACTTCCTACGGTTCCCGGCGGTAGAAGTGCCGGTGAAGAAAAAATCTGCAGTTGGAGTGCGGGGAATCCGCCTTCAGAAGAAGGACGAACTGGAAAATGCTTATCTGTTCGAAGAAGGGACAGAGACGAAGGTAAGCTTCGGTGAAAAGGAAGTGACACTGAACCGCCTGAAATCGGCGAAGAGAGACGGAGTAGGGACAAAATACAGGGGATAAGAGTAAAAAATCCCTTGCAATCTTAAAAAAGAGGTGCTATACTATTTTACAGTTACATAATGATTCCGGCAGAAGAGTGGACGAAAGTTCACTCTTCTTTGTTGGTAAGAAACACCAAAAGAGGTGTGTCATTATGCCGCTGCAAGTACGGAAAACACAGAGAAAGGAAGTATAACGTGTCCAGAAGAGAGGAATACGAACAAAAAACAGAAGCGCTCTTAGAGCCGGTCGTCATGGAGCTAGGGTTCGAGCTGGTGGACGTAGAATATGTCAAAGAAGGAGGCACATGGTATTTGCGTGCTTACATCGATAAGCCCGGAGGTATTACGGTGGACGACTGCGAAGCGGTCAGCAGGCGGTTCTCAGATATTTTGGATGAGAAAGATTATATTGAAGATTCCTATGTATTTGAGGTGAGTTCTCCGGGGCTTGGAAGGCCGCTAAAGAAGGAAAAAGACTTTAAGCGCAGCCTTGGAGAGGAAGTGGAGATACGGACTTACCGGGCGATCGAGCGCCAGAAAGAGTTCATCGGGATATTAAAGTCATATGATGAAGATACTGTTACCATCGCGTATGAGGATGATACAGAACAGACATTTGACAGGGCTGATATCGCTCTGATCCGTCTGGCTTTGGATTTTTAATTTTAGGAGGAAAGAAGAAATGAACACAGAGTTAATGGAAGCGTTGACAATCCTTGAGAAAGAGAAAAACATCAGCAAGGACGTGATGATGGATGCGATCGAGAATTCTCTGATTAGCGCGTGCAAGAATCATTTCGGCACAGCGGAGAACATCAAGGTCGTCATGGACAGAGAGACATGCGATTACGCGGTATACGCGGAAAAAGCTGTAGTAGAGGAAGTTGCAGATCCGGCGCTTGAAATCAGCCTTGAGGACGCGGAAAAAATTGATTCAGCTCTTCAGATCGGCGATATCGCGCAGATTCCGGTCCAGTCAAAAGAATTCGGACGTATAGCAACCCAGAACGCGAAGAACCTGATCCTCCAGAAGATCCGCGAGGAAGAGAGAAAAGTTGTATTCGACCAGTATTTTGAAAAAGAGAAAGATATCGTGACCGGTATCGTTCAGCGCTATGTAGGAAAGAATATCAGCATCAACTTAGGAAGAGCAGATGCCATGCTGACGGAGAATGAGCAGGTCAAAGGCGAGACATTCCGGCCGACAGAGCGTATTAAATTATATGTAGTGGAAGTGAAGAACACACCAAAGGGGCCGAAGATCCTTGTATCCCGAACTCACCCGGAGCTTGTGAAACGTCTGTTTGAGGCAGAGGTATCCGAAGTGAGAGAGGGAATCGTGGAGATCAAGAGCATTGCAAGGGAGGCTGGTTCCCGCACGAAGATGGCCGTATGGTCCAATGACCCGAACGTCGACCCGGTGGGGGCTTGCGTAGGTATGAACGGCGCGAGAGTGAACGCGGTGGTACAGGAACTGCGCGGCGAGAAGATCGACATCATTAACTGGGATGAGAATCCTGCCCTTCTGATTGAAAATGCGTTAAGCCCGGCGAAGGTGATCTCTGTTATGGCCGATCCGGAGGAGAAGGTGGCAAGCGTTATCGTTCCGGATTACCAGCTTTCACTGGCGATCGGAAAAGAAGGACAGAACGCGAGACTGGCGGCCCGCCTGACAGGATACAAGATCGATATCAAGAGCGAGACCCAGGCGATCGAAGCAGGAGATCTCCCGGAGAACTACATGGAGCAGATGGGGCTCATGGGCGAGGAAGGTTACACTGGCGATTATGAGGATGAATATGCCGGGGAGTCTTACGATGAGTATGACGAAAATTATGATAGCGCATATGATGAATATGCCGGGGAAGAACCAGAAGACATCGAGTTCGTTGAGACAGAGGAAGAGTAAGTAAGACCTGAAGGAGTGGAGTTATTTGGCAGTAAAGAAGAAGATCCCTATGAGAAAATGTGTGGGATGCGGAGAGATGAAGCCGAAGAAAGAACTGATGCGTATCCTGAGGATGGAGAACGGTGAGTTCGCCGTGGACGCCGACGGAAAGAAAAACGGACGGGGAGCCTATATCTGCCGGTCCGTGGAATGTTTCCGCAAGGCGGTAAAAAGCAGAGGACTTGAGCGTTCTTTCAAGCAGGAGATCCCGCGGGAAGTATATGACAGGCTGGAAAAGGAGATGGGCGAGATTGGCGAATAGAGATAAGGTTCTGTCCCTGATCGGTCTGGCGATGAAAGCGGGCAGATGCACAAGCGGAGAGACGATGACGGAGAATGAGACGAAGTTAGGCAGGGCGAGGCTTGTGATTGTGGCGTCGGACGCGTCGGATAACACAAAGAAGAAATTTCGGGATATGTGTGAATTTTACAAAGTTCCAATTTGTTTTTACGGAGATAAAGATACCTTAGGGCATGCAATGGGAAAAGAATTCCGTGCATCTCTGGCGATATTGGACAAAGGATTTGCAGATGGGATTCGAAAAGAGCTTAAAAACCGAGAGGATATTGCATAAAGGAGGTAGTTGATATGACGAAAATGAGGGTACACGAGCTTGCCAAAGAGCTTGGAATAGAAAACAAAGAGCTTCTGGAACTACTGAAGGAGAAACATGTGGAGGTAAAAAACCACATGAGCTCATTAGAAGATAGCGTAGCGGATGAAATTCGTAGAGAGAGAGGCGCGGCAAAGGCAAAAAAGCCGGCGGCTGCAAAAGCTGAGGAGAGCGCAAAAGTTGAAGAGAACGCAAAAACTGAGGAGACTGCTCCGAAGAAGAAAAATCTGGCTTTCGTCATCCGCCCGCAGAATTCAAAGAACAGCAGCCGGATTCAGGGGAACCGTCCCGCTCAGAGACCTGCCCGCCAGGGACAGCCGGGAGGACGTATGCCACAGGGAGCGCGTCCGGCTGGGGAACGCCCGGTACGTACGGAGAGACCGGCGGGAGAGCGCCCGGTACATGCGGAGAGACCGGCGGGAGAAGGACGCCCGGCACATGGAACACGCCCGGCGGGAGATCGTTCAGTACGCACGGAAAGACCGGCAGGAGAGCGCCAAGTACGCACGGAAAGACCGACAGGAGAGCGCCCGGTACGTGCTGAGAGACCGGCAGGGGAAGGACGTCCGGCACAGGGAACACGCCCGGCAGGAGAGCACCCAGCACATGCCGACAGACCGCAGGGAGCGCGTCCGGTACGTTCTGACAGACCGCAGGCAAGCCATTCTTTCGGCGATTCCAGACAGGGACGCCCGGAGAGAGGAGGGCGCGATCAGAGACCGGGCGGTCAGGGACCACGCGGTGACAGAAGAGATGCCCACAGAAGCGATGTGGGCGCGCCTATGGTAGAGCAGCAGAAAAGCCAGAGAAATAAGGCAAAGGATAAAGAACGCGACAATAAGAAGAAGGAATACAGAGACGAGGCATTCGAAGGCAAAGGAAGAAAAGGCAGAAAACAGAAGCCGACAACAGAAGTGAAGAAACCGCAGCAGAAGCAGGAGGAGAAGAAAGAAGATAAGATTAAACAGATCGTTCTCCCGGAGGTTCTCACGATCAAAGAGCTGGCGGATAAGATGAAGATCGTGCCGTCTGTTATTGTGAAGAAGCTCTTTATGCAGGGTAAGGTTGTGACTGTGAATCAGGAGATTGATTTTGACACGGCGGAAGAGATCGCAATGGAGTTTGAAGTGCTCTGCGAAAAGGAAGAAGTTGTCGATGTGATCGAAGAACTGTTAAAAGAGGACGAAGAAGATGAAAGCCTTATGGTAAAACGTCCTCCGGTCGTATGCGTTATGGGCCATGTCGACCATGGTAAAACCTCCCTTCTGGATGCGATCCGCCACTCTAATGTAATTGGCCGCGAGGCGGGCGGTATCACTCAGCACATCGGTGCTTATGTAGTGGAGGCAAACGGAGAAGAGATCACCTTCCTTGATACGCCGGGCCATGAGGCGTTTACAGCAATGCGTATGCGCGGGGCAAATGCTACGGATATCGCGATCTTAGTGGTAGCAGCTGACGACGGTGTGATGCCGCAGACAGTGGAGGCAATCAACCATGCGAAAGCAGCGGGCATCGAGATCATTGTAGCGATCAACAAGATCGATAAACCAAGCGCGAACATCGAGCGTGTAAAACAGGAACTTGCAGAGTATGAACTGATCCCGGAAGATTGGGGAGGAAGCACGATCTTTGTTCCGGTATCCGCACATACCAAAGAGGGAATACCAGAGCTGCTTGAGATGATTCTCCTCACCGCGGAGGTGATGGAGCTTAAAGCAAATCCGAACCGCTCTGCAAGAGGCCTTGTAATCGAGGCGGAGCTTGACAAAGGAAAAGGTTCTGTGGCGACAGTCCTTGTACAGAAAGGAACTCTCCATGTAGGAGACGCGATTGCCGCAGGAAGCGCCCATGGCCGCGTCCGCGCCATGATGGACGACAAGGGAAGAAGAGTTAAAGAGGCAGGTCCGTCCCAGCCGGTGGAGATCCTCGGTCTCAACGACGTTCCGAATGCAGGAGAAGTGTTCGTAGGATGCGATACAGAGAAAGAGGCAAGAAATTTTGCAGAGACATTCATCGCTCAGAACAAGGTAAAACTTCTGGACGAGACAAAATCAAGAATGTCCCTTGACGATCTGTTCAATCAGATTCAGGAAGGAAACTTAAAAGAACTCAATATCGTCGTAAAAGCAGATGTACAGGGGTCTGTGGAGGCGATCAAACAGAGCCTCTTAAAGCTTTCAAACGAAGAGGTTGTAGTCAAAGTGATTCACGGAGGCGTAGGCGCTATCAACGAATCCGACGTGATTCTTGCGTCAGCTTCCAACGCGATCATCATTGGTTTCAATGTGCGTCCTGACGCGACGGCGAAAGACATCGCAGACAGAGAAGGTGTCGACCTAAGATTGTACAGGGTCATCTACAATGCGATCGAGGATGTGGAAGCTGCCATGAAGGGAATGCTGGATCCGATATTTGAGGAGAAGGTTCTTGGGCATGCGGAGGTGCGCCAGACATTCAAGGCGTCCGGCGTAGGTACGATTGCAGGAGCTTATGTCAAAGACGGTATCTTTGAGAGAAACTGTTCCGTGCGTCTGATCCGCGACGGCATCGTCGTATTCGACGGTCCACTTGCGTCATTGAAGCGTTTCAAGGACGATGTAAAAGAAGTCAGAGCCGGATATGAGTGCGGTTTTGTATTTGAAAATTATAATGACATCAAGGAAGGCGACGAAGTCGAGGCATACAAAATGGTTGAGACTGAGAGGAAATAAAATAACAAGCAAGGACGGCTGCGCCCAAAGAGCACAGCCGCACCTCGGCGGAGATGTTTTCAGAAAGAAGGAGCGGCAATGAGGAAAAACAGTATTAAAAACACACGAGTAAACGCAGAGGTTCAGAGGGAACTAAGCAATATCCTGCGCGGAGGGATCAAAGATCCAAGGGTAGCGCCAATGACTTCCGTGGTTGCTGTCGAAGTAGCTCCGGATTTAAAGACTTGTAAGGCGTATATCAGCGTACTGGGAGATGAGAAAGCACAACAGGATACGATCAAAGGGCTTCAGAGCGCGGAGGGATATATCCGCCGCGAGCTCGCCCGCAGCATCAATCTGCGCAACACTCCGGAGATACGGTTTATCATGGACCAGTCTATTGAGTATGGAGTGAACATCAGCAGAAAGATCGATGAAGTGACAGGAGATTTAGATAGTAGAGCTGAGGTGTAGAATGAGTATTATTTTAGAAAATATTTTAGAGGGAAAGACACACGCCGCTATCAGCGGGCATGTCCGACCGGACGGTGACTGTGTGGGATCTTGTATGGGGCTGTACCTGTATCTGAAGGAACAATACCCGCACATTTGCACAGATGTCTATCTGGAGGAGATCCCGGAGGCGTACCGTATGATTCAGGGCACTGACGAAGTAAAGAGTCAGATCCCGAATGGAGAATCCTATGACGTATTCTTTTGCATGGACTGTGGGGATAAAGCGCGTCTTGGTTTTTCCGCGCCCTTGTTTGAAGCGGCAAAGCAGACAGTGTGCA
The DNA here is from genome assembly GCA_019117065.1 of Candidatus Mediterraneibacter pullicola. Lineage (GTDB taxonomy): Bacteria > Bacillota > Clostridia > Lachnospirales > Lachnospiraceae > Mediterraneibacter > Mediterraneibacter pullicola. The sequence continues at coordinate 5,337 of DXAK01000008.1, read as the reverse complement.
TTGATCACCATGTCAGTAACGAAGCGTTTGCGGACGAGAACTATATCGTCCCGGATGCAAGCTCCACATCCGAGCTGGTATTCCGGCTACTGGATGAGGAAAAGATCAGCAGGCCAGCTGCCGAGGCCCTTTACATGGGGATCGCGCACGACACGGGAGTCTTCCAGTATTCCTGTACGTCCCCAGAAACGATGGAGATTGCCGCGGAGCTGATGCGCAAAGGCATCAATGGCAGTGAGATCATTGACAGGACTTACTATGAAAAGACATATATTCAGAACCAGATCTTAGGAAGGGCGCTCTTGGAGAGCATGCTTATCATGGATAAGAGATGCATCGTCTCTGTGATCAGACAGCGTTCCATGGAGTTCTTTCAGGCGCAGCCCTCAGATCTGGAAGGCATTGTCAGCCAGCTTCGCCAGACAAAAGGCGTGGAAGTGGCGATCTTTCTTCACGAGATTGAGCCTCAGAAATACAAGGTCAGCCTGCGCTCAAAGAGCAAAGTGGATGTCAGCGTCATCGCCAAGCATTTCGGCGGAGGCGGGCATGTGCGCGCGGCAGGAGTTACGATGAAGGGCTCAAGCCACGACGTAATCAATAATATTACCGCCCGGATCGCGCTCCAGCTCGACGGTGGAAAGAAATAGGACATAGATGGTATGATCAATGGAATCTTGAACATATATAAAGAAAAAGGCTATACATCTCACGATGTGGTCGCGCGCCTGCGCGGGATCATGGGTCAGAAAAAGATCGGACACACAGGCACTCTCGATCCGGATGCGGAGGGAGTGCTTCCTGTCTGTCTGGGGCGCGCCACAAAGATCTGCGATCTGCTCACGGACAAGGATAAGACGTATGAGACGGTTCTTCTTATGGGAAAGACCACAGACACACAGGATATCAGTGGGACAGTGTTAAAGGAATACGCAGGGGATATTGCCGCGGAGACGGAGGAGACTAAGGTTGTCTCCTATATCAGAGAGTTTATCGGGGAATACGATCAGGTCCCGCCTATGTACTCCGCGCTGAAGGTCAATGGGAAAAGGCTGTATGAACTGGCTCGCGAAGGGAAAACTGTGGAGAGAAAGAGCCGGAAAGTGACGATCCATGATATCCGCATCCGGGAGGTCAGCCTGCCGCGGATACGCATGGAAGTGGACTGCTCAAAGGGAACCTACATCCGCACACTCTGTCACGACATTGGAGAAAAACTGGGAACTGGAGGCTGTATGGAGTCTCTTCTGCGCACGAGAGTGGGAAGATTCAGGTGCAAAGACAGCTTGAAGCTGGACGAAGTGGAGGCGTATGTAAAACAGGGACGTCTGTCTGAGATCCTGATTCCGACAGACGAGGTGTTTTTCGATCTGTACGCCGGCGTTGTTGAGGAAAAGTACGCTCCTCTTGCGTACAACGGTAATCCTCTTTCGCGGACGTGCATCACAGATTATGCCGGGGGCAAGCTGTGTGAAACAGAAAGCACTGGGGAAAAGCAGGAATTAAAGGACGGCGAACAGATCCGGGTGTACGACGGCCGCGGCAGGTTTATCGGTATTTACAAATATGAGAAAAGACGCGGGCAGCTTTGGCTGGAAAAGATGTTTTTTGACAGAGATTAAAGAAGGGACTGGAATGAACTATATTACCGGAATTGAATCTTATACTGGAAAAAAAAGAACAGCGGTTACCCTTGGGAAATTCGACGGACTTCACCGGGGACATCAGAAACTTGTGGAGAAGATCAGGGAATATGCCTCAAAAGAGTGCGAGACCGTGCTATGCGCTTTTGACATGGGCCGTGAGTCCATTATGACAAACCGGGAACGCCGGGCTCATCTAGAAGGCAGGATCGACTGGCTGATCGATTGTCCGTTTACAAAAGAGTTCCGCGTGATGGAGGCGGAGGATTTTATCCGAAACATCCTCTGTAAAACTCTGCGCTGCGCTCATGTCGTTGTGGGAAAAGATTTTGTGTTCGGGCATGGAAAGCGTGGCAATGTGGAAATGCTTAGACGGTTTTCAAAAAAATACGGCTACACGGTGGATGTGCTAGAAAAAGAGCGCTATGGAGACATGGTCATCAGCAGTACTTATATCCGGGACGCCCTTGCTCAGGGAAATGTAAAGCTTGCGGAGGAACTGCTTGGATATCCCTACGCATTGACGGGGATCGTCCGTCATGGACAGCAGCTTGGGCGCACACTGGGATTTCCGACGATGAATATCGAGCCGGAAGAATACAAGATCCTGCCACGGTACGGCGTGTATGCATGCCGCGTCAGGGTTGGCGGCAAGTGGTATAATGGCGTGGGGAACGCAGGCGTTAAGCCGACTGTCACCGATGAGAGACGTCGGCTCTTTGAAGTGTATGCCTACGGCTATGAGGGAGATGTCTACGGGCAGGAAGTCACGGCAGTATTCTGTGATTTTGAGCGCCCGGAGGTGAAGTTCGGTTCTGTCGGGGAACTGAAAGACCAAGTGATGAAGGATATGAAGTATGGGATTGACTTTTTTGCTGGAAAGAGTGGGGAAAAAGATGCGGACAGCAATACAGGAAGATAATGCTTTACATTTTCTATGTGCTGTGCTATACTATCTGAGGTTACAAGATCAGCCGATGTTCGGTAATCGGATCACTCCGGCCATTACTTAATATCTGGCGGTTAAACAAAGTATTTAAGGAGGAAACAGACATGATCGCAAAAGACAAGAAACAGGCAATCATCAAAGAGTATGGAAGAACAGAAGGTGATACAGGATCACCGGAGGTACAGATCGCTATCCTTACAGCAAGGATCAACGAGCTTACAGAGCACTTTAAGGCAAATCCGAAGGATCACCACTCAAGAAGAGGACTTCTTAAGATGGTAGGTCAGAGAAGAGGACTTCTTGCATACCTTAAGAAGATCGATATCGAGAGATACCGTTCACTCATCGAGAGACTTGGACTTAGAAAATAATCCATAACAGTTCAGTTATCAGGAATGGTGCGGGCTGAAGTGTTACAATAATCCCAGTCTTACGATAAAAAAGAATGAAAGGCGAGACGGACATTTGTTCCGTCCCGCTTTTTTCTTTTTTGTTTTCCGTCTTTTTGCCTTTGTTTTCTTAAGTTTAAAATATTTGCCTAACGACAACGGTTGTGGTATAATATTTAAGATTGCGGACAGTTATAAGTAACCGAGACCACTGAAAAGCATATCAGTCTGTGAAATGATGGGTTTTTCAGTAGTTTCGGAGACGTTTGCCCGCGGCGAAAAGTAAAGATGATAAAGGAGAAAAACATGTACAAGAAGTATGAAATGGAACTTGCCGGCAGGACTCTGCGCGTTGACGTGGACAGAGTGGCAAAACAGGCAAACGGCGGCGTACTGATGCACTATGGCGATACGACGGTACTCTGTACTGCAACGGCGTCTGAGAAACCGAGAGACGGAATCGACTTTTTCCCGCTCAGTGTGGAGTACAATGAGAGACTTTACGCGGTTGGTAAGATCCCGGGAGGATTTAACAAGAGAGAGGGTAAAGCGTCTGAGAACGCGATCCTGACAGACCGCGTTATTGATCGTCCCATGCGTCCGCTCTTCCCGAAGGATTACAGGAATGACGTGACACTGGAGAACCTTGTCATGTCTGTGGATCAGGACTGCAGCCCGGAGCTTACAGCTATGCTCGGCGCGTCCATCGCCACAAGCATTTCTGATATCCCCTTTGACGGTCCGATCTCCACGACTCAGGTGGGGCTGGTTGACGGAGAGTTCGTATTCAATCCCACAGCAACTCAGAGAGAGGCGTCTGACTTGGCTCTGACCGTGGCTTCCACAAAAGAGAAAGTCATCATGATCGAGGCAGGAGCCAACGAGGTGCCGGAGGATAAGATGATCGAGGCAATCTTTGCGGCCCATGAGCTGAACCAGAAAGTGATCGCGTTCTTTGACACGATCGTAGCTGAGTGTGGCAAACCGAAGCATGCGTATGAGAGCTGCGCTGTGCCGGAAGAACTTTTTGATGCGATTAAGGAGATCGTTCCTCCGGAAGCGATGGAAGAGGCTGTGTTTACAGACGATAAGCAGACAAGAGAGGAAAATATCCGCCAGATCACTGCGAAGCTGGAAGAGGCGTTCGCAGAGAAAGAAGAGTGGCTTGAGGTTCTTGGCGAGGCGGTTTACCAGTATCAGAAAAAGACGGTAAGAAAGATGATTTTAAAAGATCACAAACGCCCGGACGGACGTGCCATCGATCAGATCAGACCGCTTGCCGCAGAGGTTGACCTGATCCCGAGAGTGCATGGTTCCGCAATGTTTACAAGAGGACAGACACAGATCTGTACTGTTACAACACTGGCTCCGCTGTCTGAGGCGCAGAGACTTGATGGTCTTGATGAGGCAGAGACATCCAAGAGATATATGCACCATTATAATTTCCCGTCTTACTCTGTGGGAGAGACAAGACCGTCCAGAGGACCGGGACGCCGCGAGATCGGACACGGTGCTCTGGCTGAGAGAGCGCTTCTCCCGGTGCTGCCAAGCGAATCTGAGTTCCCGTATGCGATCCGCACGGTATCCGAGACATTCGAATCCAACGGTTCTACTTCACAGGCAAGTGTGTGCGCGTCCAGTATGTCCCTTATGACAGCAGGCGTGCCGATCAAAGCAGCGGTGGCAGGTATTTCCGCAGGTCTTGTGACAGGAGAGACGGACGATGATTATCTTGTGCTTACAGATATTCAGGGCCTTGAGGACTTCTTTGGAGATATGGACTTCAAGGTGGCGGGTACTCACAAGGGTATCACGGCAATCCAGATGGATATTAAGATCCACGGACTTACAAGACCGATTATCGAGGAGGCGATCGAGGCTACAAAGAAAGCGAGAACTTATATTATTGATGAGGTTATGAACAAGGCGATCGCAGAGCCGAGACCGGAAGTCGGACCGTACGCTCCAAAGATCATCCAGATGCAGATCGACCCGCAGAAGATCGGCGATGTGGTCGGCCAGAGAGGTAAGACGATCAACGCCATCATCGAGCAGACAGGCGTTCAGATCGATATCGAGGATGACGGTTTCGTATCCATCTGCGGTACGGAGAAAGAGGGCATGGACAAAGCTGCGAAACTGATCCATACCATCGTGACGGACTTTGAGGCAGGACAGGTATTCGAAGGTAAAGTCGTGAGTATCAAAGAGTTCGGCGCATTTCTTGAGTTCGCACCGGGCAAAGAAGGTCTCGTACACATTTCCAAGATCTCCAAGAAGAGAGTAGACAAGGTGGAGGATGTGCTTCAGATGGGCGATGTTGTGAAAGCAGTATGCCTTGGCAAAGACAAGATGGGAA
>DXAK01000007.1 GCA_019117065.1 Candidatus Mediterraneibacter pullicola | reverse complement strand
TACCAAACTTTCCTCCCTCCCGTCTACAGGTGGTATTGGTACAACGATCTTCACAGTTGGCGGATGCGTCATTATGATCGCAGCTGCAGGCCTGTTCTTCGCAAGCCGCAGAAAATCTTCCAAATAGGAAGCCATACTTGAATGATTTTTCAAACAGGCATTCCTATGTGATAACGTGGATTGAAATGATTTGATAGAAAAGCTAAGCGTCATTTTACACCGGGGCGGCTGTCCCGCCCCGGTTATCAATTATACAACATTAAGGAGAGTCCGGATGAAGAAGAGAACTACAACTGTTATTATTGTCATACTTTTTTTAGCCGGATTGTCCTTGCTGCTGTATCCGTTCGTTGCGAACCAGTGGAACACCTTCCGCCAGGAGCGGCTCCTCTCCAGTTACGAGGAGACGGTATCTGAGCGGGAGTCCGCAGGTGAGATCGACTACGAGAGCGAGTGGGAGAAGGCGCGCGCATACAATGAAGCGCTGCTTCCCAGCATCCTCCCTGATTCCTTCGCGGTTGCGGAGGCGGAGAATGAAGCCGGACAGGTGGATGAGACGTATATGTCAGCTCTCAACCTTGCCGGGGACGGCATCATGGGCAGCGTGGAGATCCCGAAGATCGACATCACGCTCCCGATCTATCACACGACGGATCCTGAAGTGCTCGAGAAAGCAGCAGGTCACCTGGAGGGAAGTTCCCTTCCGGTGGGAGGCGAGAGCACACACGCAGTTATCTCTGCGCACAGGGGGCTGCCAAGCGCAGCGCTCTTTACAGACCTTGACAGACTGGAAGAAGGAGATCATTTCCTGATCCATGTACTGGATGACACGCTTTGTTATGAAGTGGACCAGACCAACGTGGTCGAGCCGGAAGAAACGGATTCTCTTGCGGTGGAGGAAGGAGAAGACCTTGTCACGCTCCTGACCTGTACTCCCTATGGAGTGAACAGTCACAGGCTTCTCGTGCGGGGACACCGTGTTCCGTACGTGCCGGAAGAGATCGCGGATGAGAATGTGCCGCTCTCCAACATGAGTCTCCATACCAGCTACCTGCTCTGGGTAGTGGTAGGACTTCTGATCACGGCAGCGTTTATCCTGTTCCTCTATCTCAGAGAACGCAGGAGAAAGGGCGCGCCGGAACTGAATACCGCGGATGGTGCTGCGGAAGTGAAGCATCCGGAACATTCAGGCAGAGAGAAGAAACGGCGCAGGCGAAGGAGGGACCGGTCGTGAGGAAACCATCGAAAACCTCCTGGAAGAGGAAGCTGCTGAACGTGCTTCTGGCGCTGATGTTCCTGGCAGGATTTCTGATCCTTGCCTATCCGACTATATCAGATCAGTGGAACACATACCGGCAGAGCCGGCTGATCAGCAGCTATGAAGATGTGATCTCAGAGATGGAGCCGGAGGATTTCACCGCAGAATGGGAGAAAGCCCGGAATTTTAATTCCACGCTCACTGAGAACAGTATCTACGGAGATGTGTTCGGCGAGGATGACGCGGCTCTGGAAGATACAGAGTACTGGAAGGTCTTGAATGTTGCGGGAGACGGAGTGATGGGCTACCTGTCCATCCCGAAGATTAATGTGAAGTTATCGATCTACCACGGTACCGGAGACGATGTGCTCCAGACCGGAGTGGGACATCTGAATGGAACGAAGCTGCCCATCGGCGGAGAGAGCACACACAGCGTGCTTGCCGCCCACAGAGGACTTCCCAGCGCCCGGCTGTTTACAGATATTGACCAGCTGGAGAAAGGGGATATGTTCTATATCCATGTGCTGGATGAGGTGCTCGCCTATCAGGTGGATGAGATCCATGACATGGTTGACAAGGACGACATGGCGGCGCTGGAAGACGCCATGAAGATCGAAGAAGGAGAAGATTACGTTACCCTGTTCACATGTACGCCTTATGGAGTGAATTCTCACAGACTTCTCGTGCGGGGCACAAGGGTGCCTTACAACGGGGAGGAAGAGGAGACGTCCGTAGGGGAGTCCATGGTACAGGCGGTTCGGAATTATTATATGCTGTACCTGATTCTGGGACTTGCGGTTACGCTGCTTGTGATCCTGGTTCTCCGGGCGGTTATGAAGCCGAAGGACAATGACGGGACGCCGCCGGAGGGAGGCGCGCCGGATACGGGAAAGAAGCATCCGAAGAGAAGAAGGCACAGAAGGCATCCAGGAAACAAGAGTTCTTAAGGAGGAAGAAGTGATGATGAGGAAGAGGATAGAAAGAGGAGGAGCATTGCTTCTGGGATTCGCGGTGGTACTCTCCGCCATGATCCTGCCGGAGGTTTACGCGGCAGAAGCAGTGGATACTCAGCGGGAGTGTTCCATCACATTTTCCGTATCGTCCACGGATTATGCGGAAGAGCTCGCCGGCGCACAGATTCCGGTGGATCTCTACAAGGTGGCGTCCATCGATGTGTCGGGAAATTATACGGCGGAGGGAAGTTTCGCTGAGCTTGATTTGAGTTTCACAGAGAATGACGACACAGCGGCAGATGTCTGGGAAGAGCGGGCAGCGGACGCGGTCGGGATGATCGGCGACACTGCACCGACAGCGGAGATATCCGTTGTAAACGGAACAGCTGAGGCGGACGGTCTGGCAGCGGGCATGTACCTTGTAGTTGCTGAGGAGACGAGCACGGATTATTATAATTACAGTTTCGCTCCTTATCTGATCTCCCTGCCGGACAATGATTACTATGACGGCGGCAGCGACGCGTGGATCTACGATGTTCAGGTCGGGCTTAAACCGGAGCAGACTGAGCGCTACGGATCCCTGCAGATCAACAAGACGCTGACAGGACAGAATGTTTCCATGGGAAGCGAAGCGTCTTTCATCTTCCAGGTTGATATCACGACTCCGAAGGGAGAGACGGATATGAAACTGGTGAGCATTGATTTCACGGACAGCGCGGCGTCAGCATCCGCAGTAGTTGATGAGATCCCGGCAGGCTCTCAGGTGACTGTGACAGAGGTGTACAGCGGAGCAGGATACGAGCTGACCGCATCTGACGGAAATGCAGTGATCACAGCAGATGAAACTGCTTCCACGAGTTTTACGAACGAGTATAACGGAAGCTGGAACGGCGGTTACGGTGTGGTGAATAACTACAGCCCGGATGAGAACGGACAGTATGTATGGACATCCAGCGCGGCTGAAAATTGAGTAGAGGGGGATGAGCGATGAGGAAGAAATGGAATAAAAAACCCGTGGTTCTCGCCGCGGCGGCGCTTGCCCTGACTGCATCGGTATCGGTGGGCAGCGCGCTGGCGTATTTTACCACATATTCGACAGCGGGCGGATCGGTTCAGATGGATATGGGATTTACCCGCACAGAGATCGATGAGACAGTGGACAACGAAGGAAAACATGTAGTGATCTCCAATGTGGGCGACTATGACTGCTTCGTGAGAGTGAAAGTGTTCGCGGAACTGGAAGTGGCATACGAGCCGGGAGACGGATGGTCTCAGGGCGAGGACGGATACTGGTACTACAGCCCGGTGCTCGCGGCAGGAGAGAGTACGCCGGAGCTTCTCATTACATATGAGTTCCCGGAGGACGGGGAAGAGTTTAACATTATCGTAGTTCAGGAGTGCACGCCGGTCATTTATGACGAGAGCGGTAATCCGATGGCAGACTGGACACATGTAGTTGCATCTGACGGTACAGAGCAGGAGGGAGAGTAAGGATGAGAAAGAAGAGAAGATCATTTCCGAAGAAATCAGCCCTGCTCCTTGGCGTATCCGCCATACTGCTGATCGGCAGTTCCATCGGCAGTACGCGCGCGGCGCTGACCTATTACAGTGAGGATTATGCCGCGCAGGTGGATATGTCCAGCATCGGCGTGACCCTTCTGGAGAACGGCGAGGCGGTCAGCAGCAGGGACTATACGGAGGATGGCGCATGGACCGGAGAGTCTGAGGGCGTGCTCCTTGAGAATCTTCTGGGGGAAGGTGAGAAATTCACTCCCGGAAAGACATACGATGAGGAGATTTCCGTGCAGAACAGCGGAAACATCGATACATTTGTAAGAGTGATACTGACGAAAAGCTGGAAGGACGACGGAGGGGCGAAAGACACCACACTTTCCCCAGACCTGATCGAGCTGGGCCTCAACGAGGGCAGCGGCTGGATCCAGGCCGATGTGGAGTCCTCGCCGGAGCGCGTCGTCCTTTATTACAGCAGGGCGCTGGCTCCCGGGGAGTCAACGGAAGCTCTCTGTGATTCGATCCGGATTGATGAATCGATTGCACAGGACGTGGAAGAAGTACGCGAGGGAAATACAATCCGTTATATCTATAAATACGATGGTTATTCCTTTGCGCTTGACGCAGAGGTAGACGCGGTTCAGACGCACAACGCAGAGGATGCGATCAAGAGTGCCTGGGGCGTGGATGTAACAGTTTCAGATGATGAGACGACACTCAGCTTACAGTAAGGAGGTACAGAACATGAGAAAGAAAATGTTGTGCCTCGCCATGACGATGGTTATGGCTGTAGGCATGTCGAGTACCGTGTATGCGGTAGATTATGTTGGAGATGACGGCTGGCGCGCGGAGTTTGACGGCGACAGCCTGAACAGTAATTTCGAGTCCGGGGATATCGCGGACACTGCATCCGGAGTACAGCCCGGAGACAGCATTGAGATGCATGTGCAGGTGGCGAACACAGACAGCACCGGCACAGACTGGTATATGACAAACGAAGTTGTCCAGACGCTGGAAGACGCTGCGTCCCAGGCGTCCGGCGGTGCTTATGAGTACCGTCTGGTATACACGGATCCGGCAGGCGAGGAGAACGTGTTATATGACAGTTCCTCTGTCGGCGGAGAGACGAACGGCGAAGGAGGCGAAGGACTTCATCAGGTTGGAGATACAACGGAAGAGTATTTCTACCTGGGAAGGCTGGAGCAGAACCAGACCGGCGACGTTTCCCTCTGGGTGAAGGTAGATGGAGAGACGCAGGGCAACGGCTATCAGCAGACGCTTGCCGAACTTCGCATGAATTTCGCGGTGGAAGAGGTGGCGGAAGGCACCACAGCTCCCTCGGACAATGATTCTGATAAAGAGACAGTAGTTAAGAAAGTTGTAAAAACGATCAAGACAGGCGATACAACGAATGTCCTGCTCTTCAGCATTGCGGCGCTTGTGAGCGGGATCGTGCTCTTCATCCTGGGAGTGATCTCCTTTAAGAACCGCCGCAGGAAAGGAGCGCGCCGGAGATGAGAAGAGGAAAAAGAAGCTGGAAAAAACTGATCGCGCCGTTTCTCGGAATCTGCATGACAATGGCGTTTTCCCTGACGGCAGCGGCGGAAGATTATACTTACACGGTCACGCTTTCCACAGGAAATATGGGAACTGTGAATGGAGAGGATAAGATCACTGTTGAGGGGATCCGCTCTGGAGCGGAAGTGACTTTTGATGTGTCCCAGGTTCAGGTGACGGATGAGAGATATTATGTAAAAGGAGTCCGCCTGAGCGGACGCGACAATGCGGATGCGCAGAACCTTGTCTCTCCAACATTTACTGTTGACGGAGATGCAGACTATGTGGTAGCATATGGAATCCGAGGCGATATGGTAGCTTATACAGTGAATTATCAGGATGCTGATGGAAATGAACTGGCGCCAAGCCAGCAGTTCTATGGAAATGTGGGAGACAAACCGGTGGTGGCTTACCGTTATATTGACGGGTATATTCCCCAGGCTGCAGCGCTGACTAAGACTCTGAGTTCCAACGAGGCGGAGAACGTATTTACCTTTGTCTATGAGGAAGGGGAGTCCGGAACAGTTGTTGAGACTCCGGGAACACCGGGAGGAGTGACAACGGTTGTTGAGACAGTTACCGTGACAGAGGGAACCGGAGCCGCTGCAGGAACAGGTACGGCTGCCGGAGCCGGAACAGCAGGAACAGGCGCGGCAGGAGCCGGAACAGCCGGCGCAGGAGCCGGAGCAGCCGGTGCGGGTACCGGAGCAGCCGGAACCGCGGAAGGCGGAGATACGACCACCATCGAGGGCGAGGAGGTTCCGCAGGGTGACGGCGGCAATGTGGTAGACCTCGATGAAGAGGATACACCGCTTGGAAACATTGACGTCGATGAATCCGGCGCGGATTCTGATTCAGGATCCGGATTCCCGCTGGCAGGAAGCATTGCAGTCGGTGTGATTGCAGTGGCGATTCTGGCGGCACTGATCGTATTCCTTGTAAAAGCGAAGAGATAAGACATCGGAAGAAGTACCTGAAGAAAAATAGGAGTATCTGAGCTTGAAGAAAAGAGAGAAGAAAAGCCCGGTGCCTGCGTTATGCAGTGCGCTGGGCACTGTTTTGCTTATATTGCTTGTGCTGGCGTGCGTGCCGCTGACTGTGCCGCGGGTCTTTGGCTATGAGATCTATACGGTGATCAGCGGAAGTATGGAGCCGGCGATCCCCACAGGAAGCCTCGTGTATATCGCGGATACAGATCCGGGGGAGATCGTGGAAGGGGATGTCATCGCATTTTACGGCGGCATGTCCGGGAACAGCGGGAACCGCGCAGATGGCGCGGGAAGCGGTGCGAGTAGCACAGGAAATGGCGCGGGAAGTGGTGCGGGCGCTGCAGAAAGCGGTGCAGGTACTGGGGGTTCCGGCGCGTCCATTATCACCCACCGGGTGGTGAGCAACAGCGTCATAATGGGTGAGTTTATCACCAGGGGAGATGCGAATGAGAAGGAAGACATTAATCCGGTAAGTTATGATAACTATATCGGAAAGGTACAGCTCTCTGTCCCCATGGCGGGATATGCGGCGGAGCTGTTCACAAGCACACAGGGGAAGATCGCAGCCGTGTGTGTGATTGCCGTGGCGGCGCTTCTGCAGGTGCCGGCATGGAGAGGGCGGAGATAGAGAAACGCAGCAGATCCATCATCGGACTGCTGCGAAAATATTACCCAAATATAGGGAAAAAACACATGAAAATTTCAGTCAAATAACACAGTTGCCATCTGTATGGTGCTGTGTTATTCTTTTCTTACACAAAACAGGCGGCGTTTCTGCTGTCTGAAGTTTCTGATTAACCAGGCTGCTTTGAAAAAGCAGCGAAGCATCTCATTTTCGGAGCCCGTGTTCCGGGCAGATACCCGATGATGAAGGACAACTGAATAAAGCGGTAAAAAGTAAAGTTTTCAGGAAGCGGTGTTCAAACTCACCATTGCGGGCACGGGGAACATCGATCTGGAATTCCCCGTACTGGCTTTTGAGTGTTTTGGGAGAGTGGCCATTCCTCTTATTATCGCTCTTAAGATCACCCTTACAATTAATAATCTGTCGGATTTGGTCTTTTGCTACTGCCATAAATAAACTCCTTTTCGATAAGAATTGTCATATCTGTAATTCTTACCAAAAAGGAGCCATTTTTTACCAAAGCCACAAAGTTTTTTACACTACCGAAGCAGTAGAAAGAGGCGGCTCAATTTACGAGCCGCCTCTTCATAAATCATTTCAACGAATTATACCAGACAATAAAGTGTGGTCGCTGACGTTCATACCACTCTTTTGAAATGAGAACCTTCTTGTCACCGAATACAAACGGCTTAGCAATAAACCTCACTTCTCCATCTGTACCTCTGTTATCAGTATCATCAGATAAATACCTTTTCATAAATGGGTATTTGGTATGAAATGTCTTCTTCGACCATTCCGACGTACACATCTCATCGATTTGCGAATCTGTAAAGGAATATCCGCTTTCCCCGAGGTTTCTTAAGGCAGCATAAATAAATTGACCAACTTTCATAGATGTATCTGGAAGAGGCGGAACTTTTCCATTATGTTGTTTCTCGGAATCTGGGTTCTCTTGAATGGATGGAGACTCCTGATTAATAATTGAGAGAGCGGGTTCCGATTTTTTCTTTGTTCTTCTCGCTTTTCTGTCTGTTTTGACGGGGGCAAAGACCCTAATACCGATCAGCTGCATTAAGAAAAGTGCTTCCTCAAGGTATTGATTGAGAAGTGTTTTTTTGAAAATATCAACCTTTGGCGGATTTCCACTTTTTTTATTATCCGAATCCAAATTCTGTATAGCATTGGCTTTCTCGATAAGAACATATTCGAGATAATCTATGTCTGATCGATTAAGTGTATCATCTTTGGTGGTGAGAATAATAACACTTTCCCACCAATCTTTTCCGGCGATGTGCTGAGAAATTCTTTTTGCCAAATCCGAGGACTGACCTACATAAACTTTATTTGCAGAGAGAAGCAAATAAACACCATATCTATTGCAAGCTCCTGTATCTATCAATTCGGAAACAGACTCTCTCGGCGCAGAAAAAAGCTCTCCCGCATTCCAATTGGAATCCTCAATGCGGATTACTCCTCCCAAGCTACCATCATACAGCAGCATATTGATTATTTTTGCCTGCGCACTCATCTCTATCTTCCTCCAATATCAACTCTATCATTTCGTTGTCATTCCCGATTTGTTCAATTCAGAAATCACCCGCTGCACACACGCCGTTATATCATTTTTAATGTCGCTTTCCCAAATTCGGATTACAGTCCAGCCCATATAATCAAGAGCGTGATTTACCTCATCATCCCTTGCAATATTCCGAAGTATCTTGCTTCTCCAAAAGTCCGAATAACCCTCTAATTCTTCATCCAGAGAGGACATTCCTCTGATTGCCCAGTTATGTCCATGCCAGAAATCTCCATCACAGAAGATTGCTATGCGGTATCTCGTAAATACGATATCTGGTTTTCCTGGTAACTCCTTATAGTTCACTCTGTACCGTAAATTCCGATGCCATAGCTCTCTGCGTAGCATCATTTCCGGCTTTGTGTCCTTTGATGGAATTGCCGACATGATTTTGTGGGTTACTTTGGGATCACGTTCCTTCCCATCACGCATCGCAGAACACCGCCTTGACACCGACGGCTCCCAAAGCGGATTGAATGAGCTTCTTGTCCGCCTCCGTCAGAGCCTGCGTTGGAGTGGACAGCTTAAGACATACGAACGGAGCCTTGCCATCAACCGTTAAGGTTGGCTTGCTTGCTATTATTTCAAGCGCCTTCCTTAAAGCAGTTTCCCATTTCAATACGGTTCCGCTGCTCACCACATAGATTGTCCCTCCTTCCGACCTTAATATGGAAAGAACATTCCCCTTTGAGGTAACATTATCAATTACGGCCGCCGTGTCATCATACACCTCTTTGATCGTGTCCTCTGGCGTTACTGCCGCAAGAGCTCTATTGTTAACAAGCTTTGTATACCGATTGAGTATCGTATCCTTGATATATGTACGCACTCTCTCCTTTGGCATATATTCGATCAGAATCAGTCCCACTTCCGGATCTTCCACAAGCAGATCCATGAATTGTCCGCTCTGGACACGGTCGCATTCCATATAGCCGAAATCATCCGCTTTTTTATAAACCGTTTCGAAAATCTTATCGCGCACCTTCTTCGGCATGCTGTTCTTAGCCATTGTCAAAATCCCTCCGGAAATGTTAATTTGACCTCGTCATCTGATCCACTGAGATCAGCGACATCCTCCAACCATATATTCACAAAATTCTCGACACGAGCGTCGGAGAATGATACAAATCCCTCTTGGAGATATACGACTTCTTTTTCGGCACCTTTCGCCTTTCCTTCGTTGTTCATCTCAACCATCTCTGCCATCCGCCTGATGTCTGAAACGAAGTCAAGTACGATAACCTTATCCTTCCCCTCCGACAGCCTCAGTCCGCGACCAAGTTGCTGCACAAATATTCTTCTGGAATGCGTCGCGCGTAAGAATACGAGGATATTAACATCTGGAATATCAATGCCCTCATTCATAACATCAACCGCGCAAACAGCCTGATATTCACCGGCCGCAAAAGCGAGAAGCCTCTTCCTTCGTTCAGCTTTGTCTATGTTTGATAGGAGTGCGGAACAAGGAATACCAGCGGCTGACAGCATATCCGCGAACCTATTGCTATGTTCGATTGATGGTGAAAACACAGCGATTCTTGGATTTTTTACCTCTTGGATTGCTTTCTTAAGTTCCTCAATGACAGCCTCATCCCTTTGAGGCAGAAATAGCCTCTTGTTCAAATCCCGGATTGAAAGGTTCTGCTCACTCAGGCTCTGCATATTATCCCAGTCAACATTATCGCAGAGTATCCTGTAATCAACCTTTGAAAGATAACCCATAGCCATTCCGTCTACAAGCGACACTTTCGCCACCGGTTCACCAAATACACTTGCCAGACTCTGACCATCACCCCGCCACGGAGTTGCCGTCATGCCGACCAGAAACCTTGGCTGCAAATGTTCTATGCATGATCTGAATCCATGCGCAAGAGCATGATGCGCCTCATCGACAATTACAGCGTCAAACTGTCCCGGTTCAATTCCCGGAAGGTATCCATAAAGACTCTGATATAGTCCGAACGATATCCCCTCCGTATTTCTTGGTGGAAGACCCGCAAAAAAGACTGATGTGGGGACATCCTTTGTTATCTGCGGCCAGAAACCCTGCTCCAGCTGCAATGCCAAATCTATCGCGTGGCAAAGCACAAGAATTTTCCGGCATCCCCTGTCCCAGAGATTACGAGCGATTGTCGCGGCAATAACCGTCTTTCCGAGCCCTGTGGCGACAATATAAAACGCCTTCTTATTTCCCTCATCATACGCACGAATCACTTTATTCGCGATATCCTCTTGATAAGGTCTAAGCTTCCTCAGTCCGGCGTGATCCGCAGGCATCTTATCAATAAGTTCCTTGATAAAGGCCCCATTCCACAGCTTCACCGTATACCCGTTAGTCGCCAACTGCGCTTGTCTCTGACGAGCGGTCTTCGTAAACTCCCCATTGGTGGCAACCGCAGCTATATTGGTGTTGTAGAATGAAAGAGCGTTTATCGATTCATTGATGGCCTGTGGACCAATGTACCTATCTCCGGTAACGGCTTTAGACTGGACTACCCATGTCTTAATCTGCTGACCTTCGGCACGTGTCGCGATCACGTCGGCTCCCTTGTCACCCGCTCCACCAATAACATTGATATCACGCCATCCCAGGTGTTCCATCAATCGCGCGATTGCCCTCTCAAGGCCTCTCCAATTGTAGCCTTCGGAAATATCCTCGGTATAAAAACTCATGAATTCAGCTCCTTAATCAGGAAATCAACGCTTAAGGACGCTCGCGTAAGTTCATTCTTCTGAACTCGCTGCGTGTTATACCCGGCGATGACCCGTAAAGTATCTTTGATATAGGACAGAACTCGATCCTTCGAATCCTCCCTTGCCCGTCTGGTGGCATTATCATCAGACAGACTAATGGCGATATATGGCGTGGCGAGAGCCTTTCCATCGAGGACCTTATCAGGAAAGCGGTCCACGAGCCTATAAAGTGTCTTAGGAGGAACATACTCTATCGCGTCATATCCCTCTGCCGCGCAATTCTGAAAAGCGTTAAGTAAGGATGGATTTGACTGCACAATGTTGGCCACGGTCTCCTCCACCTCCCCGCTTGACTCATGAATGCAGCGCACCACGTCTTCCGGAGAGTTTCTCAATGCGGAGGACAATTTTTCCCGCAATAGCTCAAACGCGCTGCTTGCTCTATCTTGAAGAGCCTGACGGTCGATTCTCGCGTCCTCCATCGTCACAGCGACAAGCTCTGCATATACCGCCACAATATCCGGAAGCGTATCCCGAGCTTTCAGCTTCTCGGATAAATACTGGAGTAATAGCATTTGTGGCGTTATCGGATACTGCGAGAGTAGTGGGTGCGTCGGATCATACACGAAATCACAATCAATCCCGCTTGATTGGAAAAAGCACGCCCGTCTTTCACCTTTGTACTTTATCTCGCCACTTGATAGCTCGTATGCCCTTACATTGAGCGGATAGCCACGACCAAAACGGTAGTTCTTTCCAGTAAGCTGTTGTATCGGATTTGATCTTCTCAGCAGATCATCCATTGTGGATGTCTCAAATGTCTCTTGAGATTCTTGCCCATTCGAAGCCGTTTCGCCATTGGCAGGGGATGAACCAGCCCCATTATCCGTTCCGGCGGTTGCTGTCCCTTCAGCCGAGCCGGATGTCCCGCCTCCAAGATAATCACTTATGTCATCGGACGGGGTATCGCCAGTGTTGACCTCAGTAGTACGGTTTCCCCCGGTGTGGCTTTTCTGGTCTTCCTCTTGCGCCGCCTTCCACCACTTCGTGTCATCAATATAGTCTCTGGAACCTTTTCTGAACTCCGCCGCATATTGTTTCGCGAGATCGTTAGGCGCGAATAAACATTTTGTACCTTTATCAACCCTGCGGTAAGCGTTCACAAGGAGACAGAGTGGCGATGTGTTTGGTTCGGTAAATCCCAAATCCTTCCTGGCCTTTGGTAAAAACGGGCCAGTCCCACATATTGCCTCAACGGTCTGAATCCACGAGATATCAGCCCTGTCAAAATCATTTTTCTGATATGTAGGAATCAAATAGTCAACGTTTAACTCGCCAACTATTCTGCCACCAACCGAAGTTCCCAGTTCCAATGGATACTGTAGGTTTTTCTGAAGGGTAAACGGATTCTCATATTGGAAGAGCGACTTGTCCGATATGAGGATTTTCCGCCCATTCCGAATAAAATCGATCCCGAAGTCATTCGGATCGGCGTACCTCTGTATTCCAAGCCATCCGGTGAGTCGTTTCTCACGCTCAACAATATGAGAGGGAAAAGCGTGTCCTTCCTGCTGCGCCGCATAATATTCCTCTGCTTCGTCGGGAGTCAAGTACCTGTTCCTTATCACGTCAAACAAGGCAGAGCCGAGCACTCTATCAATATTGATTCTTGCCGGAACATTCTGGTTATTATACCGAACATACCGGGACTCGGACCACGCGCAGTGCATCTGCGGCCGCAGTTGCTTATTCTTAACGGTAATCGTGATATCACGTTCGCTAAGTAGAGGGGCATATACCAGCTCCAGACGTCTCCGGATTTCTGCCTCCTTGGTCGAAAGCTCCGTGAGAATCCCCGATTTTATCCGCCCTATAGTGATTTTTGTCCCGCATTCATTTGGATCATTTTTTGTCTTCCTGATTATCGGCGCGTCGAATCTCTTTGAATCGATCAACTGCTGAAAGTCAATCTTCACCCCAACCCAATCAGCGTCACCACGGCGGGTGGAGATAATTGTGGTCTCCTCACCAAGCCTCGCGGTGGAGATATTAAATCCCACGCCAAAAAGGCCAAGATTATTAAACGGATCATTGCTCGTGTAACCGGCGCGCACGGCGTCCTGCAACTGGTCAATGGACATACCTCCAGCGGCATCCACAATCTCGATGGTTCGATTCGCGGCACCAACCGTGTCATTTGACCAATTGACAGTTATCCTTCTATCGGTTTCCTCTCCGTCCGTGTCAGACAAATAAGCGTCGATCGCGTTATCGATAAGTTCGGCGATACACTGCCATGTCTGAAACGGGATTTCTCCAAGCGTGCGGAGTATCCGCGGAGTAGGCGTAATATCCAATGTATTCATCCTCATTTCTTTTCTCCTTCCATCGCTTCGAGATACTCGGCAACTCTCTTTGCCACCAAATATGCTAATATTGGTGGAACTGCGTTTCCTATTTGTGAGATGTTCACTGTTTTTGAAAACTTAAATGTGAAATCATCCGGAAACGTCTGTATTCGAGCACACTCGCGCACTGTGAGACGACGGTCAAGAGAGTAATGGAACTGAACTCTTGACTTCGGGTTTGCTCTTATCGTGTATGCGGGCTTATCCTTCTTATTGCTTTCATCGCCCTGTCCATTTCCTTTTTTGGCTTTTGAGGCTCCAAAGTATTCTCCTTGGTTGGGGACGGAATTATCTGTGACCGTTACCAAATCTCCGATTGCCCATTCGATACTTCTGTATTTATCTTTAAATTCCGGGACCGGCTCTTCCGGAAATCCATATTTCTCATAAACATCTTCCCTAACGCACATAATGATAAGGCGTGTTCTTCTCTGCGGAACCCCATACTCTGGAGCGAACATTTTCCAGACCCTAACCTCGTATCCAGCTTCCGAGAGATCCTTCTTGATTATTTTCAGCACTTCACCTTTTTCCATCCGTTCGAGGTTAATGACATTTTCCCCAACTACCATTATCGGCTTGTGCTCTTTCATATAGGCAATCATCGTCTGATATAAACGCCCTCGCTCAGACTCCAGCCCACCAAGCGGACCACACGACGAAAATTCCTGACACGGGAAGCCACCAATAAGGATATCCGCTTTTGGCATTTCCTTTGGATCGGCTGTTGCCAGATCCTTCACGTCCGCGTGGTCAGTGCCAAAGTAATCATTATATGTCTCAATGCACCTTGGCTCATTGTCATATGCTTTCAAAATATTGAATGGCAGTTTTCTGTAGTCTTCGTTGTGGTATTTAAATCCACCGCGGAAGCCCAAATCCAGCCCACCGCATCCGCAGAAATACGAGACCACGGAATACGTTGATCTTTCTTTGTTCGCAGCCATAAATAATACCGTCCTTTCGTTATTTTACTCAGCGATGGATGCGCTTTTCCCGCTCTCAATCCATGCGTCTATTTCTGAAATTTTAAATTTATATTGCTTGCCGATTCTGTAATATGGTATCTGCTGCTTTTTTATGTAATTACGGATCGTGTCCTTGCTCAATCCCATATGTTCGGCTATTTCTTCAAGGCTAACCCATTTTTCGGTATCTCGCTCCATCTCGCCCTCCATTTCCTAAATCAATCGGTCTAAGATACTATGCCCTTTTGGTTTCTGGTTATCAAGTAAATCTTGCAGACAGGCTCGCGCTTTCTTGTATTCTTGTTTGAGACAAAAGCTATCATCGTCCAATGCCGCGACCACATCCTTATAGTGATATTTCCGAGCCCTGACCTTGTCGATGTCTATCTCAAGAATCCAGCCAACCTCGTCCGGTTTTCCATACTCCTCTTCGTACCCAGAAGGGATATCATTCACATTGGTAAGTATGGATTCGTCATTCCCGTCTTCCAGAAGAACGTAGCTCTCTGTGACGAAAGCCTCCTGCATAGGCAAGGTGTCAAAGTCATATATATCATCGAAAAATCGTTTTCTGATGAATTCATATAAATATGATACCGGGGCTGTATCAGCATATCCGTCGGATTCCCCTTTTTCGTATTCAATTCTGGGATACATAATAGACAGAAAAGTCCAATACCCGTCCTCAGCGTCGCAATCCTTAAACAGCTTTTCCAAAAACGGGATGAACATATACTCATCCAATTTCGCTGGGATCATGTCATACAGCATCGGGAATGTCTTATCCGCAAAATTGCGCGATCTCATATTTTCGAAAATATCACCTATGTCAGGTAAATCCCTGTCCTTTTGTTTCGAGAAACATACAGCACAAAAATACTCTTGGAAGGACCTATGGGTAAAGTGGTACTTATCATTCTCAAGGTACATAATGCAAAGGTTATCCCTGAGATCTGTGATAAAGTTTGCCGCTGTAGCGCCAACGTCGTTGCGTCTCTTCAATGTATTTAGTCTGCCAAAGTATTCGTATATGTCCGCTTTAGTAAGTTCGAACTTCTCATCACAGTATGTCAGAGCGCAGAACTCCGCCAGATATTCGGCGAAATCATCCGCTGAAAGTCCTGTCTCCAAAGGGCGCTTATATCCCTTATTCGCGTCATGTTCCTGAGCCAGTGCTTCAAACGCTTTTCGGTAAAAGTTATGCATCTTGGATGGCACATCTTCATACTTCTCATACGTCATAAGCATTATCGTGAGCAGCAGTGGGTTCTCGGCAAACTCACGGTGTGATGAAAACAGACGCTTATCGAGCTCTTTTCGGAACCGCGCCTTTATCGAGGGATCATCTGTACGGAAGCTGATCTTATCAATTAAGGCAAGAGCCTGTTCCTTGGTAAAAGGCCTGATAAACATTGGCGAAAACCGCAAGAAAGGCGCAAAAGCCCTGCTGGGTCTGGACGAGACAATAAACTGGTTATTTGAGTAGCGATCAATAAACACCTCCAACAGCTTTCCAAACCCATCCCCTTTTTTAGAACCAAGCTCGTCCAACCCATCGAAAAGGAGCAGGCATTTACCCGATTTCAAGAGAGAATTCATCTTGCTCTTAGTAATGCCCGTTCCATAATTGCATACATTCTCACAAATATAGTCGGCCAGCGATCTCCCCGCATCATCAAAGTCCTTCAGCAGGACAAAGATCGGTAAAATTCCTGTCTCCGGATAGCGAGATATGGCATCGAATAATAGATGCCGCATCATCATGGACTTCCCTATGCCGCCTGTTCCCGTGAAAATGATGTATTTCGAGTAATCCGGCAATTCACTCGCGCACGCATTGTGAATATACTCTGAGCGGTACTCGTTCCGATACATTCCTTGCACGGGTACTTTCCTCTCAATATCGTTACAGACAAAAATGCTGTAAAACGGAACGGGTTCGTATTTGTTAATCAAAGTGTAAATTTTGTCGTACTTGTCGCGCACCTTCTCTAAATATGCCGCGATAGCTTCTCCTGCGGATTTCTTATCGCCCTCATCGTCCATCTCGGACTCATCGTCCAGCCGTTCAATAATCGTGAACGATTCAGCGGATTTCTTAAACCGATCCACATACGCTCGGTCAACTTTTCCTGCATCGGCTTTCCCCTCCGTGTTTGTTACAGCAATCACAGAATAAATGAGCAGACCGGCTAAAAGGTCCGGAAGCAATATCTCTCTCTGTGAAAGCAGAGAGTTTTTCTTTTCGCCGACATATTTCTCAAAACTCGCCTTACGATCAGTATCTATAACCGTGTCCGACGCGATGATATCGAAGAGCGCTGGAACAATAAGAGGCTTCCTGTCTTCGTCAAGAAGAGGAAGGACATTATTCTCTATATTTTCCGCCACAGTCTTCCGGCTTACCTTCTTTGCCTCCTCAATTACATTGCTCAGCCTGTTTGTCAGATATCCCGAGTCAAAATCCGAACTGGAGCTGCCTCTTTTCTGCCCCTTCCGTCGCGCACTTCCATTAGAAAGATTTTGCTCACAACTCAAAAGTCTGGAGACGGCGGTTCCGTCGCTATCCCCGTACTCGCATTCTGGATCTATGGATCTTGTCAGTTCCCCTATGAGCCTGACATCAGAGACACCTTGCCCCAATTTGCAAGCTCTTATAACCCTTCCGAGTATCCCGAAACATAGTCTCATATCAAAATCACCCTCTGTAAGGAATACGCAAGCCTTTGTAAGTGATAAACAAACTCGCGGCAAATGTGGCGCAAGCTGGCTCTGCGGTATTCTACTTTCGAGCATTAGGAATGCTCCACCAAATCGCTCGATTTTCGAGCAATTCATAGCAAATCCTATTATATCAGATGGGGCGGATATTTTCAATATGTGCCGCGCAGATATATAGGAACATCGTCCCGGGTATGACGCTAAACCGCTCCATCCGACTCAAGGCCGCCCGAAACCGGAAGTAGGGGGTTCACCAGCCAAGATGAGGATGTCAACTGAATAGCTGCCCAACCAGTGAACAGGAAAGGCACGGAACTGAAACGGAGATGCCAAAAAGCTCTCAGGTCTCGGTCTCTTAAGTGCACCCTTTCGCTGGCGGTAATGAGGCTCTCCGTTTCGAGAAGACAAATTTCACGAAAAGGAGGGCCTTTAAATGGCTACGACAACAATCATTATTGAGACAACTAACGACAACACCGACGTAACAGAAACCACCATCTCTTTCGAAGAGATCGAGCATACTACCCAGCTCGTTAAAGACGGGTGCGTCAACTACTATGCGCCGATTGAAATCGAGCATAGCGGACAGCTTGAGACACTGAACATCACATGGAATGACTGCCGTACCTGGCATATCGGCTCGGAGCGCGTGACAGTGTATCTCTGCCCCGCCGATGAGGCTACCTACAGATTCCTCCTGGGGGAGCTGCGCCGGAAGCACCGCAACGGCTACCGCGCGGTCCGCTGCATGGTCGAGGGAAAGCTGAAACCCTTGATTCGCTGCCCGGAGTCGAACAAGTGCAGCGCCTGCCCTTACGGCAGAAAGCCCGAAGACCGGGAGGCAAACATCATCAGCTGGGATGGCTTAATTGAATCCGGTTACGAAGGCGAGGCTGACAACCGCATGGCGGAACAGCTGCAGGCGAAGCTGGAATATGAGGAGATTCGCAGTTTGATGGATTCTGAAAATCCCATCATCGCTCAGGTCTTTGAAATGAAGGAACGTGACAGATATTCAGTCAGCGAGATTGCGGACACGCTCCACATTAAGCCTCGGAATGTCTATTATTACCTGAGCCGCGCAAAGGCAATCGGCAAAAAGTACAACAAGGAAAGCTAAATTCTATACCCCTGGGGCCACACACTGGCTCTGGGGGCTTTTTATACTCTCACACGATTTACACAATCACACGATAAATCGTTAAAAGGTGAACACCCCCACTCAACGACACCAGCGGTCCCCGTCGGTCAGCATACCTGTGTCCGGCAGGATATAAACATTAAAAAAGAGCCTTCATCCCGGAAAGCCCTTGTATTAAGCCACTTTGCGGGATGAAAACCCTCTTTGTGATTGTATCATATCTATGCAATTAGCATCCAAGAAAGTCAGGGTAGCCAGTTTTTTTTGAAACTCTTTTAATTTTCGTTCACGAGTTTTCTCTACGGCAATCTCGCAAATTTCTTCAAACTCTTTTTT
>DXAK01000049.1 GCA_019117065.1 Candidatus Mediterraneibacter pullicola | reverse complement strand
CGGGCAGACTTGCCCCCTACCTTACAGCCCGTGCGGATAGCCGATTTTGGACACTGTGTTCTGATTTTTTGAAAAAGAAAAGCACCTGCATATATCCGTTCTTTTCTCGGATAGTTGCAAGTGCTTATCATCAGATAAACCCGTATTCAGTTGTATATGTTCTCTAACAGAAGTTTACATCGATCAAATAGGTATGCAAGTGATTCGCTCCGTTTTGCGACAGGATAATTATTGAAAGAACCCCCATTGACCTTCCAGTTATTTTCAAGCCCCGAGCTCTGCGAGTCCAGATTGAGCGCCAGTCTGGGGAACCCGTCTCTGCCGAGCACCGACGCCACAATGCCGTTGACAGGACCGCTGCCTTTGCCCGTCCATCCATTCCAGCTGCCGCCATTGTTGTATCGCGCGCCTCCCTGTGCCGTCCCGCCGTTTGCCGCCGCGATTCCCGAGTTGTTAAGCCCCTTTCCGAAAAGGAGCAGATGCCCGTTGTTAATACCGTTTGACAGTCGTCCGTTCTCCGCTCCTGTGCTGTCAGGCGCGTCTTGGGCTACTTCTCCAATTTCCTGCCCCAATGAATTTCTATATTTATCAATCCAGTAATCAAATACGTCTATGGTTGTTCCTCTCGGACTCACTGCGTCTTGCACCCGGCTGTTTGCAAGATTCCATTCTGAGACGTATGTCTTCACCTCACCGAGTTCCACCTTTACACTCATGCCGGTCACGCCGTCTGCCATCTCATAGCCATCCGGCAGGCTGGCGGTAAAAACGTAATTCCCTTCCCAGATCCCGCCTTCAGGTATCGCGGAAAGATCCCATGCAATGTCTACCGTTACCTCCTCGCCGTCCGCTGTAGTACCCGAGATCTTCATCGGAAGCATGGCAAGCAGGGTTTCCTGTGTCACCGGACTAGCCTCACTTGCTCCGGGAATTCCCAATCCCCACACGCCGTCTGTCTCTTGGAGATATCCTTCCTCATCCACCCAGCTCCAGCCCGCAAGGAATGTTATGGCAGGCGCATCTGCGTCATTTTCTATACCGCCTTTCGTATCTGTTCCGCTTCCCGTATCAGCGTCCACGTCCGTATCTGTACCGCCTTCTGTCTCATCATCCGAATCCGTTTCGTTTCCTGTATCAGAATCCGCGTCCACGCCGCCTTCTTCGCTGCTGCCCGTCCCTTCTGTTCCGTCCGTCGTTCCGTTCTCTGGCGCAGCGGGCTCTGTGTCGTCCATTGCCATTCCTGCTTCCTCGGAGCGTTCTGCCTTATTGTTTTCTTCGGATCCAGCGCCGCTATACAGCTTGTCCGCAAGCACGCCCATCGTATCTTCCTTTGCCAGCGCCAGCGTACTCATAGAAGTAAGCGCCAGAACTACGGCAAGCAGAATTGATAAAATGCGTCCTCTCCCTTTTTTCATCCTTTTCACTCCCTTGCAAATGTAATACCTGTTTATCACACAACGATTTGATCCTGACATTATTACATAATCATTTTATGTGGACAGCTCCTGCTACATTCCTATTTTTTCCAAAAACCATTTTTCAAAATCTGACCTTTTATTTTCCTGAGGCAAGAAAACTTTTATATTCCGGGGGTTTTAGGTTTTTTACATAAAAAAAGCATGTTTTATGGGGACAAAGTATAGAAATGTACCAAAAAAGATTGTATAATATAAGGCATTAAGAATGAAAGTGAGGGCTCTTTATGAAGCAAAACAACATGTTAGCTATGATCTTAGCCGGCGGACGCGGATCAAGACTCCATGACTTGACCAAAAAAGTGGCAAAGCCCGCTGTCTCATATGGCGGAAAATATCGTATCATCGATTTCCCTCTAAGCAACTGTGCCAACAGCGGAATCGATGTCGTAGGTGTTCTGACGCAGTATGAATCAATTCTTCTTAACAGTTATGTCGCGGCGGGACGCCGCTGGGGTCTGGATGCGAAAGACAGCGGGGTATATGTACTTCCTCCCCGTGAAAAATCTGACGCTAACCTAGATGTTTATAGGGGAACGGCTGACGCCATCTCGCAGAACATTGATTTTATCGACTCTTATTCGCCGGAATATCTTCTGATCCTCTCCGGCGACCACATCTACAAGATGAACTATGCGAAGATGCTTGAATATCACAAAGAGTGCAACTCAGACGCGACGATCGCGGTTATAGAAGTACCGCTCAAGGAAGCGAGCCGTTTCGGCATTATGAACACGGACGAGTCTACCGGGCGTATTGTAGAATTCGAAGAGAAACCGGAACACCCCAAGAGCAATCTTGCTTCCATGGGTATCTACATCTTCAACTGGAAGCAGCTTCGCAAGATGCTCATGGCAGACATGAAGAATCCTGATTCGAGTCATGACTTTGGAAAAGACATTATTCCTGCCCTCTTAAATGATAATGGTAACCTATTCGCATACAAGTACAAAGGATACTGGAAAGATGTGGGAACTATCGATTCGCTCTGGGAGGCGAATATGGATCTGCTGGATAAAAACAATGAACTTGACCTTAATGATAATACATGGAAGATCTACACTGAGGACGTAACCGCGCTTCCCCAGTATATCGGTGCTGAAGCATCAATTGACCGCGCTTTTATCACCCAGGGCTGTGTGGTAGACGGAGCTGTGAAGAATTCTGTTCTGTTTACCGGAGCGAAAGTCGCATCAGGCGCCAAAGTCATTGACAGTGTGCTGATGCCCGGCGCGGAAGTGGCGGAAGGCGCAGTCGTTACCCGAGCTCTCGTAGCTGACGGCGTCAAGATCGGAAAGAATGCCGTAGTCGGCAGCGCGGACAGTGAGAATATCGAACTTGTCGCAAAACGTGTAAAGGGGGATGAGTAATTATGAGCAAGGCTTTAGGAATTATCAACTTTGCCGGAAACCACATTCAGGTGGACGGCCTTCAGAAATACCGCCCGGTAGCCGCATTTTCCTATCTGGGAAGATACCGCACAATCGATTTCCCGATCTCAAACATGAGCAACAGCGGAATTGATAATATTCAGGTTTATGTGCGCAGAAAACCGCACTCCCTTACAGAGCACCTTGGAACGGGCCGTCACTACAATATCAATTCTAAACGCGGCAGCCTGAATATCATGTACACAGAGCGGAATCAGATCGGTGATCTGTACAGCACAGATATCGCGGCATATATTGAGAATCTTGACTATATCGAGAGAATGCCTCAGACCTACGTGGTACTGGCGCCAAGTTACATGATCTACACCGCGGATTACAGTAAGTTCCTCAAGGAGCATATCGAATGCGGCGCGGACATCTCTCTGATGTATCACTCCGTAGACAATGCAAAAGAGAACTTTTTAAATTGCGGAATGCTCAACATCAATAAGCAGAAAGGCGTACTCTCCATTGAGCCGAACCACGGCACTGCCAAAAACCGCAATATTTTCATGGACACCTACGTGATGACAAAAGAACTGTTCCTTGAACTTGTCAACAAGGCACATAAGACATCCTCCATGTATACTTTCTCAGATATTGTTGATGAAGAATGCCGTGAACTGGACGTCCGTGCCGTACCGCACCGCGGATACTTCGCGGCAATCACAGATTTCAACAGCTACTATCACGCAAACATGGATCTGATCGACTTAAAGCACGCGTCTGATCTCTTTGATCCTTCGTGGCCGATCTACACACGTACTAATGACTCTTGCCCGACACAGTATTTTGAAGGCAGCAAAGTTACCTCTTCCGTAATCTCAAACGGATGCCTGATCGAAGGCACAGTAGAGAATTCGATCCTTGGAAGAGGCTGCGTCATCAAACCGGGCGCTATTGTTAAAAACTGTGTGATCTCAGCAGATGTTGTCATCGGCAAAAATGTTCATGTTGAGAACCTTGTCGTTGATAAACACGCGAAACTGATCCGCGGCAAACGGGGGATTGCATCGCCTGATAAACCGGGATACATCGAGCGCGGAGATACTCTTTAAACCAAAAATGACAGGATAATTTCCTTCTAACATAATATCCGCAGAACTATGACGTGCATGTGCAGACGGGATATAGATCCCAAATCTAAAATACAGTCATAATTCTGCGGATATTTATTTTTATTTATTTCTTCTCTGTCGTCCCACCTCAAACATCAGCACTGACGCCGCCACAGCGGCGTTCAATGATTCCGCCTTTCCCTGCATAGGGATGCGTATAAGATGGTCTGCACAGGCAGTAACCTCATTCCTTAACCCGTTCCCCTCATTGCCAACCAAAAAGGCACAACCACTGCGGTAATCCTCTTCATCATAGGCGTTTTCCCCTTCAAGATGAGCTGCGTACACTTGTATTCCTGCTGCCTTCAGCTCCTCAATTGTTCCCGGAAGATCATCTGTATATAAGAATGGCAGGCGGAATACCGCCCCCATGGTTGAGCGGATTACCTTGGGATTATAGATATCCACACAGTCCCTGCTAAGAAGAACCCCGGTCGCTCCCGCCGCCTCTGCGGTACGGAAAATGGTTCCCAGATTTCCCGGGTCTTGAAGATTGTCAAGGACGAGGATATGCGGGTTCCGCGGGTTTTCATATCCATCGAGGGGCTTTTGTCCGCCATGTATACTGCTTCCCTCTGCATTCCCAAGGATATCATCTAGAGTATATTCCTTTCTTTTTACAACCGCCAGTACGCCTTGGGGCGTTTTTGTGTCTGATACATGGGCAAACACAGCGTCGGCAAGCACTTCTCCATGGAACGAATGTCCCGTGCTGGAATGCTGTTTTTTCATATAGCTTTCCGACACATAAAACTTCACAATCCTCTCAGGGGGGATCTCTGCCGCCATGCGTGGGCCTTCTACTATGAATACTCCCGCCTCGTCTCTGGCGCGCCCTTTCCTTTGCAGGCGGATCAGTTCTTTTATCTGCGCGTTAGACGTACTCGTGATCATGACCGCTGTCCTCTTCCTTAATATTTTTTCTTAGAATCAAATTTTTCAAGAATGTCGTTGGAGCCGATCACAATGAGTATTCCATTCTCCGGCAGGGGTTCCTGCGGATCAGGCGTCACATCCACTTTTCCATCCACAATGATTCCTACCACATTGATACCGAAACGATCGCGCACTTTTAACTCCATGAGGTTTTTCCCTGCCCATACCGCCGGCACAACAACCTCCACCATACTGTAGTCATTGGACAGGGCGATCCAATCCATGAACTCCTTCGCCACGAGATTTTTTGCCACACGGCTTCCCATCTCGATCTCAGGGTACACGACCCGATCGGCGCCCACACGTTTTAGGATCTCACCTTGAAGTTCATCCTTCGCCTTTGCCAGCACCAGCGGGATACCCATTTCTTTACAGATCATGGTAGACATGATGCTCGCCTCCAGATTGTCGGAGAGGGCAACCACGACCCCATCAAGGTTTCTTCCTCCCAATGCCTGAAGCGCGTCCGGATCAGCGGCGTCCGCCCTGATCGCATAGGATACTTTGTCAGACATATCCTGTATCTTTTCATAGGAATCATCTAGTACCAGCACATCACATCCCATCTGTTCCAGCGTCACAGCGACACTGTATCCGAAGCTTCCAAGCCCCAGCACTGCAAACTGTTTTTCCATTATATGTTTCCTCCTTAACCGATCATGATATTCTCTTCGGGCAATTCTCGGAACTGCTCGCTCTTATTCGATTTCCCCGCAAATACCAACGCCATCGTCATCGGACCGATACGCCCTATGTACATCAGAAGCATAAGCACCACATGGCTTCCCCTGCTAAGTTCTGGCGTAAGGTTTGCGGACAGCCCTACGGTTCCCATGGCAGAGGTCGCCTCGTACATTAGATTCAGAAAATCTCTCCCCGGCTCAAACAAAGTCAACGCCGCGATCCCGCAGAACAAGAAGATAAATGTGATCAAAGCAATCGTGATCCCCGACCTGACAATCCCGTTGTCAATCTTCCTGTCAAAACACTCTGTATCCCTCCTGTTCCTGAGCACACAGATAACAGTCAGAAGCAGCATAGCGGCCGTCGTCGTCTTGATACCTCCCGCTGTTCCCGCCGGAGAACCTCCGATAAACATAAGAATACATCCAAGAAGCTTCGAACTCGCCTCCAGACCTTCCTGGGACACAGAAGCAAATCCCGCCGTTCTGGTCGTCACCGATTGAAACATGGACGCCATCAGCTTCTGCGGGACGTTTAGCGGTCCCATGGTCTCGGGATTATTGTACTCAATCAGGAAAAATCCCAGAGTACCTATAAGAAGCAGGCCGGCTGTCATCATCAAGACGACTTTGCTTTGAAGCTGAAGCCTTGTAAACAGCCACTTCAACGGACGTTTGCGCTGTCTGCCACACTTCTTTAGATTTTCCGCGATGTCGTGCCACACCGGGAATCCGAGGCCTGCCGTCACAATCAGGAACATCGTGGTAAAGTTGACCAGAGGGGATGTCACATATCTCATAAAGCTCGTGCTTCCCAATATATCGATCCCCGCGTTACAGAATGCGGATATCGAATGAAAGATCCCATATCCCACGCCTTTTATAAAGCCAAATTCCGGCACAAACTTACAGGCAAAGAGCACCGCTCCTATCCCCTCAACAAGAAACGTCCCCTTGATGATCCGTATGATAAACTTCACCATACCTGACAACGTGTCGAGTCCGTACGCCTGCTGTATCGTAATTCTTGCTTTCATCGTGATCCGTTTTCTCAATATAAGAAAAAAGGCGGAAGTACATGCTATGATGCCAAGCCCCCCGATCTGAATGAGGGCCATAAGAATCACCTTTCCCGCCACTGTGAACTGTTCCGCCGGAACAATCGTCACCAAACCTGTCACACAGACCGCAGTGACCGACGTAAACAACGCGTCTATGAACGCAATAGGTTGCCGGTTCGAAAACGGCAACCATAAGAGGACACCCCCTAAAAATATCACGCCAAAAAAACCAAGCGCAACGATCTGTACTGTACTAAACCTAATTTTCCTTGCGCTTTTTCTTTGTTCGTCCACCATATCTAATGTTCTCCTTACCTTTCTAGCCCGGCTTATTTCAGCCGTATCAAGGCATAATCTATACTATCACGCAGCCCCCTGAATGGCAAGCAATGAAGGGGTAAAGAAAATGCCAAAATCGTTGTAAAATATATTTTTTTATACAGATAACCGATGGAGAATATTGGGAGCTTCGCCTGCCATAACATAAGATATCCACAGAACTGTGATTACATGACGGCTTTAGGGTCGCTGCGCCCTGCTTGCGGTTCACGCAACATAGTTCTGTGGATATCTTCCACAACAGCTATACTTTAAATCGGTATCCCACTCCCCATATGGTCTCAATATACTGAGGATGGGATGTGTCATACTCGATCTTCTCTCTTATCTTCTTAATATGCACCGTAACGGTGGCGATATCTCCAATGGATTCCATATCCCAGATCTCCCGGAATAGCTCTTCCTTCGTGTACACATGATTCGGATGCCTCGCAAGAAATGACAGCAGATCGAACTCCTTTGTCGTAAATGAGCGTTCCTCTCCTCCTACCCACACACGTCTCGCAGTAGTGTCTATCCTCAGACCGCGGATCTCAATGACTTCGTTCTCCTCTACATTGCTTCCAATCAGTCTCTCATAACGGGCAAGATGCGCCTTTACCCTCGCAACTAATTCACTGGGGCTGAATGGTTTTGTCATATAATCGTCAGCTCCCAGTCCAAGACCTCTAATCTTGTCAATGTCGTCTTTTTTAGCCGACACCATGATAATGGGAGTGTTTTTCTGATCCCTGATCTGGCGGCAGATCTCAAACCCATCCACACCGGGCAGCATCAAGTCAAGGATAATCAGATCAAAGTCTTCTCCAAGTCCTTTCTGCAATCCCATATTTCCGTCATTTGCCACTTCCACCTCGAAATTACTCAGTTCCAGATAATCTTTCTCCAGATCCGCAATACTTTCCTCGTCTTCTACAATCAGAATACGCTTACTCATCAATCGGTACCTCCTGATATTTTCTTATTACAAAATACATTGTCGTACCAGCGCCCTCTTCACTGGTCGCCCAGATATTGCCGCCGTGCTCCTCGACGATCTTCTTCACGATCGAAAGACCGATGCCGCTGCCGCCTTTGGAAGAATTCCTAGAAGCGTCGGTACGGTAGAAGCGGTCGAAGATATACGGAAGATCTTTGGCGGCGATTCCTTTCCCGTTATCGCCCAGCTCTATCTGAATGAAATCTCCCACATCCTTTAGCTCCATCGTGACTCTGCCTTTCGGCTTGTCCATATATTTCAGGGAATTAGACACGATGTTGTTGATGACCCTTCGAAGCTGTTCGGGATCTACGATCACCTTAGCGTCCTCCTCCATAGTATTGCGGTAGGAGAAATCCACTCCCTTTGACTCCAGCTCCATGTGGAGATCTTCCGCACAGTCCTCAAAATAATCTCTCGCCGATATGGTGGCGAAATTATATGGGATCCTGTTCGTGTCGATCTTAGAGTAAAGTGTCAGTTCATTGATAAGAAGGTCCATCTCATTAGCTTTATTATATATTGTCTTGATATATCTGTCCATCTTTTCCGGCGTGTCCGCCACCCCGTCCATAATCCCCTCCACATAGCCTTTGATTGCCGTAATAGGGGTCTTAAGATCATGGGAAATATTGCTGATAAGCTCTTTGTTCTCCCGGTCAAACGCCACCTTCTCCTCTGCGTTTGCCTTCAGCCTTAAGCGCATCTCCTCAAAATCCTGACATAGCTGGCCAATCTCGTCTTCCGACTCCTGATGAATCTCAAAATCTAGATTCCCCTCTCGGATGTTGCGCGCTGCTTTTTGCAGCTTTGCCAGAGGCACTGAGATACTCCGGTAGATCCAATATACAAGAAGCCCCGTAGTCAGGAAGACCGCGGTGAGATACACTTGCTGCATTTCATTTACACGCTCCGGCGCGAATGTCTTCATCGCCACAGAGGTAAATGTACCCGGCAGGATCATAACAGAGGCAAATACAATAATAAGTTTCGTTCTGAGCTTCATAGGATGCTCCTTTCTCTTCTTAAAATCCAATCTCCGAAGTTATGTATAGAGTAGCAGAAATATAATTTTTTTCAAGAAAAAGTCATTTTAAAATGATTTTTCTTTATTTTTTATCACTTTAAAATGACTTCCCTTTATTCTCTATTTTTTATAAATATTTTTTCAGATCGTCAGCCTTGTCCAGCCGCTCCCACGGAAGATCCAGATCATGACGGCCGAAATGCCCGTAAGCTGCTGTCTGCTTATAGATCGGTCTGCGCAGATCCAGCATGCGGATAATTCCCGCCGGTCGAAGGTCGAAATTCTCCCTCACAATCTCGACCAGCTGATTATCAGACACTTTTCCCGTGCCGAATGTATCCACAGATATGGACGTGGGCTGCGCCACTCCGATGGCATAGGAAAGCTGGATCTCGCACTTCTTCGCGAGCCCTGCCGCCACGATATTCTTTGCCGCGTAACGTGCCGCATACGCCGCGGAGCGGTCTACCTTCGTACAGTCCTTCCCAGAGAATGCGCCGCCGCCGTGGCGTGCCATACCGCCGTAAGTGTCTACAATGATCTTACGCCCTGTCAATCCGCTGTCCCCATGAGGCCCGCCGATCACGAAGCGCCCTGTCGGGTTGATGAAGAACTTTGTCTCGCTGTCCACCATGTCCGCCGGAAGCACGGCGTCAAATACATATTTCTCAATATCTGCATGGATCTGCTCCTGTGACACTTCCGGGTCGTGCTGTGTGGAAAGTACAACAGCGTCCAGCCGCTTCGGGATACCTTCCTCATCGTACTCTACCGTCACCTGTGTCTTTCCATCAGGCCTGAGATAAGGAAGTGTCCCATCCTTCCTAATTTCTGTCAGCCGGCGGGCAAGCTTGTGCGCCATGGCGATGGGGTAGGGCATGTACTCCTCCGTCTCATCGGACGCATATCCGAACATCATTCCCTGATCCCCTGCTCCGATTGCCTCAATATCATTCTCTG
The DNA here is from genome assembly GCA_019117065.1 of Candidatus Mediterraneibacter pullicola. GTDB lineage: Bacteria > Bacillota > Clostridia > Lachnospirales > Lachnospiraceae > Mediterraneibacter > Mediterraneibacter pullicola. The sequence goes on along the minus strand of DXAK01000049.1, from coordinate 60,890 downwards.
ACATCTTATGTTCTTTCGCTTCAAGGGCCTTGTCAACTCCTAGAGCAATATCCGCCGACTGCTCGTCAATCGTGGTAATCACCCCGCATGTATCTGCATCAAAGCCATATTTCCCTCTTGTATATCCGATCTCACGCACTGTATGACGAACAATCTTTGGAATATCTACATATGCGTTTGTTGTGATCTCTCCCATGACCATCACCATTCCTGTAGTACAGCATGTCTCACATGCCACACGGCTCATGGGATCCTGCTCCATCAGCGCATCCAGTATAGCGTCTGAGATCTGATCGCACATCTTGTCTGGGTGTCCTTCTGTCACTGATTCTGACGTAAATAATAACTTATCCATCATATCTCCTTTCCTTGAACCGCCGCATCTGCCGCGGCATAACTTTCTCTTTCGGATTTCTAGAATAGAGTACTTTTTATATCATAGCGCTTTCCTATGATATAAGAAACAGCCCGCATAAGCGGACTGTCAATCTATCTTAACAATCCTCTTATTGTTCGATCACTCGCTCAGGTTGGCACCTTCCTTATACGGATAAGGGGTTGCCGCAGCTTCACAGATCCTTTGTATCTCCACTGCTCTGAATAAGAGAAAGTCTTGTTGTTTAATTTGTTCCAGTACATGACTTTACATTGGAAATAAAAAAATGTCAATACCCTTTCGCGTTTTTTCATTTTCCTTTAATAGAGTATTCTCTGATTTTCCGTGATAACACCCTCATCGTCTATCTGCGCGTTTGGGGATAATCCCTGAAGAAAATCGTACATTTCCCTCTGTTTCTGAGCGCCGCTTATATACTGAGTGGTCAGCCCGGTCTGCAGACAAGGTGTAAACCACATCTTCTCAAGACCTTCCGGGGAAATCTCAAGGTTGAGAAGTCCCGTATATTTTGTCTCGTCATTAAACCAGAAATCTCCCATACTGTATACGACTGGTTTGCCGTCTATGTATTCGATTCCCTGAAGCACATGAGGATGCCCTCCGACCACAATATCTGCCCCAGAATCCAAAAATTCTTTGCCTTGTTTGGTCTGATAGGCAGCATACTGGTTCTCATCCTCAGGCCCCCAATGTATATATGCGATCAGATAATCGCACTCTTTTGACGCCTTTTGTATCACTTGGCTAAACAATGCTGTATCATAAGCTTCGAGTATCCCCGCCGAGCTTTCCCCCGCCGAAGGTGTATAATGAATCTTTTCCGCATTGCTTGCAGCAACGAAACCAATTTTCATGCCGTTTACAATAAAGTAGGAAGGTCTCTCCGCCTCCTTAAGATCACGTCCGCCTCCCACATAAGGGATACCCGCCTCCTTAAGATAATCCATCGTATCCACCATGGCTTCTTCCCCATAATCGTAGATATGATTATTTGCAAGAGATACCAGATCCGTTCCCATCTCTTCCAGAAGCGCCATGCGCTCTGGCTTTGCCCGGAAGGTATAATATTTCCCTTCCAGAGGTTCTCCTCTCTCACTCACCGTGTATTCATGATTCAAGTAGAAGATATCCGCGCTCCGGACGGTTTCTAAAACCTCTGGAGAAATGCACTGCTCTAGGTCTTGAACCTCATCATATTTATCCAGAACAAATCCATCCTCCTCCAGACAGAGGTCCCCTGCCACGCTGATCCTGACTGGCCGGCCTTCTGCTTTTTCTCCGCTGTCCGCACTTTCACCGGCAGCGGTTCCGGGAATTTCCCTGTCTTTTACATAAATGCCATATTTCCTTGCTGTATCAGCGTTCTTTAGTTTTCCCTGATACCTGTCTGAGAGAACATGAAGCGTCTGTCCCAGAACATGGTAAGCATCATCCGAAGTAAAGGTGCCGTCCAAGACAGCCTCAGGCAACCCTGTTCGCATAGCTTCCGGATACTGTTCTGATATCCACTGGGCAAATGCGCAACCCTGTTCCCCTGACAATTCCGCCCCTTCCGTGTCATTCATGGCAGCAGTTTCTTTTGCGCTGCCTGCATCAGGCGCCTCCGCTGTCTCATCCACAGAGATGGCCTCACTTAGAAACTGCTCATACCCAGATGCGATCACAACCTTTACATCTTCCGCGCGGTTTCCCTGCCATATTCTGGCAATAATAACCGCAGACGCTGCCACAGCCAATACTCCCGCTCCCGCCAGCAGCGTGATCTGGCGGCGCACCTGAAGCCGCCGCCTGCGGCGCAGCTCTTCCCGCTTTTTCCTGTCGTATCTGTTCGTCTCCATCCTCTTTTGTGCTCCTTGTGTATCTCACTTACGATATAAGAAGGGCAGGACCGTATTCTGTCCTGCCTAAATCTTCTGCCTATTCTATGATCAGCCCACTTTCAACTTGAACTTCTGAATGTCCTTTTCACTGGTGACTTTCTCAATCATGCCGCCAAGGCTTCTTAATTTCTCTTCGAACCGCTCGTAGCCTCTCTGGATATATACGATATCATCCACAATCGTGATGCCTTCTGCCGCAAGTCCCGCGATACACAGTGCCGCTCCCGCCCTTAAGTCCGGAGCACTCACCCGGGCTGCCGAGAATTTCTCCACGCCTTCTATAGTGGCAGAGTTTCCCTCTACCTTGACCTGAGCGCCCATGCGGGCCAGTTCACCGAGATATTTAAAACGATTCTCAAAGATACTCTCCGTAATGGTACTTGTTCCGTTTGCAAGCGCAAGAGCTACCCCGATCTGCGGCTGCATATCTGTCGGGTATCCCGGGTAAGGAAGCGTCTTAACCTGCGTACTGCAAAGCCTTCCTTTTGCGACCACGCGGACCGCGTCGTCAAACTCCTCAACCTCGCACCCAATATCCACCAGTTTTGAGATCGTTGCATCCAAATGCTTCGGAATCACGTTCATCACCGTGATATCTCCCTTTGTCGCCGCGGCGGCGAACATGAACGTCCCCGCCTCGATCTGATCTGGAATAATGGAGTATTCTGTCTTATGAAGGGATCTAACGCCCCGGATTTTGATCACATCCGTTCCTGCTCCCCTGATGTTCGCTCCCATGCTGTTTAAAAAGTTTGCCACATCAACCACATGAGGCTCTTTTGCCACGTTTTCCATGATAGTCATGCCGTCAGCCATTGCCGCCGCCATCATCACATTGATCGTCGCTCCCACAGACACTACATCAAAATACAGATGGGTCCCTCTAAGCTTCTCCGACTCGGCTACGATCTTACCATGCTCGATATCCACGTCCGCTCCAAGGGCGCGGAAACCTTTCAAATGCTGGTCGATGGGTCTGCTCCCAATATTGCATCCGCCGGGCAGCGCAACCTCAGCACGCCTATACTTTCCAAGCAGGGCGCCAAGCAGATAGTAAGACGCACGGATCTTCTTAATATAGTCATATTCGATATTAAAATCACCGATCGTGCTGCCGTTGATCTTCACGGTGTGTCTATCGATGCGCTGTACCATGGCTCCGATCCCGCTGATCGCTTCCAACATTACATTTACATCATTGACATCCGGCAGATTGTCGATCAGAACTGTCTCATCTGTCATAATCGCTGCTGCGAGAATTGCAAGAGCCGCGTTCTTCGCGCCTCCGATCTCAACCTCGCCTACAAGCGGATTCCCGCCTTTGATGATATATTGTTCCATTTCGCACCTCGATTTAGATTCTATTTTATCATAATCTGTATTTTCCGTCTCATCTATTCAGCCTTTTCCAAATCCCTATTTTACTTTGAATCCTGACTGATTGTCAAGTTCTTTGGGAATCTGCGCCTTCTTCTCGCCCTATTCCCGCGTTTTTTTACCGCTTTCAAAACATTTTCTATAGTTTCCTCAATACGGCATCCATCCTCGCACACTGTAATGTCCGCATACTTTTCAAAATACGGGACGCGCTCGTTGTACAGATCCTTAAAAGTCTGCCCTTCACGCAGCACAACGCCCCTCTTTTTCGGATTACGTATCCGCCTCTTTATTGTCTGATAAGAAACTTTTAAATATACGACCGTTCCAATCTTTTTAAAATGTTCCATGGCTTCTTTACAGTAGACCACGCTTCCCCCCGGTGAGATAACGGCATTCTGAGCCTTCACAGACGCATTCACCCGATTCTCAATCTCTAGGAATTCGTCCACCCCTGACTCGGCAATGATCTCTCTTAGCAACTTGCCTTCCTGCTCTTGAATAAGAAGGTCCGTATCGATAAACCGCATACCGAGTCTTTTCGCCACCACAATGCCGACCGTGCTCTTTCCGACCGCGGGCATGCCTATAAAAATAAGATTTTTCTTCATATATTTTTCCTTCTGTCTCGTAAAGTTTTTTCATCCATATCCATAAGGAGCGCCGCCATAGGGCACGCACCGCCGTGGAACTCCCCACGGTGAAGGCGCCTTTCTCCCTGTTGTCAGTACAGCCTTCTGCACCTTCTGCGATGGTCGCATCTGCGCCGGTAGATCTCCTGAAAAAGCATTACTTCCACAAGATCCCGTATAGACTGTGCTTCCATATCCGCCCCCTGTCTCCCGTCATCCATACCGCTTCTCTCATCTGAAGAAATAATATTAAGCCTCTCATGCCGGCACACATTGCCGCAGACCCGCCCGCACATCAGCTTCAGCTGCAGCTTATCCGGATACTGGTCATACACCATGCTGTTCTCATACTCCATGCGGTCGCACTCCTCCTCAACATAGGGAAGAATACGTTTCGGCAGATCAGGATACATGCTCCTTAAATATTCGATATCCATTCTCTCAGTTCTCTCATCATCATATGAAAATGGCACCGGATATGCCATATAATAAGGCATTTTTTCATTCATGTTCTTCACTCCCAGACAGACATTATATGCCTAGTATATGTACATCCGGCCCCTTCTGTGACAAATCTGGATTACTGCTGGCTCTCCCTAAGTATCCTCTGCACTTCCAGCCTTGTCTCGCCAAGCCCGATAATGTCGTCTCTCTGGAGCACCACCGGACCGTTCAAACGCTCTCCATTTAAGAATGTTCCGTTTCTCGAACCTTCATCCTTCAGATACAGACTGTCGCCCCTGTGAATAATGGCGCAGTGCACCTTGGAAATCCTGCCGTCTCTCATGAGCGGCAGATATTTCTCGTACATGCTACCGTCGTTTCCTCTCCCGATCCCGACGGAATCATAAAAAGTAAAAGTATATTTATCCCAACTGTCAATATCTTCCAATATGATTTTCCACTGTCTTCTGACTTTTTTGCGGGGGCGGTCCTGACTCTCCTTGGCAGCTTCCTTCCTTGGCCTGCGGCTGAGCTCGTCATCACCATATCCGCGGCCCTGCGGCCTTACGTTTACCGCCATATCATTTCTCCTCTTTATTCCTGCAAATGACACTGCCAGCATTATAATGCTGCCGATGGCAAGCATGATCATTACAATCCAATACCACATAATATTTATCTCTCCTTTGAGTCTTAATACTACTATATTTTTTCCCTATGAGCAAGGGGAAATAGCGGTTTTTGTCGGATCGCGCGGTGGCAGAAGACTGATTTCTGTGTTAGAATGTCCTTGTTACAAATATTTGGCAGGAGACAAATCTGATTTACTTCAGAGTTATCTCACTGTTATAACCTTAAACCGCAGAAAAGGAGACTTTTATGAGCATCATCCGCCCTTTCCGGGCATTTCGCCCGGCACAAGATCTGGCTTCTTCTATCGCCGCTCTTCCATATGACGTATATGACAGCAGAGAGGCCCGCAGAATCGTCGAGGCTAAGCCAATGTCATTCCTGAAGATCGACCGTGCTGAAACCCTTCTTCCAGAAGGAACTGACATTTATTCTAAAAAAGTTTATGAAACCGCCCGGCATACATTAGATAAGATGATATGGGACGGCTCTTTTATACAGGATGAGACTGACTGCTACTATGTCTATGCCCTCACCATGAAGGGAAGAACCCAGACCGGGCTTGTCGGATGCGCTTCCATTGATGATTACTTAAACGGGGTCATCTTAAGGCATGAGAACACGCTCGAGACAAAGGAGCAGGACCGCATACGGCACATTGACGCATGCAGCGCCCAGACCGGCCCAATCTTCCTCACCCATCGCCCGGACGAAGACCTACGCCATATTCTAAACAGGATCAGCCATGGCCCGGCTTTATACGACTTCACAAGCGAAGACGGCATCCGCCACCAAGTCTGGAAAATACAATCTGCTGAGGACATTGCAGATATCTCCCGCCTGTGCGGGCAAATGAATCATCTCTATATCGCAGACGGGCATCACAGGGCAGCGTCCGCCGTGAAGGTTGGATTGGCAAGAAAATCCGCTGACCCGAACAGCTCCAGCATGGAGGAATATAACTTCTTCTTAAGCGTACTCTTCCCTTCTGATGAACTGAAGATCTATGGATATGACCGCATAGTCACGGATAAGAACGGGTATACAACCGAGAGTTTTTTTGATAAGATAAAAGACGGATTTAATATCATAGGGACAGGAAACAAGCCTCTGCGCCCATCCCGTAAAGGAGACTTCGGTATCTACTGCGGGGGCGCATGGTACCGGCTTTCGGCAAAACCTGCCCTGATATCGGATGATCCTGTCAAAGGACTGGACGTATCCATCCTTCAGGATCATATTCTTGCCCCGGTTCTGGGCATCCATGATCCAAAGACTGATCCCCGCATCCGCTTTATTGGAGAAATCAAAGGATTCTCCGCTCTGGAGCAGGCGGCAGATGAATCCGGCGGGATTGCATTTTCCATGTATCCCACATCCATGGACGAACTTTTAAGGATCGCGGATCACGGATTGCTCATGCCTCCCAAATCCACGTGGTTTGAGCCCAAGCTTAGAAGCGGGCTGTTCATCCACAAATTTTAAAATTAGAGGAGATGTTATTCATGGAAAGAAATGACCTTTGCTGGTGCGGGAGCGGCAAAAAATATAAAAAATGCCACATGCCCATTGAAGAAAAAATACTTCTTCACAAGGAGAGAGGAGAAATTGTACCTACACGCGATCTGCTCAAGACCCCCGCGCAGATTGAGATGATCAGAAAAAGCGCGTCTCTTAACACAGCCGTTCTGGACGAAGTGGCAAAACATATCCGCGTCGGCATGAGCACAGCGGAGATTGACAAGATCGTTTACGACTTCACGGTCGAACACGGCGGTATTCCCGCCCCCCTTGACTATCAGGGCTTTCCAAAGAGCGTATGTACTTCTCTTAATAATGAAATATGCCACGGCATTCCTGATGAAAATATCATTCTTCATGAAGGAGATATTATTAACGTAGATGTGTCCACAATTCTTGATGGTTATTTTTCGGATGCGTCCCGTATGTTCAAAATGGGTAAGATCTCCCAACGGGCGGAGCGCCTCATCCGCGTTACGGAAGAGTGCGTAGAGCGCGGACTCGCCGCTGCCAAACCGTGGGGGCATCTTGGCGATATCGCAGAGGCCATCAACAGCCATGCCAAAGCAAACGGATACTCAGTAGTTGAAGAAATTGGCGGACATGGCATCGGACTTGCATTCCATGAAGATCCTTTCGTGAGTTATGTAACACCCAAAGGAAGCGAGATGCTTCTTGTACCGGGTATGATGTTCACCATCGAACCGATGATCAACGAGGGGAGCCCTGATTTCTTTGTTGACGAAGATAACGGATGGACCGTATACACCATCGACGACGGACTTTCCGCACAGATCGAGTATATGGTGCTCGTAAAGGAGGACGGGATCGAAGTACTGACAAAATAAGCTGAGGTGCAAAATATATTTTTCTTCCAGAGATAGTATATATTGCCGGGGTGGGTTCTATCACAAAACCATTCCGCTCTACTTCAAAGATCTGGGCGGATATAAGAAAACTATTACCGAAAGAAAAACTGCGGTCATGCCAAAAGGACGCAGGACAACATAAGAAGAAAGACAAGATATCCGCAGTACTATGCTGCATGAGCGGCCGGCATCGCTTAATAGCGTCGAAACCGCGATGCAGTCACAGACTGCGGACATCATATGTTATGGAAAATAAAGTTTAAAATACTCTTAGCAGGTTATCTGTAGAAGAAAGGTGTATTTTACAAAAGTTTTAGAATATATTTCCTCTAATCCATCCCCAGCGTCGCCGCCATAACCGCCTTGATCGTGTGCATTCTGTTCTCTGCTTCATCAAACACTTTAGACTGTGCAGATTCAAACACTTCATCGGTCACTTCCATATCTGTGATGCCAAACCTCTCTCCCATCTCTTTTCCGATCTTTGTCTTCAGATCATGGAAAGCGGGCAGGCAATGCAGGAAGATAGCGTCCTTCTTCGCATTCGCCATCACATCTTTCGTGACCTTGTACGGCGTCAGCTCCCGGATCCGTTTCTCCCACACTTCATCCGGCTCTCCCATAGATACCCATACATCCGTGTAAATGATATCGGCATCCTTTGTTCCCTCTTGGACATCGCAAGCAAGTGTCACTGACCCGCCCGATTCTTCCGCGTACTTGCGGCATTCCTCAACCAGTTCTTCGTTGGGGAAATAGTCTTCTGTCGTACAAGCGACAAAATGAAGCCCCAGCTTTGTACATGCAATCATGAGGGAATTTCCCATATTATAGCGGGCGTCGCCCATGTAGACCAGCTTCAGCCCTTCTAGCTTCCCAAAGTTTTCACGAATCGTCAGCATATCCGCCAGCATCTGCGTCGGATGATACTCGTTTGTCAGGCCATTCCACACTGGAACGCCCGCATTCTTTGCAAGCTCCTCGACGATCTCCTGACCAAAGCCGCGGTACTCAATGCCGTCGTACATACGGCCCAGCACTCTCGCAGTATCTTCAATGCTCTCTTTTTTTCCCATCTGGGATCCTGTTGGGCCAAGATAGGTTGTCCCCATTCCCATATCATGGGCAGCGACCTCAAATGCACAGCGGGTGCGCGTGCTGTCTTTCTCAAAGAGCAGGGCCACATTTCTCCCTCGCCAGTGATCGACAGGAACGCCTTTTTTCTTCTTATCCTTCAAATCAGCAGCGAGATCCAGAAGATAAATAATCTCTTCCGGCGTAAAGTCTTTCAGTGTCAGAAAGTTTCGTCCTTTTAAATTCATTTTATCTATCCCTCTCTGTCTTCCTAATAATAATCCATGAATCACAGCGGGTGCTTCTGCCGTAATAATCATGTACCTGCGGGCTGTCTTGCGGTTTCGACTTACATTGTCGCTTTATAGTAATTGATCAGACAGCCGTCTAAGATGATCTGCCGCTCAACATCTGTCAGATCGCCAAGTCTTAAGCTGATCTCTTTTAACTCATCTCCTACTACATAAGCCTTAACAGTATCTGCCTTTTCTTCCACTGCTTTTCTTACATCTGGCACAAAGATATAATCCCCGTTCTTAAATGGAAGCGCTTCATGATCCGCGTCAGTCAGGAACGGCAGCATTCCCCAGTTGATAAGGTTCGACCGGTAACGTTTTGTTGCGTACTCTATGGCAATGTTCGCCCAACCGCCCAGAACTTTCTGACAGGAGGCCGCCTGCTCACGGGCGGATCCGTCTCCCGGCTTTACCGCGAAGATGGTACTTCCCACGCCAATATTCCCTTCTCCGACATTTGGATATGTCTTTTGGATTGTATCCATCACCGGATGCAATTCCTCCAGCGCATCCAGCGGGCATGTCCCTGCCTCAATGGCTTTCTGCGCCTTCTGCACCTCTTTTGCCCGTCCCACATACGCCGGATCTTTCCTTGAGAGCGCGAACTCTGCAAGCCCCAGCGGATTCGAACGGTAAGAAGATGTCTCTCCCGACGGGATCAGCTCGTCCGTAGTCGTGACCGGATCATGAATCTCAGATACAACTTTTATGATCAGATTCTCCGGAAGCGCCGACATCTCCGGCCAGTCTTTGATATTGGGCCCGAACTGGATCTCCACCTCCGGATCAGCTATTCCCTTGCTGTCAAACACACGGTTTGCATAAATATTGCTGTCAAAGTGGTATTTCTGTCCCTTGTACTCCACATCCATGGCTGTAGCCGGTGTAAGGAATCCCTTGTTCGCCGCTGTCGCAGCAATGGAACGCGCGTCCATAAGCGCAACGGAAGAGATCTGTCCGCTCTGGAGCTTGCTTCCCTCTCTGTTCGGGAAGTTCCTTGTCGTATGACGGATAGAGAACGCATTGTTAGCCGGTGTGTCACCTGCACCGAAGCACGGTCCGCAGAACGCTGTCTTAACTACGGTTCCTGCTTCCATCAGGTCAGCCACAACCCCATTCTTTACTAATTCCATATAGATAGGAGTACTTGCCGGATATACACTGAATGTAAACACGTCTGATCCGATATTATGTCCCTTGATAATGTCTGCCGCCTCGCAGATATTCTCAAATCCGCCGCCTGCGCAGCCTGCGATAATTCCCTGATCTACATAGAATCTGCCATCGCGGATCTTGTCCTGAAGAGAATACTCCACTGCGCCGTCCAGACTTACCAGCGCTTTCTGCTCTACGTCGTGAAGGATATCTTTTAAATTCTCGTTCAGTTCATCGATAGTATATACGTTGCTCGGATGGAACGGCATAGCGATCATAGGCTTGATCTCGCTCAAGTTCACATATACGCATCCGTCGTAATACGCAGCCGCTCCCGGATTCAGTTCCTTATAGTCCCCGCTTCTTCCGTGGATCTCATAGAACTCCTGAATCTTTTCATCTGTCGTCCAGATGGAGGACAAGCATGTGGTCTCTGTCGTCATGACGTCGATACCGATACGGAAGTCAGCGCTTAAGTTTTTAACGCCCGGTCCTACAAATTCCATCACTTTATTGTTTACATAACCATTTTTAAATGTTGCTCCAATAATTGCCAGCGCAACGTCCTGCGGACCTACGCCTTTTGCCGGTTCACCGTCGAGATAGATTGCAATCACACCCGGCATCTTGATATCATAGGTCTTGTTGAGAAGCTGCTTGACAAGCTCCGGTCCCCCTTCGCCCATCGCCATTGTTCCCAAAGCGCCGTAACGGGTATGGCTGTCTGATCCGAGGATCATCTTACCGCCCCCTGCCAGCATTTCACGGGCAAACTGATGGATGACCGCCTGATGGGGCGGAACATAGACCCCGCCATATTTCTTCGCGCATGTCAATCCAAACATGTGATCGTCCTCATTGATCGTACCGCCCACCGCGCACAAACTATTGTGGCAGTTCGTCAGCACATATGGAATCGGAAACTTCTGTAAACCAGAAGCTCTCGCCGTCTGAATGATACCAACAAACGTAATATCATGGGACGTCAGTTTATCAAACTTAATCTGAAGGTTGTCCATATTGTCGGAAGTATTATGCTCTTTTAAGATGCCGTACGCCATCGTATTCTTCGCCGCTTCTTCCTTTGACACAGGAACCTGTACATTCCTTGTATCTTCTACGATCTCGGTTCCGTTTAACAAATAAACGCCGTTCTCATATAATCTAATCATATAAATCCTCCTTCTCAAATCTTTATAATATAATCCGGATATCTCTATGCCGCGCATCGCTATCGTGAACAGTTCCTGCATATTGTCCCGTGACAGAAAATACTCTGCCCGCGCGGCAGAGCCACACTTATTCTATCACATTTTAAAAGCAGAGTAAAATACATAAATCTTGAAAGCGAAAAAGAGGGGAGACGATTTTACATCATCCCCCTTGTCATCCTTACTCAAAGCATGTAATATATACACTCTCTATAAGCCCTGTCTCCCCATCTGTCATGATCCCGCGGCTTCCAGCGCTTCCTCAGGAATCACAATTTCCCCTACAGCATCATAGTCCAGAAATGTCATTTCCACCGTACATTCTGCCGCATCCAGCCCGGCAGCCTCTAGGATCGGAAGAAGAGCTTCTCCCATGTCAAAGGTCATGCGCGCAGGCAGGATACTCTCCTTATACACATCAATCGTACACGGCATGCTTATATCAGCCAGCCCGTCTTCATCCAGCCCTAACCCTGCAAAGGAGCTTAGCATATCTTCTCCCATAAATTCCGACAGGAACTCTCCCGTAATGGTTCCCGTAAGCTGGAAACAATCCTCTCCGTTCACCTGGACAAGATTCTTGTCCAGCTCGAACTGGCTGGCAAACTTCTCAATATCTTCCGATACAACTCCGATATCCGTGCTCATCCCCGCGGAATCTTCCTTCTGCACTGTCCAGCCGTTTTCACTCTTTGTGTATACAATATACTCATCGCCTTGTTTTTCTGAATATGTCTCGATCTCCGTAGACGTATCAATACCGCCCCAGCCAACACTGCCTACGCCTTTTGCTGATGACATCTCAGGATCTGAAGTCGCCTCCATGGCAAAGTCCATGCCCATGCTTACGCTCTCTCCCGCCGCCTCAATGTTCATATCCAGCTTCATGTTCATACGCAGGGAGTCCACCTCCGAAGCGCGTTTGTTCATGTCTCTGAAAAGATTCTCCGGTGTTGCCTTTGTCCCGCATGCTGTTAATGACATCACAGCCATTGCTGCCGCCATTGCTGCCGCCGTCCATTTCTTTCTTTGTGTTTTCATATTTTTTTCCTCCTTTTATCCTCTCCAATAAAGCAAACGCCCTAATACTTTTTGCCGAAATAGGCCACAATCAGATCCACCATTCTGTTATAACTTTGCACGCCGTCCACCTGACCGTTTACTTTTAAATATGTATCGTTGACCTTGTCCGTTATCTCCGCGAGCGTTCCTTCGTATTTCTCCCAAAATACATTGTTAGCCGCCAGATCCTTCTCCACCTTTTTATCTAAAAGCGAACGGATTCTGCTCCAGCTTTCGTAGTCGATCCGATATAAAGTATTCATACAATATATCCATCCTGACAGATATCCGCTGTATCTGAAATCTGCGCGCTCTGATCCGATACATGCCAGAAACGCGATAAAATTTGCCTCTTCCTCCTGCATGAACCCCCGCAGATGTGACAGCTCATGACATGCGGTAAATGGGATATTATAAACCGTCATATCCCCATTATAATTAGCTTCCACCGTAAATGGCGAGTAGATCCCCGTCAAATTCTGATAGGATAATAGCTCAGAAATAATCAGTTTTTTCGGCAACGGATAGTAACCTTCAAGCTCGGGGAAATCTTCTGCCAACGCCTGCATCGCGCTGACAGCGCCCACTCCCTCTGGGGCGCTTAATTTCATTACGCCGTCTCCATCCCGCTCTATTTCCCCAGCTAGCGAATTCACCTCCTCTGTCAGCCAGACGCAGATCTCACTCAGCTCATTCGCGCTATATGTGTATGTTACGATTCCCGCTTCCTCAGAAAAAGATTTTCTGTGATAATTGATCCCGCAGCATACAGTATAGAGAAATACGAGAACCCCCGCCGTTAGAAGAATCACGGACAGCCACTCCAAAAAAAACTCCCGCTTTCTTTTTATCACGGCAAAAACCAGCGATATAAAAAACATTAAAATTAGTATATAAAAAAAGAGCTCTGACACTGAAAAAGGAAATATCCCATAGAGTCTTCCCACAGTCCCCACCAGAAAAGAATATATCGTCTCAGAATACCACTCGGCAAACTTAGGGATCCTAGCTGCCGCTATCATAAGTATGGCGCTCAAAATCAACAAATTGGCTGCTGCCGCCAGCCTTATTTTTATACTCTGTCCGTTTCCTGCCGCTCCCCGGGAACATCTTTTCATCATCTGTACCTTCCTGCCGTAGTATGCCGTATCTCTGTGTGAAATGCAGACGCCCCCATCCGTCTGTATACTTTACACTAATTATAGCGTGTTATAAAAAGGCGGGCAATAGAAAAAGAGTGGTAAAGCTGTTTGAAATGATAGGCTTTTTCCCCCACGGGCCGCGCTTACTCTTTTAAGCGCTGCGAGCTCAAAAGGCTCTGCCTTTTTCGCTCACGGGCTTCGCCCTATAAAAGAAAAGAAGCAAGTGTCTGTCCTCATGCAAGCATGAACAGACACTTCCTTCTTTTCTTTTGCAGTGCTTAAGTTTTACATGGAGAATACGAGAGTCGAACTCGTGACCTCCTGCTTGCAAGGCAGGCGCTCTCCCAACTGAGCTAATCCCCCAAAAATGTTCCCGAGAACTTTTTTAAAATACCACATTCCCGGGAAAGTGTCAACATATTTTTTATGTCGTTAAAATCCCAATAGCCAGATAAGCAGCGGGTTTGTCTCATATAGAAATCTCAGAATGGTACTTTTTTCTACCATTTCAAAACACGCCGTTCCAGCTTCCGTCGTGTAAGCAAGCGTCATAACAAGAAATCCCAGCCACACAACAACAACCGCCAACACAAGGCCAAGGGCGCCGCCTGCAATATGGTTAATCATCCCAAGCACCGGCAGCTCTCCGATAATATTCACCGCGAACATCAGCGCTTTGACAATGATGATCGCCAGCAGGAATGTTACAAGGAATGACACCAGATTCAGAATCAGCCTTGACAGATATGCCGCCACATACTGGGGAAAGTTCTGCACTCCCAGCTCTGAGTAAATCGTATTGTTATTATTTTCTATGAGTTCATCCTTGAGAAACTGCGGCAGAGACGCGTCCTCAATCTGGCTAATCTGTATATCCTTCGGGATCTCCCCGATAATATTCAAGATATCTTCCGCTGTGATCCCATACATCTCCCAATCTAGATCATTAAGATTTTGAAGCTGCTCCCGGCTAAGTTCTGCCAGCGGGGTCCCCTCCACATCTAGCTGCGCAAGCTGTTCGTCCGTAATATCAGGCATGAACGATTCCACGGCCTTCTTCTGGATAAAATCATCCACAGGCGTATATTTCACCAGCGCGTCTGCCACATACGGGGAAAGGAACAGTACCAAAACAAGTGTCACAACTGTCGACAGCAACGATACCCCCAGTTTTAAAAATCCTTTTATATACCCTACTACTATACAAATAATAAATATAGTTGCAACAATAATCAAAAGCCAATTATTCATAGCGTCTCCTATTTCGTCAGATAAATTATCCTTAATTCATCTACGCTCATCACATAGTATCTGTTTAGTCCCGGCGCGCGGAACATTTCCAGTGCGTTAATCTTAATATCTCCGCTGAATTTGATAATGCCGGTGGCTGTCACAATACAACAGCTTGTCCCGTCATACATAAGAATCTCATCACCATCCATCTTCACATTATCATATTTTGCGGGAATCGGTCTGTTGAGAATCTGCTCTCCAAGGCGGTTATACAGCCGGACCTCATACCCTGATTTATCCCTGTTTAAAAGAACAAATCCGATATACTGATCCGAGTGGAAAACGCTCTGTATCTCCTGATCGATTGTGATCTCCTTTTCCTTCTGTGGCTCTTCCTTCCCCTTATAAATGATAAAACGGTTATCTCCCACCACAACAGCGCGGTCCTCGCCCATAAAGAAAACCTCTGCCGCCACAGTGTCCTCATACTCAGCGGACGACACAATATTATCTGGCTTCCCCTGCCCTGTTTCGCCAAAATTATAAAAGACTACACGGGACTTGATCACCGCTCCCTCCGTATACAGGTAGGATACTGCCAGCAGCCTGCCATCACCCGACAACTCCAACGCCGCCGGATATCCGGTTGTCCCCACTGTTGTTTTCTGCTCTACGAGGATATTTCCTGTAGCGTCATAAGAGATGATTTTCGGAGAGTTTTCATCTCTTAACACCGCGCTGATAATTCCCTGATCGGAAATAGCGATTTTCTCAATCGGAAGCGTCGTCTCTATCTCTCCTTTAAGCCCTTCCTCTGTAAATACCATAATATTGTTTCCGCCATTGTCAGCCACGGCAAACGCATTCTCCTTGACAACAATGACCGGATTCTGTATCTGCGCAGGCTGTATCCACTGTTCTTCATTCTTTTTATTTAAGTAAACAACCCCGTCCCTGTTATATCGGATGATCCCATCCCCAAAGCGGGCATAACTGCTCGTATCTGAAATATCGGCAACATACTCCCGGGCCGTCCGTGCCTGAGCATAAGTCTGATTCTTCAAAAGAAGATATGTACCGCACGCGGCGAGGATAATAAGTACCGCCGGAACAAGTATCTTCCGCAGTTTTCTAAGGCGGAACCTTCTTACTTTGTTCTTTATCTCACTTAGATCATCCGGGGATGTCAGGATCTTAAAACGTGTTTTTTTCTTTTGCGACATATAACTCCCCTTATTTTCGGTTTTCACACAAATAGCGGATCACGCTTTGCACAATGATTGTACCATGATTTTATGGTAATAGCAATTTTTGTCCGACATAAATCAAATTCCCGTTTTCGATGCCGTTCATCTTACAGATCGCGTCTACATGCGAGAGATCTCCGTACATTTTCCTGCTTATAATCGCAAGGGTGTCGCCTTCCTCCACAATATATACACCGTCGCTTCCGTTCCCCCCTGACACAGCAGAGGCCTGTCCATCCGTTCCCGTTCCTTGTGCCGTCCCTGCCGCGCTGTCAGACCCGTCTGTCTTGTCTGCGTCCTGTGTATCCGGGGTATCTATATCCTGCGGATCTGCCTCATCCGCTGAATCCCCACTATCAACATCCGAATTATTCGCATCGCTGTCCTCCCCGTTATCAGAGGCTTGTCCCTCACCGGCTACCACATTCCCCGCCTGCTCCTCGGTCACAGCAGTCACAGTTCCGCTTGTCTCCCGCGCTTCGATACTGTCTGTATTTCCTGAGATGGCATTTAACGTATCCTGTACAGACTTCATTCTGTCAAAACTATTGATTAAGGATACACCCATTACAAGCAGCACGAGCACAAGCCCTGCACCCGCCGCGTACATCAGACTTCCTGTCTGTCTTCCTTTTCGACGCTCCCCCCGTTTTCTAACCAGATCACGAAAGTCCTTCGCAGCTCTGTCCTCAACAGTCTCCGTGGAAAATACCCCATTTTTTTTTCGACTGGAGATCATATAGTTTTGCATACACGGATTTTTTTCGTAATACGTGTAATGCCCTCCAATCTCCATCAGATCATTCATTTTATGCACATAGTAGGTTTCTTCTTTTTCCACCGGGTCTTTCATAATAAAGACGGTGTTTTTCTTGGGAAATGATTTCTTGTGGAGCTTCACCGTGGAAGCATCCGGGATAAGCGGAACTCCTGGGTGCGCCACAAACCATCCTAACATCTCCCCGTCCTCAAAATATTGTTTGCAGTCCTCGTATGCGTGCTTCCACGTATCTTCATCCAGCACATATTCGCTGCCCGACATTTTTAGGTCGTGCATCTGAATCGCTCCATATATGTATACATATTCCTCATTGTCTCCCTGCTGGATATCGCCCACGAGGAACGCTCCCATCGGGCCCTTCCCTGACTTCTCACATTTTTCGCACAACTGGGCAAAAAATGTATCCACATAATCCTCCACATAAATCTTTGGCGTGTCGCTCACATTGCCGATCTGACGCACATTTTTCGGTAACTGTCTTTCCATTTATACTCACCTCTGCTCAAAATTTTTCCTAAGCATAGCACATGGAAATAGCTGAATTTATCAGTTACTGTCAGATAAGTTCGACAAAAACAGTGGGGTGCTGCAAGATACATCTTTTTCCTAGTGGTAGTATAGGTTCCCGGAGTATCTCCTATCGCAAAACCGTTTCCGGTAACGTGTACCAATCGGAAGAACCTGTCGTTGTGGGGTGTTGGTGCAAATTCATCTTTTTTATACAGAGGAATAACCAAGCGTATATTGAAATTTCCGTTTCCAAAAAACAAGATATCCGCAGGTCTATGTTGCGTGAGCGGCAAGCAGAGCACAGCGGCCCCGAAGCCGCGATGCAATCATAGACTGCGGATATCGTATGTTATGGAAAATAAAGTTTAAAATACTCTTGGTATACTATCTATGGAAGAAAGATGTATTTTGCAACAGCCACACTGTTACACAAATGCTTTCACTTTCTCGTAAATACTGTCTGTATCTAACCCGTATTTTTTCAGCAGCTCTGCCGCCGGTCCCGATTCGCCGAAGGTATCGTTCACGCCTATTTTGAGCACCCGTGTCGGAGCTTTCTCTGAGAGCACTTCACACACTGCGCTTCCCAGTCCGCCGATAACGGAATGCTCCTCAACTGTAACGACTTTCCCTGTCTCTTTTGCCGCCGAAACAATCAGCTCCTCATCCAGAGGTTTGATGGTATGGATGTTGATAACTTTAGCATCGATGCCATCTGCCGCCAGCTTTTCTGCCGCCTCAAGGCAGTTGTTTACCGGCAGACCCGTGGCGATGACCGTCACGTCTTTCCCTTCTCTTAACACAACGCCTTTTCCAAGCTCAAATTTGTAATCCGGCTTATCGTTGATAACCGGAACGGCAAGACGCCCGAATCTTAAGTACACCGGTCCCTCATGCTCATATGCCGCGCGCACCGCCGCCTGTGCTTCTACATCATCGGACGGATTGATGACAACCATGCCCGGGATCGTGCGCATTAGCGCGATATCCTCATTGCACTGGTGGGTTGCCCCGTCTTCGCCCACAGAGATTCCGGCATGGGTAGCGCCGATCTTTACGTTAAGATGGGGATATCCGATAGAGTTTCGCACCTGCTCAAATGCACGCCCCGCCGCAAACATGGCAAACGAGCTTGCGAATGGAACCTTTCCCGCCGCCGCAAGACCTGCCGCCACGCCCATCATATTGCTCTCTGCGATCCCGCAGTCAATGAAGCGCTCTGGATGCGCTTTCTTAAACACACCGGTCTTTGTCGCTGCCGCTAAATCAGCGTCCAGCACAACCACGTCCTCATGCTCTGTTCCAAGCTGCGCCAGCGCATTTCCGTAACTGTCTCTTGTCGCGATCTTTTTTACATCTGACATAACGCTTCACCTGCCTTTTCCAGTTCTTCCATAGCGATCTTATATTCTTCATCATTAGGAGCTTTTCCGTGCCATCCTGCCTGACCTTCCATATAGGAAACTCCCTTGCCCTTGAGCGTCTTGGCGATGATCGCCGTAGGCTGTCCCTTCACTGTCCTTGCCTCTTTAAACGCAGCGTCGATCTGATCAAAATCATTTCCATCTATATTGATCACATGGAAATTGAACGCCTCAAACTTCTTGTCGATGGGATATGGCGAGTTGACCTCGTCGATTGCGCCGTCGATCTGAAGATTGTTGTTGTCCACAATGACTACAAGGTTGTCCAGTTTCTTATGCGCCGCCAGCATAGACGCCTCCCACACTTGTCCCTCTTGGATCTCTCCGTCGCCGAGCATAGTATACACTCTGTAATCCGCTCCTGAGAGCTTTGCCGCGATGGCCATGCCCACCGCAGCGGAGATTCCCTGTCCGAGAGATCCTGACGACATATCCACGCCCGGAATATGTTTCATGTCAGGATGTCCCTGAAGATAGGATCCTGTGTGACGGAGTGTCTTAAGATCTTCCTTCGGGAAATATCCTCTCTGTGCCAAAGCAGAGTAGAGTCCCGGAGCCGTATGTCCTTTCGACAGGACAAAACGGTCGCGATCTGCTTTTTTGGGATCCGCAGGATCAATATTCATCTCCTCAAAATATAAATATGTAAAGATATCTGCCGCAGACAGTGATCCGCCCGGATGCCCTGCCTTGGCGCTATGAACTGCTGTTACAATACTCTTGCGGATCTCATTTGCCGTTTTCATCAGCTTTAACTTGTCCATGATTGCCTCCTTGTATAAGTTATTCACCGAAGACCGCCCTATAGTCCTCTTGGAATTTTTTGATTCCCGCATCTGTCAGCGGATGATGCGTCATCTGCTC
Source organism: Candidatus Mediterraneibacter pullicola (assembly GCA_019117065.1). Classification (GTDB taxonomy): domain Bacteria; phylum Bacillota; class Clostridia; order Lachnospirales; family Lachnospiraceae; genus Mediterraneibacter; species Mediterraneibacter pullicola. The sequence goes on along the minus strand of DXAK01000049.1, from coordinate 41,141 downwards.
AATTACCTTGTACGGAACTGTAGCTATATCAGCTCCCGCCAGCGCACAGTCTGTAACGTGTATTGTGTTGCGCACGCTGGCAGCAATGATCTCAGTATCAATGCCCGCTACTGCAAAGATCTCTGCAATCTCCGAGATCAGGTCGACTCCTCTCACAGAAATGTCATCCAGGCGTCCAAGGAAAGGAGAAACATATGCAGCGCCCGCTCTTGCCGCCAGAAGAGCCTGATTCGCGGTGAATATCAGTGTGACATTTGTCTTGATTCCCTCAGCTGCAAGGACTTTCACTGCCTTAAGTCCTTCCACTGTCATGGGGATCTTAACAACCATGTTCGGATGGATCTTCGCGATCTCTCGTCCCTCTTTTATCATGCCCTCCGCGTCGGTTGTTGTAGCTTTCACCTCTCCGCTGATAGGTCCGTCAACGATGGATGCGATCTCTGCGATTACCTCCTCAAATACACGGCCTTCCTTGGCAATGAGAGATGGGTTTGTCGTAACCCCACAGATCACCCCCATATCATTCGCCTTTCTAATATCCTCTACATTTGCTGTGTCGATAAAGAATTTCATTTCGTGTTCCTCCTTAAATATAAAAACGCTTATTGCTGTCTTGATTATATCGGTTAGAAAAACACAGGTCAATAACACCAAAAATTATAAATAAAAAAATTATCTTTATAATTGCTCTTATTATCTATATTTTATTTATATTAGTTAATACCTCACAATTGATTTTTTGAATATCCGATTATATTTCCCACTATTTCGCACTCTTTTCTTACACCGAAAACAAACGCCTTATTTTTATTACTAATATTACAGCTTATTTTTATTAAATTTTCTTTTTTCAGACCGTGGATAAGACGTTGTCCCACGCACAACAACTTTCGGCTCATATTCTACGTGATAGATACTCACAGGTTCAATCTCTGTGTATCGTTTTCTGTGGGACTGGATCTTTTTCATAATGATGTCGCAGGCATCCATCCCCTTGTAGATCACGAAGTGTTCGATTGTGGTAAGCGATACCCTCTTTACTTTCGCAAACAAAGTATTGTCACATCCCATCACGGATATATCCCCCGGAACTTTATATTTCATGTCATGCAGGGCGTCCATGATACCAAATGCGATCATATCATTCAGGCCTACAATGGCGGTCAGATCCTGCCGTTCTTCCATAAGCTCCCTCGTCAGGTCATACCCGATACGATATTCCGAATCGATCCCCGGCATATCTTTATCAATCTGCTCATCCGCCGCTTTGATAACCACGTGGTTTCCCAGTCCTGCGTTTTGGAATTCCTTTAGGAAACCCTCCACCCTTCTTGAGCGCTGTTTCTGCCTTGCGGTAAGCGGGGGCGCGATATAAGCCACCTCCCGGTGTCCCAGCTCCAGCAGATGTCTTGCCATCATCCGGCCCAGTTTCGAGTTATCGAGATCTACCGCGTCTACGTCCAGCCGTTCATCCTGATTGTTGATGACTACTACAGGAATTTTGCCCGATATCTTTTCTACCTGCCCCATAAAGCAGCGGCTCGGATTGCACATATAGATGACCCCGTGGGGATGCAATGAGGAAATCATTTTAAGATACCGCTCTTCCAGTTTCAGATCGCGCTGTGTGTTGCACACAAAGATCCCAAATCCCTGCTCTGCCGCCCGGGATTCGATCCCCTGAAGCAGCATCACATAATAAGGGTTCGTCAGGTTCGGGCTGATGACTACAAGAAGTTTCTCCTTACGTTCCTCATGATACGCCTTCCGCTTTGGCAGCACATAGCCCAGCTCTGCCGCCGCCTCTTCGACTCTGCGGACAACGTCCTTGGAAAAAGATACATTATACTTTTTGTTCAGCACCATCGACACCGTGGCCTGAGACACGCCCGCCCGCTTGGCCACATCTGAGGACGTTATTTTTTTCTTTGCCATAGGCCCCTCTTTCAACACATGCCGTCCTCCTATGAAAAAGAGGGCGGCATGCTCCTGTCTCTTGTTTACAACCTTTATATTACAGTTCTGTCCTGCCTTCCAAAGCGCGCAGAAGCGTAACCTCATCAATGTACTCCAGATCACCGCCCACGGGAACCCCGCTGGCAATCCTGCTCACCTTGATGCCCACAGGTTTGATGAGCTTGCTGATATACATCGCTGTGGTTTCGCCTTCAAGGCTGGAGTTGGTCGCGATAATCACCTCGTCCACATCTCCTTGGAGACGTTCCATCAATTCTTTCAGACGGATATCCCCCGGCCCGATCCCGAGCATCGGCGAAATCGCCCCGTGAAGCACGTGATACACACCGTTGTACTTCCCTGTTTTCTCATATGCCGCCAGATCTCTCGGCGTTTCCACGACCATGATCGTCTTTTTATCCCTGTCCGGATTGCTGCAGATCGGGCATACATCTTTGTCGGTCAGAGTACAGCACACCCCGCAGTATCTGACATTTTCCCGCGCTTCCACAATAGAGCGGGCCAGACCTTCCACCTGGTCTACCGGCATATTGATGATATGGAACGCCAGCCTCTGTGCGGACTTGCTTCCAATCCCCGGCAGTCTCGAAAATTCTTCAATAAGCCGGCTAATCTGATTACTGTAATAATCCATCAGAACATCCCCGGTATCCCGCCGCCAAGTCCGCCCGTGAGCTTGGACATTGCGCTGCCGGTCTCTTCATCCACCTGACGGAGCGCTTCATTAGCCGCTGCCACGATCAGATCCTCAAGCATCTCAATATCCTCAGGATCAACGACTTCCTCAGCTAATTTTACTTTTAAGACTTCCCTCTTGCCGGATACAGTCACTTCGACTGCTCCGCCGCCTGCTGCCGCTGTAAATTCCTTCGCTTCAAGTTCTTTCTGCTGTTCCTCCATCTGGCGCTGCATGCGCTGCGCCTGCTTCATCAGATTTGCCATATTTCCCGGCATCCCTCCGCCCGGGAATCCTCCACGCTTAGCCATACTAATCCTCCACTGTTATCTCCATATTGATCTTCTGTTCTATATCAACAAATGTATCCTCAAAATGCCTTCCTTCCTCCACATGGCGGACTTCCACTTCTACCTTCTTGCCAATCCTCTCTTCGATCAGCTTCTCAAGCTCCTCTACATGATCCTCTCTTCCGACCACCCCCGACGCCAAGGCGTCGGGGAGCACGATAAGCAAGCGGTTGTCACCGCCGAGGCTTAGCCTTGCCTTCTTCAGATAACTTCGGATCATCCCAGAAGCCTCCCCTGCGATGGACCGGAAGTTCTTGACAACCTCCTGCACATCTTCTGGGACCGCACTGGGAAGTTCAGGTCTTTTCCCGGCTTCGCCCGGTGAATGTCCGGCGCCTTCCCCGCTGTCACCGTTTGCATAGGCCATCCGCTCTGCCGGATTCCCTTCAGGCACAATGCCCCGCTCTACCTTTTCTTCCACAGCTCGTACGCGCTCTAGAAGGGAATCCTGATCCGGCTCCATGGCAGGGGTACACAGCTTAATAAGCGCCACTTCCAGCATAACACGCTTCTGTGTAGCATATCTTAACTGTCCCGACAGCTCAGAGAAAATGCGGATATAGCGGAACAGCATATCTGCTTCCACCATCTGCGCTTCTTCCTTGAGCTGCTCCATATTTTCTGTCGATACATCCAGAACATCCTCTATATTATCAGAAGTCTTTACGAGAAGCAAGTTCCGCAGATACCATGTAAAATCAGCAGAAAGCTGGCTCAGTTCCCGCCCCTGCATGACAAGATCATCCACCACATCCAGCACGCCGGACACATCTCTTACGATCACTTTGCGCAAAAGCTGGCTGAATACATCCGTGTCCACCGCGCCCAGCACCTCCAGCACATTGTCGTAAGTGAGCCGCTGCCCCAGATAGAAGGCGATACACTGGTCAAGGAGACTTAAGGCATCACGCATGGAACCGTCCGCCGTCTTCGCGATATACTTAAGAGCCCGCTCCTCTACTTCAACATGCTCTGCATCCATCAGTTCTCTCATCCGGTCTGTAATCGTCCCGATACTGATACGTTTAAAATCATAGTGCTGGCACCGGGACAAGATGGTAATGGGGATCTTGTGCACCTCCGTGGTCGCCAGAATGAAGATCACATATTCTGGCGGTTCTTCGAGAGTTTTAAGAAGTGCGTTGAAAGCTCCTATGGAGAGCATATGCACCTCGTCGATGATGTAGACTTTGTACCGCCCTTCCGTCGGACGGTACGCCACTTCTTCCCGGATCTCCCTGATATTATCCACGCCGTTGTTGGACGCGGCGTCGATCTCGATCACATTCATAGAAGTCCCCGCTGCAATAGATCTGCACATCTTACATTCCCCGCAGGGGCTTCCATCCACCGGGTGTTCACAGTTTACCGCTTTTGCAAATATCTTTGCCACAGTGGTTTTTCCCGTTCCCCTTGTTCCACAGAATAGATACGCATGCCCAATACGGTTCGCCTTAATCTGATTCTGTAATGTCTTAATGATATGATCCTGCCCCTTGACATCCGCAAACTCCGCGGGGCGGAACTTTCTGTAAAGTGCCGTATATGACATGTATCACACCTCTTTTACCTCTAAGTTTCTTACTCATCTCCAAAGCTAATGCCAATCATCCTAGCTTCTTTGATCAGACCACATTTAGGATCTACGGTCTTTAGTTTGCCGGCCACTTCTTCAAGGGGCACTTTTGTCGTCTCACCGCCTTTCATAGCGACCATATATCCGTACTTCTCTTCCAAAATCAATTCCGCCGCCTTCGCTCCAACTCTTGTGGCAAAGACACGGTCATAAGCACAAGGGTCTCCGCCCCGCTGTGTGTGTCCCGGTACAGTGATGCGAACTTCTTTGTCCGTCTCTTTCTGAATCTTCTCAGCTAGTTCATACGCGATAGACGGATATTTGCGCCGTGCCAGTTTCTCTTTGTACTCCTTTTTTTTCAGCTTGGCGTCCGCTTTGGAGATGGCGCCCTCCGCCACAGCAAGGATGGTAAACGGCTTTCCCGCTTTGGAGCGTCCCTCAATCACCTTTGTGATTGATTTAATATCATAGGGAATCTCGGGCAGGAGGATAATATCCGCTCCGCCCGCAATGCCTGCGTGCAGGGTAACATGTCCTACCTTATGGCCCATGACTTCAATGATAAACACGCGGCTATGAGATGTTGCTGTCGTATGGATACGGTCGATGGTATCCGTCGCAATGTCCACCGCACTCTGGAATCCGAAGGTCATCTCTGTCCCCCAGAGATCGTTGTCGATAGTTTTAGGCAGGGTGATAACATTTAATCCCTCTTCTCTCAAAAGATTCGCCGTCTTATGTGTTCCATTGCCGCCTAAGATGACAAGGCAGTTCAAATTCAGCTTATGGTATGTATGCTTCATCGCCTCAACCTTATCAATCCCGTCTTTGTCCGGCACCCTCATCAACTTAAACGGCTGCCGCGATGTGCCGAGAATCGTTCCTCCCCTTGTCAGGATTCCCGAAAAATCTTTGGATGTAAGCATACTGAAGTCCGCATATATAAGCCCCTTGTATCCATCTTTAAAGCCGTAGATCTCAACATCACTGCGCTTAGAGCAGATGCCCTTTACAACCCCGCGCATCGCCGCGTTTAGCGCCTGACAGTCTCCACCGCTTGTCAGCATTCCAATTCGTAACATATCGCTCTTCCTCCTTTATCCTTCCGGCTTTGCTTATACCCAGATCAAAATAAGCAGCCGGCATTCTCCGACTGCTTATTATTATACTCTATTTATCGGGGCGGAACAAGGAATTTCATTGCTCTCTCCCCTCTGCCTTTCCCCGGTTTTTCTCCGCCCTCCCGGACTGTTCCAAGAAGAAGAGAGACTTTGAACTTTCGCCCGTCATATTCAAAACGGGGAATTCCACGATATTTCTTTGTCACATCAACCATATTATAGTAAAAAAGAAGTTCAAAATCCGGCTTTTCAGTCCAAAAACATCTACGGGTTATTCCGATTCCGTTCTGTACTGAATCTCATTTTCCCATGTGTCATCGCCTTTGGACCCGCCAAAAATGCGGAAAGAATCCGGTTTGTCTCCCCCTTTTTCAACAAAAGTAATCAAAAAGAAATCTACCTCCGCATGGGCTTCTATGCCCTTTACAAAATCACTCTTATCTTCGTTCGTAACAATCAGCTTTGCATCCGCCCGTTTGCCTGACGTTTCGCTTTCTACATAGTAAGATGAGATCTCTTTTTTCTGATCTTCTTCGTTTTTCAAAGTTCCTTTAACAAAGTAGTATTCGTACCCATCATATTCCGGATAATAATTGTAATACTGGACGCGGCTGTCCGGTGCTATGATAGCCGCGCTTCCTTCCTCTTCTGGGGTAAAGGACATCTGATCCATAGTAAACGTCTGTCCATTTTCTACTGTTTCTATTGTGTCTCCGGCCGTCTTTGAACACCCGGATAAGACTATGGAGAGCATCAACGCCAATAATACACTACTCAACTTGAAGCGTAGCATCTATGACACCTCCATTTAAGGGCTGCTCATATTCGTTTATGTCAAATGTGTTCAATACCACCTCTATGTCATACTCTCCCTTATCAACCTCACTGTCTAGGTCAAATCCGGGAATGGCTTTTCCGGGCTCTAAGAAACCGGACTGATAGATCACTTCCTGTGTATCTGTCAGGCGGATCTCATACTGCATGTAGCAGAGATTTCCCTCGGGGTTCACCAGAATTGTTTCCGAGTGTATATTGTCCTTATCCACTGTTATGGTTTCATATCCCGGAATAAGAACCTGCTCCGGGTCTTTATTGACCATGTAATCGGGCATTTCATAGGCAACGGCCGCATCGTCCAGATCGGGGCCGCGGTTCGTGAGAAAATAAACCGCCGCACCTGCCAGCAGCAGTAACATCAGCAGCAGGGAAAGGATTTTCGCTTTTGATTTCCCAACGATCCGGAGCCAGCCGGACGTCCCTTCCGCATCTATACACGGCACATATCCGACAATTTTCTCAAAGAAATTCAATTTGGACTTCAATGGAAAAACGGATAAAGTATAATTATCTAAATCAAGAGTAGATTTCTTATCCCCTATCTTTTTTGCGGATTTCACATCCCCAAAAAGATAGGATGAAATCTCCGCGCCACCCACTGCTTCTTCGTAGTTTTTCAGGTAATGCAGTGTCTGGCCGTCTATCTTATATGATTTTACATCATCAGCAATCTCTATGTATTTGTACTGCATAATCGCTCTCCTATTCGACAATCAGTTTTGCGTCCATGACACCGCTGTTGTACTTTGTTTCCCCGTCCCCGATGTCATAGGTTCTCATCTCTACTGTGATGGGATACTCGCCCTTCTCAAATGTGCGGTTTAGGTCAAACTCGGTAATGGCATATCCGGGACTGACCTGATTCGAGGAGTATATGGTTTCTCCACTATCCGTCAGTTTTATAATATACTGGATATTGCACATATTTCCCTTTGGATTGAAAAGCGCATACTCAACTTTTGTTTCATTTTCAGCAACACGGATTTCCTCTATTCCCGGCAGCATAAGCTGCTCTGGATCCTTGTTTTCGAATCCTTCTATATTGTACGCAATCGCGGTCTCGTCCAGATAAGGCTTTTCTTCCTTTTGTCCTAACCAAAGACCGGCAAAGAAAATAGCTGCCAAAAACGCCAGAAGCGCCAGAAGACCCAGTAAAGGGCTTCTTTTCCTTCTGAGCACGCGCACAAAGCAGTCCTTTTCTTCCAGCTCAATATATCCGCAGACATATCTGCCCTTTCCGGTCTGGCCGGAGTACTCTTGTATGGCATGTGTCTGGCCGTCCTGCGCGATGTATTCATCACCCTTATTATGCCTGTGAATCAGATCGCCTATAATCTTAAAGCCGCCGCTTGGGTAGCGTTCAAGCATTCCCTTTCCCGTGATCAGGTTCCACCGGCACCTGTTGATATCTATGTATTCTTTGTCAGCCGGATTTCCCTTGGCAAGATGCTTCATTTCGTTGTTCCACTCCTTTTATAATCATTAAGGCACCATAAAGGTGCCTTAATACAGACTGTAGACAAAGTCCCCGGTTACGCCGGGGCTTTTCTTCTATAGTTATCAACATTCCAAATATCTTCCCCCTTTTTATCAAGAAAAAATTCCTTTTATCAACTCGAAAATTAAGCGGTGCATTCTCCGTACATGGTATAATTATCCTATAAGGAGGTTCCGCTTATGATGACAAGAGATGCCGATAAAAAAAGAGAACAAATGATGATGTTCAGTATGGATGACATGGTACCAAAGGATCACATGCTCCGAAAGATTGACCGGGCAATTGACTGGAACTTTATCTACGATCTTGTAGAAGACAAGTATTGTGCAGATAACGGAAGACCGAGCATGGATCCGGTGATGCTGATCAAAATCCCTTTTATCCAGTATCTCTATGGCATTAAAAGTATGCGGCAGACGATAAAAGAAATCGAAGTGAATGTAGCTTACCGCTGGTTTCTCGGTCTGGATATGCTGGATCCGGTTCCTCACTTTTCTACTTTTGGGAAAAACTATACCCGCCGTTTTAAGGATACGGATCTGTTTGAACAGATCTTTTCCCATATCCTGGAACAATGCATGAAATTCCATCTGGTAGATACATCCACTGTGTTTGTAGATTCTACCCATGTAAAAGCCTGTGCGAACAGTAAAAAAATGAGAAAGAGGATCGCATCTCAAGAGGCATTATGGTATGAGGAAGAGTTGAAAAAAGAAATCAATGAAGACCGTAAAAATCACGGGAAGAAGCCTTTAAAAGAAAAGAAGGATGATTCAAATACACCGCCATCAGCAGGCGGTGGCGTTTCTGGTGGTGACAGTTCCCCGGATGAAATCTCGGAAGGGGCGAAGACACAAAAATGCAGTACTTCAGATCCGGAAAGCGGCTGGTTCCGAAAAGGCGAACATAAACATGTTTTTGCATACAGCATAGAGACGGCATGTGACAAGCATGGGTGGATCTTAGGCTATACGGTGCATCCAGGAAATGAACATGACAGCAGGACATGGAAGCCTTTGTATGACGAAATAAAAGATCTGGATATGAAGATGATGGTATTGGATGCCGGATACAAGACTCCGGCAATCGCCAGAGAATTGTTAAAGGACGGGATACAGCCTTTGTTTCCGTATAAAAGACCCATGACAAAAGATGGGTTCTTTAAGAAATATGAGTATGTCTATGATGAATACTATGACTGCTATATCTGTCCGGCGGATCAGATCCTTACTTATCGGACAACGAACCGGGAGGGGTACAAAGAATACAAGAGCGATAAACGCATATGTAAAAACTGTCCTTATCTTTCCGAATGCACAGAAAGCAAAGAGCATGAAAAAATGATCTCCCGACACATTTGGGAAGAGTATCTGGAAGCCAGCGAGGACATCCGCTATACACTCGGGAACAAAGAGATTTATATGCTGAGAAAAGAAACTATTGAGAGATTGTTCGGAAGCGCAAAAGAACAGCATGGATTTCGATACACACAATATATCGGCAACGCCCGGATGAAGATGAAAGCCGGGCTGACCTTTGCGTGCATGAATCTGAAAAAGCTGGCAAAGATTCTGGATGTAAGGGAAGGGCAGGACAAAAAATCAAGATCCTTTTTTATCCTTTATAAAAAAGTATGGGAGTTTATATTTTGGCAAAAAGAGTGGTGCTGGAGCTAAGCTCCAGCACCAACTTTGTCTACAGTCTGAGTGGGATGGCTAAGAAGCCATCCCACTATTTTTCTCAACGGCAGACTGTTTCCAGATTGCGTGTTTCCTTTTGGTGAGGATGAGGCCTGCCGTCAACGCGGTGAAGGGCGCCACGGTTACAAGTCCGAAGCTTCCTGCTACTGTGTCAAGGATTTCCGCAGATACATATTTATAATTCAGGATATGGTCAATGGGTGTTCCCTGTGCCATGAACACCATAAGCAGGGTGATATATCCGCCCGAGTATGCTAAAAGCAGCGTTGTAGTCATGGTGCCCATGGCTGCGCGCCCCACGTTCATGCCTGAGCCGGCAGCTTCCTTCCATGAAATATCTGGTTTTTTTTCCACTACTTCATGGACAGCCGAGGTGATATCCACAGCCAGATCGATCATAGCGCCAGAGGCCCCGATGAAGATGCTGCTCATAAAGATAGCCGTCAGATCCAGATGCTGGAAACCGCTGTAAAGAAGGGATTCTGAGTCCGGCATGACTGCTCCGTTGATCCGAAATAAATCCGTAAACAGCATTCCAAGAATACAGGTTGCTAAAATTCCGAGAAGCGCGCCAAGGGACGCTGTAATCGTACGCCGGTCTATACCGTAAACGAAAAAGATAATAATCAGGGTAAGGAAGACCGTAACAGCGATTCCTGCCCAGATCGGGGAATAGCCGTTTAAATACGCAGGCACAAGGATTTTCCATATGGTCAGGATAGTGATGGCAAATGAGAAAATCGCCTGAAACCCGTTCTTTCCCGCAACAGCGATGAGAAAGACCGCAAAGGCAGCCAGAAGGATGAGCTCCTTGTCCAGCCGGAAATGGTCGGTTATCACAGCGGAAGAAATCTCCTCCCCGTTCAGGCTAAGCGTTACAAACGCCCTGTCTCCCACTTTAAAGATCTTATCTTTTTCCAGCGAACCACTTAGGAAGTTCACGCCGGTGATCTCCTGCCCTTTGAAGGTACCGTCCTCTATCCTCATCACGCAGGACTGTTCTCCTGACTGAATTAGCCCGGAGCTTTTGATCGCGGAATTATCCACCTCTGTTACAATGCCGGTGGCACGTTCTGACCCCTGATAAATCAAAGCATCCTCATAGCCGGTGGGGATGGCTATGAGGACTGCCGTCATAAGAATACCTATGACAATACTCAGGAGCATGTTTTTCTGTTTGCTGAAAAAAATACTCTTCATCTGTTTTATTCTACTCCTGTCAATTCTGCCATTTTTTTATAAATATCTGTGTTGTCATAATACCCTTCAAAGTTTTCCTGACCTACACCCTGCGCGAATACTTCCACCGGAAGGCCCGTATGGGCGTAAGAACCAAAATTGACGCCGCTTTTGTTGTTCAGGATATGGGTGATCGTAACAGTCAGGGGCTCATAGCTGCCGTATTTTACATACTCATCCTGACCAAATTCTTCTTCCTCGCCTGTCCTGCTCATAGTTGTATCGTACGCTTCTTTTAGTTTATCATATTCATACTGAGTCATGACCAGATTTCCGTCATTGTTGGATTCGGGGTGCATGTCCGCACTGTCCTTCTGCTGTGTGGAAGTTTCATGGGAGACCGGAGCCTGAAGCCCGAACAGCTCTGTTACATCTTTCATAACTGTGTCGAAATCTGTCTTGTTCTCTTTATAACCAGCCACATAGTCAGAATCGAATTTCGCATAGGAAATTTTCTGGTTATTAAAATTCTGAAGGAAGGTGTCGTAGTCTGTTCCGGCGTATCCGATGGTGAGACCTCCCGTTTCATGGTCGCCTGTTACTAAGATTAGAGTCTCTTCTGGGTGTTCATTATAAAATTCCACTGCTTCCGCAACCGCGTTATCCAGTGCGATCGTATCGCTGATGGTGGCGGCTGCGTCATTTGCATGACATGCCCAGTCGATTTTGCCTCCCTCTACCATCATGAAGAAACCAGTGTCATTGTCCAGCATTTCGATTCCCTTATCTACATAATCTGCAAGAGCCCACTGGCCTTCCTCTAAGTCCATATCATAGGACATCGCGTCACTGTCGGCGAGATGCTCATCGATTACGATCGTTTTCCCGTCGTTGGATGTGAGCGCGTCTGCCTCTGCCTGAGTTTTAACGATTTTGTATCCAGCTTCCTCTGCTGCGTCGTAAAGATCTTTTTGATCCTCATTTTCTCCTGTAGGGTCAAGAAGGGCTCCTCCTGCGAAATAATCAAATCCGCTTTCAATCATCTCAACGCCAATATCATAATAATCATTTCTGGACGCCTGATGCGCGTAGAATGCCGCCGGAGTCGCATGGTTTAAGTTTACGCTGGAGATAACGCCGATCTTGTAATCCTTTTGCGCTTTTAGCTTTTCCGCGATGGTCTCATACTCTTCTGTAAAGTCTTCGCTTACGTTGATACTTCCGCTCCATGTCTTATTCCCTGTTGCAATGGATGTTGCTGTAGAAGCGGAATCCGGAGCGAAGGATGTACTGTCATAAGTCTGGGCGGAGCCCGCTACAGGGAAGTTCATCATATGGAGGTTGTTCTGGCTGCTTAGAACCGTTTTTTCCTCGCCTTCCACTGTAATCTTTTCCGCGTTTTCTGAAGAAGAGTTTGCGCTCTTAAAATAATTGGTCAGCTGAACCTGTGGATAGCTCATACCGTCTCCGATAAAGAGAAAGACATATTTGGGTGTTTTTCCTTCTGCCGAAGCTGCTGCATGGGCTTTGGCCGGTGTGTCTGCCAGTGTGCTTGCGCATCCTGTCAAAAGACCTGGCATGAGCATTATGGACGCCAATGTTAAGCATACAATTTTCTTTTTCATAGAATTCCTCCTGAATTTTTTGTTTGTCACGGTCATCAATTTAGCATGGAAACCTGAAAGTGGGCTATCATCGTTTCACAAAGTTTTAGTAAAATGTTTGTTAATGAGGGAGCGATATGTTAAAATGCTTTTAATTAGAAATTTTAAAATTGCTCCGGAAGGTGGAAGAGGTGCACAATAAAGATGATCACATTATGGACAGCCCGGACGTGATGACAGTGGAAGAGTTAGCCGGTCTTATGAATACCCGCTGGGCGGGGAAAAATATTGTATATTATGATGCGACCGACTCCACGAATCTGCGCATCAAACAGCTTGGCAGAGAAGGCGCTCCCCACGGAACGCTTGCCGTGGCGGAACAGCAGGCCGCAGGGCGCGGAAGGCGGGGACGCTCGTGGGAATCCCCGGCAGGATGCGGTATTTATATGTCTATCTTGCTCCGTCCGGATATCGAGCCGGACAAAGCGCCCATGCTGACGCTTGTGGCCGCATGCAGCGTGGCGGAAAGTTTGCAGGATCTGTGCACTGGAAATATGCAGGTGCAGATTAAGTGGCCTAATGATATTATTATCAGTGGGAAGAAACTGGCAGGCATTCTCACGGAGATGAATGTCAGGGCGGGGAAGGTTGATTACGTGGTTGTGGGCATGGGGATCAATGTGAATATTGCAGATTTCCCTGAGAAGATCCGTAAGACGGCAACATCCCTGCGTATAGAGTCCGGCCGGAGGATTGAGCGGGCTCCGGTTATCGCGGCGGTCATGGAACGGCTGGAAGCAGATTATAGGATTTTTATGCGCACGCAGGATCTGTCTGGACTGATGGATGCCTACAGCAGGATGCTGGTCAATAAGGACCGGGATGTGCTGATATTGGGGGAGAAAGAACAGTACCGGGCGCACGCGCTTGGCATTACGCCTATGGGAGAACTGATTGTACGCCGGGGGAACGGCGCCGAGGAGAAGATCCGCGCGGGTGAAGTGTCTGTGCGGGGCGTATATGGGTATGTATAGGGAAAGCAGGGACTGGTAAGGCTGTTTCGAACTGTCTGGAGCGTAAATTTTCGCGGAAGTTTTCATAGAGAGGAATAACATGGACGAGGAAAAAGTATTGTGCGCGGCGAGCGCTTATGAACAGAAGTTTTATCTAAACCCGGAGTTTGACGCTCTTCCGGAAAGTATCAAGGAAGAGATTAAGATCATGTGCGTATTGTATACGGAGGATGTGGGCGGTGTTTTCCTGCTTGTGTTCGACGGGGATGGAAATTTGGAGATGAAGGTGGATCACGAGGAGAATGATTTTGCCTTTGATGAGATCGGAAGCGTGCTTAAGATCAAAGAACTCCAGAATACAAAGAGGGAGCTCTTTGAGTCGCTGGAAGTGTTTTACCGGGTATTCTATCTGGGGGAAGAGATGCAGCCCCAAAGCCCGGAACGCTGAGTAAAATGGATAGGAAGTCTAAAGAGAGGAAATCGGAATGTTTGGACCGATGCCTCTTTTTTTATTTTGACAGACATTTAAGATTTATTTTTAAAATGGCATTTTCTAAGTGCCAGAAAAGTATATCGACTTTAAATTTGGACATCACTATAATCAATATAACAACAGGGATTGTGAAAGTGGCGGGGAAGGAACAGGCAGTATGCAGAAAAAATATATATGTTTATTAAAAGTCATGCTTGAAACCTCAAAAGAATTTTTAAATTCCCATGAGCTGGCAGAGATGTCAGGAATCAGTCCGAGAACAGTAATCCGTTATATAAAAGAACTAAAAGACAGCGCGCAGGAGTATGGATTTGTTATTCATACACTTATGGGAAGAGGATACCAGTTGGAGATTACGGACCGGGACCGGTTCAAAAACGCCATATCATCAGAAGAGGATGAAGAAGTGACAGCGGTTTTATTCCGGCTTCTTTTGGAACAGACATGTAAGCTGGATGATCTGGCAGAACTGCTTCATTACAGCCGTCCGGGTATGGCGCGGGTCATGGAAAAGGCGGAGCAGAATCTGGGACGTCAGGGATTCAGGCTCCTTAATAAGCCTTATGTGGGCTTTTTTATAAGTGGAAATGAAATTCATATACGAAACTATTTGTACCACCTTCTGGAAAATCTTTCAATGGAGAAAACGCAGAAACTTTTTGGCGTTTCATCTGTGCAGATTGAACAGATTAAAACCTATATCAACGGGGAGCTTTCCAGAAAGTCCGTGGCAAAGAGCGCGGAAAATGAGAAGTTCTTTTTAAGATATATGTTTGCTCAGGCAGGCAGGATAAGAATAGGGAAAACGATACGGACAGATTATTTTGCCAATATTAGTCAGACAGCGCATCTCCAAAGCGATATGGACGCGGCGCTTCACATTATGAACCTTGCAGGATATGCAGATTGCCCGGAGGCGGATAAAGAAATTGAGACGATCTATCTTGCCCTTGTGTACCGTCAGGCATTCTGGCAGAATGGGCTGGCTGATGCCATCGATGAAAAGAATCTTCAATTTTATCAAGAGCTTACCCAGAGGGCATTCGAAAGAATTAAGGCCAATTACAAGGTAGACCTGCTTCAGGATGATATTCTGGTAAATGGACTTATTCTCCATATTGCTTCTAATTTTAGCCGGTATCTGCTGGGTATGGAAACAGAGAACCTCTTTTACAACGATGTGCTGGAAACCTATCCGACAGCGTATTATTATGCTATGGAAGTGGCGGAGGAAATATCCGCATGGACAAAGCTTTCCCTAAGTAAATATGAAATCAGTTTTCTTGGGATGCACTTCGCGTCTTACCTTGAGAGGAACCTCAAGTCTAAACAGTGGAAATGCGCCATCATCTGCGGAAGCGGGGCCGGGTCGGCAAAACTTTTAGAGAGCAGGCTTAGGAATAAGTATCAGCGGCTGGAAATCATAGGGATATATCCGGCGGACGAGATGGAATCAGTGCCAGCCGAAGCGGATTTTTATATTACAACCTTCACTCCGAACGGAGAAAAGTTAAAGGGAAAAACATGGATTGAACTTTCTCCAGTGTTTGATATTAAAGAGCAGATTGCGCTGGAACAGCTTCTGGGAAATCTTAATGGGCATCCGGGCTGGAACTGCCGGGGGGTGCAGAAATATTTCCTCCAGATAGACCGGGGGATGGAAAAGCAGGAGTTGTTGGAGCATCTCTGCGGTCTGTGCGAAAAGAAGGGAATGATTTCAAGGCATGAGGCGAATGGAATCCTCGGCAGAGAAGAACTTGTATCCACAGAGATCACAGAGGGAATCGCAATGCCCCATGGACTGATAGCAGGCGCGAGTTTTCTGGTGTTCGCCCTTCTTAAGGAACCGGTCATATGGGGGCGCACAGAGGTAAAGCTTGTAGTGCTGGGGTGCTTTCAGAGAGGGGACGAGCGGATGAAGGAAGAATTGGAGTATCTTTTCCGCTTGTTCTTAAACGAGAGCGACAAACAAGAACTGCTTGCCAGCAGGACCGCAGAACAGATGGAAGAATATATGGGGGAATATTATGGAAAATAAACTCAGGCAGATGCTTACAAGAGAGATGGTAAGGCTGGAAGTTCCAGCGCTTTTATCACCGGAGGACGTGATACGCTACAGCGGGAAAATTCTGGTAGAGGCGGGAAAAGTGGAAGAACAATATGTGAATGAAATGATTGAATCCTATAGGAAACTGGGGCCCTACATGGTTATGGCACCCGGTCTGGCAATGCCTCATGCCCGTCCGGGAGGAAATGTAAAGGAACCGTGCATCAGCTTTGTCAAACTGAAAGAACCGGTGAATTTCCGGCATCCGTGCAATGATCCCGTAAAAATTGTATTTGCTCTGGGAGGAGTGTCGGACAATGGGCATATCGAACTCCTTCAGGATTTGAGTTCCCTGCTGGCAGCGGACAAGATGATCGAGAAGCTGTCAGCTGTAAATACATATGAGGAGCTGATAGAACTGATAGAAAAGGAGGCGAGAGAATGAGAGTAGTAACTGTCTGTGGGATGGGATTTGGGACAAGCCTGATGCTGCTGATGTCCGTCAAGGAAATCGGAAGAAAATACGGTGTCACAGTGGAGGGCGAGGCGACAGATCTGGGCTCATACAAAGGAAAATCTTGCGATCTGATTGTGGCTTCCTCCGAGATTGCAAAGCAAATTGAGGCAGATGTCCCGGTTCTGGCAATTACCAATCTTGTGGACAAGGCGGAAATTGAGGAAAAATTCAAACCATATTTAAAGGAATAAAGGAGGGATATTATGGTAAACTTTTTTGTGAATTTTTTGAGTGAACCGACAGTTGTGCTTGGACTGGTCGCGCTGATTGGTCTTATTGCAATGAAGAACCGCCCGTCAGCGGTGATTCAAGGCACAATGAAAACAATGCTGGGATTCTTGATCTTGACCGCGGGATCAAGCCTGATTTCATCGGCGCTGACTCCGTTCAGCACCATGTTCAACGCGGCTTTTGGCATGTCGGGCGTCGTTCCTGAGGATAACTCTCTTGTGGCGGCGGTGCAGACGGTTCTTGGCTTTGAGACGCCGATGATTATGTTGCTGTCATTTGTGATCAACATTATTTTGGCAAGGCTGACACCGTTTAAATATATCTTCCTGACAGGGCATATGATGTTTTCCTTTGCGGGAACAATGGCGATCGTCTTAGACCAGATGGGAATCAACGGCTGGACGGCAATTGCCATCGGCTCCGTGGTAGAAGGATTATGTATGGTGATTTTCCCGGCGATTGCGCAGCCGTACACGAGGAAGATCCTCAAGACCGACGAGGTGGCGTTTGGATTCTGGGGAAGCTCACTGATTGTATTTACCGGATTTATCGGTAAGCTGATCGGGAAAAAGGACCGCGATGAGGAGAACGATACATGGGAGAAGGTAAAAGTATCTGACAAGTTCGACTTCCTCAAGGACATGTCCATTCTTATGAGCATTGTCATGATCGTGGTATACATATTTACGGCAATTATGGCAGGAAGCGACGTTGTATCCGAGCTGTCCGGCGGACAGAATATGATCGTGTACGCAATCATTCAGGCTATGACTTTTGTGGCTGGCGTTCTTGTACTGCTTCAAGGCGTGCGTATGTTCCTCGGCGAGATTATCCCTGCATTTAAGGGAATCAGCCAAAAACTTATCCCGGGCGCAAGACCGGCTCTGGATGTTCCGATTTTCTACGCGAGCGGTCCGGTGGCGACGACAGTGGGATTCCTGTGCGCGATGGTCGGCGGTATCCTTGCGACACTGATCACGACACAGATGAGCGTTGTCGTGCTCCCCGGTGTGATTGGTCTGTTCTTCATGGGCGGCGCGGCAGGCGTGTTCGGCGACAAGCTTGGCGGAAAACGCGGCTGTGTAGTGGCATCGTTCCTTCTGGGATTTTTATTTACTTTGATTGTGGCTCTGGCTTATCCACTGATTGACGTGACAGTCTATGGCGTGGAAGGGCTGTGGTTCGCATCTACGGACGCGATTATTGTAGCCGTGGTGATGGCTCTTATCGGTATGGTTGCCGGTGCGTAAGGATATACAGAGTACAGATGGAGGGGAGCAGGATGTTCCCTTCCCTTTAATGAAGAGAAAGGTGGGATAAAATGAAATACGCAAGAACAGTGTGTGGAGATATTGAGGCGGATAAAATGGGATTTACATACCCACACGAACATCTTTATGCTGTTCCGCCGGCATGTCAGAAAGATCGTGATCTAGAGCTGAGCGATTACGAAAGCAGCGTGAAAGAGCTGAAGAATTTTAAAGAGGTGGGCGGATGTACACTGGTGGAAGCGTCTACTCTAGATTACGGAAGAAATCTTCCTCTTCTCAAAAAGATGTCCGAAGAGACAGGGGTAAATGTAATTGCCACCACGGGATTTAACAAACATATTTATTACCCGGACTGGGTGGAGGAAAAGAGTATGGAGGAGATTGCCGGTATTCTTGCAGGAGATGTGCTTGAAGGCAGAGAGGGAATCCGCGCAGGCTTTATCAAAATCGGTACTTATTACAACATGATCCATCCTTTGGAGAAAAAGACAGCCATTGCGGCGGCGGAGGCGCAGAAGCGATGCGGCGCTCCGATCTGGGGACACACGGAGGCAGGCACGATGGGAATGGAAGTGCTGGATATACTGGAAGCGCAGGGCGTGGACTTTTCCACGGTAGCCCTCGGCCATCTGGACCGTAACCCCGATGAATACTATCTCTTAAAACTGGCGGACAGGGGAATTTATGTGCAGTTTGACGGGCCGGGTAAGGTAAAATATTACCCGGACAGTGTGAGAGTGGGACTGATCAAGTCACTGATCGCTCACGGGTATGCAGACCAGCTTCTCATCTCCGGGGATATGGGGCGCGCGTCTTATCTGGAAGGGTATGGCGGAGGCCCAGGCTTTAAGTACATTAAGACAAAATTCATCCCTCGCCTTTTAGATGAAGGCGTGAGTGAGGATGATATCAGGAAAATCTTTGTGGAAAATCCAAAGCGGTGGCTTGCGGTATTTTAATATACAGATGCAGGGACAAAGTTATGTGGCAGCATCAAGGAGAAGTGTATGTTAGAAAATGTAAAATTTGTTTCAATTATTAGGGAAGTGGCGGCAGACGACGTGCTTTTGATTATGGATGCGCTCAGGGAAGAGGGTGTGCGATGGTTTGAAATTTCTTTAAGCGACGGGGAAAACGGTATGGAATGTATCTGCAGAGCGCTTAAGCATTTCCGGGATACAGATGTTCAAGTAGGAGCGGGTACTGTGACAAAGACCGGGGAAATCGACGTGCTTTCCCAGTGGGGGATTCCCTATATATTGACGCCGGGGTTTGACAGGGAAATTGTTCAATATACGGCAGGAAAAGGGATCGAGGTGCTCCCGGGAGTTCTGACGCCCTCTGAGGTTCAGGAGGCGGTAAATTGCGGAATTCATCTTCTGAAGCTGTTTCCCGCCGACGCATTTGGAAAAGGATATATCAAGGCGCTCAAGGGACCGTTCCCACAGACGGATTATGTGGCGGTGGGAGGCGTGACTGCAGAAAACGCGGCGGAATTTTACCGGGCAGGCTTCAAGGGCGTGGCGGCAGGAAGCAATCTGGTCCCAAAACACGCGGGAAAAGACGACATTGCGGACATTAGAAAGACCGCCCGCAGATATATGGAGGCGGCAGGATATGGCAAATAGAGTTCAGGAAATGACATGGCAGGAGGTTGAAGAGCGTATCCGGAAGTTTCCGGTGGCAATCGTGCCTGTGGGTTCAACGGAACAACACGGGTATCATCTTCCCATGGGAACGGATATTTATCTGGCGGAAACTCTGGCGGATATGGCGGCCAAAAAGACCGGCGCGCTTGTGTATCCGAGCATTAACTTCAGCTACTCGTGGAGCTGGCGCGACCGTGTGGGTACGGTGGCTTTAAGGCAGCAGATTCTACAAGAGACACTAAAAGACGTGGTTCGTTCGGTGGAGCGTTATGGGATACGGGTGCTTGTTTTTCTAAATGGCCATGAGGCCAATGGTTCGACGCTGAAGTATGCCGTGCGGGAGGTACAGGATGAGACGAATGTGAAGGTGTTAGGGATGTTCTATCCGGGATTGTCCGAAATATATTCGGAATATATGGAAACTCCTACATGGGGAGGGATGTTCCACGCCTGCGAGTTCGAGACGTCGCTGATGCTGGCGGCAAAAGAGGAGCTCGTCCATATGGAGAGGGCGAAGGAAGAGTATCCGAAGCGTCCGAAACTCTACGGCATGGATAATACCTCCATCGGTGATCTGAGCGTTTCGGGAACTTATGGAGATCCGACTTGCGCCACAAAGGAAAAGGGCGAGAAGATGTTCCGCAGATTTGCGGACAATATCGCACAGATCATCTGGGAGGCGCTGGGGGAAGCGCCAGCATAGCATATAGGAAAAAAGAAAAAGGAAACCTCTGTTAAGCTGCGGCAAAACAGAGGTTTTTTTGCAGCGTATAACTTTTATTCCATGGCTTAAAACGAATTGACACAGTGTCAGCGTAGTGATAGAATACAGTTGATGACACGATGTCAGAATAAAGGCGGATAGAGGATTTGTTAGTGAAGAAATTATAAAACGCGCTCTGACTCTCGGCGTAAATTTCTTTGATACTGCAAACGGATATTCCTCCGGAACGAGTGAAGAATATCTCGGGCGGGCGATAAAAAACAATGTGTCGAGGGATAAAGTCGTCATCGCGTCTAAAGTTTATTTTAATGAGGGCAGATTGTCGCGAAAGGCAATTCTTCGGGAAATTGACGGTACGTTAAGCCGTCTTGGGACAGATTATCTTGATTTGTATATTATTCACAGATTTGATTATGACACGCCGATCGAAGAAACAATGGAAGCCCTACACGATCTGGTCAAGGCGGGAAAAGTCCGTGCTTTGGGTGCGTCTGCCATGTACGGCTATCAGTTTTACAATATGCAGCTTGCGGCAAAAGAGCATGGGTGGACTCAATTTTCAACGATGGAAAACCATTACAATCTGCTGTACCGCGAGGATGAACACGAACTGATCCCGATTTGCCGCCAGATGAATGTATCGCTTATGCCTTACAGTCCGCTTGCCGGAGGACATCTGGCAAGAGCCTCTTGGCAGTCAGATACCCTAAGGGGAAAAACAGACCGTGTGGCACAGGGGAAATATGACCGCATGGAACAGCAGGATATCGGCATTGTAAAAAGAGTGGCAGAATTGGCAGAGCGTTACGGCTGCAAGATGTCACAGATCGCGCTTGCGTGGCAATGGAAAAAGGGAGTAACCGCTCCAATCATAGGAGCAACAAAAGAAAGGTATATTGAGGATGCGGCCGGCGCGCTGGGTATAAAACTGACAGATTCAGATGTTGAGTATCTGGAAGAATTATATGTGCCTCATCCGATTGTCGGAGCAATCGATAAAAATCCGGAACAGGGCGTCGTTTTGCTGGATGAAAAGAAATCATAACATAATGTGAAAATTCTTTCCAAAGCATTGAAAGAGAAATGAAAGCGAGGCCAAACTATGCCTAAAGGCTCCGAAGAACTGACAAATTCAAGAAAAGAAGAAATTATCAATGCCTGTGCAAAGCTTTATGAGACGATGAGCTTTAAGGATATAACGATCAAAGAAATCGGTAAAGCAACATCCTTTACCCGGACATCCATCTATAACTACTTTCAGACAAGGGAGGAAATATTTCTTGCCTTGCTTCAAAAAGAGTATGATTTGTGGTATGGCGGCTTAAAGAAAATCGAAGATACAAATGAGGAAATGACGGCGGAAGGCTTTTCATCCGCGCTTGCGCATACGCTTGAAAAAAGAGAGCGGCTGCTCAAACTTTTGTCAATGAACCATTACGACATGGAAAGCAACAGCCGGGAGGAAAATCTTGTAGAATTTAAAAAATCCTATGGAGCGGTTATGCGTCAGGTGAGATTGTGTTTGGAAAAGTTTTTCCCGGAAATGTCCGCAAGTGATATTCAGGATTTTATCTATACCTTTTTCCCTTTTCTGTTCGGCGTTTATCCATATACCTATGTCACGGATAAACAGTGCAGAGCAATGAAGCAGGCGGGAGCAGATTATGTTTTCCTATCTGTATATGAAATCGTCTATGCCTGTGTTATCAGGCTGCTAGAAAAATATAATTGAATCGGTCTTAGTAAAAGCGACGCCCCGGACTTTAGTCCTAGGCGCCTCTTTCGCTTGCCATATCCATCCGGCGTTATGCCGAGCGTTTTTCCTTTTTCTGCTTCATTCTCTTTATGACCTTAAGTCTTGTAAATTCTTCCCTTTCTTTTTCCTCCAAAGCATTTGTGATGGTGTACACAAGATCGGAGTACATGGGAATCGTGATATTCTGAAGCGCGTTCGCCCGCTTCTGTGTCTTTTTAATATTGCTTGCCAGACGGTAGGCGGCGTTTTCCACCATGGACAGCTTCACGGTCAGATCCTTCACCTTGCGAAAAGCTTCCCTTGCCTTGTCGATAGATTCCCGTGTGGTACTGAAAGCGTAAGTTGGTTTTCCTGCGTCCGGGACATATTTCACATGGGGGATTTCCGTTCCCATAATACTTCTCGTCTGGATGGTGATAGAATTTTCGATAGGTACCGTGTAGGCGAGAAGCTCTACGTTACTGATCCCGTTTTCGATATTGGCGCGCTGGAGACATTGATAGGCATAGGTGAAGGTTGTATCGATCTCCTCTTGAATACTACGCGCCTCATCGATCAGATCCATCAGTTCACGAATCAGAATATTTCTTTTTTTATCCATCAGGTCATATCCCTGCTTTGCGAGAGCAAGAGAGTTCTTCGCCAGCATCAGATTGCCTTTTGTGGGAAATGTGCGAGGATCCATAAAATACCTCCTTTCAATCCATAGTTAGGTGATGTATAGCCTGAATCACATATAGACGAAACGGCGGCGTCAGACTGTAATTTCAATCTGGTTGCCCTCAGGTCCGATGATACAGCTTTCATAGTAGCCGTCCCCGGTCGTGCGCGGCCCGCTGATCACCTCGTAGCCGTCCTTTTGAAGACGGGCAGTCAGAGCATCCACCTGTTCTTTACTTCCTACGCTGAAGGCAAGATGTATATATCCTGTCCGGGCGACAGTCTTTTCGTTGTCGTCCATTTGGGGTCTGGACATGATCTCCAGTCTTGCCCCGTTCGTAAATGTCAAGAAATAGGATCGGAAGCTTGTTGTCCGATTGTGATATCCATTATTTGCGGAAGCATTAAAATAATTTACAAAAAAATTTTTTACATTTTCCAAATTATTTACATACATCGCAATGTGTTCGATCTTCATACAATCTCCATTCTTCATCTTCTGATATTAGGGTATTTTTAAACCCAATATTTGAGTATCGGTTTATTTATAGCGCAGATACCGCATAGTATAATATTACTGCCACCGCCCCTAAACTAATGACAGAAAGAGGGTGCTGTATATGGAATTGTTACTATCCTCCGAAAATAATAATACAGCCGCCGATGATTACTCTTCCTCCATTGGTTTATAATATTTCTCCAATATTTTCGTATCCACCCGGTCGAGCTCTTCCTTCGGAAGTCTTCCAAGCAGCTCCCAGCCAAGGTCCAGCGTCTCCTCCATACTGCGGTTTTCGTTCTGCCCCTGACCGATATATCTTTCTTCAAAATCTTTTCCAAATTCCAGATATTTCTTATCTATGGGAGACAGTTCGTCCTCACCGATAACGGAGGCAAGGTTTCTGGCGTCTCCTACCTTTGCGTAGGCGGAGAAAAGCTGGTTCGCCAGATCCTGATGGTCCTCTCTTGTGTATCCGGCTCCGATACCGTCCTTCATTAGACGAGAGAGGGAGGGCAGGATGTTGATGGGTGGATAGATGGACTGCCCATGCAAAGGACGGTCAAGCACGATCTGCCCTTCCGTGATATAGCCCGTCAGGTCGGGGATGGGATGAGTGATGTCGTCGTTGGGCATTGTCAGGATGGGGAGCTGGGTCACAGAGCCGTCCACGCCTTGAACGATGCCTGCGCGCTCATATATGGTGGCAAGCTCACTGTACAGATATCCCGGATAACCTTTACGGCTGGGGATCTCGCCCTTTGAAGAGGAGACTTCACGCATTGCCTCGGCGAAGGAAGTCATATCCGTTAGGATGACCAGGATGTGCATGTTCTGCTCGAATGCAAGGTACTCCGCCACGGTCAGAGCGACTTTCGGTGTGATTAGACGCTCTACCACAGGGTCGTTTGCCAGATTCAGGAACATGGCAACATGATCCGCAACGCCGCTTTCCTCAAACGTATTGCGGAAAAAGTCGGCGACGTCGTGTTTTACGCCCATGGCGGCGAACACGATGGCGAATTTCTCATCGGAATTTTCCCCGAGGGATGCCTGCTTTACGATCTGCGCGGCCAGCTGGTCGTGGGGAAGACCGTTCCCCGAGAATATCGGCAGCTTCTGCCCGCGGATCAAGGTTGTCAGTCCGTCGATGGCAGAGATGCCGGTGTGGATATAGTTGCGGGGATATTCGCGGCGCACCGGGTTTAGGGGAAGCCCGTTTACATCCCGTTTCAGCGTGGAGACAATCGGTCCTAGATCATCGATGGGCTGACCGATACCGTTGAAGGTACGCCCCAGCATATCTGGGGAGAGAGCGATCTCCAAGGGGTGCCCGGTCAGTTTGGTGTGGGTATTTTTAAGGGACATATTTTCAGAGCCCTCAAAAACCTGAATGACGGCTTTGTCTTCGTAAATCTCTACGATACGCCCGATCTTGCGTTCATTTCCATCGACAACAAATTCTACGATCTCATCATAGAACGCGTCCTGTATGCCCTCAAGAGCAATGAGAGGGCCGTTAATGCTGCTTAAGCCTAAATATTCTATTGACATAATCACGGTCCTCCTTACGCGTTTTTCTCGAGCACTCTCTGATAGAATGCGTCAATGTCTCTGTGATACTGGGCGAACATCTCAAGCCGGTCATTAGGCACGTCATATTTGATCGCAATGACGCGGTCGAAGATATTTTCCGCTTTCAGCACGGACATGGGGTGTCCCATCGTGACGAGGGTGCGCGCCTGTTTATAAAGATAAAGGATGGTGTCCATCATGAGGAACTGCTTCTCCATGGAGACACAAGTATCATCCTTGTGAAATGCGTTCTGCTGCAGGAAACCGAGGCGGATGACCCTCGCGATTTCCAGCACTAGCTTTTGATCGTCAGGGAGTACGTCGCTTCCGATCAGTTTTACGATCTCCAGAAGGCTGCTTTCCTGATTGAGAAGCGCCATCAGGCGGTTTCTGTAATCCACAAACTGCTGGGATACATTGTCCTGATACCAGTGGCTTAAATCGTTCAAATATTCGCTGTAACTGGTGAGCCAGTGGATAGCCGGGAAATGTCTGGAGTAGGCGAGGCTTTTGTCCAGACCCCAGAAACAGCGCACAAATCGTTTCGTATTCTGGGTGACAGGCTCAGAGAAATCACCGCCCTGCGGGGATACCGCGCCGATGATGGTCACGGATCCGTCTGTACCGTTTAGGTTGTGCATCATGCCGGCTCGCTCATAGAAAGCAGACAGGCGGGATGCCAGATATGCGGGGAATCCTTCCTCCGCGGGCATCTCTTCCAGACGGCCGGACAGCTCGCGCAAAGCCTCTGCCCATCTTGAGGTAGAATCCGCCATGATCGCTACGTCATAGCCCATGTCGCGGTAATATTCCGCCAGTGTAAGCCCGGTGTAAATGCTTGCTTCGCGGGCAGCCACGGGCATGTTGGATGTATTTGCGATCAGTGTGGTTCTATCCATCAGGGGATTGCCTGTCTTTGGATCGGTCAGCTCACCGAACTCTTCCAGCACCTGTGTCATCTCGTTCCCGCGCTCGCCGCAGCCGATATAGATAATAATGTCGGCGTCCGCCCATTTTGCGATTTGATGCTGTGTCATGGTCTTACCAGTTCCGAATCCACCGGGGATAGCGGCGGTGCCTCCCTTGGCGATGGGGAACATTGTATCAATGATACGCTGTCCCGTTATAAGTGGAACAGACGCGGGAAAACGGTGGTGCGTCGGCCTTGGTGTGCGGATGGGCCAGCGCTGCGTCATGGTCAGCTTTTTTTCCGAACCGTCCTGAAGTTTCAGCGTTACGAGTGTCTCCTCGATGGTATAATCCCCATCCGGTACGGCGCTGACCACTGTGCCTTCCAGATCCGGAGGAACCATACATTTGTGTACGATGGCATGGGTTTCAGGGACTTCCGCTATGATGTCCCCTCCGTGGAGATACTGTCCTTTCTGCACTGTAATGTGAGTCTGCCATTTCTTTTTCCTGTCAAGAAAGTCTACACTCACTCCACGGGTAATAAAGGCGCCTGCCGAATCTGCGATGCGCTCCAGAGGTCTTTCGATACCGTCGAAAATGTTATTCAGGATGCCCGGAGCAAGCGTGACAGACACAGGGCTTCCGCTTGCGGTTACGGTTTCGCCGGGGCAGAGACCAGATGTCTCTTCGTATACCTGAATGGTTGTCATGTCTTTGTCCAGAGCAATGACTTCGCCGACTAGCTGTTCTTCGCCCACATAGACCATTTCTGACATACGGAATCCAGTATTTCCTTTCAAGTAGATGACGGGCCCGTTGATCCCGTATATTTTTCCGGTTTTAAGCGCTGGCATTGCCGTCACCTCCCAAAAAGATAAATTTGTCATACTCATTGCGCAGCTGTGTCCGGAAGGAATTGTCGATCAGAATGTTCCTGCTGCGAATGACCGCACGGATCCCTCCGATGAAGTCTTCCGCACTGATAGTCAGGTGAATACCTGTAGCGTCTTCCAGATCAGGGCGTCTTTTCTCGTCGGACGGATTGATATAGACAATCAGAGCCTCATCCCCTGCGAAACGTTCTGCGTTACGGATACATTTTACGAGAAAATCATCGTAGGCTTCTGTTTTCATGTAATCCTTCACAAGCTCTAAGGCCTCTTTAAATACTTTATCTTTCAGCTCCTGCTGGACTTTTCCCTGACGGCGTTTGATCTCAAGCTGGGACTTTGCAGACGCCTGATTCAGAGAAAGCTTCGCATTGGTCGTCTCTGCCTTGATGCGTGTCTCGGACTGGCGCAGGGCTTCCGCCTTGTGATCCTCAAGGACTTTTTCAAGAGCTTCGCGGTGAGAGTCGATGATGGCGTTTCCCTCTGCCCGGGCCTGTTCCATAGATGTAGTCTTCAGATGAGCAATTTTTTCTTCTACTGTCAAGAGGAATACCTCCTTTACGTTTTCTGTTTGATTAAAATATATCTCTGCCGGTTGACGCATACCGCTTTTGATTAAAAAATACCTTTTCTGATGCAAGCATATCTTATTGCTTGTAGTTCCGGCTGCGGGTCTGTCGTATTCTGTGTCCGATAAGGACTGTGAAAAACGCCGGTACATAAGACCGCGTATTGCGCGGTCTTATGTACCGCTGCGTTTTTCCCCAAGCGGGAGAGAGTCCGCAGAGGATACAGAATACGACAGACATTATAGGCTGGGCGGAATTACAGCTTCAACCCGATGGCTTCCGTGATATATGATGTGATAAAGTCCTTTTGACGGCCGGTTCCGTGTCTGTCCGGGATCTCCACGAGGAGAGGCATCTTGCGTTCCAGACGGAAGGTATCGATGATATCAGGGAATTCCCGACCGAATTTCTCAGTCAGAAGGACAATGCCTACGGTTTTGTCCGCAAGCACGTCTTCGAGAGCTTTTTTCAGTTCGTCGCGCTCATGAACTACGACTCCGTCAACACCTGCGAGGCGCATGCCAGTGTAGGTGTCTACATTATCACTGATAAGATACATTTTCATTGTGAACCTCTTTCTCCGTTTGTCTGCGCGGATTCCCGCACGGCTGACTGGTGTTACAGATTTCCTAATATCATGAAGGAGATAATTAGTCCGTACAGGCATACGCCTTCTGCGAGTCCTACAAAGATGAGGGATTTACCCAGTACGCTGGAATCTTCACTGATTGCTCCAAGAGCCGCGCTTGCCGCGCTTGCAACAGCGATACCGCCGCCGATACAGGAAAGGCCTGTGACGAGGGCTGCCGCCAGATATCCAAGCCCTGTGGCAAAGCCGGAATCAGATGCGGCAGATTCAGCGGCTTGTACGTCCGGGCCGCCAAGCAGCATGATTGATGCTATCACAAAAGCTCCGAAGAAGAAAAATACATTGGAGCCGATCGCGCGTTTGTAGCGTTTGCGTGATTTTTCCTTCCCAAGCAGGTAATAACCGAAAGGAATGATGATGCTTAAGATCAAAGCGGCAATAAATACGATTTTTGTTCCTAAAGTCATGGTAGGATCCTCCTGATTAAAAATAGTTTTAAAAATTGTAGTTTATTTTTTCTTTGTATTCTTTCTTGTATATGGCTCAAATGAATGGCCGCTGCCTTTGTAAAACCGGCTGAACATCTCGTAATATTCCAGACGGAGCACCTGAATGCCCACGATCAATCCCTCAAACCCGCATACAAACAGGTTGCCGAAAATAACGCCTAGCCAGTTTGGATGTCCGCTTTCCGCTCCCGCAAGCTGCAGGACGACTTCCATGATCGCTGCGTGGCTTACCGCGAAAGCGCCGATACGGATGAAGGAGATGGTGTTTGAGAAATAGCTCAGCAAGGTTTCAAACATCTCAAAAAATCCTTGTACGAGAAACATTGCTTTGCCGGTTTCCATCTTATCCGCCCGTTTCTGAATGATTCTTGTGAGCGGTTCCCGGAAGAGGATGAGGATCAGAGGTACACCGAACATAATTCCCATCAGGATTCCTCCCGGAAGAGGATTGCCTGTCATAAACAGAACGATGGTAACAACAACCGCAATGTAAAATACTAGTCCAGCCACACCGTTCGGGTCAAACCATGTTCCCTCAATGTCTTTGCTCCTTACGGCGTTAAAGATATGGAGCACCATTGCAATCACGATGAGCAACATTCCGAAAGCGACTGCCACGATGAACACCGTGTTCAGTTTCCCGAGGAAGGGAAGGGTGGTCATGTGGTCGATAGGTCGTATCCACAGGGCAGGCAACACATCCTCGAATCCAAAGATACTGCCGAACAAGAACCCGAAGAGCGTGGAAAATACTCCCGCTGTCGCAATGATTCCCGCCAGAGGCGCCCTCTTAAAGTGATAGATGAGCGCTCCGCCGATGAGAAGGAGTAATCCTTGTCCAACATCGCCGAACATGACTCCGAAAATGAACGAGTAGGTCAGCCCTACGAATACCGTCGGATCAAATTCGTTATGGGAGGGAAGGCCGTACATCTGGACGAACATTTCAAAAGGCTTGAACAGCTTCGGGTTCTCCAGTTTGGTGGGAGGTTCCCCGAAGTAGGCGTTGTGGTCGTCCTCCACAACGACAAAGACCTTGTCGTCGTCCTCCACCTCTTTTACAAATTTTTCAACATCATCCTCTGCCATCCATCCGCAGAGAATGTAGTAATCTTCCTTATTATCTTCCATACGCGCCGCAAGTTTGCGCACATCAAAGTTGTTGGATAGTTCTTCCAGCCTGTTGCGCGCCGCGATGAGCTGAGGCGCTCGGCCGGAGAGCATCTCCCCGGCTTGTTTATCAATATCTTCTATCTCCAGATTGACTCTTGCGATCTCCCGTTCCAAAGACTGGTAGGCATAGGCAGGCGTGCCTTCGAATTCATCCTTTAGTTCAATCCGTTCAAAATGAAGAGAGCGGAATACGGCGTCCACCTTCTGGGTCTCGGCAGGGGAAACAAAATAAGCCCCGTACACGAAACTATCGTCTCTTTCCCCCTCTACGAAGATAGCTTTCAGATCATCCATCAGATACTTCTGCATTTTATGGTAAAACTCTACGGCAATACGGCCGAAGCGGTAAGTGATGTAACGGTAATGCAGCACCTTGTGGAGATCACAGTCTAACGGGCGGAAGGGAGCGATAATCTGCTGTTTCGCGCGAAGCTCGTCGATCTTTTTCTTTAATTTCTCTTTCTTTTCCTGAAGCTCTTGATAATCCTCATTTGCCTTGCGTACAACCTCAAACATATCGTCGAGACCAAGGGAAGTATCTGGCTCCACATCGTCGGCGTTTGCAAGATAGCCAACGAACTGTACAGCCTTTCCCAGTGCATCCCGGTATGGGTTGAGTTCTACGAAAGGCCTTAGGTTGTCTACGGTTTTCAGCTCGGACAGCGCGGATTCAAGCTGGATCTCATAGCGTGAGAGATACAGGTCGGTAACGCGGTCGATGTCGCCCCGCGGTCCGGAGATGTTGATGAATTTCATTTTTACGATCATTGGGTCTTACCTCCAACATAGGCAAACGTCTCGCCGGGGCTTAACTTATAGCGTACACACTCCATGGCGGTCGTCAGCTTTTTGATTTCTTCTTCTTTTAAAAAGAGATAAGTATTGATCGCGGCGACAGAATAGGGATCCCGCCGGCGGTCTACTGTATACAGATGATGCAGAAAGTCCGCATACATCCGTTCAATGGTCAGGTCTTGGTTAAAATTATAATGCCGTGCATAACTCGTCTTTGCCACAGCATTTTTGAATTCTTCGTAACCCGGCGCCTCAACCAGTTCTTTAACCAGATCTGTTGATAATTTGTAGTGGATCGGTATGAGCATCAGATAAATATCTGCAGGTTTCATATTATAGTATTGCTTCGCTCTGTAGATCCATTGCAGGTTCAGAAGGTCAATCTTGGAACCGCGGTCCCTCATAAAAAGTTCAAGATCGGCTTTCTTTAGGAGCTTTTTCTGCTCTTTCCATGTGGAAATATAAAAGTAAAGATCTAAAGTCAGGTTATAATCGTAGAGCGTGACGTCCTGAGAGTCTTTTAGCTTCCTAAGGGGAGCGTAATACTCGGTTCCCTTTAGATTTTCCACCAGCTCATCAGTGGTGCGCGATGTGATGAGTTTCTCTATGGAAATCTGCGAATAGCGGTCAAAAAATGCCCGCTTATAATTCAGGTCAAAGGGCTGCCGGTAATGGTTGATTACAATCCTTAAGCAGTAGTTAATCAGGTCAATCTCGTAGTTTTTCATGATCAGTTTCATGAAACGCCGCTGCTTCTGTCTGCAGAACCGATAGATCTTCGTATAGTCGTGATAGAGTGACTGAGTCAGCACTTTTTCGATATTGCCTCTGTGTATCTGATCTTCCCCGAGTGTCTCAAGGACATCTGCGTATGCGGTATTTTTCTTGAGATATTCCACAATTTCTGGAACGCTGCCAAGATTTACGATCTCTGTGAATTGATCTGGCGTCAGAAGCTTCGCCTCCATACCTCGGATCTTCGTCACGATTCCGCTGTATTCCAATAAGTTTCCCATAGGCTACACCTCGGTGATTCTGCGCAATATTTCATGGGCATACTCGGTATGCTTTTCTTCATATTCTTTTTCTAGCGCGCGGATCATATCCTCGCTGGCACCGCTCTGACTCTCAAGGATGCCGGAAGTGTTCTTTTCCAGTTCCCTGCGTATACTGGAAAGGCGCGCCTGCGTCTGCTCCTCCAGCTCCGTGTCAAAATTTCTGCGCTTCTGTTCGTATTCCTTGTCGAGCGCTTCCTTTTGCTCCTCGGCATGCGCGACGATGGCGGATGCCGCATCCTCAATTTCTGTCAATTTGTTTACAATAGACTCCATAAAAAGCCTCCTGTCTTGAGAAAACGCTAATATACTTTATCATACACCTTTTAAATGAAAATGCAAGGTGCGTGCGTTAATTTTAACCAAGCCTTTACGGGGATGTATTTTACATAGTTTCCACTGATTTTACAAGAAAAAACAGCCCTTATATTTTTGGAAAAATGAGGCGGGCTTTTGACCAGAGCTGTCTGTCATGTTATGATAATAATATTTAAGAGAGAATTTATTTTCTTGGAACAAGATATAAAAAGCAGGAGATTTTGTTATGCGATTGAGAAACATACCGAGGGCAGAGGGAACGATACAGTCCCACCATGACGTGATTAAAAGACCAGAGGACCAGAGAGGGTGCTGGAAACAGGTTTTCGGCAATAAGAACCCTGTCCATATCGAGATAGGGATGGGAAAGGGACGCTTCATCCTGAATATGGCGAAAAAATATCCGAATATTAATTTTATAGGGATCGAGAGGTATTCGAGTGTACTTTTAAGAGCCATCGAGAAGTATGATACACAGGAGTTCCATGATCTGAAAAATATAAGGTTCGTCTGCATGGACGCCCGGAATATCGGGGATGTGTTTACGGAGGGAGAGGTGAAGAAGATATACCTGAACTTCTCTGACCCGTGGCCAAAAGCAAGGCATGCAAAACGGCGCCTTACTTCCGTGGAATTTTTAAAACGGTATGAAAGCGTGCTTGCGCCGGATGGAGTTGTGGAGTTTAAGACGGACAATACAGGGCTTTTTAATTTTTCTTTGGAGCAGGTAAGGGAAGCAGGGTGGGTACTGCGCGCGTTCACCTATGATCTCCACCGTCATGTGGAAATGAACAAAGGGAATATTATGACGGAGTATGAGGAAAAGTTTTCTTCTCGGGGCAACCCGATCAATAAATTGATCGCCGCGCGGAGATAATGTAAGGGGACAAGAAACAGGACAGGCATGGGAATCTGTAAACGGATTTTCGGATCTGTCCTTTTGCACATCCGGATAAAAAAGGGCATATAGTAATTTATATATAAGCCGGAGGATAATATAATAATGAAGAAAAAAGGCTGGAAATCTTGTGTAAAAGAAGCGTGTTATTGCAGGCCGGCGCTGAATAAACACCTGCTGTGTATCCGCAGATCTTTGCTGGAGGTGTGCAGGATATTAAACAGCGGGTGCGGGCATAGAGATAGGAACGGGCGAAAATAAAAAGGTAGAAAACTGAAAAAAATGCTTGCAAAGTGGTACACTCTGTAATATAATATCACTTGCGTCGGGAGAACCACCCGGCGAAACAAGCAAAAAGCGCGATTAGCTCAGCTGGCAGAGCACCTGACTCTTAATCAGGGTGTCCAGGGTTCGAACCCCTGATCGCGCATTTAGGAATCGCTGATTTTAAGGACAAGGAAGCCTTGGGGTCGGCGGTTTTTTTGTGTGAAACAATGAGCCACGCAGGAAAAAGGATGCAAGGACAGGAAAGATCTTTTGCAGCTATTTATTTAATATTGATCTTTCTGTACTCTCTCGGGGTACAGTTGTAAAAACGCTTAAACATTTTTGCAAAATTGCTGGGGCTGTCAAAACCACAGTGGGTTGCGATTTCTGAAATGCTGCCCGAAGGATTCGCAAGCAGCATTTCCGCCCCCTGCATAACTCGGTATTTCAATAAATATTGAATGGGGGAAATCTGAAGTATCTTTTTAAAGCAGCGCAGACATTCCCGCTCGCTAATATCTGCTGTATCGGAGATTTCCATAAGGGATATATTGTCAGCGAAATTCTTATGAATATAATCCAACATTTTTCTAATACGGATATTATCTTGATTTAAAGATGAAGATTTTATATCAATCTGTGGTTCAAATTTTCTGTAAAGGTAGAAACAGATACGGGAAAGATTTTCACGGATAGTAAATTCAAAACCATAATTCTCATTTATAAGTGCTTCAAATGCCTGAATAAACCAGTCAGATACCATTGCATTATCAGTGGAATCAATCTGATATCCGGAGAAAGAATTACAGGATAAGAGGGGATGAACATATTTTTTTGCAAACGCAGAATCGCTGTTCCCGGTAATCAGCGTTGGGCTGAAAACAAGGGAATGTAAGGTACATTCAGAGACTGCGGAAGCATAATGGAGGATGTTGGAGTTGATAACTGCTAAATCTCCTTTGTTTAGGGTAAAGGATGACGCAGATGTTTTTAGCCTCATTTGCCCTTGCTTTATATATATGACTTCAATTTCTTCATGCCAGTGCCATGGAATGACATCCTGTGTCCCTTCGGTATAGCATGAAGAATAACCGGCACAGGGAAATTCAATGGTCCCATGTGGCCGCAGTTCCTTTGATACATTGTTCAAATTTAATCCGCATTCTTGTAATGCCATAAATTTATTTCCTCTTTCCTTTTATATTGGCGGTTTTGTTATATTATATGGCGAAATAGAAGTTGTATCAAGTACTGTTTGACGGTATTCTTTTCATGAAGAAATCACAGGAGGGAAATACGATGTTTCAACTATTGCTAGCGATTATTTATCTGGCTTTTATCAGTTTGGGACTGCCGGATTCACTTTTAGGTTCTGCGTGGCCGGCGATGTATAAAGAGCTTTCTGTGCCAGTTTCTTACGCAGGCGGAATTTCTATGATTATAGCGATAGGTACGATCATTTCCAGTTTGCAGAGTGACCGGCTTACAAGAAGATTTGGAACGGGAAAGGTTACAGCGTTCAGCGTTCTTATGACCGCGGCTGCTTTGTTTGGTTTTTCCATCAGCCATTCCTACATAGCGCTGTGTTTGTGGGCAATTCCTTATGGATTGGGCGCCGGAAGCGTGGACGCTTCTCTGAACAACTATGTTGCGCTTCACTATGAGAGCAGGCACATGAGCTGGCTTCACTGCATGTGGGGGGTCGGAGCTTCGCTGGGGCCTTATGTGATGGGGTATGCCTTGTCTGGCGGGCAGGGATGGAATATGGGATACCGGTATATTGCGCTTCTCCAGATCGCACTAACTGTGATCCTTCTGTTCAGTCTGCCGTTATGGAAGCAAAAGCAGGACGTAAAAGCCGGCGATCACAGCGGCGATGAAAGCAATAATCCGCTTTCTCTGCCTGAAATCATTCATATACCTGGTGCAAAAGAAGTTATGGTGACATTTTTCTGCTACTGCGCTTTGGAACAGACAACCGGGCTGTGGGCGAGCAGCTATCTGGTGCTGCGACGCGGACTGTCGGCAGATACAGCGGCTGGCTTTGCAAGCCTGTTTTTCGTGGGAATTACAGCAGGCAGGGCGCTGAGTGGATTCCTTACCTTAAAGTTTAACGATACGCAAATGATACGGCTGGGACAAGGAGGGATCTTAGCTGGCATTCTGTTATTGCTTTTGCCGTTTGGAAATGGGAGCGCTCTCGCAGGGCTGGTGCTGATTGGTTTGGGATGCGCCCCGGTCTATCCGTCTATTATCCATTCTACCCCGGAGCATTTTGGGGCGGAAAAATCACAGGCTATGATTGGCGTGCAAATGGCGTCTGCCTATGTCGGGACCTGCCTTATGCCGCCAGTGTTCGGGCTGATCGCAAATCATATCAGCGCTGCACTGCTGCCCCTATATTTACTGGTAATTTTAGCTCTTATGATATTTGCACATGGGGAAATGCTAAAAAAGGTAAGGAGGAATCTTGCCAAATGCCGGACTTTTATACGTTCCGGGCATTGATACGATTGAGGTATAGTATCTGCCGGATTGGCTGATCAGAACAAATAGCTATTGACAATCTGCCGTGAGATATTTACAATAAAATCCGACACAAAATTACAATTAAATAGGATTGATAACAAGGGGAGCTTGTGCGACAGGCTGAGAGGAAGTTTGAAACTTCGACCCATAACCTGATCTGGATAATACCAGCGTAGGAGTATGTTATGAGTGCTTTTGGAGCCCTTTTGTTTTCAATCTGAGAACAGGAGGGTTTTTATTATGTCACAATTATTTGTCAACGCAGATGGCGGGCTTACAACCGCCGGCTATGCGATTACCATTATCGCCGGGATCGTGTTGTTTCTGGCGGCGGTCTATTTTGCGGGGAAACATTCCTCAAAGAACAAACTGACCACAAAACAGCTTGTATTCTGCGCAGTGGCGATGGCGCTGGCGTTCATCACATCGTATCTTAAGATATGGAATATGCCATGGGGAGGAAGTGTGACTCTGTGCAGTATGCTGTTTATCGTGCTTGTGGCAAACTGGTACGGAGCGGGCACGGGAGTTCTGGTAGGGCTTGCCTACGGAATTCTTCAGTTTATCCAAGAGCCCTATGTGCTTTCTTTCTTTCAGGTATGCTGTGATTACATACTGGCGTTTGCCGCGCTGGGAGTGGCAGGATTCTTCGCAAAACAGAACCACGGGTTGCTCAAAGGTTATATCGCGGCAGTGGTCGCAAGGGGCGCTTTCCACGCGCTGGGCGGATACCTGTATTGGATGGACTATATGCCGGACAATTTCCCGCAGTCGCTGCGCAGCATCTATCCGATCGCGTACAATTACAGCTATATTTTTGCGGAGGCGGTTATCACCATTATCATCATCTCCATTCCGGCAGCGGCAAAGGGGCTGAACCGCGTAAAGCAGACAGCTGTATCATAGCGAAGAACCATTTTGCTTTTTACAGACAGCTTTATCTTTTTTAAACAAAAATTCAAGGGGATGTCAAACATGGGCTGGTGTCCGACCACAGGGGTCGCATCAGCCCATGTTTTATATCCGGGGTTTCCATATCTCTTTTGATAAGGACGTATACGCTTTAGTATGTGATAAGAAATTTTTAAGATTTACGTTGAGGTTTTTTTAATTCTCCACTATTATAGTTTTAGCCAAGAAAGGAGAGAGCGCCGCGGGAAAAATAGCGGAAGCGGCGGGGAAATAAGAGGAGGCGTGCATGGATAGTAAAAAGACGCAGAGAACGGCAGCAGGAAAGTCCGCGGAGGGAACGATTCTCGTGGTGGACGACAACAGGGAGATTGTTTATTCGATCAGCGAGCTTTTGAAATATGAGGGGTACGATGTGGTGAAGGCATACGATGGGATGCAGGCGCTGGACGCCATGGAGGAGCACGACATTGACCTGATTCTGCTGGATGTGATGATGCCGAGGCTCAACGGCCTGTCAGCTCTCATGAAGCTGAGGGAAAAGTCGAGGATACCGGTAATCATCCTGTCGGCCAAGACGGAGGAGAGCGATAAAGTCTCGGGGCTTGTCCTTGGCGCCGACGACTATGTGGAGAAGCCGTACAATCCAGCGGAGCTCATGGCAAGGGTGAAGGCCCATCTAAGGAGATACAGAGCGTGGGGAGGAGAGACGCCAAAGGGCGAGGAAGATCAGATCGTCAACGGCGGGCTAATTCTGGATAAGAGGCAGAGAGTGGTGATTGTGGAGGGCGAAGAGGTACGCCTGACCGCCACGGAATACAAGATACTGGAGCTTCTTATGGAACACCCGGGACAAGTGTTTTCCTCGGAGCAGATATATGAAAATGTCTGGCAGGAGTCGGCTGACTATACGGTGGAAAATACGGTCATGGTGCATATTAGGCACATCCGGGAGAAAATTGAGATTGATACGAAAAAACCAAGATATGTAAAGGTGGTGTGGGGCATTGGCTACAAAATGGAAAAATACAATTCATAAGATCGTTTCGTTTTTAAAATCCTACAGAGCGTATGTACTTGGGACAATATTGCTTCTGGCGGCAATTGTGCTTCTTTATGAAATCATTGTGTACCGCACATGGCATCCCACCGGGGAGGCAATTGCCCTTACTATCCTGGCCAATGTTTTGCTGGGGACAGGGCTGGCGCTTGTCTGGCGCAGACTATTAAACGACCGGTATGCGGGCATGTGGATGCCGCAGGAGGAAAATGCGTATACAGAATTAGAAGAGACCGGGAAAACGTTGGGAAAGAGACTGGTTCTGACCGGGGCGGCAGCCTTGTTATGTGCTTGCTGGTATATGTGGCATCTCATGGCGGGCGGCGTGTGGAACGGCGGGGGCTGGTACTATAATTATTCCGCGGGTTACGCTATGATTTTTACTGTGCTGATACAGTTCCTGATCCTGTGCAGGATTTTCATCCGCTTCATGAAGCGGGAACTGGATCTTTTCATGGGGCAGATCGAGGAGCACAATCAGGCTCGGATTGACAAAGTATTAGAGGAAGGGCAGAGACGTCTTGAGGAGGCGCTGGAGATCGAACGCAAGAGTGCGGAGAAGGTATCTAGAAGCGATCAGCTCAGGGTGGATCTCATCACAAATGTATCCCATGATCTGAAAACACCACTCACCTCTATGATCGGTTACCTCGAGCTGATTAAAAAGGAAGAATTAAGCGGAGTGGTTCAGGATTATGTGGATGTGATCTCAGACCGGGCGGAGAAGCTAAAAGAGATGATAAATAGTCTCTTCAATCTGGCGAAGGCCAGCAGCGGGAACATTGAACTGTATCCAGAGAAGCTGGAACTAAACAGGATGATCGAGCAGATATTTGCGGACATGGATGACAGAATTAAGGAGAGCGGACTTGAGTTTGTGACACAGCTTACCGCGGAAGATACGGAACTGGTTACGGACAATGGTTATCTGTATAGAATCTGCCAGAACCTGATTGAAAACGCGCTGAAATATTCTGCCAAGGGTACGAGGGTATTTGTGAAGACGTCCGTGGAGGAAACCGGGAGAAAATGTCTTGAGATCACGAATACTTCCGGCTATCCTATGGATTTTACGAAGGAGGATATTGTGGAGCGATTTGCCAGAGGGGACAAGGCGAGAGCCAGTGACGGTAACGGTCTGGGGCTTGCCATCGTGAGCACCTACGCAAAGGCGCTTGGAGGAGAATTTGACATTAAGATCGACTGCGACCAGTTTAAAGCGTGCCTGAAAATGTAAAAATAGAAGAAAGCGGTTAAATTCAGGAGAATAAAACCGCTTTCTTTTTATGTCAGATATTCTTTTGGAGATATTTGCGTTTATACAGATAATAACAGATAAACGCAAGGGCAGTGATTACCCATGTCACCGGATAACTCAGGATGATTGCCGGTATGGTTGGAGAAACTTTCATTACGGCGGCAAGCCATATAATGCGTAGAATGCAGACGCCAAGCAGGGTGATGATGACAGGGACAATCACATCTCCCACGCCGCGCAGGGCGCCGGCAAGAACCTCGATAAACACATAGACCACATACCATGGAGTGATCAGAACCAGCATATCACAGCCGATTTGGATCACATGCTCGTCCGAAGTAAAGAGCCGGAACAGGACGGAACGGGCAGCGATAAGAAAGAGAACAAGCAGTGCGGAGACAATGAGGTCAAGGGTGAGACAGACGAGGACGCTGCGGCGTACGCGGTCTGTTTTTCCCGCGCCGAAATTCTGGCCGACAAAGGTGGTAATTGAGATTCCAAAAGCGGTGCTGACCATCCAGAAGACAGCGTCCAGCTTCCCGTAAGCGGACCATGCGGCAGAGGTATCTGTTCCGAAGGTATTGACCGCAGATTGAATGGCAATGTTTGTAATGGCGAACAGAACAGACTCAAATCCTGTGGGAAGTCCCAGGCGGAGCTGGTGCTTCAAGATGGAGCCGTGGAAGCGGATTTTTCTAAGAGAGAGGGAGAGGATTCCCTTTGACCGCATCAGTTTTAGTGTGACCAGTACTGCGCTTACTGCCTGCGCTGCCAGCGTGGCGATTGCCGCGCCCATAACCCCCATATGGAACCCCACCACAAAGAGAATGTCAAGAACGATATTGACAGCACAGCAGGCGATCAGGTAATAGAGAGGGCTTTTGGAATCTCCCGACGCGCGTAGGATGGCAGAGCCCATGTTATAGACAAGGACAAAGAGGATACCTCCAAAATAAATGCGTAGATAGACAATAGAATCCTCTATGATATCCGCCGGGGTATTCATCAGCCTGAGCATGCCGGGGGTGAGGGCAATGCCTGCTATGGTCAGGATTGCACCGGCTGTCAGCGCAATAGCATAGGCACAATGCAGTCCCCGGTTAGCTGATTTTTGGTCCCGCGCTCCGAAAAACTGGGCGATCGTCACAGTGGCGCCGGAGGAGAGACCGGTAAAAAATCCGACTACCAGCGCTGTGATCTGGGCGGACGAACCGCCTACGGCGGCGAGCGCCTCCTTTCCGACAAACTGCCCTACAATAACTGAGTCCACAGTATTGTAGAGCTGCTGGAAAAATGTACCGATAAGAATTGGGAAAAAGAAGAATAGAAGCTGTTTCCATATAACCCCGTCAATGATGGGATTTTCTGTGTTTTGTATTTCCTGCAAATCAATCACTTCTTTCTTTTGCGTTAATGTATAAACAACAGCGCCAAAACTGGTGTGCAGCCCAATAATTATAGCTCAAAAAAATACCGTGTGCAAACAAAAACATGCGTGGCAGCAGGAAGTTGACAAATATACTTACAAATAGTATTGTATTAACAAGATAATACAAAGTAAGAGGTGAGAGCGATGATCCGGACGATATTTGTTGCCATGGGTGTGATCGCCTTCGTGTGGGCGATGTGGTTTATCTCATATCTGGATGTAAAACGCAAGCGAAAAAGGCTCATACACACCAAGTTCGGAACGCTGCCCAAAGCGCGTGACTGGGAGGAAAATGTAAGAAATTATGACGACGTGGTGACTGACGGAAGCGGTGTAGACGATGTTACATGGAACGACCTTTCCATGAATGAAGTGTTCAGCCGAATCAACCAATGCGATACTTCCGTGGGCGAGGAAATCCTGTATCACAAGCTGAGGAAAAACAAGATGTCTCCGGAGGAGCGTAGAATCTTTGAGAGGCGTGTCCGGGCTTTCTCGGAAAATGCCGAAGAGCGTGAGGCGGTAGAAGAGTGTCTGTTTGACATTGGCAAGGGCAGCGCGTCTTATTTTATTCCCGCATATATGGATGCCATTGATGAATACCGGCTTCGGTTTCCGTGGATATACCGGGTGCTTCAGGTGATTTTACTGTGTGCGCTCATCCTTTTCCTGATTCTTAGAAACGATGTGGCGGGTATGACGTTTCTTGGCGTATGTATTGTCAATCTTGGAATTTATTTTTTCATAAAAATGGGACGTGCAGTGGAATTGTCCATGGTAGGAACAGCGGTCAGTCTGATCGAGAACGGGAAGAAGATCGCAAGACGCAGGGAGATAGATAATTTATTTCCTGAGCTGAAGCAGGCGTTGTCCGGATTAAAGGGCGTGATGAGGGGCGCAAGATTCCTGAGCATACAGAAAGACGGCAGACAGGGCGGAGATGCGCTAGAAGTCTTTCTCGATTATGTGATGGGGATTACGCTGTGGCAAGTAACTACCTACAACAAAGTGATGCGCAGGCTAAGTGA
>DXAK01000048.1 GCA_019117065.1 Candidatus Mediterraneibacter pullicola | reverse complement strand
TTTCTTCGTTGCCGAGTTCCTTGTAAAAGTCATTTGCTTCCGACATATCTAAATCCATGTCGCTTATGAACAGCAGACGAAACAGGTTTGTTTCCTCTTTTGCAAACTCGATATAGGAAAGGGGAAACAACAGATAAGATTTGATATTCTTACATTTTTTATACTCTTCGACATATCGGTTGTAGTATTCAAAAGCAAATTCCAGAAACTCAGCTTTCAGTTCTTCCATGTTTTCATAGCAGGTAAAAATCGGACGTGTTGAGCATTGCAGTTTTCCCGCAATACTCCTTGCGTTGACCGCTTCAAAGCCTGTTTCTCGCGTAATATTCAAAACGGTGGTTAAAATCATATCTTTTGTAATCTTCGGTTTCGGCGGCATAGCATAGCCCTCTTTTCAAATTCGATATAAAACGCATGTTACATAACTATTGTTGCACATAAACATAAGATTGTCAAGAAGCAGCTTATAAAAAATATTTAGAAAATCTTTGGCAAAATCGAAAATGCGGTGTTGTATATAGTGAGGCAAACACGCAACAAATGCCGCCTTTCAGATGGGATATTGAGTGAGGGAAAGTAAAAGGGTTTGGGATTTTCCCAACAAGCTAAAAAGGGCAAATGGGTACTCATTTGCTGTGCTTGCTCCCTACTCAAAACAAGGAAAGGACGGGAAAGGAATGGAACGGAAACGAAAAATCAAAGACGGGCATATCGTGATAAAAAATCCTCTATATCAAGAATTGCCGACACACGAAGTTACATTTCAATCCGGCAGGACGCTCTATCGTTTTACGGGAAGTTATGACGGCAAACGAAGCTTGCCCCATAAAGTTTTACGGCTTATGGCAGGATCGCCTATTGATGAAGAAAACAAGGAGCGTTAAAATGAGTATAAGCAATCCTGTAATGGCAGACTGCCCGCCGATGAAAGGAGCAGAAAATATGTTAAGGCAGTCTGACAAGATTACCGCCCTTTATTGCCGCTTATCACGCGACGACGAATTACAGGGCGACAGCAACAGCATTGTGAATCAAAAGGCGATTTTAAGTAAATACGCAAGGGAAAATCATTTTTCAAACACCCTGTTTTTCGTGGACGACGGATATTCCGGAACGAACTTCAATCGTCCGAGTTGGAGCGTGCTTTTAGAAAAAATCGAAAACGGCGAAGTGTCAACCTTGATCGTCAAGGATATGTCGCGGCTTGGGCGCGACTATCTGAAAGTGGGCTTTTATACCGAAATCCTGTTTGTGGAAAAAGGCGTGCGGTTTATCGCAATCAATAACGGCATAGACAGCGCAAATCAGCAGGACAGCGACTTCACACCGTTTTTGAACATCATCAACGAGTGGTACGCGAAAGACACAAGCAAGAAGATACGCGCGGTGATGAAGTCCAAAGGCGAAGCGGGCGAACATCTCTGCACCAATCCACCCTATGGGTACAGGAAAGACCCGGAAAACAAAAAGCGGTGGATTATCGACCCCGAAGCTGCCGAAGTTGTCAAGCGGATATTCGCCCTTTGTCTGGACGGTTACGGGCCATCGAAGATTGCCCGTATTCTGAAAGAGGATAAAGTCATAACGCCGACAATCCATTTTCAGCAAACAGGCAGGGCAGCGAGGAACGCACCGCCGGACAATCCTTATCACTGGACGGGAGATACCATTGCCGACATTTTGGAGCGTCCGGAGTATAAAGGGCATACGGTAAACTTCAAAACCTACAAACAGTCCTACAAGAGCAAAAAGACTTGCTACAATCCCGAAGAAAAATGGCTTGTGTTCGAGAATACCCACGAAGCGATAATTGACACTGACACATGGGAACGGGTACAGGAATTACGCAAGAATAAGCGTCGCCCAACGAGGACGGGCAAGACCAATATGTTTTCCGGCATTGCGCGTTGCGCCGATTGCGGCGAAAAGCTGTATTACTGTACGAGCAAGAACTTTGAAGCAAGGCAAGACCACTTTGTCTGCTCCACTTCAAGGCTCAAAGGGAAAGAAGTTTGTCCTACTCATTTTATCCGTGCCATTGTCTTAGAACAGGGCGTACTTGCCCACATGAGAATGACGATTGCCTGTGTTGCAAACCACGAAGAACAATTCCGCAAAGCTATGGGTGCGAAACAGAAAGCCGAAGCGAGAAAAGAACTTGCGGCGAAACGGCGGCAACTGACGCAAGCGGAACGACGGATAGAAGAACTTGACCGATTATTCAAGCGTATTTACGAGGACAACGCCAACGGAAAATTATCTGATAGCAGATTTCAAATGCTCTCTGACGATTACGAGCAAGAGCAGAAAGAACTGCGGGAAAAGCTGTTGCGATTGAATGAAGAAATTAACCAGCAGGAAGAACAGGCAGAGAACATTGACAGGTTTATCGGCAAAGTAAGGAAGTATCTCGACTTAGACGAACTAACGCCCGCTATCTTAAATGACATGATAAAGGCGGTGTATGTTCACGCACCGGATAAGTCAAAGGGATATAGGGAACAGCAGATAGACATTTCCTATGATCTTGTGGGAATACTCCCCGCGTCTTTGA
The DNA here is from genome assembly GCA_019117065.1 of Candidatus Mediterraneibacter pullicola. GTDB lineage: Bacteria > Bacillota > Clostridia > Lachnospirales > Lachnospiraceae > Mediterraneibacter > Mediterraneibacter pullicola. The sequence continues at coordinate 75,841 of DXAK01000048.1, read as the reverse complement.
TGAATGACCTGCAAAACGGAGAAACGGCATAGCCGAAGCTACGCCGTTTCCCGAAAACATTTCTAATACTGTCTTATGAGTACCGCCCAAAGGAGGCTGCTTTTTTGCTTGACATTTTATACCCCAATAGGTATCATATACATATACCCCCTATGGTATAAAAGGAGAAGCATATTATGAAACCTAATATGGAAAAATTGGAGCATTTTTTACAACTGGGCGGGATAAAGAAAGACATCCTCTTTCTTGCGCTCTCCGGCATCGCCATTGTGTGCAGTCTGCTGGATCTTAGTCCCTTCCCCTTCGATATGGCTTGGATCGCTATCATCCTGTGCGGCGTGCCCATTATCTTAGAGGCAATTATCGGGCTGGTTACCGCTTTTGACATCAAAGCCGACGTACTGGTGTCCATGGCACTGATTGCTTCTGTCTTCATCGGAGAGGATTTCGCCGCAGGCGAAGTAGCCTTTATTATGCAGCTAGGAGGCCTTCTGGAAGAACTGACCGTGGCTCGTGCTCGGGCGGGAATTGAGAAACTGGTTCATCTAACGCCTCAAACTGCAAGAATCCTGACCGATGGAACAGAACGGATTATCCCGGCCAAGGAGGTCCATGTGGGTGATCGGCTCCGGGTGTTGCCTGGCGAGAGCATCCCAGTGGACGGTGTGATCGTCTCTGGACAAACCTCCATCAATCAGGCGGTCATGACAGGGGAATCCCTTCCCGTGGATAAGACTGCCGGGGATGCAGTATCCAGTGGCACCGTCAATCAGTTCGGCGCCTTTGAGATGGAGGCCACAAAGGTGGGTGAGGACAGCTCCATCCAGCGGATGATCCGCCTGGTGCAGTCAGCGGATGCGGGCAAGGCAAAGATTGTAGGCATTGCGGACCGCTGGGCCACATGGATCGTGGTGATTGCTCTGAGCGCGGCGGCGCTGACATGGCTGTTCACGGGGGAACTAATCCGGGCCGTGACCATCCTGGTAGTGTTCTGCCCCTGCGCTCTAGTATTGGCGCCCCCTACCGCCATCATGGCGGCCATCGGCAATGTGACAAAGCATGGCTTTCTGGTCCGGGAGGGAGACGCCATGGAACGCCTGTCTAAAGTAAAGATCATTGCCTTTGACAAGACGGGGACTCTGACCCATGGCACGCCCAAAGTGGTAAAAGCCGCAAGCGTTTCCCAAAACCATACGCCAGAGCAGATCTACCGGCTAACGGCCGCTGCTGAACAGCTCTCCGAGCATCCTCTGGGGAAAGCTATCGTGGATTGCTACAAAAAAGAATTCAAGGAGGAACTATCTCTTATCGATGATTTTCGGATGATTCCCGGTCAGGGCGTATGTGCCCGTGTGGAGGGCAAACAGGTTCTTGCGGGCAGTCCGGAGTTGTTTCGGGAGCATGGTGTTGCTATGACGCTGCCAACGGAGGCCGTACACTATCTTGAGCAGGGGTGTACCGTCATCTATTTGGCGGTGGGTGGAAGCCTTGTGGGCTGGATCGCCCTTTCCGACACAATCCGGGAGGAAAGCGGCGAGATGATCGGAGCCCTTTCCAGTCTGGGCGTAGATCCTGTACTGCTCACAGGCGACCATGAAAACGCCGCAAACGCCATTGCTTCTCAGATCCATATCCGGACAGTCAGGGCAAACTGCCTGCCAGAGGATAAGCTAAAAGCTATCGATGTTTACCAGTCTAAGGGACAGCCAGTGTGTATGATCGGCGATGGGATCAATGACGCCCCTGCCCTGAAAAAAGCGGAGGTAGGCATTGCCATGGGCGGCGTGGGCAGCGATATTGCAGTAGATGCGGCAGATATAGCCCTTGTGAGCGATGACATAAAAGAACTGCCCCACCTGGTCGCTCTTTCCAAGCGGATGATGACTACTATCAAATGTAACATGACGTTTTCCATGGCGCTGAACTTTATTGCCATTGCCATGGCCATCAGTGGCATGCTCAATCCAGTGGTGGGGGCCCTGGTTCACAATGCAGGTTCTGTGCTGGTCATCACTAACTCGGCATTCTTGTTGAGGTGGAAGAAATAAAAAACATTCTTAACTAAGAAAAGATGCAACTATTATTTTACTGGAAATAGTTGCATCTCAGACTGTAGACAAACATGGTGCTGGGGTTCAACTCCAGCGCCATTGTTCTACATGCAGTCTCCACACTGTATGCAAAGACATTCAGAATCATCCTTATGGTCTTTGAAGGGGTTTTTCCTATGATTTTTGCGGTCTTTACTAATTTCTTTTTTGCTTGTGCATTTTCTAAATTCCAATTATACTGGGTGTAGTGGCAGTTAAATAAATGGGAAGTTATGAAGAAATTTTGATGGAAATTATCACGTTTTATACGCCCAAGCAAAAATAGTTTTGAAAGATGAACAAAAAGCCGAAACACTGAAAAAAGACTTTGAAAAGAATTTTTTCCAATGAAAGGTGTGATGCAAATGAAAGAAATATTGGCAAAAGTACTCCCATTCTGGGATGAACTGACAGAGGATCTGAAGAAGGAAGTACAGGATCATACGATAGAGAATTTTTGTCCGAAAAAAACGACTCTTCATTTCGGAGGCGGGGAATGTGCAGGCGTTCAGATCATCAGGAAGGGGCAGGTTCGTGTGTTCATCACATCGCATGGCGGAGGAGATATTACCTTATTCCGGCTGGTGGATGGAGATGTAAGTATTCTAAGCGCGGCATGCATGTTAAACGGCATGGATGTGGAGCTGGATATGGAGATGGAGACGGATTGTACGATCTGCACGATACCGAAAGCCATCTATCGCGATATTTATGATAAGAACAATGCAGTAAAGGAATATACGCTGGAGATGATATCGGAGAAGTTTTCTGATATTATGTGGCTGCTCAATCAGTTCGTATTTTCTAATGTGGCGTCAAGGATTGCCAGTGCTCTTTTAGAGCACCGGGGACTCTCTGGAAAAGAGACGATAAGCCTTACCCATGAGACATTGGCGAAAGATGCCGGGACGGCGAGAGAGGTCGTGACAAGGATATTAAAGCAGTTCCAGAAAGACGGTCTGGTGAGGCTTACAAGAGGGCGGATTGAGATACTTGATGTGCCGGGTCTGGGAAGAATATAAACTAAAGTTTGTGACTTTATCACTGAAAAAGAAGAAAAATGTGGTATACTAAAAACATCAATGATGAAAAACATTCCAGAGGAGGAAATGAATATGGCAGTAGTTAAGTTGACGACAGAGAATTTTGATCAGGAAGTAATGCAGGCAGATCAGCCTGTACTTGTAGATTTTTACGCAGATTGGTGCGGTCCCTGCCAGATGATGGGACCGGTTGTAGAGGAACTTGCAGGAGAGACGCCGGACGTCAAGGTGTGCAAAATTAACATTGATGAAGAGATGGAGATCGCTCAGCGTTTCCGCGTGATGACAATTCCTACGTTCATGGCATTTAAGAATGGGGAGAGTGTAGGAAAGCAGATTGGGGCAGTGCCAAAGAGCGCGCTTCTCGATCTGGTGAAATAGAGGATGAAAACAGTAAGCGCGCAGGAACTGACCGGGATTATTAAAAAAGAACTGGAGAGAAAACGGCCGCTTATTCTTGCGGTTGACGGGCGCTGCGCAAGCGGTAAGAGCACGTTTGCACGGGAACTTTCAGGAGTTTGTCTAGCAGAGGTGATCCACATGGATGATTTTTTTCTCCGTCCGCAACAAAGGACAAAGGAACGTCTGGCCGAGGCGGGCGGGAACATCGACCGGGAACGCTTCTTACAGGAAGTGGCGGTCCTGCTTGGAGAATACCGAAAAGCAGAGGATGTGGTATCAGAGAAGAAATGGGATCATGATACACTGCTGACGTACAGACGGTATGACTGTTCCCGACAGGAACTGACGGATACGGTACAGATTAAAAGAAGCCCCCTCATTATTGTGGAGGGGGCTTACAGTTGTCACCCGTGTTTTGGAGATATCTATGACCTCCGCGTATTTATGGATGTGGAAGATGAGCGTCAGAGGGAGCGGGTTAAAAAAAGAAATGGGGCAGACATGCTGCCCCGTTTTCTTGAAGAGTGGATTCCTAAAGAGAACACATATTTTGAGCGGTTCTGTATTAGGGAGAACTGTGATTATCTTGTATTATCCTAATCTTACTAATTTTTCAGTCGATTCACGATCTCGGCAAATCCCATGGCGTTGGATGCTTTGATCAGGATTGTGTCGTTTTTCTTCAATAGATTGTCTGCTTCATGGAAGAAGTCTTCTTTTGTATCAAAAAGGCGGGTCTCCATAGGGGTTCCTGTCTTTTCTGACGCCTCTTTGGCGCCGCGGATTGTTGCGGCGGTTAATTCTCCGATACAAATCAAGACATTGATTCCGGATTCCTCTGCGTGAACACCGACTTCATGGTGCATACGCTCGGAAGACTCTCCCAGCTCAAACATATCTCCGAGAATTGCGACGGTACGCGTGTCCGTGCAGGAAAGCACATCAAGCGATGCTTTCATGGATGCGGGGTTCGCATTGTAGCAGTCGTCGATAATCGTATATTTTTCAGTTTCAATGATATTGTTGCGACCTGCGATTGTGACGTTTTTCTCGATGCCGCAGGCGATTTCCTCATCCGTCATTCCTAGCGCGTATCCCACGGCGATCCCGGCAAGGGCGTTATATACCATGTGGGAGCCGGGGATGCTAATGTGGGCATGGAAGCGGGATTTCGGGGTGACGAAGTCTGCCGATGTGCCCTTAAGCCCCTGACTGAGAACATTTTCAGCGTGGAAGGGGCAGGAAGCAGACAGCCCGAAATATGTGGGGGCGATGCCGTTTTCCGGGGTGAAGGCGGAGAGCTTATCGTCGTCGCCGTTTAAAATGATCGTCCCTTCCGGGTTCATGTAAGCGAACATCTCGGTCTTCGCTTTTAAAATGCCATCTCTTGATCCGAGATTTTCCAGATGTGCCACGCCAATATTTGTAATAACACACACATCGGGACGCGCGATTTTTGCAAGGCGGGTCATCTCCCCGAATCCGCTGATTCCCATCTCAAGGACGGCAACCTCGTGCTCCTCGCGGATATTGAATACGGTGAGAGGAAGCCCGATCTCATTGTTAAAATTCCCTTCTGTTTTGAGGACATTGTATTTCTGACCTAGCACAGAGGCGATCATTTCTTTTGTGCTTGTTTTCCCGACACTTCCGGAGATGCCGACCACTTTGATATCCAGAGAGCGGCGGTAATGTTCAGCGATATCTTTTAATGCCTGTTCACAGGATTCCACCCGGATATAAGGGTAGGGGACATCGCCCAAATCCTGCTCGGATACGGCGCAGCGCGCGCCTTTTTCCATGACTTGCGGGATAAAGTCGTGACCATCGACGCGCGCGCCTTTGATCGCGACGAACAGGCTTCCATTCTCTGCTTTGCGGCTGTCAATGACAACGCTGCTTACTTTCGCAGATGCGGCTTCCTTGCTTCCGTGGTATGTGCCCCCGCATGCGTCGGAGATCTCTTGCAATGACATGTGTTTCATTTTCCCAAGGTTCCTTTCTTACAGAGAGTGTGTTTTACAGATAATTATGCGTCTTACAGATAAATGCGCAGGAGTGGGGCTCCTGCGCTTCAGCCGTTCTGTGAATAACGGAATGTGACTGCTATTTTGTATAACGCGCTTCTAGTGATTTCTGAATGATGAGTTCGCACAGGTCGCCGTATTCGATGCCGGCAGTTTTTGCCTCTTTCGGCAGCAGGCTGGCGGCAGTCATGCCGGGGAGTGTGTTCATCTCCAGACAGTATAGATTTCCTTTCTCATCAAGAAGAAAATCCGCGCGGCTGTATACGTTTAACTTTAGGGCATGAAATGCTTTTAATGTGAGCTCTTTCATACGGTGTTCAACATCCTCCGGGATGTCGGCAGGGCACACTTCCAAGGTGGCGTCAGCCTGATATTTGTTCGCGTAGTCGAAAAATCCGGTCCGCGGGATGATCTCGATGGGAGGGAGCGCTTGGCCGTCGATGACGCCGCAGGCAAACTCCCGTCCTTTGATGTACTCTTCGATCACTACTTCATCCTCATAGCGGAAAGAGTTATTGAGAGCTTCCTCGTACTCGGATTGGGTATTTACGATGTATACGCCGATGCTGGAGCCGCCGGAGCAAGGTTTTACGACAACGGGTAAAGCCAGATTCGTGGATGAAAGGGAACGATCCGCCGCATTTTTGTGCAGGCATACTCCCGCGGGAGTGTCGATACCAGACTGGAGAAATACTTGTTTTGTGAAGCCTTTATCCATTGCAATAGCGCAGCCGAGAGAATCGGGGCCAGTGTATCGGATGCCGAGCAGGTCAAACGTAGCCTGAAGTTTTCCGTTTTCTCCTTCACCGCCGTGAAGTCCAAGGAACGTAATATCCGCAAGACGGCACAGCTCAATGACGTTGGGGCCTAAGAAGCAGTCGGACTGATCCGGGCGTGACGCTTTGACTGCCTCAAGATCAGGCTCATCGGTTTTGATATTTCCTGCGATTTCCAGACCGTGGCCGGGAAGGGTAAAAACCTCTTCTAAATTTTCAGGCGCATCTTTCAGACCTAAGAATACATCCAGAAGGAATGCGTTGTGACCCTTTTCGGTCAGGGTTCTGCAGATACCTGCGGCGGAAGATAGAGAAACGTCGCGCTCTGTGCTTAAGCCTCCGGCTAGTACGATGATTTTCATAATAATATAACTCCTTGTTTATATACTTAATGTTGTGAGAGACGGCGATTATACATTTACATTGTCCAAAAGAGCGGCTTTCGTGTCATATAGCTTTTTTGAAAGGTCTACGTAGACCTTATGCGGATTAAAGAGACGTTTTGTCTCATCCCACAGAGTCTCTTTCTCTTGCCGGCAGAATTCTGCGATTTCCTTCACAGAGGGAGACTGGTACTTACATTCCCCACGGATGAACACTGGTTTTAAGAGTTCTTTCATCGTGTATGTGCCTCCTTTGAGGCGGGTTTTCTTCCATGTGGCGTTCGGGTCAAAAAGTAAAAGATCTTTAGAAGTATCGTACTCCTCATCTACAAAGCAGATCAGATCCGCGCGTATTTTCCCTGTTTCTTTGTCATAGATACGGTAAATAGTCTTGTTGCCCGGATTTGTGATCTTTTCGATGTTTTCGGAGATTTTGATCTTCGGGACGAACTCTCCATTCTCATTTTGGATAGCAGCCAGCTTGTAGACTCCGCCGAAGGACGGACAATCTTTAGAGGTGATCAGGTTCGTCCCTACACCCCAAGAGGTGATCTGCGCTCCCTGAATCTTTAAGTCGTTGATCAGGAATTCATCTAGATCGTTGGATGCTGCGATGACAGCGTCTGTAAATCCTGCCTCATCCAGCATTTTGCGGGCCTTTTTGGAAAGGTAAGCCAGATCTCCCGAATCAAGGCGGATGCCGTAACTCTTTGGATGGATACCAGCTTCGCGCATCTCTTTGAAGACGCGGATGGCATTGGGAACGCCTGATTTCAATGTATCATAAGTATCTACGAGAAGTGTGCAGGCGTCGGGATAAAGGCGGGCGTACTCCTTGAAGGCGGTGTATTCGTCCTTAAAGCTCATGATCCAGCTGTGCGCATGCGTTCCGAGCACTGGGACGTCAAACAACTCGCCTGCCAGTACGTTAGATGTGCCGACACATCCGCCGATCATTGCCGCGCGTGCGCCGTAAAGTCCTGCATCCGGTCCCTGAGCGCGCCTAAGGCCAAATTCCATGATGCCGTTGCCCTGTGCCGCGTGTACGACGCGGGAAGCCTTTGTGGCAATCAGGCACTGATGATTGATGATAGTTAGGATCGCAGTTTCAACAAGCTGAGCTTCCATGATGGGCGCGATGACTTTGATAAGCGGTTCTCTTGGGAAGATCACGCTTCCCTCAGGAATGGCATAGATATCCCCGCTAAAGTGGAATCCGCTCAGATAATGAAGAAAGTCTTCGCTGAAAATGCCAAGACCTCTCAAATAGTCTACATCCTCATACGAAAAGTTCAGATTCTTGACATACTCTATGGCCTGCTCAAGACCTGCCATGATGGAGTAACCGCCGTTATTGGGATTCTCTCGGAAAAACATGTCGAAGATGACAGTCTCATTCTCCTGTGTTTCGAAATAACCCTGCATCATGGTCAACTCGTAGAGATCGGTCAGCAGAGTAAGATTCTGTGAACTCATATTTTTTCCTCTTTTCGTTTGCTTTAATACTAATTTTACGTCTGCATAGCAGAGTGCATAATCCCTGTGAAGCAGGTTGCATGTACGCGACGAGCACAGCTCAAATCCGCTGCACTGCTTTTTGCCGTTCATTGCACTCACATACTTCGGCATGTAAAACAACTTCGGAATACAAGTATTTGAAGCAGTCTTACATGCCGAGTGCGCTCGTCGCCATGCGCTCATTATACCATAACTAAATAAAAAGTAAAAGAAAATGGATAAAATCAGGCTTATGCCTGATTTGGTTGCATTTTTATTTCTTATTGAGTAATATAGCAAGGTATATATATAGGAAATAGATAATATAATGCCACATAAGTGAGGAGAAGGATATGGACTGGCAGAGCGGAAAGATCAAATTATATACAGAAGCGGGACTTGCACTACTCCTTGTATTGACACTTGCCGTGGCGGGCGCCACAGGAGTTTTATCGCCTCGGGAAGAGAAAGAGACAGTATCCGTATCGGAAGCGGAGTTTCAAAGTGAGGGGAATGAAGCGACAGAAAAGGATCCGAAGCAGATATCACAGGAGGCGGAAGAAACCATTGCGGACGGACAGTATCCAATTATGGGAGAGAGCGCGGTGACTGTGAAGGAGATGGTGGATTATTTTAATTCTTCGGGGAAACTGTATCCCTCTGCGGAACTTTCGGAGGGCGGCGCGGACTCGATCGAAGCCTTTTGCCAGATGTATTATGAAGAAGCGGAGGCAGAGGGTGTACGCCCTGAGGTGGCGTTCGCACAGACGATGAAGGAGACAGGATTTCTTCAATACGGAGGGGATGCCTCCATCGAACAGTTTAATTTTGCTGGACTTGGAACTACAGGCAATGGAGTTCCCGGTAATTCCTATCCGGATGTACGTACCGGGATCCGGGCACAGATTCAGCATCTGAAAGCGTACGCCACCACGGATGCACTTGTTCAGGAATGTGTAGATGACCGGTACGAGTATGTGAAGAAAGGAGCTGCACCTTATGTGGAATGGCTGGGACAGCAGGAAAACCCTGAGGGACTTGGCTGGGCAACCGGGGACAATTACGGATATGATATTGTAGAGATGATAGAAGATATGACATCGTAAAACCATACAGATGCCCGCTTGCAAAAACATGTAAGCATGTTTTATGCTTTCCGTGTACTGTATGGCTGAACTTATATCTTAAGATTCTCTAAATTGCTTGACAAATTAGCCTCTTGCGGATATAGTATGTGATAGTTAATTTTTAGTTAACAAATTCGTAAAAGGTAGTGAAGAAGAGGAGTACATCATTGCTTCCGTCAGAGAGGGCTGCCCGGCTTTAACTGTATGACAGTGTGCCGGCTGAGAGGTGGTTCCGGCACAGGATGGTGGAAGGTAGCTTCTGAACCGGATGTCTGAACAGCACGTAAAGAGCCAAGTAGGGAGTCCCGGAGTGGTCCGCGTTACAGGACTTTATGAGGAATAAATCAAGGTGGTACCGCGGAATATCCGCCCTTTACGTTTGTAAAGGGCGGCTTTTTATTTTAACTGTGAAAATTCCGTGAACGTAAAACCAAGAGAAAAGTGACCGACAATGAGAGGGAAATCAAGGAGAAGAAGATGGGTAAAGAGTTAGCAAAGACATATGATCCGAAACAGATCGAAGAAAAATTGTATGAAAAGTGGTGTGAGAACAAATATTTCCACGCTGAGGTGGACCGCAGCAGGAAACCGTTCACAACGGTGATGCCACCCCCAAACATTACGGGAAAGCTCCACATGGGACATGCACTGGACAATACGCTTCAGGATATCCTCATCCGCTATAAAAGAATGGAAGGCTATAACGCGCTTTGGGTGCCAGGGACAGACCATGCGGCGATCTCCACGGAAGTCAAGGTGACGAATCAGCTTAAAGAGGAAGGCATTGATAAGAAGGCGCTGGGAAGAGAAGGCTTCCTTGAGAGGACATGGCAGTGGAAGGAAGAGTACGCGGGAACCATTGAGAATCAGCTAAAGAAGCTGGGTATTTCCTGTGACTGGGACAGGGAGCGTTTCACTATGGACGAGGGATGCTCCAAGGCGGTTGAGGAAGTGTTTATCAATTTATATAAGAAGGGATACATCTACAAAGGCTCCCGTATTATCAATTGGTGCCCGAAATGCAAGACATCTCTGTCTGACGCTGAGGTAGAGCATGAAGATCAGGATGGACATTTCTGGCATATCAAATATCCGATCGTGGGAACAGACCGTTTCCTTGAGATCGCGACCACGCGTCCGGAGACAATGCTGGGAGATACGGCGATCGCGGTTCACCCGGACGATAAGAGGTATAAAGATATCGTAGGTAAAAACGTAATCCTTCCGTTGGTGAACAGAGAGATTCCTATTGTGGCGGATTACTATGTGGACAAAGAGTTCGGGACAGGCGCCGTGAAGATTACGCCGGCACATGACCCGAATGACTTTGAGGTGGGCAAGCGTCACAATCTGCCGGAGATCAATATCATGAACGACGACGCCACCATCAATGAGAAAGGCGGCAAGTATGCAGGCATGGAGCGCTATGAGGCGAGAAAGGCTATCGTGGCTGACTTGGAGGCTGAAGGATACCTTGTGAAAGTAGAACCTCACAGTCATGCGGTGGGAACTCATGACCGCTGCGGAACCACGGTAGAGCCGCTGATTAAGCAGCAGTGGTTCGTAAAGATGGAAGAGCTTGCGAAGCCTGCCATCAACGCGCTCAAGACCGGTGAGCTGAAGTTTGTGCCAGAGCGTTTTGATAAGATTTATCTTCACTGGCTGGAAAACATCAAGGACTGGTGTATTTCACGCCAGATCTGGTGGGGACACCGTATTCCCGCTTATTACTGTGACGAGTGCGGTGAATTTGTTGTGGATAGGCATGCGCCAGAGAAGTGCCCGCATTGTGGATGCACACATTTCACACAGGATGAGGACACGTTGGATACATGGTTTTCTTCTGCCCTGTGGCCGTTTTCTACGCTGGGATGGCCGGAGAATACGGAAGATCTGGATTATTTCTATCCCACAGATGTGCTCGTGACAGGGTATGACATCATCTTTTTCTGGGTAATCCGCATGGTGTTCTCAGGATTTGAACATACCGGGAAGTCGCCGTTCCACACGGTGCTGATCCATGGGCTTGTAAGGGATTCACAAGGACGTAAGATGAGTAAATCCCTTGGAAATGGTATCGATCCATTAGAGATCATTGACAAGTACGGGGCGGACGCGCTGCGTCTGACGCTTGTAACTGGAAACGCTCCGGGTAATGACATGCGTTTTTATAATGAAAGGGTGGAGGCAAGCCGCAACTTCGCGAATAAGGTGTGGAACGCGTCGCGCTTCATCCTTATGAATATGAAGGAGAACGTGATAGACAAGCCGGACGCTTCCCTTCTGACGCCGGCTGACCGGTGGATTGTGTCCGCTGTGAACACGCTGGCAAAAGATGTGACCGAGAACATGGATAAGTTTGAGCTTGGTATTGCGGTTCAGAAGGTCTACGACTTTATATGGGATGAGTTCTGCGATTGGTATGTGGAACTTGCGAAGTACCGCATCTATCATGTGGAGGAAGATCCGGCAGCGGCAAACTGTGTGCTCTGGGTATTAAAGACCGTACTAGGACAGGCGCTTAAACTTCTTCATCCGTTCATGCCCTTTATCACAGAGGAGATCTACGGCGCGCTTGTGCCAGAAGAAGAGGCTCTAATGATGTCTAAGTGGCCAGAATATAAGGCGGAGTGGAACTTCCCGGGTGATGAGAATGTGATGGAACATGTGAAGGCAATCACTAGGGGAATCCGCAATATCCGCTCAGAGATGGAGGTGCCGAACAGCCGCAAGACAAAGGTGTATGTCGTCTGTGAGAATGAGGCGCTGAGTGCTGGTATGGAAGAGGTGAAAGCTTCCGCTCAGCCGCTTATGATGGCCAATGAAGTTTTGATTCAGAGCACAAAAGACGGTGTTGCGGATAACGCAGTGTCTGTTGTTGTTCCTGACGCAGTGGTTTATCTGCCGCTTGAAGATCTGGTGGACTTTGAGCAGGAGCTTGAGAGACTTAAGAAAGAGGAAGAGAGATTAAATAAAGAGATCAAACGCGCGGAAGGCATGCTTGCAAACGAAAAGTTTATCAGCAAGGCGCCTGAGGCCAAGGTGCAGGAGGAGCGGGGAAAACTCGAAAAATATATACAGATGCTTGCTCAGGTTAAGGAGCGTATGGAAGGGCTTGGAAAATGAAAAAGATCCGAATTAAAAAGCCAGATATCAAAGGGGTTTTCACTAAAATAAAAAATCTGAAAAAAGAGGATATCAAACGGCATTTTAAGGAGAGAAAAGAGAGAAGGGAGAGAATACTTGAAAAGCGGCGCAACAGTCCGTTTGCAAAGAAGATGCAGCCGGTATACAAATGGATGAACCGGCTGTCCCTGCCGCTTCAGTATCTCCTTGCCTGTGTGATCAATTTTTTGATCGAGGTGATCTCCCGCCTGTCATTTTTTGAGGCTTGGGATTATCTGACAGGGACACCTCTTGTATTTTTGTATAATTCCTTCATGATATTCGTGACATTTACTCTTGTATATCTTGTGCGCAGAAGGGTGTTCGCAAGAATACTGATTAGTGTATTCTGGATATTTTTGGGTATCTGTAACGGTTATTTGCTGACAAAAAGAGTGACGCCTTTTAACGCACAGGATTTAAAAGTCCTGTCGGACGCATTGGAGCTGACGGGGAATTATTTTAATACCTTTGAGCTGATTATGATTATCATAGGCGTGGTGGCGCTTGTGTTCTGGGTCGTATCTATGTGGCGCAGAGGTGGGCAGTTTACTGGGAAGATGCACAGGGTTATTGCGCTGGGAGGAGTGGTGGTTTCTTTTGGCGCATGTCTGTGGCTGACGGAGGCAGCCATTGACAAGAGGGTGATCTCCAATTATTTTGGCAATATTGCATTTGCCTATGAAGATTACGGATTTCCTTATTGTTTTTCAGCAAGCCTGTTTAACACGGGAATTAACAAACCGGCGGGATACAGTGAGGAGACAATGAAGGAGATCAGCGGAAACGGAGAGCTTACGAAGAGTGAGACCGGAAGAAGCGGGGAAGAACTTCCGAATATCATATTCGTGCAGCTGGAATCTTTTTTTGACCCGACAGAAGTGGAGTGGCTCCGTTTTTCAGAAGATCCGATCCCGAATTTAAGAAAATTGTTCAGCGAATATTCCACAGGGTATTTTAAGGTACCGTCCGTGGGGGCAGGAACAGCGAACACGGAGTTTGAGGTGCTTACAGGGATGAGCATGCGTTTCTTCGGTCCGGGCGAGTATCCATATAAGACTTATGCCAAGACAAATACGCTGGAGAGCGCGGCGTCGGCGCTGGGAGCGCTAGGGTATGGCGCAGAGGCGCTTCACAACAACGGAGGAAATTTTTACAGCCGGGCGCAGGTGTTCAATAACATGGGATTTGACCACTATACGAGCAAGGAGTTTATGAATATCCTTCAGACGACGCCGAAGGGCTGGGCCACAGACGATATTCTTGTGCCAAATATAATGGAATCCATGGATACTACGGAAGGGCAGGACTTTGTATTTACAGTCAGTGTGGAAGGCCACGGAGAGTATCCCACAGAGAAAGTTCTGGAAAATCCGGAGATTATTGTGAGCGGCGTGGAGGATGAAGGTGAGCGCAACGCTTGGGAATATTATGTGAATCTTGTTTACGAGATGGACAAATTTGCAGGGGATCTGATTGAGGCAGTAGAGGCAAGAAATGAACCGACAGTACTCATCTTTTATGGGGATCATCTGCCTACTATGAATCTAGAGGCAAAGGATTTAAAGAGTAAGTACCTTTATAATACAAACTATGTGATATGGGACAATATCGGTTTGGAGAAAAAGGATGGAAATATTGCCGCGTATCAGGTCATGGCGGACGTATTTGAGCGGCTGGACATCCATACGGGAACAGTGTTTAACTATCACCAGCAGAGAAGGCAGACCAAAGATTATCTCGCGGATCTGGAACTTCTACAGTACGATATTATGTATGGCGGGCAGTATGTCTATGAGGAAAGCGGACAGCCGGTTATAGAAGGACATATGGTCATGGGCGTGAAAGACGCAGTGATCTCCGAGGTGGTGACACAGTCGGACGGAACATACAGTGTCTATGGGGATAATTTTACAAAGCAGAGTAAAGTGTACATCAACGGCGAGAAACAGAACACGAAATTTTTGAATAACACGAGACTGGATTTGAAGGAATCACAGTTAAACGACGGTGATACGATTATGGTGGCTCAAGTCGGCTCCAGCAATACTATTTTCCGGGAATCCATATCTTATGGGTACAGCGGTGGTACGCTGATACAGCTGCCGGCAGATCCCGATGCACCGGAGAATGGAAGACAGGCGTTCGTGAAACAGGAAGAAGAGACGGAACAATGACATACGGTGAAGCAACAGAATATATACTGTATATTCCAAAATTTACAAAGAAAAATGATGCGCAGCACACAAAGATCTTTTTAAAGTATCTCGGAAATCCGCAGGAGCGCCTGAAAGTACTCCATGTGGCGGGGACAAACGGGAAGGGATCTGTGTGCGCGTATCTTGACAGTATGCTCCGTTCGGAGGGAAAACGGACGGGGCTTTTTACATCCCCTCATCTGATAAAGATCAATGAGCGGATCGCTATAGATGGAAGACAGATCAGTGATGATAATTTTGTGAAAATATTTAAGAAGACACTGACGGCAGCACAGCGCATGGAAGCAGAGGGGTGTCCCCATCCGAGCTTTTTCGAGTTCTTGCTGGGCATGGCTTTGTGTGCCTTTTTCGATGGAGGAGTAGAGTATGCGGTTATTGAGACAGGGCTCGGCGGCAGGCTGGACGCCACCCGTTCAATCGAGCGGCCGCTTGTCTGTGTCATCACCTCCATCGGACTGGATCACACAGAATATCTCGGTGATACTTTGGAAAAGATTGCAGAGGAAAAGGCAGGAATCATCCGGCCGGGAGTGCCGGTGTTCTATGCCCAGACAGCAGATGAGAGCGATCGAGTTATCGAACGCACGGCAAAGGAACAGGGCAATTTCTGTAAAAAAATCGGGAAAGATGCGTACGAAATCCTTGGAATCAGGGACAAACATATTGCATTTTCCTGTTTCAGTGCTTATTATGGAAATACCACGTGGAAATTGAACAATATCGGAGTATACCAGCCGCATAATGCTATGCTCGCCATGGAAGTGATGAGACACCTCTTTGGGAAGAATGGAGATATTAAGCAGTGGCGGGAAGCTCTGGCTGATTTAAAATGGGCGGGACGTATGGAAGAAGTCCTGCCGGATGTATATGTTGACGGAGCGCATAATGTCAGCGCAATAGAAGCGTTTGTGCAGAGTGTTCCGAAGGATGGGCGGGGAAACATTGTTTTGTTCTCTGCAGTTCAGGATAAGGACTATGAGGAGATGATCCGGTGTCTGTGCGGGCAATTCAAGGCAGAGATGTTTGTGGTGACGCAGATTGGCGGAGACCGCGGGACGGATGCGCAGGCATTGGCGGAAGTCTTTAGAAAATATACGGAACAGCCTGTCATAGTGAAAGAATCTGTAGAGGAAGCGCTCAGGTTCATGCTTAAGCATCAGAAAGAAGAGCGTGTTTACTGCCTTGGTTCACTCTATCTGACAGGCAGGATAAAAGAATTGATTCAGGAGGTCATATAGATGCTGGATTACGAAGAGGAACTGAAAAAATTTAAGCCCAGCCTTGAGGTGGAAGAAATCGAGGACGCGGTATATCAGGAGGACCTATCTGATATGACGGACCTTTTGAAACAGGTAATAGATCAGAAGAAATAAAGAAAGACAAGTGGGGATATAAATGGACTATACGAAGAAGGTCGTGTACCAGTCGAATTACTGGTATAACGATGGACTGCGGAAAGCGCAGATACGCGATATGTCCGGGGCGATAGTGTCGCTGCGCAGGAGCTTACAATTTAACAGGGAGAATATTGCGGCGAGGAATCTGCTGGGACTTGTTTATTACGGTATCGGAGAGGTGCCGGAGGCTCTGGTTGAGTGGATTATCAGTAAGAATCTGCGCCCGCGGGATAATATAGCAGATGATTATATTAAGAACGTACAGTCGTCGGCAAATGAGCTTGAGACAATCAATCTAGCAATCAGGAAATATAACCAATGTCTGGCATACTGCAGGCAGAATGGGGAGGACATGGCGGTTATCCAGTTGAAACAGGTAATATCAACCCATCCTGATTTTCTGAAAGCTTATCAACTGCTGGCACTGATTTATCTTCATACGGAACAGTATTCCCATGCAAGACAGGTGCTGCGTACAGCGAGGAAACTAGATACCACCAATGAAATCACCCTTCACTATATCCATGAGCTGATGCAGCACAGAGGACGGGTCAGACACAGAACTGAGAAAAAAAAGGAAGACGCTGTGGAATACAGTCTTGGGAATGAAACGATCATCCAGCCGAAGCATTCCCGGCTAAAAGAGATGAGCAGTCATCTGGCGGTGGCAAATATTTTTATCGGCGCTGCCATCGGCGCAGCGTTGATATGGTTTTTGATTGCCCCTGCGGTTAATCAGGCGAGAACCGACCGGATGAACGACCAGATGAGGGAATATAGTGACAAGATTACTTCTCTGGAAGCTCAGGTAAGCGCGCAGACGAGAACACTGGATAATTACCGCGCTACCGGCGAAAGTGTGGAGGCGGATGCACAGGCGGCGCAGACAACCCGTGACAGTTACGAAGCGTTGATGACGGTATCCAATCAATATGATTCGGGGGAATACAGTGACGCAACTATGGCAGATACGCTGATCAATGTAAACAGGGACTCGCTAGGCCAGAGCGCACAAGCGCTCTATGATCAGATAGCTGCGGATATCTATCCCAATGCGTGTGAGAGAAACTTTGAGACGGGGACAGAAGCTCTAGCCTCACAGGATTATCAGGGAGCCATAGATGCGTTCTATAAAGTTGTGCGGATGGACGAGGGGTACAACGGCGGACAAGCGCTTTACAATCTGGCGCAAGCATATCAGGGAAACGGCGACAGCGAAAATGCGGCGACTTATTATCAGAGAATTGTGGACAGCTATAGTGATTCTGATTATGCCGCGGACGCTCAGAGCGCCCTTGATGCAATCGGATAAAAATTACGAAAGAAAAGAGTGTACAAACGTATATTCTTTTCTTTTTTTTATTTTGGAGGAGGAGTAAATATGAAATATCAAGTGCAGGAGAACTGTCTTACCATCTACCTGCCCCGTGAGGTGGACCACCACAACGCGGAAGAGATCAAAAGGGAGGCAGATGCAGTGATTGACAGGAATCACATCAAATATGTGATTTTTGATTTTGAGCGGACAGATTTTATGGACAGTTCTGGAATAGGGGTTATCATGGGAAGATATAAGACGATCTGCCTGATCGGAGGAGAGGTCTGGGCAGTTCACGCCAGTGAGCGGATAAAGAAGATACTGACACTGTCAGGAGTGACAAAGATCATGCAAATATATGAGGAGGATGCAGTATGAAAAACACAAATGAAATGGAGATACGTTTTGACAGCAGATCAGCGAACGAAGGGTTTGCAAGGGTGGCGGTGGCTTCCTTTCTGACCCAGTTAAACCCAACTGTGGAAGAGGTGGCGGATGTAAAGACCGCGGTGTCAGAGGCAGTGACCAATGCCATCATCCACGGATATGAGAACGAGATACATAAAGTGCATATCCGCTGCCGTATCGAAGAAAATATGTT
This sequence comes from Candidatus Mediterraneibacter pullicola, assembly GCA_019117065.1. GTDB lineage: Bacteria > Bacillota > Clostridia > Lachnospirales > Lachnospiraceae > Mediterraneibacter > Mediterraneibacter pullicola. Next base: position 57,796 of record DXAK01000048.1, on the reverse strand, counting down.
TACGGTGGAAGTGTGCGATCAGGGACGGGGGATTGAGAACGTGGAGGAAGCCATGCAGCCGATGTACACCACGAAGCCCGAACAAGACCGCTCGGGGATGGGATTTGCCTTTATGGAAGCTTTCATGGACAGCGTGGAAGTAGAGTCTGTTCTGGGAGAGGGAACGAAGGTAAAGATGAAGAAGGCCATCGGAAAAGGAAGGGAGATATGGACCACACAATCGCTTTGATACAGAGATCGCACGACGGAGATAAAGAAGCGAGAGAACAGCTTGTGGAAGAAAATGTAGGACTGATCTGGTGCGTTGTGAAGCGGTTTTATGGGCGCGGATGCGAGGCGGAAGACTTGTTTCAGATCGGGAGTATTGGGCTTTTGAAGGCCATTGACAAATTTGACATATCTTATGACGTCAGATTCTCCACTTATGCAGTGCCTATGATATCTGGGGAAATTAAACGTTTTTTAAGGGACGACGGCATGATCAAAGTGAGCCGTTCGTTAAAAGAACTCTCTTATAAAAGTCTTCAGGCGAGAGAAAAACTTACCTCTGTTCTGGGGCGGGAACCGACAGTGGAAGAACTTGCAGGGGAGATGGGAGTGGAGAAGGAAGAACTGGTTCAGGCGATGGAGGCAGGCAGCGAGGTGGAATCACTCTACCGTCCTATCCATCAGAAAGAAGGAAATGAGATCCGCTTAGTGGACAAGCTCGAGGAAAAGGAAAAACAGGAGGACAAGATCCTTGACCGCTTAGTACTTAGACAGCTCCTAGAGACACTGAACGCAAAGGAGAGAAAGTTGATCTACCTTAGGTATTTTGCAGATCGGACACAGTCGGATGTGGGAAAGATTATGGGGATATCTCAAGTTCAGGTTTCTCGTATGGAGAAGCGGATTATGGAAAATCTGCGAAGGCTTGGAACTTAGGGAAATGGTTTCGGGAACGTTGGTGTATATTTTTATTTTAGCATGGAGACAAAACGGGCTCCGGCGGTGAATAATTTGGGAGAAAACCGGGAGACTAGACATTATAACGCAGGCTGTATACAAAAGGTATGGTTCGGCGGTAAAATGAAAGGTCGGTGGATGATATGGAAGACGGACGGAAGAAAATATGGATCTGCCTCTTCATAATCGTGCTTGCGGCGGTGGTCATCGGGCTCATCTATTATCTCAGCACACCGCAGGAGCAGGCGGGTGAGGGATTCCTCATCAGGGATACCTGTGAGCAGGACGGGCAAGCATATGCAGAGCGCAGGAGTGCGGGTGCGCAGGAGGTGTGTGATGTCTTCTAACAGTACGACATTATATATCAAGGGCGACCGGGACGTGGAGGTGACAAAGCCAGATGTGGCTTTGGGCGACATCCTCACGCTGGAGTGTTCGGATAAGACAGTGCCCCCGAAGGTTGGGACGATTAAGATCTTAAAGTTCAGAAAGGAAGGACAACATAGATGCGTAGTGTCCGTCCTGCGGATCATTGCATGTATTCATGAGAAGTATCCGGGAATTGAGATTCAGAACATGGGGGAGACGGATATTATCGTGACGTATGAGGAGCAGAAAACACCGCCTCTTGCATGGCATATTCTAAAGACTACGTTCGTCGCTGCAGTCACCTTCTGTGGGGCGGCATTTTCCATTATGGCATTTAATAACGATGTAGATGTAACAAAACTTTTTAGCCAGATGTATGAACTGGTGACAGGACAGAGGACGGACGGGTTTACGATACTGGAGATCACTTACTCCATCGGGCTGACTGCGGGGATATTGATCTTTTTTAATCATTTCGGGAAAAAGAGATTTACTGTAGACCCAACGCCTATGGAGGTGCAGATGCGCCTGTATGAAAATGATATCCAGACGACGCTGATCGAGGATGCTTCAAGAAGGGGGGATGAGCTTGATGTGGGCGGAGTGGGGACAACAGATCCTTCTGGCAATCGTCGGTCTTAGCTCGGGAGTTGCCGTAGCAGGAGGGTTGTTTTCTTTTATTGTAGAATTGGGTGTGGTGGCGGATTTTGCGGACCGGACCCATACGGGAGAACGAATCCTCCTCTATGAGAGCAGCGTTGCCCTTGGCGGAATACTCGGCAACCTGCTCTTTCTGTTTAAGGACGAGATATCCGAGCACATGGCGGCTGGCGCGGCAGGCGGAGGAGCCCTAGGTATATTCGGTATTTTTGCGGGTATTTTTGTGGGATGCTGGTCTATGGCGCTGGCAGAGATATTGAATGTGTTCCCTGTGTTTATGAGAAGGGCGAAGATCGTACGGTATATGACAGCGTTTATCCTAAGCGTGGCAATAGGAAAAGGGCTGGGGGCATGGCTGTTCTTCTTTAGAGGATGGTAGATAGCAGCGGAGGTTTGTGAAAATAGTATGGCATACGGTGGTGAAATTTGCCCAAGTGTGATAAAATACCCTCATCTGACCGGACAGGAAGTCCCGGCCGGCTGAGGGCATTTTCATTTGTACAGAAAGAGAGAGACATCCATGCTTCAGATCCAAAGTATCTGTAAGGAATATCGCACCGGAACTTTAGTGCAGAAGGCTCTCGATCAGGTGAGCCTGAATTTAAGAGACAATGAGTTCGTTGCCATCTTAGGACCCAGCGGGTCCGGAAAAACGACTCTTTTGAATATTATCGGCGGGCTGGACCGCTATGACAGCGGAGATCTTATTATTAACGGGATCTCCACAAAGAAATATAAGGACAGGGATTGGGACTCCTACCGGAATCACACGATCGGGTTTGTATTCCAAAGCTATAACCTGATTCCTCACCAGACGATTCTGGCGAATGTGGAGCTTGCCCTGACCATCTCAGGAATCGGAAAGACAGAGCGGAGGCAGCGGGCGAAAGACGCACTGGCACAGGTCGGTCTGGGCGACCAGCTCCATAAAAGACCGAATCAGCTCTCGGGCGGGCAGATGCAGAGGGTTGCGATCGCCCGAGCTCTTGTAAACGACCCGGATATCCTTCTGGCGGATGAGCCTACGGGTGCCCTTGACAGCGAGACCAGTGTTCAAGTTATGGAACTGTTAAAGGAGGTGGCAAGTGACCGCCTTGTGGTGATGGTCACTCACAACCCGGAACTTGCTCAGGAGTATGCCACCCGTATTGTGAACTTGAAGGATGGGAAGATCCGTTCAGACAGCGATGAGTTTGTGCCGGAGGAAGGGATGGAAGAGCCAGAGCACAAAAATATGGGTAAGGCGTCCATGTCCTCTCTCACAGCGCTGTCCCTTAGTTTTAATAACTTAAGAACAAAGAAAGCAAGGACCCTGCTCACTTCTTTTGCTGGTTCCATCGGAATTATCGGCATTGCCCTGATCTTGTCGCTCTCCACGGGCGTGAACGATTATATCAAGGACATTGAGAAGGAGACGCTCTCCGAGTACCCGCTGCAGATCCAGAGTACGGGCTTTGATTTTAGCTCGGTCTTGGCGGGTGATGAGGGAATGGCGACGGATCAAGAGAAGAAAGACGGGGAAGTCCATGTGATCAATATGGTCACGGATATGTTTTCTACACTGGATTCCAACGACTTGGAATCTCTGAAATTCTATCTGGACAGCGGGGAGAGTGGAATAGAGGCGTACACCAACGCGATCGAGTATTCTTATAATATAGTTCCGCAGATTTACAGAGAAGAGGAAAACACAGTCCGTCAGGTACATCCGGACACTTCCTTTGAGGAGATGGGGCTTGGCTCGTCAAGCGGCTCCAACAGTATGATGTCCACGATGATGAGCACGGATGTGTTCTATGAGATGCCGGCGGAGGAGAGCCTGTACGAGAGTCAGTACGACGTGAAAGCAGGGAGATGGCCTAAGAGCTACAATGAATGTGTCCTTGTGCTTACCTCCAACGGGAATATCAGTGATCAGATGGCATACACCCTCGGGCTGAGAGATCCGCTGGAATTAGAGGAGATGATCCGGCAGTTTGTTAATGAGGAAAATGTGGAGGTGCCGGAGACAATGGAAGATTATTCCTATGATGATATTGTAGGTATGACGTTCCGGCTGGTAAACAGCGCTGATTACTATGAGTATGACAGCCAGTATCAGGTATGGAGAGATAAGACGGGCGACGAGGAATATATAAAAACATTGGTGGGAAACGGGGAGGAGCTGACCATCGTGGGAATCGTCCAGCCCGCCAAGGATGCCAATGCGTCTGCACTATCGGCAGGAGTCGGATACCCCGCTTCCCTGACAAAGCATGTAGCGCAGCAAGCAGAGCAAAAAGAGATTGTGCGGCAGCAGCTGGCGGATCCGTCAGTCAATGTGTTCACTGGAGAACCCTTTGGGGAGGAGAGCGATCAGGACGCATTTGACATGGATTCCTTATTCACGATTGACGAGAAGAAGCTTAAGGAGGCGTTCGCGTTCAATGAGAGTGCGTTTTCGGGGCTGTCAGGCCCCGGCTCAATGGATTTTTCTTCTGTATTCGGAGCGGCAGGGAATTCAATTGATTTGTCAGGGGCGCTCAATCTCGGGGACATCTCCGTAAATCTCCCGGATATGCCGTCCATGAGCTTGTCAGATTTCCTGAAGGATTTGGATGTGTCCGTGTCCTATGACGGGATGGCAAAGGTTGCAGAAAGCCTGCTGGAAGGCTATCAGGAGTATGCCGCTTCTCATCCGGAGGCAGATTACTCCGGACTTGGGGAAGCGTTTGCGGCTTATCTGAACACAGATGAGGCGCGGACGATCTTGATCAATAATATCCGTGACATTATCGACTCGGGAGGCGGTGTCTCAGTAACGGTGGAAGATCTGAGGGCGATGGCGTCTGCTCTTATGAGCGGGTACGCCGAATACGTAGCTTCCAATCCTGACGCATCGTTTGACTCCTATCTTGGAACGGAAGGCCCACAGAAGATTCTCAATGAGTATGCGGGTAAGATATTCGGAGATATCACAGGTGACATCACGATCAATGAAGGTCAGATTCAAAAGCTTGCCTTAGAGCTGGCGAATGGATATTTAACATACGCAGCCGCAGGGAATGGTCCGGATCCCAGTAAGATGCCGGAGCATTTCATCGCTTATCTGGGAACGGAAGACGGGCAGAGAAGGCTGTCGGAAGGTATGATGTCCATTGTGGATATGGATGGTCTGGAACAACAGATATCCGAAGCAATGGGAAGCTATATGCAGAGCACGATATCGGCTTATGGCGGCGCTGTCAGTCAGGCTTTGGAACAAGAGATCACCTCTGCTATGGGGCAGATCATGGAGCAGATTGCGTCAGGCATGGAGAGTGCTCTTGGAAGTATGATGTCACAGATCGGCAGCAGTCTTCAGAATGCTATGAGTATTGACGCTGATGCGTTTGCAGAGGCATTTCAGATGAATATGACAGGCGGCGAGCTGGCAGAGCTTATGATGTCCATGAACGCTACGGAGAACGCTACCTATGAAAATAATTTGAAGAATCTCGGGTATGTGGATTTCGACGTGCCCACGGGAATCGATATCTATCCGAAGGATTTTGAGGGTAAGGAGAAGGTTATAAGCTTACTAGATAATTATAATGCGCGTATGGAGAAAGAGGGAAAGGAAGAGCAAGTGATTACTTACACGGATGTGGTAGGTGCACTGATGTCCTCCGTGACTGACATCATCGATATTATCAGCTATGTTCTGATTGCATTTGTGGCGATTTCTCTCATTGTGTCATCTATTATGATTGGAGTCATTACTTATATCAGCGTGCTGGAGCGTAAGAAGGAGATCGGTATTCTGCGCGCCATCGGGGCGTCAAAGGGGAACATCTCTCAGGTATTTAATGCGGAGACTTTTATCATCGGCTTGTGCGCGGGGCTGATCGGTATCGGGATTTCCCTGCTTCTGCTCATTCCGGGTAACGCGCTTATCCACTATCTGGCGGGGACAAATGATGTGAGTGCCGTACTTCCGGTCATTCCGGCGGTTGTTCTTATCCTGTTAAGTGTGGTTCTGACTTTGATCGGCGGCCTGATCCCCTCGAGAAAGGCAGCGAAGAGCGATCCGGTTACAGCACTTCGGACAGAATAGAAAATCGAGAGAAAAGAGATTGTTCCAATTAAATAAAATGACAGATAGAGTGGAAATAAAGATAAAATAGAGATAAGCTGGTGGGGAAATTATGGAGAATCTGGTCTTCAGCTTGAACGCGACCGTCCCGGTATTTCTTATGATGCTCCTCGGTCTTTTGTTTCATAGGCTGGGATGGATCGACGACATGTTCGCATCAAAAATGAATAAGTTTGTGTTTCTTGTGCCGCTCCCGGTGCTTGTGTTCCAAGATCTGGCGACGGTGGATTTCTCAGAGGTGTGGAATTTGAAGTTTGTCCTCTTCTGCTTTGGAGCGACATTTTTAAGCATTGTCATCGCGGCGGCAGCATCCCTTCTCTTGCGGGATGGTTCCGTACGAGGAGAGTTCATTCAGGCTTCCTATCGGAGCAGCGCGGCGCTTCTTGGCATCGCCTTTATCCAGAATATATACGGAAACGCGGGGATGGCGCCTCTTATGATCATCGGAAGCGTCCCCCTTTACAATGTGATCGCGGTTGTTGTGCTGGCGCTCTTTCACCCAGAGAGAAAAGGCATGGACCGGGCGATGTGGAAAATAACACTTAAAGGAATCGTGACGAATCCTATCATTATTGGCATTGCGGCAGGGCTTCTCTGGTCTGCTCTTTGTATGCCTATGCCGCCCATTCTGGAAAAAACGGTTTCAAACGTGGGAGCGATGGCGACACCTCTGGGACTGATGGCGATGGGGGCGACCTTCGATATCCGGAAAGCCTTTGCAAAGGTAAAACCTGCGGTAGCGGCGTCCATGCTGAAGCTGGTCGGATTTACCGCGATATTCCTTCCTCTTGCCGTGATGCTTGGCTTCCGCAGGGAAGAATTGGTGGCGATCCTCGTCATGCTGGGCTCCGCGACGACAGTGAGCTGCTTTGTCATGGCAAAAAACATGGGGCATGAAGGGGTGTTAAGTTCCAGCGTGGTGATGCTCACCACGCTGTTCAGTGCGTTTACCCTGACTGGGTGGCTGTATATATTGAGGAGCATGGGACTGGTATGATTGGGGACGTAGTAAAATTGGATTTTACTACGTCCCCAATCAAGTTTTATTTTAAAATATATTGACAATAATCTATATGATGAATATAATAATACATAGACAAATATCTATGTGAGGTGATTTTGACTGATGGACGAAAGAAGAATTGCGTCAATCTTCAAAGCATTTTGTGATGAAAACCGCATTAAAATCATAAAGCTATTGCGTTCAGGCGAAAAATGTGCTTGCAAGCTGTTGGAAGAAATCAATGTTACGCAGCCCACACTTTCCCACCATATGAAAATCCTCTGCGACGCTGAAATCGTTGTAGGGCGCAAAGAGGGAAAGTGGATGCATTACTCCATCTCAGAAAAAGGTGTGGAGCAGGCAAAAGAATGTTTAAGGCAGTTGACCACACTTGATGTTGACTGTGAGAGCAAGTCGTGCAGTGAAAAGTGAGAAAGTTTATACACCGCTTTTTTGCACGACTCATTTTTAGCTGAATAAATAGACATATTTCAATATAACTATATGAAAGGGACTTTTTATGGAAGCATTAAAAACGGCATGGGACTTTTTTCAAAATGAGATCCTCGGTATGAACTGGCTGAATCGGCTCATTACAACTATTTTAAACGCTTGTGGTTTAGACACCACAGGGAAAATAGGAGCGAGTATTCAGTTTTTCATCTATGATGCTATAAAAATTATGGTATTACTGGGCGTTTTAATTTTGTTCATCTCCTATATTCAAAGTTATTTTCCGCCCGAAAGAACGAAAAAAATACTTGGCAGATTCCATGGGATATGGGCAAATATAATTGCCGCCTTGCTCGGTACGGTAACGCCGTTCTGCTCGTGTTCCTCCATTCCGCTGTTCATTGGATTTACAACTGCAGGTTTGCCGCTTGGCGTCACATTTTCCTTTTTAATTTCTTCACCCATGGTTGATCTCGGCAGTCTTGTTCTGTTGATGAGTATTTTCGGCTGGAAAGTTGCCGTTTTGTATGTCGTATTCGGTCTGGTCATTGCTGTGATAGGCGGAACTCTGATCGAAAAATTACACCTTGACGATGAGGTGGAAGAATACATCCGAAATGGTCATTCTATTGATATTCCGCAGAAGGAACTGCATTTTAAAGACCGTATGAAATTCGCGTGGGAACAGGTTGTTGGGACGGCGAAAAAGGTTGCGCCTTATGTTCTGATCGGTGTAGGTATTGGCGCTTTTATTCACAACTGGATTCCTGAAGAATTTATTGTCAAAGCATTGGGCGAGAATAATCCGATTGGTGTGATTATTGCTACGATTGTGGGTATCCCGATGTATGCGGATATTTTCGGTACGATCCCGATTGCGGAGGCTCTGCTTGCAAAAGGGGCTTTGTTAGGTGTCGTCCTTTCCTTTATGATGGGAGTGACTACTCTTTCGCTCCCTTCAATGATCATGCTCCGCAAAGCGGTCAAACCGAAACTGCTCGGCATTTTCATTGGGATATGCGCTGCTGGTATTATTGTTACAGGCTATCTTTTCAACGCAATACAATATTTAATTATCTAATTTAAGGAGATTATTACTATGGCATTATTTAATTTTGGAAAGAAAAAGGAAGAAGAAATCATTACAAATGCTTGCTGCCCTGACGTAAAAGGGGGTGAAATCTGCTGTATTAAAGTATTGGGTTCAGGTTGTAAAGCCTGTCATGAACAATATGAAAACGCAAAACAGGCAGTAAAGGATATAGGGCTTTCTGTAGAGGTGGAATACATTACCGATATGCAGAAAGTGATGGAATACGGGGTTATGAGTATGCCTGCCCTTGTTGTCAATGAAAAGGTTGTCGCCATGGGTAAAGTTCTGAAATCTGATGATGTGATTGCCTTGCTGTATAAGTCGGGGGTGTGACTATGGAAAAGAAAAAGATAGCTTTTATCTGTGTTCACAATTCCTGCCGAAGTCAGATCGCGGAGGCTCTCGGTAAGCATTTGGCTGGAGACAGATTTGATTTCTATTCCGCAGGAACGGAAACAAAGCCGCAGATCAATCAGGACGCTGTACGGCTTATGAAACAGTTTTATGGGATAGATATGGAGCAAAGCCAGTACAGTAAAACGGTTGATAAGATCCCCGCGCCGGATATCGCGATCTCAATGGGATGTGATGTGGGATGTCCATATGTCGGGAGGGATTTTGATGATGACTGGGGGCTCGTTGATCCGACAGGCAAGAGTGACGAGTGTTTTATAGAAGTTATAGAGGAAATAGCCCGAAGAATAAAAGACTTGTAATCATAAAACTTAATTGGGGACGTAGTAAAATCCGATTTTACTACGTCCCCAATCAAGTTTTACTGTGTCCCTAATCGCATTTTACATTCTCAGCGTTCTGTAATTCTCCGGATTTTCATAGTCTTTATGTACTCCATCGTCATCGTAGAATATATATTCTGCGCCTTTGTACCCGATCATTGTCAGGTGTTTTGTGTCGATCATATCCACACATTCAGCAGGCTGCGCCAGAGGGATGCACCTGTCTTTCCGGATAAAGAGGGGAACCTCATTGAGAGCCACGTCGATATAGTGGATTCCCTGTGAGAGAACTTCCTCACTGATGGAGCCGTTCGGGAGAAACTTGATAAATTTCATTTCTTCCGGCAGATATACATACCGTCCGCGTGCATTCTGCTCATAAATTGGGGTGATCATAATCTCGTTTCCAATCATGAGTTGGTCTTCGACGCGGCGCGCCATCTCATTATCCGGGTAGGTGAAAGAAAGTGGTTTGAAATACAGGTCATCAGTCAGGGCGGCTTTCATGTACTCACTGTACAGGTAGGGGATGAGGCGGTATCTCACGCCGATCACATGGCGGAAGTCCGTGGTGTTCTCGAACTGATAACATTCCTGTTCCCTCGTCCCCAGTGCGGAATGGTTGCGCATCAGCGGGGTAAACACGCCGAAAGCAAGAAAGCGAAGCAACAGTTCCCTCGTCGTATCTGCCCCGAATCCGCCCAGATCCGCTCCCGTATAGAGGAATCCGCACATATTGAGTGAAGGCATCATTTTGATGTTCAGAAGCAGATGGGACCACCACGATTTATTGTCTCCTGTCCAGACCCCGCCGTATCGGTGCATCCCGACATAGGAGGAGCGGGAGAACATGAGGAATCTTTTGTCCGGGGCAATCCGCTCAAACGCTTCCCCAGCGGCACGGGTCATGTTGAATCCGAACAGGTTATGTACTTTGTCGTGCCGTATCTTTTTCCCGTTCACATTGTGGTAGAAACGCTTATAATCTTCCGGACTGTTGGCGAGGCTTCTTAGTTTGTCGCCCATCTGCCATACACCGATGCTTTCCCCGGAACCATCCCAGTTCCCCGTGTCATTGTTCGCAAATTTAAGCGCCATCTCTTTTGCTTCTGCAAGCCCTTCCTTGGAGTAGAAGATGGAAGGCTCGTTCATATCATTCCAGAAGCCTTCGATCCCCTGATCTGTCAGAAAACGGTATTTATCCCCGAACCATCTGCGTGCCTCGGGATTGAGAAAGTCCGGGAAATGGGTGTCACCCGGCCACACCGCCGCCACGAAATCGCTTCCGTCTTCCCGCTGGCAGAAATAGCGGTTTTTAACTCCTTCTTCGTATACGTCATATCCGTCTTCAATCTTTACACCGGCGTCAATGATCGGAATCAGGCGGATATGCTTCTCTTTCATCTCCTGCACAAAGTCAGAGAAATCATCAAATTCATTTCCGAGAGTAAAGTCTTTATAAGCGTCCATATAGTCGATGTCCATATAGATCATGTCCAGAGGAATGCCTTCCTGACAGTATCTGTCCGCCACTTTTCGGAAGTCATCCTTTGTCCTATATCCCCAACGGCTCTGTCCGTATCCGAAGGCAAATTTCGGAGGAATATAACTGCGCCCGGTTATTTTGCGGAACTCCTTTACGATATCATAAGGATGATCCCCGTCGATAACATATAAGCAGAGGTCTGCACGCTCGCAGGATACGGTCAGGATATCGGATCTCGTGTAACCGATATCAAATGTGATCCGTGCGGGATAATCGAAAAAAACGCCGAATGTCTGCGCACCATCAATGATAATAAAGTTGTGCGCCGCATAAAGAGAACGCTTGTCCTCCGTGTGCTCGGAATCGTCGGAACAGTCGCTGATATAGCAGTAGCCTCTTTTGTTGAGTCCTCTGTTTGCTTCCCCAAGACCGTAAACAATGTCTTTCTCATCCATAGTGTAAGTAAATGTGAATCCGTCTGCCGCCGAGATGTCTCCGTGTGCGGGAGCATTGTCCTCCGGCGAAAAGCTGCGGATGACAGCTTCAGTCTCATAGGGATTGCCGTAAATATATTTTCGTATCATATTGTCGCCTCCTGCCGGTGACTTACCGGATTATTGATTCTCTATAAGCGTCGCATTTTTATGGATCGTCTCGCGGATGATATTTTCTACATAATCGCCGATATGTCTCTTTGTATCTTTGTCGAGTTCATCCGGGTAGATGGGTTTTCCGTATTCTATGACCACGTGGGTCTTTTTGATCTTTGGCAGATGGTTTTCAAATATTTGCGCCATGTTGTTCATAGAGACAGGGATGACCGGGCAGCTGGTTTTAGTGGCAATCTTAAGGGCGCCGTCCTTAAATGGAAGCATACTCAGTTCTTCGCCGTCATTTCTTGTCCCTTCGGGAAACACGAAGATGGAAATCCCTTGTTTGATATAGTCGACCGCCGTCAGGATTGTCTTTAAACCCGCTTTGGGATCTTCACGGTCTAAGAAAAGACAGTAAATGCGGCGCATCCACAGGGACAGTGTCAGATAGCGCTTCATCTCTTTTTTGGCGATAAATCCCATAGGTCGTTTACAGTGGCTGTAGGTCAGAAGAATATCAAAGTAGCTCCGGTGGTTCCCGATAAAAAGCGCAGGTCCGTCGGGGACATTCTCTTCACCTATGACAGTTGCCTGCACGCCTGCTAGTTTCAGGACAACCCGGAATCCCCAGCGTACAATGTACATGGAGCTGATATCCCGAGCTTTTGGATTAAATTTTCCAATAAGCCATTCCGCCGCAAGCACGGGGATAGTCACAATGAGGAATGTGATCAGAAAGATCACAACACAGATAAAACGAAACATAAACCAGTCCTCAATTTTCTTTCATCTTTATAGTATAGTATGCCCATATTGGTTAGGGCAAACTAAATTATACAGCGGAAATATCAAAAAGACAAGACTTGAGACAGCCGTCAGCGCGCGCTCCCTGCGTCGGAATAATATAAGAATGGAGGTCATATGATTATAGGGAAAATATGCTTGCGGGCAGGAGAAATAAGAAGGTCATGGATAAACAATGGATATAAGGAGGACGGGAGGATGGCGGCGTTTCCTGATCTTAGGTATGATTCTTGGCGTGATGCTCTGTACGGCGTCCGGGTGTGTCACAAAAAGGGGAGATAAACAGAAATTAAGGGATGTGAAATTTACGGTGTTGAATAAAGATATGATTCCCGAGGAACTTGCCTCACAGATAGCCGAGAAGCAGACAGAGCCTTTTTTCATGACTTACGCCGATCAGGGAGAACTCTACATCGCAAGAGGATACGGGGAGCAGCCCACATCGGGATACAGTGTGGAGGTCGACAGCCTGTATGAGACGGCGGATGCCCTCCGTGTCCACACGAATCTGTTAGGGCCGGAAAAAGGGGAAGAGATAAAAGATACCGCCACATTTCCCTATGTGGTCATACAATTAGAATTTATTGAAAAAGAAGTTTTGTTAGATTGAGGAGGAGAGATATGGAGCTGATAAGAAAACCGATCCACTACACGCAGGAGGGAAAAAGTGTCTTTGACCAGTTTTATCTGGATGAAGATTACAATGTTCCGGATCAGAAGGAAGATGTGCAGAGGATTATACAAGGGAGCGCAGAATGTCGGCCTGAGGATATCCGACCAGTAGAAAATTATGTGAAAATTACGGGCAAGGTTTATTTTCGCGTTCTTTACATGACGGCGTCCGGGGATCCGAAGCCTGCGGTGTTAGAGGGGAAAATCCCATTTGAGGAGATGGTGTATGCGGAAAATGATGGAAATGAGACATTTTTTATCAGAAATATGCGGACTGAATTCACCGGAACTATGGTACATTCAAGGAAACTGAGCCTGCGTGTCATGACGGAGCTGGAGATTGGAAGAGAGAGTCTGCGTGACGAGGAACTGACGACGGACGTGGAGGGCAGCATCCCTGTCTATCGGAAGATGCAGAAAATGAATCTCTTAAAACTGTCTGTCTCTAAGAAAGATACATATCGCATTAAGGAGGAGATCGTTCTGCCGGGGACGAAAGAGAGCATTGGGCAGATGCTATCCGCGGATATTGTAAGCAGGAAGATGGATATCCGTCTGGGACAGGATGAGATTCTGATTAGGGGAGAACTGCTCATGTTTTGCATGTATTTGTCCGGGGAGGGAAAAGCAGACTGGATCGAGCAGAGCGTTCCCTATGAAGGGAGGATCCCGTGTGAGGGAGTGAGCGGGGAAATGTTCCACCATATCAGATATTCTCTGGAGGATACACTGTCCGATGTGCGCATGGACGAGGACGGGGAGATGCGGGTTATAGGGATAGAGGCTACACTTGTCCTTAGGATGAATATTTACGAGGAAGAGGAGACAGAAATATTAAGGGATATGTATTCATTGGAGGAGGAGTGTACCTTTGAGACGCAGGATACGGTATTTGAAGAACTTTTGATGCAGAATCAGTCAAGGTGCAAATTATCCGAGCGGCTGGCCTTGCCGGAACTAAAAGAGGATGTGCTGCAGATCATTCACAGTCAGGGAAATATTCAAGTGGAAAGCGAACAACATGTGCAGGAGGGAATACGGGTGGAAGGAATACTGCATCTGTCTTTCCTGTATGTGAGAGGGGATGACATAGAACCTTATGGGAGCTGGCAGGGAATCCTTCCGTTCTCTTATCTGATTGAGTATCCTGATATGCCCGAGGACGCACAGAGTAGTTTATCCAGCCATGTCGAGCAGCTTGCCGTAACGCTTGCAGGAAGCGAGGCGGTAGAGGTCAAAGCAGTGCTGGCATTTGATGTCTTTTTAAGAAAAATGATTCCAGTGAGTGTGATTACCAAGGTGGAGACAAAGCCGTTTGATATGGAAGCGCTGGCGGAGCGCCCAGGAATTGTGGGGCATATCGTGCGTGACGGCGAGGATATGTGGAGTCTTGCAAAACAGTATATGACGACGGTGGATGGGATCAGGGAGATCAATGGTTTAGATAGCGAAAATGTCAGGACGGGGGATAAACTATTGATTTTGAAAGAAAATATGAGTATACTGTAAGTACAATGTATACAAGATACAGAGAGGTGGCGGAGGACACAGGATGAAGCAGATTGAGTTAAAAGCGCTGGCAAAGATCAATCTGGGGCTGGATGTACTCGGAAGAAGAGAGAACGGATACCATGATGTACGTATGATTATGCAGTCTATCTATCTTTACGATGAGGTGAAAATTGAGAAAATGGTATCATCGGGGATAGAAGTGTCGTCGAACTTGAATTTTCTCCCTACGGGAGGCGAAAATATAGCGTATAAAGCGGCGCAGCTTTTGAAAGACGAGTTTCATATCCGGGAGGGCGTGCGCATTACGTTGAATAAACATATCCCGGTAGCAGCCGGACTTGCAGGCGGAAGCTCCAATGCGGCGGCGGTATTGTTCGGAATGAACCGTATGTTCCGTCTTGGGCTGTCGAGAAAAGGATTGATGGAGAGGGGCGTCCGTCTGGGAGCGGATGTACCGTACTGTATCATGCGGGGAACTGTTCTTGCAGAAGGGATCGGCGAGGAACTAAGCGTTCTTCCTGCCATGCCGAAATGTACAGTTCTCATTGCAAAGCCGCCGGTCAGCGTGTCTACGAAGGCTGTGTATGAAGCGCTTGATTCGAAAGTGACTAAGGCGCACCCAGATATTGACGGGATTATAGAGGGACTGCGGGAGGGAAACTTGAGAAAGGTGGCTTCCTGCATGGGAAATGTACTGGAAGGCGTGACGGTTCCCATGTATCCTGTAATCGAAGATATTAAGCAGGAGATGCTGAATGCGGGAGCACTAAATGCCATGATGAGTGGAAGCGGACCGACAGTGTTTGGGCTTTTTGAGAATCGTGCCGCAGCCCGTGAGGCACAGAGACAGATCAGAGAAAAGTTACTGGCAAAACAGGTCTATGTAACGAGTATACACAGTGTGAGGAGGGATCAGGATGCCAATTGATTTTGAAGTTACGATGAATGAATACCTTCCTTTAAGAGACGTGGTATTCAACACCTTGCGTCGTGCAATCCTGCGCGGCGAACTAAAACCCGGTGAGAGGCTCATGGAGATCCAGCTCGCTAACAAGCTGGGGGTGAGCCGTACGCCGATCCGCGAAGCAATACGGAAATTAGAGCTGGAAGGACTCGTGCTCATGATCCCGAGAAAAGGGGCGGAGGTTGCAGAGATTACGGAAAAAAATCTCCGGGATGTTCTGGAAGTGCGCTGCGCTTTGGAGGAACTTGCGGTCCAGCTTGCGTGTGAGCGCATCGATAAGCGCGGGATAAAAGAACTGCATACGGCGGCAGATCGCTTTCGCGATGTTCTGGGAAGTGACGATATCACCCAGATCGCTCAAGCAGATGAGGCGTTCCACGATGTGATTTTCACAGCAACGGACAATGAGAGGCTGATCCAGCTTCTAAATAATCTAAGAGAGCAGATGTACCGCTACCGAATCGAATATTTGAAGAAAAAAGAGTGCTATCCTCAGCTTTTGGGGGAACATGAGGCAATTATCAGTGCAATTGAGAGGCACGATAAGGAAAAGGCCACAAGGATAACAGGCCAGCATATCAATAATCAGGTAGATACCGTGCTGGGCACGCTAAAACATAAAGAAGAGTAATGGTAGTGTATAAGTCATGACATATCTGTCCATACTCCATATATCACACAGATTATGGAGGTCATACATATGGACAGCAAATATTTGGAAAAAGAGTATATATTGAGAAGAGACAAGAAAATGTCTGTCGTTATTCTTATCATGGCGATTTGCATTGCGGTGCTTCTGACAGGGATCATATATGGGAGAATGGATGCTGCTTCACAGGCGAAGCTCCAAGAGCATCTGTCGCAGGAGGTTTTAAGATTTCATGTGCTGGCTAACAGCGACAGCGAAAAAGACCAGTCTCTAAAACTGAAAGTAAGAGACAGGGTGCTTGGGTTTCTTGAAGAGAATATGCCTGAGACAGACAGTGCGGCTGATGCGGCGGCTTGGGTGAGAGAGCACATCGATGACATTGAGAAAGTGAGCTGTGATATCGTGACAGCACAGGGGATGCATCAGACAGTGAGCGCGGCGGTGACGACCTGCTGGTTCCCGGATAAGAGCTACGGGGATGTTACGCTTCCGGCGGGGAATTATGAAGCATTGCGTATCGAGCTTGGCGTTGCAAAGGGACATAACTGGTGGTGCGTGCTGTACCCAAGTCTGTGCTTTCTTGACACGGTGAATGCGGTTGTGCCTGACGAAGGGAAGGAAAAACTGAAAAATGTTCTTACAGAAGAGGAGTATGCGGAAGTGACGGCCACATCGGACTTTAAGATCGGCTGGTTTTTCTTCGGAGAAAAATAGCGTCAGTGCACGAAGGGGCAGATGTATTACAATTTATTCACCGTTAATAGGATAAGACAAGATAAAGGTGAAAAGGGAAATATGACGGAATTTTTGGTAAGACATTTTATAAAAGATTATAAGGACGTTGAGAAGATATCCGTGCGGACGGCATACGGCGTGCTCTCTAGCATTGTGGGTATCTTCTGTAACGTGTTCCTTTTTGTTGTCAAGTTTGTGGTGGGGATTGTACTGCATAGCGTCTCTGTTACCGCGGATGCCTTCAACAATCTGTCGGACGCAGGATCGTCCATTATTAGTTTTGTGGGAGTGAAAATGGCGGAGAAGCCCGCGGACAGAGATCATCCTTTCGGACATGGAAGAATTGAATATATAGCGGCTCTCATTGTGTCCTTCCTCGTGTTAGAGGTAGGATTTACATTTTTAAAGGATTCCATCGGTAAGATCCGTATGCCGGAAGAACTGAATTTTCAAATGATATCCGTATTCATCCTTGTACTGTCTGTGGCAGTGAAACTGTGGCTTGGACTTTTTAACCGAAGGCTGGGGGAGAAGATCAATTCTAAGGTGATGATGGCTGTGTTTACAGATTCCATGGGGGATGCAGTTACTACGGGAGCGACCATTATATCCATTCTCTTTTTCGGAGTAACAGGCATCAATATAGATGGGTTCGTCGGTGTAGGCGTAGCGCTGGTTGTTATGTGGGCAGGCGTTGGTATTGCAAGGGATACATTAGAACCGCTTATCGGGGAACCGATTGATCCGGAGATATATACGCGGATCAAACAGTTTGTGGAAAGCTATGAGGGGATCGAAGGCACTCATGACCTGATCGTACATAACTACGGGCCGGGGAGGAGCATGGCGTCCATTCATGCGGAAGTGCCAAATGATGTGGATATCGAACAGTCTCATGAGATTATTGACCGGATTGAGAGAGCGGTGGCGAAAGAATTAGGGATCTTCCTCGTCATCCACATGGATCCGGTGGAAATGAAAGATAACTATGTGCTTAACATTCGTAAACAGGCAGCGCTAATTCTTGAGGAACTGGATCCTGACTGCAGCCTCCACGATTTCCGTGTTGTCCATGGGGAGAATCAGATCAATCTTATCTTTGATATGGTGATTCCTATCGAGTATGACGAAGAAAAGCGGAGGATACTGCCGGAGCGTCTGGCAGAACGCCTCAAGGAGAAAGACCCTAGATATGAGTGCGTGATAACTGTGGACTATGAGTATGTGGCAAAGGCTGAGGAGTGATACAGATGACAGAGAGACAAGCGGAAATACGAAACGGCGGAAGGGAAAACCGCTACGAGTTTGAGAGCCGGGTAAGGTATAGTGAGATTGATCACAGAGGTACGATGACGCTTCCAGCGCTGATCAATTATTTTCAGGATTGCAGTACGTTCCACTCAGAGAGTGTGGGACTGGGCATGGACAGGCTCAAAAGTGACAAGAAGGCATGGGTGCTCTCGTATTGGCAGGTCATTGTCGACCGTTATCCGAAACTTGGGGAAACGATTACTATAGGGACGTTTCCCACGGAGTTTAAAGGACTTTTCGGCAATCGAAATTTCTACATGAAGGATGGAGGGGGCAGGCAGACTGCCTGCGCAAATTCAATATGGGTATTTATGGATCTGGAGAAGGGAAGACCGTGTAGGCCGGCGCCGGAGCATGTTGCGCCCTATGAGGTGAGCGAACCTTTGGACATGCCCTACGAGGACAGAAAGATTGTCCTGCCGGAAGCCTTTGAGGATAGAGATCCCTTTCCGGTTCGAAAATATCATATTGATACTAATAAACATGTGAATAACTGTCAGTATGTTCAGATGGCGGTGGAAATGCTGCCCGGAGATCTGCACACCAGGCAGCTTCGGGTAGATTATAAGAAATCAGCTGTGCTTGGAGACATAATTTATCCAAGGGTCGCTTTGGAGCGGGACCGCATCGTCATCGAGCTATGCGGGGAGGACAAAAGTCCCTACGCGGTCATTGAGATGAAGTAAATAGGATAAAGTGAATTAAGATAAATTGAGTGGATGCCGGGCTTACTGGAGCCCGGCTAGAACTTTTTCAAGGACGTCTTCCACGGAGTCTGTTACATGAGCGGCATGTTCCGCAATGCCGGGGGCTGCGTCTGACATGGCGTAGCTGTTTGGTGAAAGTTCCAGCATTTCTACGTCATTATACTCGTCCCCAAAGACCATACATTCTTCCGGCTTCACATCAAGAAGTTCTAACATTGTCTTGAGAGCAGTTCCTTTGCTGCACCCGGGCGTGATGAAATCGATCCATATCGTCCCAGAGGTCACAACTTTGATCTCCTGCCCGAACATTTTTTTCAGATGCTTCAGATATTCCATATTGCTGTCCGATCCTACATTGGCGACAGCAATCTTCATAATAGGAAGCTCAATATCCCTTATGTCTTTCAGGGTTCTGATATTGAAATTCATGACATTTTTCATGTGATTTATAAAATTCGGATTACCTTCTTCAATATAACATGCTTCCGCCCGTGATATGAGAAGCTCGTAATCCGGGGTTTTCCGGATCTCATCGATGATCCTCAGTGACAGATCATCGGGGATAGCGCCGCATGAGACAACCTTCCCTTTATGAACACAAAGAGAGCCATTATCAGAGATATAGGAGATCTCATCTTTAATCTCGTCAAAAATATGCCGTTCGCTGTCATACTGGCGTCCGCTTGCCGCAACGAAGTGGATTCCTTTCCGGGTGAGCTCATGGATCAGGCGGACGGCGCGGGGCGTTAGTTCCTGAGCTCCGTCTCTGAGCAGAGTGCCGTCAAGATCGCTTGCGATCAGTTTTATCATAATATGTTTCCTCCGTAAATCTGTGTAAGTAATTAGTGCCTGTAATAGTATAACGTAAAAGGAGAGAAGAGTAAATATCAGGGCGTTTCTATCGCTGGAGTTTTGTAACAAAAAAGAAATACTTGTAACCGTTCTGTAATAGTATTATAATGTGGGTATGTCAGGAAATGAATATAGATGTTCTGTGTCCGGCATAAATATTATGAAAGACCAAGAGGAAGATAATTATGGGCAAATACTTTGGCACTGACGGTTTCCGCGGAGAGGCAAACGTAGTCCTTACCGTGGAGCACGCATTTAAAGTGGGACGCTATCTGGGCTGGTATTTTGGACGGGATCACAAAGCGAGAGTCGTGATTGGAAAAGATACCAGAAGGAGCAGTTATATGTTCGAGTACGCGCTGGCAGCAGGACTGACGGCGTCAGGAGCAGACGCATATCTTCTCCATGTTACAACGACCCCCAGTGTTTCTTATGTTGTCAGGACGGAGGATTTTGACTGTGGTATCATGATTTCAGCAAGCCACAATCCGTTTTATGATAACGGAATCAAGGTAATTAACAGCGCCGGGCATAAGATGGAAGCGGAAGTTGAGGAAAAGATCGAGGCGTATATCGATGGCGAAATAGAAGAGCTCCCGCTGGCGACAAAGGAAGAGATCGGACGTACAGTCGATTATGCAGCAGGAAGAAATCGTTACATGGGACACTTGATCTCCCTGGCAACGCGCTCTTTTGAAGACATGAGAGTGGGACTTGACTGTTCAAATGGAAGCGCGTTCGCGATCGCAAAGAGTGTGTTCGACGCGCTTGGAGCGAAGACATATGTTATCAACAATGAGCCGAACGGAACGAACATCAATACTAATTGCGGTTCTACTCATATTGAGGTGCTTCAGCAGTTCGTGAAAGAGAAGAAGCTTGACGTAGGATTTGCTTACGATGGAGACGCAGACAGATGTATCGCGGTAGACGAGAATGGAAATGTCGTAGACGGTGACCGTATCATGTATGTGTGTGGCAAATATCTCATGGAGCAGGGACGCCTTGAGGACAACACAATTGTCACAACCGTCATGTCCAATCTGGGCCTTTACAAGGCATGCGATAAGATTGGCATGAAGTATGAGCAGACAGCGGTTGGCGATAAATATGTATATGAAAATATGTTGAAAAATGGATTTGTTCTTGGCGGAGAGCAGTCCGGGCATATTATCTTTAGTAAGCACGCAAAGACAGGTGATGGTATCCTTACATCCCTTATGCTTATGGAAGTCATCCTTGAGAAGAAGCAGACACTTGGAAAACTGGCTGACGAGGTAAAGATCTTCCCGCAGCTTCTAAAGAATGTCCGTGTGAGAGACAAGAAGGCTGCTCGGGAGAATCTGGCTGTTCAGGCGGCAGTTCAGAGAGTGGCAGATGAACTCGGAGCCGATGGGCGTATCCTTGTGCGTGAGAGCGGTACAGAGCCTGTGATCCGCGTCATGGTCGAGGCAGTCTCGGATGAGGTCTGCGAGAAATATGTGAACAGCGTTGTGGAAGTCATCAAGGCAGAAGGGCTGGTTTGATTAAGAGATAGGGTCAGAACCTGATTTTTGAGGTTCTGACCCTAATTTACTGGACTAGTTAGTTAAAGTTATATCGGTCAACTATCGGAGAACGATTTTCTGATTTATCATTGAAATATTCGTACAGACATATTCCCAAAAATGAACCGCTGATATTAGATACATTTGTGTAGCCATTTCCCTGAAGTGCACAGATTGCGTAATAACTGCGCTGGCTGGATCTGCAGTGCAGATATACGGGAATATCTCTGGGAATTTCATCCATCCTCTGCCGGAGCTGCGACAGTGGGATATTGTGTGCTCCTTTGATGTGTCCGTTTTCAAACTCCGCACTTTCCCGCACATCGACGATATATGCCCCTGACTCGGCAAGTTTCCGGACTTCGCTGACATGGACCTGTGAGAAACGGTTATACAGGATATTCAATCCCACCATGGCTGCCATGTTCACCACATCTTTTGCTGTGCTGAAGACAGGAGAATAGCATAATTCCAGTTCTTTTAGGTCTTCCAGATCCGCATTCATAGTGATCATAGCGGCAATCGTATCCACCCGCTTATCTGCCGCGCCTTTGCCAATTGCCTGAGCGCCGAGTATACGTCCTGTCGGAACTTCGAAGATAAGCTTGAATGCCATATAATGACTGTCTGGCATCAGCCCGACTTTATCAGTCGGGAATATAAGAACGGAATCACAGTTATAGCCAGCTGCCTTGGCAGCTTTTTCGTTCAGACCAGTTGCCGCGGCATTCTGGGAGAAAACACGGATGCAAGATGACCCGATATATCCCTTATTATTGTGGGGAATCCCGCAAATATGGTCTGCTGCTGCGCGAGCCTGCCGCTGTGCCGGCCCTGCCAGAGCCAGCCGTCCCGGCCGGTGAGTGAGAGAATTATAGCTTTCAACGGCATCTCCTACTGCGTAAATATCAGGGTCGCTTGTCTGATAATTATGATTGACCCAAATTCCTCCTGTTTCTCCAATCTTTAAGCCAGCTTGTTTTGCCAACCCCGTTTCCGGTGCGACGCCGATTGCCATGACAACCGCGTCTGCTTCAATTTTTTTATCCCCGGCTAATACACAATCCTTCTCGATAGCGGTAACTGATGTGGAAAGGAAAAGTTCAACGCCATTATCATCTAGTTCTTTGTGGAGAATCTGCACCATGTCATAGTCAAAGGACGCCAAGATCTGCTCTGTTCCTTCGATAAGCTTTACTTTTTTCCCTGCTGAGGACAGATTTTCTGCCACCTCGATACCTATAAAACCGCCACCGACTACAGCTATATTTTCAGCGTTTTTCTGATCCAGATAAGCTTTCAGAGCACAGATATCGGTCACATTGCGAATCGTGAAAACATTTTCTGCGTCTATTCCTTTTATGCTTTTTGGCAGTACCGGCATTGCTCCCGGCGCGAGAACCAGCTTGTCATACTTCTCCTCATAGGTTTCGCCAGTAAGAGTATTTTTGACAGTCACTGTTTTTTGCTTGCGGTCAATCTTTGTCACTTCGCTGTTAACCCTTGCATCAATATCATGCTGCATTTTAAATTTCTCTGGTGTCATCAGGATAAGAGAGCTGCTTTCCCCTATAATACCGCTCAGATAGTATGGAAGGGAGCAATTCGAAAATGAAACATGCTCTCCGCGTTCAAACATAACAATCTCGGCTTTTGCATCCAGCCGTCTTACTCTTGCCGCTGCTGAAGCACCGCCCGCAACACCGCCAACAACAACTAGTTTCATCATATTTACCTCCAAATCATCCATTGATAATCTTTCCGGGAAGTCGGGAGCGCTTAGATTTTGCTCAAGTGCCGACACAATCTTTCCCGTTTCTGCTATTGGTGAAAATTCTATCTAATTCTTGTCGGAAAATAAACAAGTAAACAAAATTATTAGTTACTAAAAAGTTTTAAAGCTATTGCAAAATAGATACTGTGGTTTATAATTTAAATTGTTGAGAACCTCACGAGAAAATATAGTGCGAAGGAGACTTTTGTATGTATACACCAAAACAGGATAAAGATATTCGCTGTCCTCTCGAATACGCATATGATATACTTAGCGGAAGATGGAAGTCACGGTTAATGTGTCTTATCGATGGCGAGCCCCGCGCCTTTCGCTATACGGAATTAAGAGAAGGAATGATCAATATCAGCGACGCTGCATTGTCAAAGGCTCTGCGGGAGCTAATTGATGACGATATGATTGCGCGTGTGCAATATGATGAAATTCCTCCCAGAGTCGAATACTATCTGACCGAGAAAGGGAAGTCGTTCATGCCGATCCTTAAGGAAATGTGTGCATGGGGGCGTACTTATTACAGTTTTAATAGCAAAAACCAGATGATCCAATGCTTAAATTGCGAGCATAATACTGAATCTTAAATAATTGTAAGAACTACAAAATCCGCCGGATTTATGGCGGTTTTTGTAGTTTAGAATTAAGTGATGAAAACGTGTACGGATCTCCTTCTGATTTTCATAATGTGCGTCAAAAAAATGAATGAATGAAAAAATGAAATTTCAAAATTAGAACTTGATATGCACAAAATGTGTTAAAACAAAATAAAAAATGCAAGAAATCATTGACGAACCATCACAAATTCTATACAATATGTAGCAGTAAGTAAAAAAAGAGTGGAGGAGTCCTGCAATGACTGCGTACAAAGATTTAAGCAGAGAAGAGTTATTGGAACTGAAGAACGGGCTTGAGGCTCGGTTTGCTGAAGTAAAGGCGAAAGGGCTGAAGCTGGATATGTCCAGAGGGAAACCGGCTGCCGACCAGCTCAACCTGTCCATGGGGATGATGGATGTGCTCAACAGCAGTGCTGTACTGACTTGTGAGGATGGGGTGGACTGCAGAAACTACGGCGGGCTGGACGGTATCGGAGAGGCGAAGCGCCTGCTGGCGGATATGATGGAAGTTGCGAAAGATAATGTGATCATCTTCGGAAATTCCAGCCTGAATGTGATGTACGATACGGTTTCGCGCGCTATGACCCATGGGGTAATGGGAAGTACCCCATGGTGTAAACTTGACAAGGTGAAATTCTTATGCCCGGTTCCCGGATATGACAGGCATTTTGCGATTACGGAGCATTTTGGCATCGAGATGGTCAATGTACCGATGACTCCGACGGGCCCCGATATGGATATGGTAGAGAAGTTGGTAAACGAAGATCCCGCGGTTAAGGGAATCTGGTGCGTGCCGAAGTATTCCAACCCTCAGGGAATCACATATTCTGATGAAACAGTGTACCGTTTTGCAAATTTGAAGCCGGCAGCAGAAGATTTTCGTATCTTCTGGGACAATGCGTATTGTGTACATCATCTGTATGAGGATAAGCAGGATTATTTGCTGGAGATCCTGACGGAGTGCAAAAAAGCGGGAAATCCGGATATGGTATACAAGTTTTCTTCTACTTCTAAGATCAGCTTCCCTGGATCCGGCATTGCGGCGATCGCTGCATCTGAGGCGAACTTAAAAGATATCAGGGATATGCTCAAATTCCAGACAATCGGGCATGACAAAGTGAATCAACTCCGTCATGTGCGTTTCTTCAAGGATGTCCATGGGATTGTGGAGCACATGAAGAAACACGCGGATATCATGAGGCCGAAATTTGAGGCCGTGATAGAAGTTCTTGAGAGAGAGCTGGGTGGTTTGGAGATCGGTTCATGGATCAAACCGTTGGGCGGTTACTTCATTTCCTTCGACGCGATGGAGGGTTGTGCGAAAGCCATAGTGGCAAAGGCAAAAGAGGCAGGGCTTGTGATGACAGGCGCCGGCGCGACGTTCCCCTACGGGAAGGACCCGCATGACAGCAACATCCGTATTGCCCCGTCCTATCCGACGCCGGAGGAGCTGTCCGTAGCGACAGATATCTTTGTACTCAGCGTGAAGCTGGTAAGTATCGATAAACTTTTAGGGAATCTGTAAATCCGAAATACATTTTTCATAACGTACGATATCCGCAGGAATAGCAACATAGTCCTGCGGATATTTTGTCTTTTGCAAAGAAAATCTCAATATACACTTGGATGTTTATCCATGCAAAAAAAATACATTTTACAGCGTCTGATCTGGATTATTTGAATTTTACTGCAGTACCATATGCCATGACTTCTGCTGCCCCCTGAGCGATAGAGCTGGTGGCAAATCTCATACACACAATGGCGTCTGCGCCCATATTCCGGGCATCTTGTATCATGCGATCAAGTGCGATATCTCTCGCTTCGTTCATCATTTCTACATAAGATTTCATTTCGCCGCCTACGAGGTTCTTGAAGGAACTTCCGATATCCCTGCCGATATTCTTGCATTGGATGGTGCTTCCTTTTACCAGACCGAGAATTTCATATTCCTGTCCGGGGATTTTTTCTGTTGTGACGGTCAACATAAGCAATACCTCCTATGATATATTATTTTGTCCAGTATATCATATTGCCTGAGAGGAATAAAGATTACTGACCGCCATTTCTTTGTTCCGGCAGGGATATTGTATTATTTTTAGGAAAAGGAATATCACCATATCCTAAGCATATGCTGCATCCCGAGGCTCACAAGGGAGATACCAAGCCAGCAGCAGAAGCCGGTGAAGATCGGTTTTCCGCCGGTTCTGATCAGTTTGACGATATTTGTGTTAAGCCCGATGGCAGCCATTGCCATAACGATGAGGAACTTGCTCAGTTCCTTCAGTGGCGCTGTCACTTCCGCAGGAAGCTGAAATACCGTGGTGACGACGGACGCAAGTACAAAAAATAATACGAAGAACGGAAAACATTTTCTCAGACTGAAGGAAGAACCTTCTGTCTTTTTTTCTTTTCTTCCCCGGTAAATAGCGAGGACGAGTGTGATTGGAATGATTGCCAGTGTTCTCGTCATCTTTACGATAGCGGCTGCCTCCAGCGTATGGCTTCCGTGAATGCCGTCCCAAGCTGTGGCAGCGGCTGTGACGGAGGAAGTATCATTGATTGCTGTTCCCGCAAACAATCCAAATCCTTCATTGCTAAGCCCGAGCATTCCCCCTAAGGTCGGGAAGATGAGAGCTGCGATCACATTGAATAGGAAAATAACGGAGATCGACTGCGCCACTTCCTCATCGGACGCGTCAACAACAGGGGCTGTCGCGGCAATAGCGCTCCCGCCGCAAATCGATGAACCTACCCCTACTAAGATTGCGTTGTTTGTGCGGAGATTCAGGGCTTTGTATAGGATAAGCGCAATGATCAGAGAGGTGGCGATGGTGGAGATGATGATGGGGAGAGACTGCTTACCCTTCGCCAGTATCTCGGTCAGGTTCATGCCGAATCCGAGGAATACGACTGCCGCCTGAAGGATCTTTTTTGATGTAAATGTAATTCCTGCAGTGAAGGGTTTCTTTTTCGAGAGAACCAGCGTAACGACCATGCCGATCAGGATCGAGAACACTGGCCCGCCAACGACGGGAACCGCTTGCCCGAGAAACCATGAAGGGATGGCAATAATAAGGCAGAGCAATAGTCCTGCTCCGTTGTTTTTTACAAAATTCATTTCTTTTTCCTCCTTCGATATTGATGATTATATGTATTGAAATTTAGGGATTTATTAGGAAAAATCCCAGAATCTTCCTTACCAAAGCATAGAATATCATAATTAAATCATAAAATATAATTATTATTATTTATTTTATAATAAAAATATGTTATAGTAATGAACAGGGAGTAATTCTGTATAGAAAGGGCGGAGATTTCCCATGGAAACTCCGCCCGCCATTTCTTTTCTCTAGGGGTAACTGTATAGATCGGTGCATGGATAAGGGGAGATCGTCATGCTTGATTTCAGGATGGAGACATTTCTGGCTGTATGTCAGTATATGAATTTCACAAGAGCATCTGAAAAATTGAATATTACACAGCCTGCGGTATCCCAGCATATCCGTTTTCTGGAAAAACATTATGATGCGAAACTGTTTCGGTATGAGGGGAAAAAGCTGAAGCTGACAAAGGCGGGAGAGATTCTGCGGAATGCGTCGCTGACCATGATGCACGATGAACTTTCCATGTTAAGCGAGATGCAGAAGTCAGACGGGAACGAGGAGATCCGCTTTGGAGCGACAAGAACTGTAGGGGATATTCTGATGGGGGATATCCTTGCAAGATATCTGGAACAGTATCCTGATGCGAATATCCACATGTGTGTGGAAAACACCAAGGAACTTTTGCAGCGTCTGGACGAAGGAAAGATTGATTTTGCCCTTGTAGAAGGATTTTTCAAGAAGAGGGAATATGATTTTCAGAAATATTCCGATGAGGAGTATATCCCAGTCTGCGCTCCGGATTATCCGTTTAAAAAGACGCCGAAGCATATAGGAGATCTGTTTGGCGAACGTCTTCTACTTAGAGAGGAAGGATCCGGTACAAGAGAGGTGTTGGAGAGATATCTGGATTCTCAAAACTTAAGTCTCAGTGATTTCAGGACAAGAATAGAAGCAGGGAGCCTGCATACAATCAAGGATCTGGCGAAATCAGGAGGCGGTGTTACGTTTCTGTATGAGGTAGCGGTGAGGAACGAACTGAAAAGCGGTACGCTGGTTCGTATCCCGCTGAAAGATTTCAGGGTGTCCCATGAATTTGCTTTTATCTGGCGCAGGGGAAGCATATATGCAAGCCGATACAAGGAGATATTCCGGCGGTTTTCCTCGTGATTTTCTCTGTGATTTTACTCATGGTTTTCCGGGAGATACATTGCTATTCTGGGCCGGATAGTGTATCATTTATAGTATAAGGACTATGTTTTCTTGATCATTGAAAGGAGGATGAATACGTGAAAAAAATCATCAATACTGTTGATCAGGTAGAAAATCAGATGGTAGAAGGCATGGTGAAGGCGTACCCTCAATATTTGAAAAAATTGGAGTGCGGAAATGTGGTTGTACGTGCAGATAAAAAGGAAGGGAAAGTCGCTTTGATCAGCGGCGGCGGCAGCGGGCATGAGCCGGCTCACGGCGGATATGTCGGGGAAGGGATGCTGGATGCTGCAGTTGCAGGCGCTGTCTTTACATCGCCGACGCCGGATCAGATTTACGAAGGTATCAAGGCAGTCGCTACGGACAAAGGTGTGCTCATGGTCATTAAGAATTATACGGGCGACGTGATGAACTTTGAGATGGCTCGAGAGATGGCTGAGATGGAGGGAATCAAGATTGCGCAGGTCGTTACCAACGACGACGTTGCCGTTGACGGAAGCCTTTACACAGTGGGACGCCGCGGTGTTGCGGGAACGGTATTCATACATAAGATCGCAGGTGCTCTCGCGGAGAGAGGGGGAGAGCTTGAAGAGGTACGGGCAGTGGCGGAAAAAGTGATCGCAGGCGTGCGGACAATGGGCATGGCGATTCGTCCGTGCACTGTGCCTGCGGCCGGCGTTCCGGGGTTTGAGCTGTCGGAGGAAGAGATGGAAGTAGGCATCGGCATCCACGGCGAGCCGGGAACACACAGAGAGGCGCTTAAGACGGCAGATGAGATCGTGGATATGCTGATGGATAAGATACTTGCCGATCTTGATTACAGTGGAAGCGAAGTTGCCGTAATGATCAACGGAGCAGGGGCGACGCCTCTGATGGAACTGTTCATCGTAAACAACCGTGTGTTCGATATTCTGGCGGAAAAGGGTATCAAAGTGTATAAGACCTTTGTGGGAGAGTATATGACCTCTCTGGAGATGGAAGGTTTCTCGATCTCTCTTTTGAAACTGGATGGAGAACTTAAAGAGCTTCTTGATGCAAAGGCGGATACACCGGCGTTCAAAGCATGACGGAAAGGGCGGGGAATATATGAACGGCATTGAAGTGATAGAAGTCATCAGGGCAATAGGCAGCAGAATTGAAGCGGAGAAGGAGTTCCTCACGGAACTTGACAATGTGATCGGAGACGGGGATCACGGTATCAATATGGCAAGAGGTTTTCACGCTGTGGAAGAAAAGCTGAATGGTCTTGAGGATAAGGATATCGGAACGATCTTAAAAATGGTGGGCATGACGCTTGTATCCACCGTGGGAGGTGCGTCAGGACCGTTGTACGGGACTGCTTTTATGAAAGCAGGGATGAGCATGGCAGGGAAGACGAAACTGGAGATGGAAGGCTTTCTTTCCTGTATGGATGAAGCCATCGGAGGAGTACAGGCGCGCGGCAAGGCGAAGCAGGGCGAAAAGACGATGCTAGATGCCATGATTCCGGCGCAGCAGGCGATGAGACAGGCGCTTTCTGACGGAAAAGATAACAGGGCTGTTCTCGCGGCAGGCGTGGCGGCGGCAAGGAAAGGCGTAGAATATACAAAGACAATCATTGCCACAAAAGGGCGCGCAAGCTATGTCGGAGAGCGCAGCATCGGGCATCAGGACCCGGGGGCAACATCATTTACAGACATACTGGAAGTGATCGCGCAGGGCATATAGAAGATAGAGGAGGGAACCGCTTATGGTAGGGATCGTGATCGTGTCGCACAGTAAGAAACTGGCGGAGGGTGTGGCGGATCTGACAGAGATGATGGCGCAAGGATGCCCACTGGCAATAGCCGGAGGCATGGAGAATGGCGGATACGGAACAAGCTACGAGAAGATCATGCGGGCAGTGGAATCCGTGTACAGTGAAGATGGCGTTGCCATATTGTTTGATATGGGAAGCGCGGCGATGACGACGGAGATGGTTCTGGAAGATCTTCCCTATGAAAATGTCCGGATGCTGGATTGCCCGATCGCCGAGGGCGCAGTGGCGGCGACTGTGGCGTCTGTGGGCGGACTGTCCCTTCGGGAAGTGGAAGAGGCGGCGGTCAGCACAAAGGGCGCGGTCAAGTTTTAGAATGATATGCTGTATCAATCAGATAAAGAAGAGTAAAAGCAGAGACAGGACCGGGTAAAGGCTCTGTCTCTTATTTTGCCGATTTATGTGTTCAAGAGGATAACATGCTCTGTCAGATTATTCGTCGTCGCCGACACAATTCATATCGGTAAGCCCGCAGGATTTATCCTCGTCGTCGGCTACACAGTTCATATCGGTAAGCCCGCAGGATTTGTCTTCATCGTCGGTTACACAGTTCATATCGGTAAGTCCGCAGGTCTTGTCATCTTCCGTGATCCCATTGAGGTTGGTAATGCTTAGTTTGTTTTTCATGGCGTTTCCTCCTTTCTTTCTCTCATTCTACATCTTTTGTGGCAACAATATCAACCCCTGTATCCGCCGCATTTGGAACGATTACGTCCCCGATGTGGACAGGAGCCCTTACGGAAACGCCTTTTAAACATTTGATACATTCAAATATTTTATCCTTGGGAATATCTGTCTTTGTCTTTACAGACACCATATCCGCGCTTCCGCCTGTCACTTTTATGGTGGAAGTGACAATGCGCGTAGGTGCGGTCACTTCCTTGCGGGCGTATACCTCGCCTCTCTTACATGTATTTCCGGTGATGCTTATGATCTCGTCCCCGTCCATCTCAATAGTCAGAGGACACCCCATGGGACAACTGATACAAGTCAATGTTCTGATCTCCATAGCTACGCCTCCTCGATCTTAACTGTGATTGTTTTCAAGTCAGGATATTTTTCAATCTGATCTTTTGTCAAGTGGATTTCTTCCATCTCGCCCGGTGCAAGGATCTGTCGTTTCCTGTGAAGGATACGCTCACTGTCAAAATAAACGGCTGTATAACAGTTTTTATACACGGCGCCCACGCGGAAGCGGACGGTGAGTTTTCCGTCCATCCGGGCAGGATTAACGGTTGTGGGCACGGTGTATCTGACGCCGTCCTCCGCACGGAAAACGATCTCGCTGCCGACGTCCGGGCAGGAGCGCCCTTTTACATAGAGAGCGGCATGAGCCCCCGCTGCCGCTGCCTCTTCGGATACAAAGTCCACAAGGTCATGCACATGCAGGACATTCCCACAGGCAAACACACCTTCGATGTTTGTCTCAAGGCTCTCGTTTACAAAAGGACCTGAGGTTATGGGATTCATTTCCACACCCATGCCGTTCGAGAGTTCGTTTTCGGGAATAAGTCCCACAGAAAGCAGAAGGGTGTCGCAAGAGTAAAATTCTTCTGTCCCGGGGATGGGTCTGCCGTTGCCGTCCACCTCTGCAATAGTCACGCCCTCCACACGTTCCCTGCCTTTGATGTCGACGACGGTGTGGCTAAGTTTAAGAGGGATTCCATAGTCGTTAAGGCACTGGACGATGTTCCGCTTCAGACCGCCGGAGTAGGGCATAAGTTCTGCAACGACTTTGACTTTTGCGCCCTCGAAGGTCATGCGGCGCGCCATGATCAGACCGATATCTCCGGAACCGAGAATAACGACTTCACGTCCGGGCATATAGCCTTCCATATTGACGAGACGCTGCGCCGTGCCTGCAGAAAAGATACCCGCCGGGCGGTAGCCGGGGATGTTCAGTGCCCCCCTCGGGCGCTCTCTGCACCCCATTGCCAGTATGACGGCTTTTGCAAGGATCTCGAACAGCCCTTCCTCCCGGTTCATGGCAGTGACGGTTTTGTCAGGGCTAATGTCCATGACCATCGTATTTAATTTGTATTCGATCCCGCGTTCCTTAACCTGCTCAATAAAGCGTGCCGCATATTCGGGACCGGTCAGTTCCTCTTTAAAAGTGTGTAGGCCAAAGCCATTGTGGATACATTGGTTGAGGATACCTCCGAGTTCCTTGTCCCTCTCAAGGATAAGGATACTCTTTATGCCGTGATCCCTTGCAGAGACGGCTGCGGCAAGACCTGCCGGACCTCCGCCAATGATGACGATGTCGTAAGATTTCATATTGTGCCGCCTCCCTTCTATATCCTGTCTTTGTTCATTCCGACGATGATGTTGGAATTTCCGCCGGATTTTGTGATGTCAAACATATCCATATTCAATTCCTTGGCGAGGATTTCCATGGTGCGGGGCGAGCAGAAGCCAGACTGACAGCGTCCCATGCCTGCCCGCGTCCTGCGTTTGACGCCGTCCAGAGACTTAGCGCCCAGCGGACGGTGTATTGCGTCTAGTATTTCACCCTCCGTGATCATCTCGCATCGGCAAATGATGTTGCCGTAAGCGGGATTCTCTTTGATCAGCGCGATCCGTTCTTCCTTTGAGAGTGTTTCGGGAGCGAGTACTCCTTTGCGCGTGGCGATAAAATCTGGATTTTCTTCTGGATTCAGTTTATCGCGGATAATCCCTGAGACCATTTCCCCAATGGCGGGACAGCTTGTAAGCCCCGGGGATTCAATCCCGGCACAGTCGATGAACCCTTCCGCGCCGGGGAGTTCCCTGATGATGAATTCATGGGCGTCCTCGTGGGCGCGAAGTCCCGCAAAGGAAGTGATGACCTTGCGCATGGGGATGTCCTTTACGTTCATTCCTGCTTTCCCGATTACCTCATCCAGACCTTCCCGTGTTGTGTTTGTCCCTTCCTTATCTTCGATATCCAGAGCAGTGGGACCGATCAGAAGATTGCCGTGTACAGTCGGGCTGACGAGGATGCCTTTGCCGAATTTTCCCGGAAGAGAGAATATCGTATGGCTCACATGATCTCCAGCGGTTTTATCCAGCAGACAGTAGTCGCCTCTTCGCGGAGTAATATGGATTTTATCCTCACTTACCATATTGTGAAACTTATCAGCATAGACGCCGGCTGCGTTGACGACACATTTTGTCCGGAACACGCCCTGCGAAGTGTGAACCTCCCAGATATCCCCTGCTTTTTTTAGGTCTTGGACCTCTGTGTTAAACTTAAATTCCACGCCGTTTATACAGGCGTTTTCCGCCAGCGCGATATTCAGGTTGAAGGGGCAGACGATTCCTGCGGTGGGAGCATACAGGGCGGCATATGCCTCATCGCTGATATTTGGCTCAAGCTCTTTGAGCTGGCTGCGGTTTAAAATGCTTAGTTTCTTAACGCCGTTGGCGACGCCACGGTCATACAGTTCCTGAAGCTTTGGCATGTCGTCTTCACTTAGACATACAACAAGAGAACCGTTTTTCTTAAACGCAAAATCCAGATCTTTGGAAAGCTGCTCCATCATTTGATTGCCGCGGACGTTCAGCTTTGCCATGAGAGAACCGTTGGCAGCATCAAAACCTGCATGGACGATCCCGCTGTTCGCCTTGGAAGTTCCGCAACAGACATCCTCCTCACGCTCAAGTACACAGACATTTAGCTTATAGCGGGATAATTCCCTTGCAGATGCCGAGCCAGACACCCCGGCGCCAATTATTATCACATCATACATTTCTTATCTTCCTTTCCTGCTTTGGAAAAGAGCCTGACAAATAGCGTACCTTTCGGTGCGCAGATATTGCCAGACTCTCTTCGCTCATGCAACTTGGATATTCATTTTATATTGTCCGCCTTACCATGGAATCGCTCCGTAGAGAAGTACAGCGGCGATGGCGCCGATAACCGGTCCTACAAGAGTAACGATGCCGTAACCCCAGTTGGAGCTGCCTTTTCCTTTGATCGGGAGTATGGCGTGGGCTAGACGGGGACCTAAGTCACGCGCCGGATTGATTGCATATCCGGTAAGACCGCCGAGCGACATACCGATGGAAACGATGATTCCGAACACGAGGAATTTATCAAGTCCGCCGGCGATGCCATCTACCTGAGCAATGCCCTTGATTGCAAATACAAGTACGAATGTGCCTATTGCCTCGCTCAAAATGTTAAGCCCAGTGTTGGGGACGGATGGCGCTGTACTAAATACGCCCAGCTTTGTTCCGGGATCATCTGTTGCATCAAACTGTCCTTTGAACAGGATGTAGACGAGAATTGCGCCGCAGAATGCGCCTGCGAACTGCGCGATGATATATCCGGGAACAAGGGCCCAGTCAAAGCTTCCGTCGATGGCAAGGGCAAGCGTGAGCGCCGGATTAAAGCTTGCGCCTGAGGCTGCTCCGAAGATGAAAGCGGGAACCATAACAGCAAGACCCCATGCAAATGTGATTTGGATTGAGCCGGCTCCCTTCATGCCGGATTTATTAAGTGTCACGTTAGCGACAACTCCGTCGCCCAATAAAATCAACATCATTGTTCCGAGAAATTCAGCTATGTATGGCAACATAAAATATCCCTCCCTTTTTACTCTTCTTTCGCCCATCCATAAGCATATTTAACAGCCTTGTTCCAGCCCTTGATTTTAGCTGCCCTGCTGTCTGCATCGATGGATGGTTGGAATGTCCTGTCGATAGCCCAATTTTTGATAACATCTTCTTTGCCCGACCAATATCCGACAGCCAGACCGGCAAGATAAGCGGCGCCCATTGCGGTCGTCTCCACGCAGACTGGACGGTTTACCGGAGCGTTGATGATGTCTGCCTGCGTCTGCATTAGGAAGTTGTTGGCGCTTGCCCCGCCATCCACTTTGAGGGCGGCAAGCTCGATGCCGGAATCCGCTTTCATTGCGGCAAGCACGTCATTGACCTGATATGCCAGCGATTCCAAAGTGGCACGAATGATGTGATATTTGTTTACGCCGCGGGTGATGCCCACGATGGTTCCCCTCGCATACTGATCCCAGTGCGGTGCGCCCAGACCTGTGAATGCAGGTACAACGTAACATCCGTTTGTATCTTTTACCTTGGATGACATGTATTCGGAATCTGGAGCAGAATCAATCAGTCTCATCTCATCGCGCAACCACTGTACGGCAGCCCCTGCTACGAAGATTGAGCCCTCAAGAGCATATTCCACTTTTCCGTCCAGTCCCCATGCGATTGTGGTTACAAGACCGTTCTTGGAGAATACCGGTTTTTCTCCTGTGTTCATCAGAAGGAAGCAGCCCGTGCCATATGTATTCTTTGCCTCGCCCGGAGTGAAGCATGTCTGACCAAACAGAGCGGACTGTTGGTCGCCAGCTGCTCCTGAAATCGGGATCGGTCCGCCGAGGAAGGAAGGATCGGCAGTTCCGTAGACATAGCTTGACGGTTTTGCCTCTGGGAGCATACATTTGGGGATATCGAGTTCTGTAAGGATCTCGTCGTCCCACTCCAGCGTATTGATGTTAAAGAGCATGGTACGGGAAGCGTTGGAGTAATCTGTCACATGAACCGCTCCTTTTGTGAGCTTCCAAATCAGCCATGTCTCTACGGTTCCGAAAAGAAGTTCGCCTCTTTCGGCTCTCTCTCTTGCCCCGGGAACATTGTCGAGAATCCATTTTACTTTTGTGCCGGAGAAGTAAGCGTCGATCACAAGCCCAGTTTTTTCACGGAACTTTTCCGTCAGGCCCTTTTCCTTCAGGGAATCGCAGTATTCCGAAGTTCTGCGGCATTGCCATACAATCGCGTGATAGACCGGCTCGCCTGTGTTCTTATCCCATACGATCGCTGTCTCCCTCTGGTTTGTGATACCGATCGCGGCGATATCTTGAGCAGTGGCGCCGATCATGTTCATAGCCTCTACTGCTACACCAAGCTGGCTTGCCCAGATCTCGTCTGCATCGTGCTCAACCCATCCGGGCTGCGGGAAATATTGTGTAAATTCTCTCTGTGCTACACTGCACATTTCGCCCTTTTCATTAAAAAGGATACACCTGTTGCTGGTCGTGCCTGCATCCAGCGCCATTACATACTTTGCCATAATCAGTCCTCCTTGATTAAATAAAATATTTGGTGCGGCTGCACCGAGTGTCTTATCTAAACCGCCCTATCGGTCAGGCGCGGTTTGAGAACATGATAAAAATATGTTGTAAAATCTGATGTATTTCAAAATCCCACATCATCGCAAGAACATATTACTGTGAAGGCTACATTAGCCATACGTCTTGATTTGTGGTAGACACGGAGATCGCGCCCGCTTTCAGCGCAGCAACTACTGACTCTTTGTCTGCTATAAGACCTCCGGCAACAACGGGGGTCTTGATGGTGCGGGTGATCTTGTTGATGATCTGCGGCATCAGTCCGGGGAGCACCTCGATAAAATCTGGATGGATGCTGTGCTGCTGGTAAATGTTTTCCAACGCCATCGAATCGATCAGAAAATACCGAAGTACGGTAAGAAGGGACAATTCCCGCGCTTTCTTGATCAGTCCAGGCTTTGTGGTGATGATACCGTCTGCCTGCGTATGTGTTTTTATGAAGGAAACGGAGATTTCCTTGGAGCTTAAACCGGCTACAAGGTCGATATGTACGATCGCTATCTTCCCCGCATCTTTGATTTTTTTAACGATATCGGCGATCGAGCAGATATCGCCGAAAAGTATGAAAACAACTTTAATGTCCTCAAGCTGGCAGCATTTTTCAACTCCGCTGGTATCCTTGACGGCTGCAATTACGGGGTTGCTCTCTATCATGTCGTAAAATTTTTGTTCCATAATGTATCTCCGGCTTGTTCTATTGTATGACGGACTGTTTCAGGAAAGTCCTGAAGACTGTCTGAAACTAAAAAGGAGAGCATGATTAAAAACAACATTTCTGCTGTATCAATCCGCTCTCCTCTCAAAGCATTTCCGCCTTTATTTATATTAAATATAACATATTGCACAAATAGAATCAATATGATCCAAGAAATAGCAGCAAATTGCGCAAATTACACAAGAAATATTAGGGAGAAATGCAAAATATTTAAATAATTAAGCAAAAATCGACAAATGTATTGACATTTATTTAACAAGTTCTATAATCTGGTCTATTGTTTTTGCACCGACATATTTTTCCTTGTCGTTGATGATGATCACGGGAACTCTCTCGAGCTCGTATTTTTCCACCAGATCGGGATAGAGCCCAGCGTCGATCATTTCAGCTTCGACGCTGCTGCAAAGAGCAGCGATCTGCTGGGCGGCAGCGACAACCTTGGGGCAGTGGTGGCATGACAGCGAGACGCAGATCTTGATATTTGTCTTGGATGTGATTTTCCGGATGCGTCTCTTGGTCCACATGTCTAGTTTCTGCCCGGGACCGGATAAATTATAGATGGCGAGCACAAAGGAATTGATCTCCTGTCCCCCGGGGACGCCATGGAAAGCGATACCGGAGTATTGTCCGTCCTTGTAAAGCCCGCATACGGGAAGCCATTTCTCAGACAGCTCCTGCGGACGGTCCGGCTCTTCCGGGGAGTACATTTCAAGCGTAATCTTTTCACTCAGGGAGGCGGCCGCAGCGAGAAACTCTGCAAGCTCCTTCCCTTTTTCGGCAGACATGTCAATGACGGCTTTGATGGTGACTGCGTCTTCAAGACGCCCGAAAATACCAGATAAATCGTTCTTTAATTTTTCATCAATCAAGGGGCTTGACGCCGGTACATTTTGAATCATGCCAGATCTCCTTTCCGCTTTTTTTAGGTAACTACATTTTATCATAATCGTTTTTTCCGGACAACTTGAAATGGGAATTTGAAAAGCAGAATTAGGAAGAAGCTAAATAAAGAAAAGACAGAATTTCTGGAAAATATTTTTAAAAAAGAATTGACATACTTAAAAAACTAGTGTACTATCTAACTATAACACTAGTGCAAATTAAGAGAACGCTGCGGAAAAGGAGGATGGGTATGGAATACAATGCTGCGGCTCCGATATACCTCCAAGTGATCAATGACTTGAAGAAAAAGATGGTAAAAGGAGAGCTGAAACCCGGGGAGAAAATGCCGGCTAGCCGTGAACTCGCGGTTATGTACAAGGTGAACCAGAATACGGCGGCAAGGATATACCGGGAGATGGAATTAGAAGGATACTGTTTTACAAAGCGGGGTATCGGCACGTTTGTCTCGGAGGAGGAGAATATGTTTGAGAACGTGAAAAAAGAAATGGCGGAAAAGCTGCTTGAGAATTTTATGCGTGAGATGGGGGACTTGGGTTTTGCAAAGACTGATATTTTATCCCAGATAGAGGATTATGAAGAGGAGGACGAAAAATGATTTTGGAGTGCAAGGAATTGACAAAATGGTATGGCGATACAGCGGCGGTGGCAGAACTTACGCTGAATCTTTCAGAAGGGAAGATATATGGTTTTCTGGGAGAAAATGGAAGCGGAAAGACGACATGGATGAAAATGGTGGCGGGACTTACAAAACCAAGCCACGGGGAGATTATTTACAAAGGGCATCCACTCTGCTATCGGGATAAAGGAGAGATCGCATACATGGCGACAGAACCCTTTTTCTATGATTTTATGAAGGTGGGCGATGTGGGAGATTATTATGCTGATTTTTTCCCTGATTTTGACAGGAGACGGTTTGATGAGCTGATCGGGAAGATGAATCTTATACCCGGGCAGAAAGTGAAAAATCTCTCCAGCGGGATGAATGCAAAGCTGAAGCTGGCGGCAGTTTTATCACGCCGCGCAAGCCTCTGTCTTCTTGACGAGCCTCTCAACGGCATAGACTATAAGGCGCGGGAGGAGATTGTAAGGATGATTCTCGAGGAAGCGGATGAGAAAAAGACGTTCGTAATATCTACTCATCTATTGGAGGAGATAGAGAGTTTTATCGACTATGCTGTCTTTATCAGGGATGGACAGCTTGTAGATAAAATTGACATTGAATCTGAACGTATGAGGAGCGGCCGGTCTCTGGCAGAGATCTACATGGACTTGATGTAAATAATCTTATTAGGAGGAAGAGAAGATGGGAAAACTGATAAAATATGAATGGAAGAAGCAGAGGACTTCAAGACTGGTTATTATGGCGGCGCTGGCAGTCGGGATTCTTGCTTTTGTGTGGGGCTTGATCTTTGACAAGGGAAATGCCAGTGCAGCGGGAATCGTCGTTGTACTGATGTTTTCTATGGCATTTCTTGTTCTTTTGTATACCGGGATAGAGAGTATTCTTGTGCTGAACCGTGACTTGAGGACGAAACAGAGCTATATGTTGTGGATGGTTCCAAAATCGATATGGGAAATATTGGGCGCCAAATTTATTGCTGCAATCCTCCAGATGTTTGTAGTGTTCGTATCATTTATCGTGGCGGGATGTATCTGTCTGGGTGTCGCGGTGGTAGAGTACGGCGGGATACGCACAGTGTTTGAGATGGCGGATGTATTTGCCCAAAAGGTATTGTCGGTCAACATATCGTGGGGAGACTTATTTATGCTCTGCACTTCTGTGTTTGTCGCATGGACGGACATCATCTGCATCGGTTTCCTGTCGGTGATTCTTGCGCGCACAGTTCTGGTTAAATCAAGGTTTGCGGGACTTTTGGCTGTCATTATCTTTTTCGCCATTAATTTCGCTGTGGACAAAGTAATGAACATTTTATACTATATTCCAGCGTTCGAAGATGCGAGAGTGTTCGCCGGTTGGAATCCATGGGATGTCGTATATTACATTTTTATAGGTGTTGTGTTATTTGGAGTATCCGGCTGGGTTGCGGATAAGAAGCTGAGCGTATAGAGAAAAAGCAGAGAGATGTACGGGGCTGTAACAGCCTTCGTGCATCTCTCTGCCTTTAGTTATATCGGCTTACACACGTCTATCCAGTCTTTGGCGAGGGAATATTTTTCCAGATCCGCACATGTCATTTCCACTGCGGAGTTCGCGCTCCCCGCAGCAGGGAATACGCTTTCAAACCGCTTCATTGAGATATCGAGATATACGGAGACAGAGGCCGGGTTTCCGAAGGGGCATACCCCGCCAACGGCATGTCCGGTCATCTGCTCCACATCTTCAGCAGCGAGCATTTTTGCTTTCATCTCAAAGTAATGCTTGAACTTGCTGTTGTCGATCTTTGTGTCTCCGGCTGTGACAATGAGGATCGCGGATTCTTTGTCCTTTGTATAGAAGGACAGAGTTTTGGCAATCCTTGCCGGCTCCACGCCGACCGCCTGAGCGGCTAGTTCTACTGTTGCGCTAGAGACAGGGAATTCCAAGATTTCCTTGCTGATCTTATTTTCTTTAAAGTAGTTTCTTACGATTTCGACAGACATGATCTACCCTTCCTTTTTAACATTTTAAAAACATTATAGCAGATACGCCGGCAAGAAGAAAAGATAAGAAATTTAAGTTTGACACTCAGGGGGGAAATCTGTTATTATGGAGGAGCTTGCTCGGAGGGCAAATCATTTGGAAGAAATGATGAGCTGGATAAGGCACAGACTGAAATGTCTGATCTTTATCCGGCTTTTTTGTTTCTATAGGGAAAGTGCTTGGGGTTTCCCGACAGAACAAAAAGCCTTGCGGCGGGATTCTTTTTATTTTGAAAGGAGAGAAGATCAAATGGACTTTTTAAATGGCAAAATAAAAACAATCTATTTTAAGTACCTTGCGGCTGCTTTTGGTAGCGCGTTAATTACTTCCATCTATTCCATCGTTGATATGGCTATGGTGGGACAATATCACGGGCCGGAAGGAACGGCAGCGCTGGCGGTTGTAGCTCCTGTATGGAATATTATTTATAGCTTGGGGCTGCTTATGGGAATCGGAGGTTCTGTTCTTTTTAGTACGATCCGAGGAAAGGAAGAGGGAGATGCACGACAATCCAACGAGTATTTTACGGCGT
Organism: Candidatus Mediterraneibacter pullicola; assembly: GCA_019117065.1. GTDB lineage: Bacteria > Bacillota > Clostridia > Lachnospirales > Lachnospiraceae > Mediterraneibacter > Mediterraneibacter pullicola. The sequence goes on along the minus strand of DXAK01000048.1, from coordinate 17,157 downwards.
CCGTGACCGGCTCTGTGATTCTGGCGGTGATCGCCTGGATCATCATTATATTTTTTGATAAGGAACTACTGATGCTATTCGGCGCGGAGGAGCAGACGCTGACGCTGGCAAGGGAATATGTGCTGTCCATTAAATTTGTCGTTCCCTGCTTTCTCTTTACACAGATGCTGGCGGCTTATTTGAGAAATGACAAAAATCCGGAATTGGCGACGGCTGGAGTTCTGGCGGGCGGGATTTTCAATGTGTTTGGGGATTATTTCTTTGTTTTCACCTGCGATATGGGAGCCATGGGAGCAGGGCTTGCAACTGCTATCGGCTCGGTAATTTCCATTATCATAATGCTTTCGCACTTTTTTACAAAGAAGAATTCCCTTAAGCTGATCCGTCCTGAAAAATTGCCTCGCAAATTACAGGAAATCTGTGTGACAGGATTTTCTACGTTTTTTATCGACATCGCAATGGGGATCCTGACGATTCTCTTTAACCGGCAGATCATGCGGTATCTCGGCACAAACGCGTTGTCGGTATACGGGGTGATCGTCAATATCAGTACACTGGTACAGTGCTGCGCGTACAGTATCGGACAGGCGTCGCAGCCTATCTTTTCCACAAATTATGGCGCTGGAAACGGAGGGCGGATCCGGCAGACGCTGAAATATGCATTGGGAACCGCAGCCTTTTTCGGATTGCTCTGGACAGCACTTTGTATGGTGATTCCGAATGCTCTGATTCGCATTTTTATGACGCCCACTAAAGAGGTTTGGCAGATCGCTTCGTCAATCATCCGGTGTTACGGACTTTCGTTCCTCCTGCTGCCGTTGAATGTCTTTTCTACTTATTACTTTCAGGCGGTAATGAAGCCGAAGGCAGCGTTTACTGTGTCTGTTTCGCGAGGGCTGGTCATCAGCGGCATCCTTATTTTCTTGCTTCCTGTACTTGCCGGGGCAGACTCAATTTGGTTTGCGATGCCGCTTACAGAATTGTTTGTAGCAGTCTATGTTGTGTGCATGATCATGCGGTATACAAGACAATTGTCAGCAGAGAGGAGGAGATCTTATGAATAGGGTTATTACAATCGGGCGTGAGTTTGGAAGTGGAGGGCGCGAGCTTGGCAGACGGCTGTCTGAGCATCTTAAGTTCGCCTATTATGATCAGGAGATTATCAGTGAAATTTCCAGAAGGACAGCATTGTCGGAACAATATGTTCAGGCCATTGTAGAACATCAGCCGTCGGTTTCATTTCCGATCAATATCGGGCGGAGCTTTTATCCGGCGCCCACGCCGGTTTTTGATCAGGAGAGGTCAGTTTATCGGGAACAGGCGCGTATCATCACAGAGATGGCGCAGAAGTCAGACTGTGTGATTGTCGGGCGCTGTGGAGATTATATTTTAAGAGAATATAAACCGCTGCGCATTTTCGTCTACGCAGATATGCAGAGCAAGATCAAACGTTGTAGAGAGAAGGCTCCCGAGGAAGAGAAGATGACAGATAAGGAACTTAAGCAATGTATTCTCGGTATTGACAAGAAACGTGCAAAGTACTATCAGTTCTATACTGGGCATAAGTGGGGAGACAGGCTGAATTATGATCTTTGCATCAATACGTCTGGTACGGTTATCAAAGAGGTTGTGCCGGCGGTGGCAAAGATGTTTGATGAATAATGAATCAGGGATAAAAAATGCCCGGGGGAAATTGTTCTGTGACAGTTTCTCCCGGGTTTTTAGGTGAGTCTCTTTTCCCGAAATTCTTTCGGGCTTGCGCCGAACTCTTTTCGGAAGGCTTTATGAAAATTAGAATAGTCGTTAAATCCGCAGCGCAGGCACGCCTCCGTGACAGGAATCCCTGCGCGGATCATATTTCGCGCCACGGTCAGTCGTTTTTTAATGATGAATTGAAAGAGCGTCAAACCCGTATAAGACTTGAACTGATGCGACAGATAGGATTTACTGATATAGCATATTTCCGCTAGTCTGTCGAGTGTCAGGTCCCCGGAAAGATTGTCGTTGATATAGGTGACGACTTTGTTGATCTTTTCATTTTCCGTGATGTCTTCCCTGATTATATCTGGCGTGGCAAAATATGCCCGGTTCAGAAATATCATGAATTCACACAGATAGATACTTTCCAAAGCAGCACTTCCGAATTCATTGCTCTTACGGCATTCGACGATTTTATCGAGGATCTTTTTCAGATGCACGACAGCTTTTTCATCCGGACGGATTAGTTTGTATTTTTTTTTGCTTGCATCCTTGAAGCAGTCTGTCAGGCGTGCGCCGTATTTCTCAAGTCCCTGAAGAAATTCCGCAGTGATCCAGACAACATATCTTTCATAGGGCTTTCCGGGCTGTATCTCGGGACGATGGATATCTTGATTGTCAGTCAGAAGGATATCTCCGGGCCGGAGAAGGTATGTACGTCCTTCGATATTGTAGGATACATTTCCGGACAGAAAGAAAAAGACTTCATAAAATTCATGTTCGTGAAACTCTACGTCAGGGGGAGTCAGATCGAGATAATGATAACACTCAAAATCAGACCTGATCATGGTCTGGCGCAGAGAAAACTCATCTTTGTGCAATTTCAATAAAATAGGCACCCCCATTTCAGTATATATAATATGATATAGCATTTATTGCCATGTTTCAAGCAGAATATACTATGCGAAGTGCATGGGAAAGATGTTAGAATGAACATAAGACTTGTAGGGAAAACGGATGTTTTCCGGCAAAATAAACAGAAGGAGAGGTAACAGTAAATGAAAAGTTTTATCAACGAAGACTTTCTTCTTACCACTGAGGCGGCTCGCAGGCTGTATCATGAGCACGCAGAAAAGATGCCGATCTTTGATTACCACTGTCATCTGAATCCGGCGGAGATCTATGAGAATAAGAAGTTCTCGGATATCGGAGAGGCATGGCTTGCAGGAGATCACTACAAATGGCGCGTGATGCGTGCCAATGCTGTTCCAGAGAAGTATGTCACGGGAGACGCGGATTACCGCGAGAAATTCACCCGGTTTGCAGAAGTGATGCCGGGGCTTATCGGAAATCCGATCTATCACTGGTCCCATCTGGAACTAAAACGGTTTTTCGGCATTGACGACCTGTTAAGCCAAGCGACGGCGGACGTTATCTGGGACTGCGCGAATAGGAAGCTTCAGAGTCCGGACGGCGCAGCGCGTGCGCTGATTGCGGAGAGCAATGTGCGGGCGCTATGCACAACGGATGATCCAGCGGATGATCTGAAATATCACAGGATGCTGGCAGAGGAAGGATTTAACACAAAAGTGCTTCCGACTTTCCGTCCGGAGAAGGCGCTAAATATTACAGATCATGGATTCCCAGCATACATGGAGAAACTCGGGGAGGCGGCGGGCGTGAAGATCGGCACGATCAGCGATGTGAAGACCGCGTTGGCACAGAGGCTGGATTATTTTGAAAAACAGGGATGCCGTCTGTCCGATCATTCCTTTGGATCGCCTGATTTCACGATTTGGGATGAGAAAGCTGCGGAGGAAGCAGTGCGCAAAGGACTTGCGGGGGATATCCCGACGAAATATGAAGCGGCGGCATATCAGTCCGCTATGATGGATTGGCTCGGAGAGCAGTATGCGGAGAAAGGGCTTACCATGCAGATCCACATCGGCGCGATCCGCAACTTGAATACACTCCGCTACCGTGAGCTCGGAGCAGATGTGGGATGCGATAGTATCGGCGATGTGATCTCTGCGGCTTCACTTGCGGCTTTGCTCGACCGCATGGCTGTAAAAGACCGGCTCCCGAAGACCATCCTCTATACGTTGAATGCGGCTGACAACGATAAGATCGCTGCCGCGGCGGGATGCTTCCAAGACGAGAGTACGGCAGGCAAGATTCAGTTCGGCTCCGCATGGTGGTTCAACGACCATTATGACGGCATGACCGCGCAGATCAAATCCCTTGCCAATATTGGGGTGCTCAGCCGTTTCGTCGGGATGTTGACAGACAGCCGCTCGTTCCTGTCTTATCCAAGACACGAGTATTTCCGCCGTATCCTGTGCGAGATTGTGGGTGGATGGATCGACAGAGGAATGGCTCCTGCGGACTATGATGGAATTGGCAGGATCATAGAAGATATCTGCTTTAATAACGTGTGGAACTATATAAAACCAGAAAAATAAGATTAAGATTAGGAGAAAATTATAATGAAAATGTCTTTTCGATGGTATGGCAAATCTGACCCGATCTCTTTGGAGTATATCTCACAGATCCCAGGGATGCACTCGGTCGTTTCTGCCGTATATGATGTAAAGCCCGGTGAAGTGTGGCCGGAGGAAAGCCTTGCCAAGATCAAAGCTGACTGCGAGGCGCACGGGTTGGTCTTTGACGTGGTGGAGTCGATACCGGTATCCGAGGATATTAAGTTGGGGACGGAGAAGCGCGACGAGCATATCGGCGTTTACTGCGAGAATATCCGCCGTTGTGCAAAATACGGCGTCAAATGTGTGACTTACAATTTCATGCCTGTATTTGACTGGACGAGAACACAGCTTGACAAGAAAGCGGCTGATGGTTCCACAAGTCTTGTTATGTACTGGGATCAGATGAAAGACCTCGATCCGCTTAAGGATGATATCAACCTTCCCGGATGGGACGCAAGCTATACGCAGGACGAGGTGCGCGGACTGATCCGGGCATATGGGGAACTGGGTGAGGAAGGATTGTGGGAGAATATCGAGATCTTCTTAAAGAAAGTGATTCCTGTGGCTGAGGAGTGTGGAGTCGTTATGGCGCTTCATCCGGATGATCCGCCGTATCCAATTTTCGGGCTTCCACGTGTCATCACGCGCGAGGCGAATCTGGACCGGTATCTGTCCATTGTGGATTCCCCGTCTAACACCCTCTGCTTTTGCACCGGATCGCTCGGCTGCGCAAAGTTCAATGATATACCCGGACTTGTGCGCAAATATTCCTCCATGGGACGGATCGGATTCATGCACATGCGCAATGTGAAGATTATGGACGACGGTTCTTTTGAAGAGAGGGCGCATCTGTCCTCATGCGGTTCGCTTGATATGTACGAGATCACGAAAGCTCTTGTTGAGACGGGATTTGACGGGTATGTACGCCCGGATCACGGAAGAATGATCTGGGGCGAGGATGGGAAACCGGGATACGGATTGTATGACAGAGCGCTCGGCGCAGCATACATAAACGGTTTGTTTGAAGTGTGTGAGAAAGTAGCAGGAAAGTAGAAGGAGAGTGTTATTATGGAGAAAAATGTACTGAATACAGATCTGACAGGTAAAGTGTGCGTGATTACGGGAGCAGGCGGCGCGATCTGCGGGATGCTTGCGGAGAAGATGGCAGCGGCGGGCGGCAAGGTGGCGGTGCTCGATCTGAACGAGGAGGCTGCAAAAAAGGTTGCCGCAAAGATTACGGCAGACGGAGGTACGGCGAAAGCATATAAAGCAAATGTGCTGGAGCGGGAAAATCTGGATGAGGTCCACGAGCAGATATTAAAGGACTTGGGACCTTGCGACGTGTTGATAAACGGAGCGGGCGGGAACAATCCGCGGGCGACTACGGACAATGAGTTTCACTTTGAGGCGAAAGATATCGAGAACTGCAAGACATTTTTCGACCTTGACAAGAGCGGCGTGGAGTTCGTGTTCGCTCTGAACTGGCTGGGGACTCTGCTCCCGACACAGGTATTTGCCGCGGATATGATTGACAGGGACGGGAATATCCTGAACATAGCGTCCATGAACGCATACACCCCGTTGACGAAGATTCCGGCATACTCGGGTGCAAAGGCGGCTATAGTAAACTTTACACAGTGGCTGGCGACCTATTTCGCAAAGTCTGGTATCCGCGTGAACGCGATCGCGCCGGGATTCTTTGTGGGCAACCAGAACCGTGGGCTTCTCTTCAATGAGGACGGGACGCCGACAGCCCGCACGGCGAAGATACTCGCAGGCACTCCGATGGGAAGATTCGGAGAGCTCGAGGAGCTGGTAGGAGCAGTGCTGTTCCTTGTTAATAATGACGCCGCCGGATTCATCACGGGGGTATGTATTCCGATCGATGGCGGATATGCTGCGTATTCGGGGGTATAAACTTCGTTCCTGTATATTGATATTTCTAAGAAGGAGAGAGGATAACTGATATGAAAAAAAGATATAGAGCGGTTGCGCTGGCATTGTTACTCACAATGACAGTGGGGATGACGGCCGGATGCGGCGCTTCATCATCGGAAAATGCGAAAAAAATCATCCGTATCGGACATAACCAGTCAACGAACCATCCTACCCATATCGCTCTTCTGGCGTTTGAAGAATTCATAGAAGAAGAACTGGGGGATAAATATGACGTGGAAGTATTCCCAAGCGAACTGTTGGGATCTCAGAATGAGATGGTGCAACTGACACAGACAGGAGCGATCGATTTCTGCGTGGCATCAAATTCTCTGCTGGAGACATTCAGTGATAACTATACCTTATTTAACCTCCCGTATTTGTTTGCATCCAGCGAAGCTTACCACGTGGCAATGGATGATGAGAATATCACAGGTCCGATTTTCGAGTCGACCAAACAGGCAGGGTTCGAGGCAGTGACATGGCTGGATGCAGGAACCCGAAATTTCTATACGGTGGACACTGCTATCGAGACGCCGGATGACCTGAAAGGCATGAAAATTCGTGTGCAGCAGTCCCCGACCAATGTGGAAATGATGGACCGTCTGGGCGGCTCCGCGACACCCATGGGATTCGGCGACGTATATACATCACTGCAGTCAAAGATCATCGACGGAGCCGAGAACAATGAGCTGGCTCTTACGGACAATGGGCACGGCGACGTCTGCAAATACTATTCCTACGATATGCACCAGATGATCCCGGACATTCTCATTGGAAGCAATACATTTGTCGACGGACTTGACAGTGAAGAGAGGGCAGTGTTCGAGGAAGGATTCGAGCTTGTAAATCAGGTGCAGAGAGAAGAGTGGGTAGACGCTGTGGCAGAGGCGAAAGAACGCGCGGAAAACGAGCAGGGTGTAACCTTTCTTTATCCGGACACGGAGCCTTTCAGGGAAATATGCCTGCCGATGCACGACAGCATGCTGGAGAAATACCCAGATCTTGAGCCGATTTACGAAGCTATCCAAGCGTACAACGAGGAATATCCGTCTGAGGAATAGGAAGGGAGGATCAGGAAATGAAAGAGCTGAGAAAGGTTTTAAATAAAATTTTAAATGTACTGGCAGGAGTCAGCCTTCTTGCGATGGTTGTCCTGACCTGCTGGCAGGTATTTACAAGATATGTCCTGAAGAATCCATCCTCATGGTCGGAAGAACTGGTATCTTATCTGTTCGCGTGGGCAAGCCTCCTGGGGGCGTCATTGATCACGGGGGAGCGCGGTCACATGAATATCCCTGTTATCGTGGAACGGATGAGTGGGAAAATGCAGAAATTTTTCGGAATCATCGGAGAACTTATCGCTTTTGCATTTTCAGCTATCATTCTCGTATACGGCGGAATATCTATCGCCAAACTCGCCATGGGACAGATGACATCATCCCTCGGTGTTGCAGTAGGTGTGTTCTATGTAGTGCTTCCGTTGTGCGGTGTGCTTAACATGGTCTATACGGTGCTAAATATTGTTGATATCAGTAAGGGAAATGCAGAGCTGAAAAAGGAGGAGGTATAAGTTATGGCAATCCAGTCCTTGTTAATCATTATAGTGATTCTTGCAGTGTTGTTGATCATAGGAGTGCCGATTTCTTATGCCATCGGCATATCCTCGCTTGTGTGTATACTTCAGACAGTTGCGCTCGATGTATCGGTCGTGACAGGCTCGCAACGCATTTTTGTGGGAATGAGCAAATTCAGTTTAACGGCAATCCCCTTTTTCATTCTTGCGGGGAATCTGATGAACCAAGGCGGAATCGCGAAGCGTCTTGTAGATTTTGTTATGGCGATACTCGGGAAGCTTCCGGGAGCCTTGCTGGTGACGAACGTAGGAGCAAATGCTCTCTTTGGAGCAATCTCCGGTTCCGCGTCCGCGGCTGCGGCAGCAGTAGGAAGCATGGTTGAAAAAGGAGAAGAAGAGCAGGGGTATGACAAAGCGCTCTGTGCGGCGACCAACGGTGCGTCCGCTCCGTCGGGACTGCTAATCCCGCCGTCTAACGCCTTGATCACATATTCGCTGGCAGCAGGAGGAACTTCGGTCGCAGCGCTGTTCATGGCAGGATATGTGCCGGGGATCATCTGGACAATCTGTTGTATGGTAGTTGCGGCGCTGATCGCGAAGAAAAAAGGTTACAAGGGGCTTCCCGGGAAATTTGACTGGAAGAATTTGGGCGTTTGCACTCTTAGGGCAATCCCGTCGTTATCACTGATCGTTGTTGTGATCGGCGGAATCATCGCAGGTGTGTTCACAGCTACGGAGGGCTCTGCCATTGCGGTTGTATACGCGCTGATCCTCGGGATCTGCTACCGTAATATCACATGGAAATCGTTCTGGGATATCGTAGTGGAGAGCGCAAAGATGAGCGGTATGGTTGTGTTCCTGATCGGTGTTTCTAACATCCTCGGATGGGTGATGTCTTTTACACAGATCCCACAGGCAATCTCTGCAGCTCTTCTCGGGCTGACTCAGAATCCGGTCATCATCCTTTTGATTATGAATGTGATCCTGCTGATCGCGGGAACATTTATGGACGTAACACCGGCGATTCTTATCTTCACACCGCTGTTTCTTCCGGTTGTACAGACTTTTGGCATGAATCCGGTACAGTTTGGGCTTATCCTTGTCTATAATCTGTGTATCGGTAATATTACGCCGCCGGTAGGAAATACGCTGTTTGTTGCCATCAAAGTGGGCAGGACCAGCCTTGCAAAGGTAATGCCATACATGCTTAAGTATTACATTGCGATACTGATCGGGCTTCTGCTTGTTACATACGTTCCTGCTGTCAGCCTCTGGCTGCCGCAGATAGCAGGGCTGCTGTAACCCGGCAGAGGTGGGCCTTTCTTATATAAAAAATTATAAAAAATGATGGGAAAGAGTTCCATTGGCAGGAGTACCGCGGATGGAGCTCTTTTCTTGATCTGTGGGGCAGGAGTTTGCCTTTATTTACACAAATCAGAGGTTCTTTTACGAATTACGCTTGTCAATTGTTTCAAGGTTCTATACAATAGAAGAAATATCAGAAGTCGGAAAGTAAAGCGGGAGGCGCTTTTTAGGTTTTCTGACACCAGATACAGTAAAAAGGAATGGAGAGTACATATGGACAGTTCAATGTTTATCGGAACGTGGTGGGCTCTTGTCCCACCTCTTTTGGCGATCATTCTTGCGCTGATTACGAAGGAGGTTTATAGCTCCCTTTTTATCGGCGTGGCGGTGGGCGCTCTGCTATACAGCGGATTTCACCCGTGGAATGCTTTCGTGAATTTCTTTGATATCATGAAGAACAGCATGAATTTGAATATCCTGATTTTCGACGTGCTGTTGGGAATGATTATCGTGCTTATGGCGAAGTCGGGAGGCTCTGGAGCTTACGGCAGATGGGCGGGAACGAAGATTAAATCAAAGCGCAGCGCCCTTCTTGCAACGACGGGGCTCGGCATCCTGATCTTTGTGGATGATTATTTTAACTGCCTGACGGTGGGGTCAGTTATGAGGCCTGTGACAGACCGCTATAAGGTATCAAGGGCTAAGCTGGCGTATATCATAGACGCGACGGCAGCTCCAGTCTGCATCATCGCACCGATCTCAAGCTGGGCTGCGGCAGTTAATTCTTACGTGCCAGAAGATGCGGGAATCAGCGGATTCCAGCTCTTTCTCAATACAATACCGTACAATCTGTATGCAATTCTCACGATTGTAATGGTGTTTTTTACCTCTATCACAGCGTTTGATTTCGGTCTGATGAAGAAGCACGAGGATAACGCGGCAAAGGGCGATCTCTTTACTACTGGGGCGGAAGAGTTCGAGCAGGTGCCGGAAGAAGAGGTCAATAGGAATGGAAAAGTTATGGATTTGGTTCTTCCTGTTGCAGTCCTTATCATATCAGCGATTGGGGCGATGATTTACACGGGATATCTCGGCGGCGCTACGGATATCATCACAGCGTTTTCAGGGTGCGACGCTGAGACCAGCTTGATTTTTGCCACAATGGTGACGATTTTCTTCATGGTGTTTTTATATCTGCCAAGGAAGGTCGTGACATCTAAAGGGTTTATGGACAGTCTTGTAGAAGGGTTTAAACTGATGGTTCCCGCTGTTACGATCCTCATTTTCGCATGGTCATTAAAGGGAATGGGAGACGCGCTAGGACTTGCGGATTTTGTAGGCCATGTTGTAGGGGACAATGCTTCTGCAAGTATTTTTATTCCAGCGGTGTTGTTTGCGGCGGCAGTATTCCTTTCATTTTCCACGGGTACGTCGTGGGGGACATTTGCAATTTTGGTACCTATTGCCACGGGAATGTTCTCGGGAAACAGCAATATGGAGATGATGATTATCTCTGTGTCCGCGGTGCTGGCTGGTGCTGTGTGCGGTGATCATGTATCCCCGATTTCGGACACGACGGTCATGTCTTCGGCGGGGGCGCAGAGCAATCATATCAACCATGTGTCCACACAGATGCAGTATGCGGCGATTGTGGCAGTTATCTGTTTCTTTGGATACATTCTTGCAGGGGTTGTGCATATCTGGTGGATAGTGCTGGGCGTGAACCTACTCGTTCTCCTTGGAGTGCTTATCACTATGAAGATTGTTCTCGGTAAAAGGCAGGAGAAAGGAAATGTGTGACGGCATGCCGCATGGTGTGGAACAAGGAAGGACAGGCCGGGTCCTGATCAATGTGCCGTATATTGATCAAAGCGGTACATATCCGACCGGGTGTGAAAGCGTGTCCGCGGTGATGCTACTCCGTTTTTTGGGAGTTGACATTACGGTGGACGAGTTTATAGAAAACTATCTGGAACAGAAAGAATTTGAACAGCGGGACGGGGAGCTTTACGGCCCTGACCCGCGTAAATATTTCTGCGGAAGTCCGTATGATGAAGGTTCTTTCGGATGTTATGCCCCGGTGATCGCGCGGGCTTTGGGCAGAGCGCTGGATGAATGGACAGCTTCGGGCAGTGACGGCGTCCAAAGACTCGGACAGAAAGATACGTTTAATGAGGCTGACAAACGCTATATAGTGGTAGATGAAACAGGGACGCCCACAGCGGAGCTTCTCCACCGCTACATCGAGAAAGGCATGCCGGTTATTTACTGGGCGTGCATCAATATGCGAGAACCTGTTGCCGGACCGGAATGGAAACTTTTCGATACAGGAGAAACATTCATATGGATCTCCAATGAACACTGTATGCTTCTCGTTGGTTATGATAAAGAAGGGTATTATTTTAACGATCCATATGGCGGGAACGGTGTGATCCGCTATCCCAAAGAAGTCGTAGAGAAACGGCACGGTGCGCAGCATATGCAGGCGGTTGCGGTCGTGCCTCGGTGAAAGAGAAATTAAGGCTATACATCTTTGTTGAAGAGTGATATAATAACCGATGGATGTGGAAACATAGCTCAGCTGGGAGAGCGCTCGCCTGACTAGCGGGAGGTCATGGGTTCGAGCCCCGTTGTTTCCATAACCATTACGGGGTATTAGCGCAGTTGGGAGCGCGCAACATTCGCATTGTTGAGGCCACGGGTTCGAATCCCGTATACTCCATTGTATAAAGCTAGTGTTTATGCGGGTTTTCAATTCTCGTGTTGCATTTCGTGTTGCATGAATTCTTTGAAAGCCCGCATAGATTTTTTATTATCTGGCTTGTCAAAGAGAATAAGCCACGCTTTGTATTTCTTCTTGTCAAATGCCGCATCTTTACTTTTGATATCTAATACCTCTTCAAAATACTGATCGATTACATTATCGGTTTCGAGCCTCTTGTCCGAAAAAGTATGTGTGTAGACTCTTTTCATAACCTTATCACTTTTCCATCCCCCGCGTTCCAATGCGTATTTTTCCGGGACTTTCAGATAAGCCATAACAGATGCGTTCACATGTCGCAGCTTATGGAAGTTCATTTTGATCCCATTTTTTTCCATAAGCCGTGAAAAGCGTTTCCCAATCGAATCAGCGGATCCCGGGACGAGCTGCTCTTGATCGGCAGGGAGCGAATCAATCAGGGTTTTTATGTACGCCGGAATTCGGTGACGGCGGATCCTTGTTGCAGTCTTTGCCAGATCTTTTTCAACTGCTTTCCCGCCCACATCGACTACAACCTGATTGATTGTTATATAGTTGCCTTGTACGGATGATTTTTTCAGCCCCCGGATTTCTTCGAGTGAAAAACTGAGCCACATCGCGAGAAGGCAGGGGAGCTCCGCATCTGTTCCCTTGATAATATTGAAAATGATTTCAGGATCCGGAAGGTCAATAATTTTTCGCGGAACCTCTGGAAGCTTAACCTTTGGTGTATATCCGTTTCCATATTGATTGATAACTGCGGATATTAAGCCGTAGGAATTTCGTACTGTTTTCGGCGATATAGGACGCGGGTTCTTTGTGCAGCGCCGGTTTGGGCGTTTACTTTCAATGTTGACGGCTTCTTGAAGAATGTCATCTGTAAGTTCCCGGAGTTCAAGAGACATTATCCCTTGGAAGCTATTTTTTTGGATTTTCCAATATTCTTCAATCGTTTTAGGACTTAATGCGACATCAGCAGCTGTAATGTATTTGTCGATAGCCTCAAAAACAGTAAGCCGTTCCGGGTGCCGGCTCTTATTCCTATGATTCAGATAAAAGTCATTTGCCATTGCTTCTGCCTCGGCTTTTCCTCTGCGCGTTGGATCATCACTTGTAAATGATTCATAGATTCGTTTCTTTTTCGGTTTCTGAGTTTTGGGATCAATTACAACATGACCCTGATCGTCAAAGACGGGTTCATAATGGCTGAACACTTGACAACGCCATGACCCTGATGGTAATTTCTTAGCGGTTGCCATAATATCATCTCCTTTAAGGTATAAAAATAACAGCCAGACCATGAACTTATGTTCTGGATTGTGACGGCCGCCCGAAGATGATACAATACTCTTGGTCAAAATATGTGCATATCTTCGGATATGTATTAGCCGTTCGGTATTACCAGTGCTGGACGGTTTTGCTATTTTGGGTCCTTTTTAGGTGCTTTTGTTCTCATTCCGTCAATATGTTCAAACAAATCTTCTTTAATTGGAGATCTCATGGGGTCTAAAATAAAGTCAATGCCTTCCCGGCGAGCCTGTTTTGCGGCAGGGACAAAATCACTATCACCTGATATTAAGATAATTTGATCAACCTGCTTTTTAAAAGCCAAAGATGCTATATCAATTCCGATTCGCATATCAACGCCTTTTTGAGAAACAGATAAAGCGAAATCTTTTTCGTTTAGATCATCTAATTTTTTTGATCCATTCAGGACTTTTTTGAAAGAATCCGGCTTTATGGTGAATTGAGCTTGCTCTTCTGCTAAGCGTCCAAGTCTTAATGCAAATTTCCTCTGATGCTTTAATTCTTTGAAAAAATCATTTGCCCAGATGTAGTCATCCGTTTGAGAGAGATCTATTTGCCTTTTAAAAGTGGATGATAAATTTTTTTGGAGATTGGAGGACAATCATAATAAAATACTCTATATAAGTGAGCGCCGTCCTTTTCTTCTTTAATATGCCTGTGACAATAAGAAGATAACTCTTTTGCGCGTTTTGCGGGAGGAAGATCCCCAAAAAGGTTATATGCGCGTTTTCTATAAAATGCCCCGTCGACTAATATTGCAGTTCGTATCATAAACATATTCTCCTTTGCAGAAAAATACCCCTAGGGTCATCGCTTCCCTTATGGTGGGAGGATTACTGCTAGGGGTACACTCTCATGGATGGTTGCGCAAATGCTAATTGCGAACATTCTTTAAATACACCACATTTGTGATGTACTATAATAATATGCCCATTGCAGTAAAAAATCAATATATTTTTTGTGAACTTTTCTATAATATTAGAATCATTCTGAAATATTATTCTGTTTTGAGTGCCCCGGCTGCTCTGGTGTTGGCGCATCGGACGGTTGACTTTTTGGGTACATTTGCTATAATGTACTTAACAGGACAGCCGGAAGGTGAGTGCAGGTCACCCGACCCGGCGAAAGCTAATACTAAGCTACGAAATAGCCGTTCCTAAACTTTGACGAGAGCAGGACGGCTATTTCTTATGCGTAAAATTCAGAATGGATACTATCAGTAAGGCGGTGCTCACGATCAAGCTCAGTTCCTCATATGTACTCATAATAATCACCACCTTCCGCAAGGACTCGGAATCGGGTGAGAGCACGTCCCCCGGCTGCCCGGGTAAATACATTATTCGTTTGTGGATGCCCCGGCCGCTCTGGTGTTGGCACACCGGGGCGGTTTTTATATATTGCGCATAATCGGCATATTATTCTAGCGTAATTATCTGAGTATCTTTGGTGTCATCAAACGAAATAAGCTCGGATGCTTCAATGGTAACATCACTCGTATCTGACAAGGAGAATACCTGACATACTTCGATACTTCCGCCCGGCTGAACGTCCATCATGTAGTTATTTATTGAATCATTGGACTCTGTTGTTATAGCACTCTGACACTGAACTCCATTCTGGAAACACTGGATATAGGATGCTACTGCCGCGCTGGTGTTTTCCTCGCCGTTATTTGTAAATGTATAGTAGTAATACAGGCATGGATTCCCTTCGTAATCAGTTCCAGTTTCGTGCTTGACATAGGTTACATTATAACCCTCACCATCAAAATTGATGATGCCATCATCTTCTGAATCAGCCTCATCTACAGCTGCGTCATCGCCACTTGCTTCGTCCCCTGTGTTGTCGTTTGCTTCCTGCGTATCAGGCTCCTGTGTGTCGGATGTTTCACCGCAGGCCACAGCCGACAGAGACATCATTCCAGCAATCATAAGTACTAAAAGTTTCTTTTTCATAGTTTCCTCTCTTTCCCCTGTTCTTTTGTACACCACTATATAATCGCCGAAGCGGTTATACCTTTTCCATGCCCCGGCGGCTCTGGGAGTGCAGGGGCGGTTTTTAAGTTAAGAAAACTCAGGGATAATTGAGTTTGGAATAATATAAGGTGTTAGCCCTGCATTAGTCATCGTAGAGGCTAAGCAAGCGCGTACATGTGGGAGAAGCTCAAGCATGGTGGAAGAATGAAGAGCTTCATCGGTGATATCTTCTTGGGATTCATTACAAATGAAAGTTCCATTTAAAGCCACTTTTACATAAAAGGTTCGATCGTCTCGTTCAATGTTCTCCTCGTCAACTAATAGCAGTTCGGCAGAACACTCCCCTATATATTCATTTCCTTTCCCGTCACTTTTTCGACATCTTCTGGAAAGATTGAATTTTAATTGCTCTCCATTTAGAGTGCGCTTATTAATTAAAATAATTTCTGTAGTAGTGACGGACTGTAACTTGAAATTAAGCATAGGAATCATCACATTTCCTCCAATTCTTCTTGAACATTACTAAACTGCGAATTATTTTGTACTGGGAAATTAATAATATGGGTACTCATCTCAGTATCTGGGTATGGAATTTTCTCTTTTCTAAAAGAATCACTCACATCTGAGGTATATGCTATGAGTGCATCATTAACAAATTGATTCAGGCTAATTCCAAGGTCTTGAGCAGTTTCTGCTGCTTTTTCATGTACATATGGAGACATTCGCAACGCCAGTTTTCCGCTATAGTTTTTTCCCTTTTTATATGTTATGGGAGGAATGGGAATTCCGAATTCTTTTGCGGTATCCAACCATTCCTTTTCATTTTCTCCTAATTCTTTAATTGCATCTTCAGATGTTTCCCCTTGTCCAACGCACCCTTTTAAGGACAGACTTTCTGCTACCCAGAATATATGATTTTCGACTTTCATCTGATAAACTTTAAATTCATATAACATTATTGGTAGTCCTCCTTAATTAAATCGAATAAGTCTTTAAGTTGCTTAATATAGGCTTCCTTTACGGTTTTCCCGTGAATAGGGATAGGAATAACAGTTCCAGAAGGAACATGAACAATTTTTTTGCTATGATTTCCGCCTGTAGAAACTTGACACCCATAATATTTTGCAATTACTTCTATTTCTTCAAAAGTAATGTCATTTGGTATAGGTTTCCTATAAAATTTCTTCAGCCTCTTTTCAATAGTACTCATATTATCTCCTATTGTATGTTTATAATATCATATATGATATCAAAATTCAAAATAAACTTCTCTTTCTCCAAGAAATACCACATAGATTATCTCTTCCGAGGTTACACCTTTTCCGCTGTATTACCGAGATTAAATTATCGGTATATATTTATCACTTGTCTTTTAAATAAAAATCTTCAAGTAGTTTTAAATCTTGAGTTAGGTCATATTTGTAATCACCGACTTGTCCGACGGGGTTATTGTTTATGTATCGAATTACCGGGAGACACAGCTTTTGTATTTTTTCTACATCACCGGGGTCGTCACTAGAAAGCCCCAAAGTATGGCACAATGTTTTAATTTGTGAGTTGATAATACTTAATTGTCTAGCATCATTTTCCAGTTTTTGTTTCCGAGTGCTTTCTTGCAATGCTTCTTTTTCAACCGATGTTAACCTGAAAGTTCGGATCGCATCAGTAATAGCACGGATAATTTCCGAGATACTTGACAATTCAACTGTATTACTTCCGAACACAAGCCGGAGAGATCCGCTTTCCATTTTGCGGAGGTATATACGGGAATTCCCTCCGGCTGGTTTCGTTAATATTTCGAGCTGATTAAGAAAGGAGAAAAGCAAAGCCTACGGGAACAAAGTCTTTTTAGCAGTTTCGCTTATGACATCAATTAAAAGCTGGCGCAGAGAGTCCTTTATAATTTGTCCGGCATTTGCAATTCCTTTACGATATTTTGCTATGGCAATAGGAGTCGTAGGTGTATCAACAATTAAATCCGGGATGGCACTTTTAATCAGTTCTTTAGAAGAACTATCTAATTCATCATCCAGAGAAAGGAGTTCTACTGCATTATCCAGTATTTTTTGTGTCCACGGATATGGAGATCCGCAATTATAGCAATAGTAAGGCTTTTGGTAATCTCGGTGCCCAACT